>CALVYT010000029.1 GCA_944372345.1 uncultured Clostridia bacterium
GGGACTGGAATTTCGTACTGGTTTACAAACTTGACAGATTTAGCCGTAACAAATATGAAATGGCAATACACAAAAAGACGTTGAAAGACAACGGAGTAAAAGTTATATCCGCAACGGAATATATTCCCGACTCTCCCGAAGCAATTATACTTGAAAGTATGCTAGAAGGTTATGCCGAATATTACAGTGCAGAACTATCGCAAAAGATAAGAAGAGGAAACAATGAAAGTCGTAGAAAAGGTAACCTGACAGGTGGCATAGTGCCGTACGGATACAAAAACGTAAATAAAAAGGCGATAATCGTTCCCGAGCATGCAGAAGTTGTGAGGTATATTTACAAACAATATTCTGCAGGCGTTTATGTCAGGGATATAATAGCTGATCTTATAAATAAAGGTATTTATTACTATGGTAAACCATTTGCGCAAAACACTGTTTATAAGATTCTCAAAAATGAAAGATACTCAGGAATATATAGATTTAAGGGAGAAGTGTTTAATAATATCTATCCTCAAATTGTGCCTGCCGATGTATTTGAAAAAGTACGAAAAAAAAATAAATAGTAATAAGTTCGGTAAAAAAAGCATAGAAGTAGATTTTCTTTTACGCAATAAAATAAAGTGCGGATATTGCGGTTATTCAGTAATGTCTGACAGTGGGACGGCGCATAACGGAGAAAAGAAATACTATTACAAATGCAGAGGTAGGAAAGCGAAATTAAACGATTGCCATAATAAGCCCGTTAGGAAAGAAGTACTGGAAAAAATAGTTATAGACAGTGTCATTAAAGAATTAAGTAATCCAAAGACAAGAGATTACATTGTTTTTAAACTTATGGAAATACAAGAAGAGCGCGCAAAGAAAAACGTAGTTCTTAATCTTCTTCAAAGTGAAAAAAGAACAACGGAAACGGCGATAAACAATATTATGAGCGCTATAGAGCAAGGCGGAAGCACTAATACTGCAATGAAACGTATGCGAGAACTTGAGCAAAGACAGGACGAACTGGAAAAACATATCGCAATAGAAAAAAGCAAAACCGTAGCGGTTCTTACAAAAAAAGAAATAAATAATTATTATGAAAAGGCTTTGCAATTAAATCCGAAACTACTTGTGAATTACTTAATAAAAGAAATTGTACTTTTTGAAGACAAAATTGAAATTTATTACAATAGTCCGATTCCAACAAACCCCGATGAAAGTCGGGGCTTTTCTTTTGCTTCGGAAGTGATTGAAATAAGTTATAGCATTCCGTTCAGAAAGTATAAAGCTAATCTGATTTATACTGTAATAATGTATATTCAATAATAAAAAACCTAAACCGAGTAGTTCGATTTAGGTTTTTAGTGGTGGAGCTAAGGGGATTCGAACCCCTGGCCTTTTGAATGCCATTCAAACGCGCTACCAACTGCGCCATAGCCCCCTATGACCGCGTTATTATAACATATACGGAGCAAAAAAGCAAAGATTTTCAGCCACTTGCCGAAAAATTTTCCTCCGAGAGATTTTTCTCCGTCACCGTTTGCCTCGGCGATACAGGGCGTTTACGCGCGCGATTGTATCGGGATCGTCGTCAAGAGCGACGTACACGTCGCCGTCCGCTCCTATCGCCACGCAATACACCCGAGGAGAAAGCAATGCGTTTCCGAACGGCTGCATAAGGCAATACAGGCATTCAAAACCCTCTTCCCTGCCATACACGGCAAGACGAGCAAAGCGCTCGCGCTTCCCCGATACGGTGAGGAATTCAAACGGTCCGTTGTCCGACGGATCGCGCAAACGTGCGATCAGATCTCTTTCCTCCATTATCCGTTCTCCGATAGCGGTATCGCCCAAAAAAAGCCGTGCCGCAAGCGGCAATGTTACTAAAAACGCGATACGTTATGCAAAATACTGTACTCAAAAACTGCCCATCGCACGCCACCCGGCAAAAACCGGCTTTGTCGCCGGCTTTCCATAGTCGCCGCCATAGCGGCCGTTTGCACGCAAGCCGCTTGTTGCCCGCCTGCCGTTCCCCGCGTATCGCTGCCGCGGCAAACGTTCGCGTACCGCCAATTTATTCAACTCACGCAGACAGCTGCGAACGCACTGTCCGTCCATGCTGCCAAGGCAGACGTTCGCGTGCCGCCCGCTCATCGTCCGCCGCCGTGCCGCAAACGCCGACCGGTTGCCGCCCGGCTTCAATGCGCCGTCATTATATAGCCGCAACCGTCATTCATGCGCGTTCCATTTGCAGTCCGTCAGCTCGAACTCCGAAAATTCGGCGGTGAACGACGAATCTTCGGGACTGCACGCATATATCCCGAACGGGATCTCACCGTCAGCGGCGACAAGACGGCAGATACGCATTTGGCGCCAGTCCCGCCCGTTCTCCGAACACTCGATAAGGAAATCGCTTTCCCTGCGGCTGAGCCGGTAGTACATTTCGCGAACGACGCCCGGAACATCCGTCGTCGCCCAGTCCGAATAACCGCCGTTCGTCACCACGCTGCCCAACCTGCCGAACCGTTCGTTCTCGTATTCCACCGACGCTTTGAGCCAGTTTTCCCCGTCGATATACACGGCAATGCCGCATTGATCGAACCGACGTTTCGGCTCGAAACGCGTGCGCACGGAAAAGGAAAAGTATTTTTCACCCGTCCTCATCTGAAAAACGGGCGCATTGTCGTTGCAAAAGCCGTAATACGTCCGCTGCCATAGATCGGTATGCGGTTCGGTCACGATCGAAACGCCGTCGCGCACGACGGAAAACTTTTCAGGCTGTCTTATCCAAAACCATTTGCCGAGATCGGTCACCGTTTTCTCCTTTTATGCAGGTACATATATATTATGTTCAGTATATCACGGAGTTACGGCGGCTGTCAACGGTAAATGCGCACGCTCTCCGGCGAAAAAAGAGCCGATGCACCCGACAGACCCCGAAAGTCGGATAAACTTTCGGGGTTCTTCCAATTCTCTTTCTACGCGCCGATCGTATCAATAGTTTTCCGCGTGGATCTCGAAATAGCTCTGCGGGTGCGCGCAGGTCGGGCAGACGTCGGGCGCTTTCGTACCGACGACGATATGTCCGCAGTTACGGCACTCCCATACTTTGACTTCGGATTTCGCGAACACTTCGGCAAGTTCGATATTTTTGAGCAGGGCGCGGTAACGCTCTTCGTGGTGCTTTTCTATCGCCGCCACAAGACGGAACTTCGCCGCAAGCTCGGGGAATCCCTCCTCCTCCGCCGTCTTTGCAAAGCCGTCGTACATATCCGTCCACTCGTAATTCTCGCCTGCCGCGGCAGCCGCAAGATTCTCCGCCGTATTGCCTATGCCGGCAAGCTCCTTGAACCACATTTTAGCGTGCTCTTTCTCGTTGTCCGCGGTTTTAAGGAAAAGCGCGGAGATCTGCTCGTAGCCCTCTTTCTTGGCTACGGACGCAAAGTATGTATACTTGTTTCTCGCCTGCGATTCGCCCGCAAACGCTTCGTGCAGATTCTTTTCCGTCTGCGTTCCCGCGTATTTATTGGGCTTCGGCTCGATGAGTTCGAGTTTATCTCCCTTCGCTTTGCAGCGGGGGCAGACTGGCTCGACGCCGTCGGCAACCTCGAACACTTCGCCGCATACTTTGCACTTGTACTTTTTCATTGTTTTTACCTCCGTTTTATCTTTGTTTTCGTTGTTTTCCAGCATTGCGGAAAGTTTTTCCGCGGCTTCGGATATACGTTTGTCGGGACAACGCACAAGTTCGGCAAGCAGCGCATGAGTCTCTCCGCTTTGCGGAAGCATATATCCCGACTCCCGGTAAATGTCCTCCGCAGTTCTGCGAAACGACAAAGCAGCCGCTTTCATAAGCCTTTCCGCGCCGCCGCCATTACGCGAAAGCGAACGCGCGGCGTTCTCCTGTTCCGTTTTTTCACGCGCCAACGCGCGCAAAACAACCTTCACGTCAGCGTTTTTCGGCTGCTGCGGCGGCAGAACATACGGCATCATACTTATAGCGCCGCTCGGACACGATCCGGCGCACGCTCCGCAGCCGATGCATTTGCTTTTATCTATCACGCTGTTCTCCGTATCCGTCGCTCCCGTCGGACAAACGTAAAGACACAGACAATCTTTTGTGCATAACCGCAGATTGCGCACGGCAAATTCGCTCATACGGCATCCCTCCCTGCCTTATCGAACTTCCATGACGGCACTTTACATACGGGACAGAGCTCCGGAGGAGCATCGCCGACATACACAAACCCGCATATCGAACATACCCATATCTCCGTATTTTCAAGAAACGCAGTTCCTTCACGCTCGCAGCGTTCAAGCAGAAATGCGATGGACATCGTCACTTTTTCGCCCCATACAAGCGCACGCAACGCGCCTCTGTCGCCGACATTTTCCGCCAAAGCTTTCGCTTCGGCAAAATCCGAGTCGGCATTGCGTTTCACGGCTTTCGTCAGCGCGGAAAGCTCTGCTTTGCCGTCCGGCGGCACTGCCGCCGCAAACCGCTCCGCCATTTCCGCAAACAACGCCTGCCCGTCCGCGTTATACTGTTTTTCACAGCCGCGGGCGAGATTGGAACAGATCGCGGACAATTCCCCCGCAGTCAGTCTTGTTTCACCCGGTCCGCGCTTCACTGATCCGGCGCTGCCGGTCTCCGCGATCCGCTTTTTGAACGTACCGCTTTCTTTTACCCCGGATTCGGCTTTAAATGCCGAAATCGGCGCACCGCAAACCGGACATCTCCAATCGGACGGAAGTTCGGAAAACGCCGCGGCTTCCTTTTCTTCGTCATACGCGTATCCGCATACGTTGCATACATATTTCATCATTCCCTCTCTCCGGCGTATCGTTTTAATCCCCGATCTCCGACTGCTTTGCCCGCACGGCGCGGACTGCCGCATCGGAAACGCCGATCGCAATGCCGCGAACGAACCGCCGCGCATTTATACGCACCGGAACAATAACGTGTTATTATCAGTATATACCGAATCGCGGTTTATGTCAATACCCTTTTTGAAAATTCCTCCGTAAATCCCGACTTTATGCCGCATAAAAGCAAATGCGCGCCGTAAAAAGTTGCCGTCCGCCGAAAAACGGTGTATAATTCAAGCAGATCGGACGGCGATCGCACGGAGGAAAATAATGCGCTTCAAGTGGCACGGAACGGCGACTATTATGATAAAGAGCGGCGACAGCCGCCTGCTAGTCGATCCGTATACGAAAAAGTATTCGGACGATCCGCTCTCGCCGTCGGACGAGATGCTCTCCGCGGATGCGGTGCTCGTCACCCACCCGCACGTCGACCACTTCGTCGATACGGACGCGTTTGCCGCCGGCTCGCCCGTTTACGTTTCAGGCAAGGGCATTCGGCTCGCGGAGAAAAACGGACTGCGCACGAACGATATGCGCGAGATCCGCGCAGGCGACGCTTTTACCGTCGGCTCGCTTTGCGTGCGCGTCTTTCCCGCCCGCCACTGTCGGTTCGACGCGGCGACGGTGCTGCGCGTGCTGTTCTCTCCCCGCACATACCGCCGCCTGCTCGATTGCATAAGACTGCTTTCCGAAGCGTCCCGCTTCCGTATAAAACGCGGAGAAACGCTCGCTTTCTCCGTTTCGGACGGAGAAAAGACCGCGCTCGTATTCGGCTCGGCGGGAATGACGGACGACGCGGCATACCCGCAAGGCGCGGATCTGCTCGTGTTTCCCTATCAGGGCAGACGGAGAATGGACAAAGAACTGATCCCCTTTCTCGAACGCCTGCGCCCGAAGTGCGTCGCGATCGACCATTTCGACGACGCGTTCCCGCCCGTATCCGACAGCGTGAATACGAACCGCTTCGCCTCGACCGTCGGCAAATATCTCCCGACGGCTTCCGCGCTCATCCCGCAGCCCGGCGTATGGTATGAGATATAGACGGCGCGGCAGCCGAAAAGCCGCCGCGCCGTTTTATGGTTTTTTCATTTATTACGACTATCGTTTTTTCATTTGCTCCCGGCGGCGCGAACCGTTCAAAATTCCGTTATTATGTCGCTTGCGAGCACGCTCCACTCGCCGCGCTTTTTCGCGGCAGCTTCACCCGCCTTGCCGAACAGATAACACGCCGTGACGGCGGCGCGCAGCGGCTCGAAATTGGCGGCGAGAGCTGCCGTCAGCCCGGACAGCACGTCTCCGCTGCCCGCTTTTGCCATAGCGGGCGTACCCGTTATATTTATGAACGTACGGCTGCCGTCGCTTATAACGGTGGTCGCGTTCTTCATCGCCACGACGGCGTTCAGTCTGCGCGCGAGGGTCTCGGTGCGGTCGGTGTCCGGCAGCGCGCCGTCGTCTTTCATCAGCCGCGCGAACTCCGCAACGTGCGGAGTGAGGATGAGTTTGCACTTATGTCCTTCCACCGCCGTAAGATCGGCGGAAAGCGCGTTGAGTCCGTCGCCGTCTATAACGAGAGTCCCGTCGAAACTGCGGGCGATATATGCGATGATCTTTATCAGATCCGCGTTCTTTCCCATACCGGGACCTATGACTATCGCCGAAGCGCGGTGCATAACGGAGTCCAGCGACGGCGCGTCGAATACCGCCCGTCCGTCGTCGTCGGGCAAAAACATCAGCATTTCTTCTTTTACCCGCGCCTGATAGACCGCCGCGAGCGACCTCGGCACGCATAGTACCGCATATCCCGCCCCGCCGCGAAGGGACGCCTGCGCCGATTCGTGAGCAAGCAGCGACGCGCCCATCATCGTCGGACTGCCCGCTATTATCTTCACGCAGCCGTAAGTTCCCTTGTTGGAAACGGGCAGGCGCGCGGGCAGACGCACGTCGTCGTCCTCCGCTACGTAATAATCCGGCTCGCCCGCATCCACGTTTATGTCGCAAAGCACTATCCGACCCGCATAATTGCGCCCGTCGGCAAGGTACAGCCCCTGTTTAAGTCCTATAAAAGTCACCGTTTCGTTTGCGACCACTGCCGCTCCGCGTACTCTGCCCGTGTCCGAATCCAGCCCGGTAGGCACGTCCACGGCGACGACGAACGCCCCCGAAGAGTTGATTTTATGTACTATGTCCGACATAATACCCGTGATTTCTCGATTACATCCTATGCCGAGGAGTCCGTCTACAACGAGATCGCCGGGAGATATGACAATATCGTCGGCGGAAGAAACGAGCGTGACGTCCGCGCCGAGTTCGGTCAGCGCCGCGATGCGCTTACCGACGAATTCGTTGCGTTTATCGCCCGCGACGTATACCGCAACGTCGTATGCCCGCTCGATCAGCAGGTGCGCGAGGGACAGCGCGTCGCTGCCGTTGTTCCCTCCTCCCGCAACGACGACCGCGCGGGAAAACGGCACGCGCTCGACGGTTTCGAGCAGCTTTGCCGCCGCGCGTTCGATCAGCTCGTCCTCGCCCGTCCGTTCTTTTGCCGCGCGCTCGGCGCGGCGTATGCTTTCCGTTTTATACACTCCCTTCATCTTCCGTCTCCTTTCCGAGCCTGCGCACGGCGGCGCGTATATTCTCCCATTCAAAACCCTTGGACGACAAGTGTGCGCATAGTTTGCGGTAATCGTACGGGCGCAAGCGCAGATATTTTTCCGCGGCGTGCGCAGCCGCTTCGCGCTGGTCGCCGAGCGAGCACACCGCCTCCTCCACCGTCCGCTCGTCCGCGCCGAGAAGAGCGAGATCGCGCTTTATGCGCAGCTTGCCGCGCGTTCCGCCTTTGGCTTCGACGTAGCTTCTGACGAACTCGCCGTCGTCTATGTATCCGTAGTCTTTCAGTTTGCTTACCGCCGAAGATACGGCGCGGTCGGAATACATTTTGCCGCGCAGATATTTTTCGACTTCGCTCTCGGTGCGCATACGTTTCGCGACGTAGCCGAATGCGCGGCGGAGTGCGCTTTCGCACTCGCTCTCGCCCGCTATGCGGGCAAGTGTTTCCGCCGTCGTTTCCGCTCCGACTTCCAGCCCCTCGCTTTTCGCCGTGACGGCTTCGAGCGCGACGGCAAACTCTCCGTCGACGTATACGTTCACTCTGCCGCGAGCACGCTTCTGCGCCTCTATCTTCGTTATTACGCCCATAAACAAATGATAGCACGAATGCGGGCAAATGTCAAGGGAGAGTTTTTGCGCAAAAATGCCGCGACGCGCGTCGCAATTATTTGACAAATCGCGCGCGTTAAAGTATTATTTATATTATGACGGCAGACAAGATCAGAGAAGCTCGGGAGCGGCTCGCTTCCGTAATACAGAGAAACGAACTCGACCATTCGTCCACGTTCTCGGCAATGACGGGAGCGGACGTATATTTCAAATGCGAGAACCTGCAAAAGACCGGCTCGTTCAAGGTGCGCGGCGCATACAACAAGATAGCCAAGCTCGCCGAGAACGGCGGCGCGAAGTCGATCGTCGCGTGCAGCGCAGGCAACCATGCGCAGGGCTGCGCTTTCGCGGCTTCCGCAATGGGGATAGCGGCGACCATCGTAATGCCCAAGACGACGCCCATAGCCAAGATCAAAGCCACCGAGGGCTACGGCGCAAAAGTGGAACTTTACGGCGACTATTACGATGATTCGTACTTGCGCGCGAGAGAGATCGAACGCACCGAAGGCGCGGTATTCATCCACCCCTTCGACGACGAAGACGTGATCGCGGGGCAAGGTACGCTCGGGCTGGAAATGCTCGAAGAAGTCCCCGACCTCGACTGTATAATCGTCCCCGCGGGCGGCGGCGGACTGCTCGCCGGAGTGGCGTGCGCGGTCAAATCGGTCGCGCCGAACGTGCGCGTCATCGGAGTCCAGGCGGAGGGCGCGCCCGCCATAGCCCTCTCGTTCAGAGAGAAAAAGCACATATCCACGGAAAACATACACACGATAGCGGACGGCATAGCAGTCAAGAATCCCGGGGATATAACGATGGACCTCATCGAAAAATACGCCGACGACGTGATGACCGTGAGCGACGGCGAGATAGCGTCCGCGATCATACACCTGATCGAACGCACCAAACTCGTAGTCGAGCCTGCGGGCGCGACACCCCTCGCCCTGCTGCTCTCGGGCAGGCTCAACGTTAAGGGCAAAAAGGTCGCCTGCCTGCTCTCCGGCGGAAATATAGACGTGTCGATGATCGGCAAGATAATCGATCAGGGTCTTGTTTCGCGCGGGCGCAAGATCGAGTTTTCCATACAGTTGCAGGATAAACCCGGTATGCTCGAAAAGGTATCGCATATCCTCGCGTCGCAGAACGCGAACGTCATTTCCATTACCTACGATCGTATGAGCGCCGACCTCGAACTCGGCGAAACAATATTGCATATCGGCTGCGAAGTCGGCGGCAGAGAGCACAGCGCGAGAGTTGCGAAAGCGCTGACGGACAGCGGGCTCAAAGTCCTCGACAATTACCGTGGCAAATGACGGACGGCACGCGGATATGACGCAGCCGCGCCCGCCGCAACGACAAACGCACAAACAGTCCCTACCAAAGCGCCAAAGGAGAACATAGAATGAAAAAGATCGTATTGACGGACAAAGCGCCATCGCCTATCGGACCTTACAGCCAGGGCGTTGAAACGAACGGTATCGTATTCTTTTCCGGACAGATAGCGATAGACCCCGCCGTCGGCAAGATCACGGCGACGGACGTCGAAGCGCAGACAAGGCAGGTGCTCGCCAACATTTCCGCCCTGCTCGACGCCGCCGGACTGACCGCCGCAAACGTCGTCAAGACCACGGTTTTCGTCAAAGACATAGCGGACTTTGCCAAAGTAAACGCGATCTACGCCGAACTGTTCGGCAGCGAACCGCCCGCCCGTTCCTGCGTGGAAGTTTCCGCGCTTCCCTCGGGCGCGCTCGTCGAGATCGAGGTCGTCGCCGCAAGGTAATGACGGTCAAGAACGGCAAAAATGCGGTAAGATAAGATAAGATAACGGGCGGCGGCTTTCGGGTATTCCGAAAGCCGCCGCCCGTTTGTTTCCGAGCAATATCAGCGGCTGTTTCCGATAAATATCATCGCAAAGCGGTCACGGGCATACGCTTATGCCCGCTCCGCCGTTTTCAGCAATCCACCCACTCCATTTCCTGCTCGGCTTCCCGAAAAGTCTTGCCGTCCCAAATCGGCTTATTATAAAATCGTTCAAGCAGTTCTTCCGACCTCGGCGAGGTCTCCTGAAAGATCCATTTGACATGATTGCCCGCTTTATCCCACAATGCAACGTCATAAGAATAGGTCTTGTTTTCTTCGTGAAAAAGCAATCCGTAAAAGAAATACTTTTTGTTATGAAACATTACGGCGCACTCTTCATATAAGGTGTGATCTATAAACTCGTTTACGTTCGCATTTATCATTGTTCGGGAACTCCTTTGAATAATGTTTATATTTTCATTCAGTAAACGGCGCCACGCTATCGTCAGCCGTAAACTACTTCGATCTCATTTTCGACTTCATATATCGTTTTTCCGTCGAAGATCCTTGCTTTTTCAAATTGTCGGGCGCACTCGGCAAAATCCTTGCCCGTACAACGGAAGATATATTCACCTTTCCCGAAGCATTGAAACACAACCATTTCTATGGTGTTGTTTCCGATATTTGCGGATTCCAGGAAATAAGAGTTTCCCTTATATATAAATTCTTTCTCCGGTCCGCCCATCGAGTACAGATCGTCTATAAATTGATCCAGATCGTTACCTTTCATCGATTCTCCTATGCCCGTCGTATCCTTTCGGATATTACAAACGGCAGTTCATTCAATGTAGTATTCGTTTATATAAGGATATATTTCGTTGAACGATTTTCCGTCAATGATCGGCTCGCTTAAAAATGTTGAAACCAAATCGTTATCGCGAGCGATCGTTTTACTCAATAATATCCCGTTGTTCTCGTCTGTCATATCATAGAATTCATATTCGCGATCGCCGATCTTTTCCAAAAAATATCGCTTCCCGTCATACCGAAAATCCAATTCATGCCCGCGGTGTAAAAGATCCACGAGTTCGTTGTATTCAGTGATCGTCATATACGCTTTCTCCCGAAATGTTTACCGTATTTCCTATATCCGAGTTTTCAGCAGTCCACCCACTCCATTTCCTGCTCGGCTTCCCAAAAGGTCTTGCCGTCGAACAAAGACGCGTGAAGAAATTTATCCACGCATTCGGCAGGTGTGGGCGCAGTATATTCCCAATCGTGCCCTTCCACGGGCGGCTCCCATAATTGCATATACAACGTATATTTATCGTTTTTCCACCACCCCTGGATCATAAACTTATATCGCCTGAAAACAAATACATTTTCTGTACCGTAATACAGCGCGTCTACAAATTCGTTTACATTTCCGTTTATCATTGTTCGGGAACTCCTTTGAAATATTTTTTGTACTTTCTGCACTCTGCTTTCGTTAAAAGTCTCGCTTCGGTTCTAATGAAATTTCTGTCATAATTATGAATATGTAAAACCTTTTGATCGTATTTCCCGGTCAACTTATATTCGCCATGATACGCTATCTCTTTTACAAGATAGTGATCTTTATCGTATATCCGCATTTCGTGAAATGTGCCGTTTGGTTTGAGTTTGATATAAGCCCAACTCGAATGCGCCTCTTCCGGCAAAGAATGCTTGCCGTTAATGCCTTTAAGCACTTTCACTCCGGCTATTTCCCCGACCGTTTCATAACTGTATGCAGCGCTGTTGCCGCTTGCAAAAGTTCCGCGTCCGCCCATTATATCCCTCCGTCAATCGTCCACCCATTCCATTTCCTGTTCGGCTTCCCAAAAGGTTCTGCCGTCCCATATCGGAGCAGCGAGGAAGGCTTCGACGTCGTATGCGCCATACGGATGTTTCCCTACCCAAATATAATCATCGCAAGGCGGTTCCCACCGAGCCAAATATATTGTGCTGTAACCGTTCTCGGAGAATCCTTGTACGAAAAACTTTTGCCCTTTATACATAAATATCCTTTCATCTCCGTAATACAGTCCGTCTATAAATTCATTTACATTTCCGTTTATCATTGTTCGGGTACTCCTTTGAAGTATCTTATACTCTTTCGCGGCAGGCTTTCCGACCGTTTCATAACTGTATGCGGCCGTTTCAGCCGTACAATACTTCAATATCTTGTTCCGCCTCATATATCGTCTTTCCGTCGAAAATTTTGGCACTTACAAAGGATCTCACGCATTCGCGGCGTTCGGAAGAAGTATGGCTGAACAGAGTGCACGGCGATTTTTCTATCGTATTAACTTCGAGCGTATAAACATTTGCGCCGTGAGAAAAATAACCGCGGATCATATATCTCACTCCCCGATAAGATATTTCTTTTTCGGGATTGTGATACAGATCGTCTATAAATTGATTCAAATCGTTTCCTTTCATTTTATTCTACCCCCTTAAAGTATTTTTTGTATTTTTCATATTCGCTTGTCGTAATCGCTCGTGCAGGAAGGCGAAAATCTATTCCGGGCGAGGAATATTCATGAACATGGAACGCCGGTTCACCGCATTTTGATATGCCGTTTTCAAAATGATAACCTATTTCAAAGACGGGCAAATGATTTCTGTTGTATTCTACATATTGACGGAAAACTCCGTTTTTTCCGAGAATAATATACCTATCTGAAGAATGTGCCTCGGAGGGTATATTGTAGCTTTTTTTGGAATCCATTGGTTGAAGTATCTTGACTCCCTCAATCTTGCCGACTGTTTTATATGAATATGCGACCGTTTTGCCGCTTGCAAAAGTTCCGCGTCCGCCCATTATATCCCTCCGTCAATCGTCCACCCATTCCATTTCCTGTTCGACTTCCCAAAAGGTCTTGCCGGCGAACAAAGGGGCTTTGAGAAAACTCTCAACGGCTTCTTGTTTTTGATCACAGCTGCATGTCTTCGTCCATAACGGGCTGTCTTGATATAGATATGGCTCCATTTGCTCCAGCTCCAATGTGAACTCTTCGTTCTTTACCCACCCTTGAATAAAATATTTTATGCCGCGAAACATAAACCACCGCTCATCGCCGTAGTAAAGTCCGTCTACAAATTCGTTTACATTTCCGTTTATCATTGCTTAAACTTTCTCCCTCAATCTATATCCGCATACTCGATATACGGGTACAACTCATTAAACGGCTTCCCGTCAATCAAGGGCGCGTTCAAAAAAGCCTCCGCCCGCTGTGCCGCATTCACGGCGTTAATACGTTGCAGCAAGATCGCGTTACCGTCGTCCGTTATGTCGTAGAAATCGTAGTCGTTTTCATCAACAACTTCCAAATAATATATTTTTCCGCCATATTTGAATTCGAGTTCATGCCCGCGGTGTAAAAGATCCACGAGTTCGTTGTATTCAGTGATCGTCATACGCAATTCCTCCAAAATATTTGCCATATCTATTATATTCCGCTATTGTCAATTGCCTTGGTTTTTGACGCACGCCATTTACATATTCATGTATATGCAGGCTTATTTGCCCTTGGTGGTGAGAATAGTCTATATCATAACGCGATGTATGGTCATCGTTATAAACTCGCAATTGCTTAATGTGTCCATTATGATTCAATTTAGCATAAACAGTACTGGAATGCGCTTCTTCCGGAAGTCCATGTAACTTGCCTATCCCCTGTATGATTTTAATATCATACACTTTTCCTATCGTTTTATACTTAAACGGTACATTATTGCCGCTTGCAAAAGTTCCACGTCCGCCCATTATATCCCTCCGTCAATCGTCCACCCATTCCATTTCCTTTTCGGCTTCCCAAAAGGTTCTGCCGTCCCATATCGGAGCAGCGAGGAAGGCTTCGACGTCATACGATCCGAGCGGGCTTTCTTTTTTCCAAATATAATCGTCGGCAGGCGGTTCCCATCTATCCAACAGCAAATGATTGCAGCCGTCATAAGTGAGCCCCTGTACAAAGAACTTCTGCCCTTTATACATAAATATCCTTTCATCTCCGTAATGCAGTCCGTCTATAAATTCATTCACATTTCCGTTTATCATTGTTCGGGTACTCCTTTGAAGTATTTTTTGTATTTTTTGTACTCTTCCGCGGTCAATAATCTTGGCGGTCTGTCGCTAAAGTTATCTCTTTTATATTCATGAATATGTAGAACTTTCTCATGCCCATTGCCTGTCAAATTCGGCTCCGCATGATACGCTATCTCTTTTACGAGATAGTGATCTTTATCGTATATCCGCATTTCGTGAAATATGCCGTTCGGTTTGAGTTTGATATAAGCCCAACTCGAATGCGCCTCTTCCGGCAAAGAATGCTTGCCGTTAATGCCTTTAAGTACTTTCACTCCCGCTATTTTTCCGACCGTTTCATAACTGTATGCAGCGCTGTTGCCGCTCGCAAAAGTTCCGCGTCCGCCCATTATCTTTTGACCCTCCTTGACGACATATAGTCCACGGGTATGATATTCCCGCGCATTTCGGCAAACGGAGAGCCGAAACAGATGACCGCCGACGGATCCAGCCT
>CALVYT010000030.1 GCA_944372345.1 uncultured Clostridia bacterium
GGCGCGGCAATGCTCATGGGCACGTTGCGCTCGCTCGCGCAGGCGGGTTATTGCGTGGTCGTCATAGAACACAGGCTCGACATGGTTCTGCCGTTCGTCGATACCGTCTGGCACATCGGAAATAAGATGGTCGGGAAGGTGGAAAACAGACAGGAGTATCTTGTTCAGCAAACGGCAAAAATAGAAGATAGTTGCCGACCCTTTGAAGGAAACGCATCGCTGTTCAAGCTGGAAAAAGTCGCCTTTTCGGTCAAAAAAGAGCGCGAGATATTAAAAGACGTCACGCTGGAAATTCCGAAGGGCGGCAGAACGGTCTTTCTCGGCGAAAACGGCTGCGGAAAGACCACGCTCATGCGACTTATCGCAAGGCTGTATAAGCCGACTGGCGGCAATATAACGCAGTACATAGACGAAAAATTCAGGCAAAAACCGCGCGGCAGCCGCGCATGGTTCAAAAAGGTGGGCGTCGTCTATCAGAATCCCGACTATCAGCTCTTTATGCCGACGGTGGAAAAGGAGATAAAATTCGGCGCGTCTTCGCCGGAATATGCGGAGCATATTGCCGAACTTTTCGGGATCATGCGCCTTTGGTGTCGCCACCCGCAGTCGCTTTCCGAAGGGCAGAAAAGGCGGGTTTCCATTGCCGCGGTCGTCGCCTGCCGGCCCGAAGTTCTGCTTTTGGACGAACCGACGGTGGGGCAGGACTACGACGGGCTCTGCCAGATGGTGGAGATCCTCAATAAACTCCACGAACAGACAGACAATACGATGATTACCGTCACGCACGACGTGCGCTGCGCAGAAGCCGTTTGTGATAAGGCGTATCTCATTTCGGACGGCACTATTCAAAAAAGCGGCGGAAAAGAACTCGTGCGGGAGTATTTCATGCGATAGACCGCCGCGTGAAGTACGGAAACAGTAAATAATTATTTTTACGCATAGGTTTGCATATACGAACCAAAAGTAGGCGGATATGAAAAGTAAAACGAATATTAAGTTATGGCTCGCGCTGTCGCTCGTCGGCGTTGTGCTGCTGTCGTCGCTGTTCGGCGGCTGCGCCCTGTTCGACGGGGAGGACGACGAACCGGAAAACGCGGCAACCAATAACGGTATCAAGGACGGCGCTATCGGCGTATATGCCTAGGACGGCACGCTGATGACCGACGGCGTGAACAAAACGTACAGTTCGGGAGATAACTATCTGGCAACGCCGTCGGGGAAGAACGTTTATTACGTTCAATCCGTAACGATCCCCGTGGACGGACTGCGGGCAAGCTACGATATGACGCTGTACGTCAATTCGCCCATTATGGGAGCGCAGTTCTCGAACGATATGTACAAGGCGACTCTGAAGCTCGACCTTGAAAGCGGCAGGAGCGTGGAAGCCGTGAGCGGGCTCGGCGCGGAAACGAAGAGCGAAGCCCCGCAGACAGACGCCTGACCGTGCGATACGGCGCAGGCTCGTGCGAAACGACAGTCCGCGACATTCCCTCTGCGGACCGAAAGCAAAAAGTAAAATTATCCGCCGACGGCAAGGCGCGCCCTGCCGTCGGCGGATATTTATGTCCGGATCCGGTTATTTTGTCCGTATGGAGCCGTGTCTTGACTGCGGCGGAGATATGTGTTAATATAATATCGTGGTCGGCAACATCGTCGCTGCCGACGCCGCGAAAAAATTTTGCGTTTTACGTCTCTTTTCGGTCGGCAGAAACGTTTTACAGGTGAAAGATGATGATACCCGACAGCGAGAAATTCATAACCGAAGCCGTGGAAAAATATTCGGACACCGTTTTTCGCGTGGCTTTTCAATATACGGGTAACCGCTGCGATGCGGAAGATATAGTGCAGGACGTGTTCGTGAAATTACTCGACAAGCGTCCGCCGCTCGTCGGAGAACCGCTCAAAGCGTGGCTCATCCGCGTGACGATAAACAGAAGCAAGGACGTGCTCCGAGCGCTTGCGAGGCGGCGGAAAGCTCCGCTCGGGTATGCGCTTCCCGCGCCGCAGCCGGAACTTTATGAGGAAGTGTTCGACGCGCTCGCGCAGCTTCACGACCGCGACCGCACCGCACTGTATCTGCATTACTACGAGGGCTATACCGCGCGCGAGATTGCGGGGATGATAGGCGGCAGCGAGCGAGCGGCGACTAAACGCATATGCCGGGCAAGGGAGAAAATGAAAAAATATTTATCGGAGGAGTGAAATTATGAGATCGAAATTCACGGAAGCATTCGATTCGCTCTCCTCGGACGGGGAGAAGAAGCGCGAGCGCGTAGAGCGCGTCGTTTCCGCGAGCGGCGGGAGCGACCCCGCGTCCGCGGGAGCGCAGGAAACGCAATGCGCGGAAGCCGTCAAAAAACCCCTGTTTGCGGGCAGGCGGGGCATTGCGCTTCTCGTAGCGGTGATATTTTTTTTCGTGGCGGCGGGGATAGCCGTTCCCGTCGGTTTGCTCGTTCGGCGCGGCGGCGGTCTGCTCGGCGCGCTGTCCGAGCTCAAAGACACTTATGTGGATATGACGGGCGTAACGGCGTTCGGCGTGTGGAACGCTCCCGACGCCGTTTCCGAGTCCGCTTATATTTCCGACGTTTCTCCCGTCGTTACGTCCGCATACCGCGACGGCGCGTCGGACGGCGGCACGGAGGAGAGCGAAGAACAGGGCGACGACGGCGGCGTTATCACGGGCGAATGGAGCGACGAAGAACGCTACGAGTGGGAGTCCGACTACGATTGGGATCCGACGAAAGCCAACGTGCTCGTTTCTTTCGACGAGGACGGGAAGATCAGCGAAGTAGTATACGAGCGCACGAACGGCCGCGGGCAGGTAAGACAGGACGTGCTCGGCAACGCCGTAGCGGTATATGTTTCGGACAGCTTTACCTATGTGATGTATGTCAGCGACGAGGCGATGAAGTTCTGGTCGGACGTGAGTTATATGTCCGCGGCGCTTTCGCCGTTCGCGTTTGCCTGCCACCATGAGAGTGCGCAGACGGTCGTAATCCACAACGAAACGGGTAAAGTGTTCGCTCTTAACGATCTGATCCCGCAAGTCAGCGATCTTTCGGGAGAGTTGAATCATACGATGCAGGTCGAGCCATTCAAGCACGATTACCTTTATGTGCGCCCTATGTACGGCAACGGTATCCCGCAATGGTATAACGTCATATACGATGAAAAGAGCGAAACATTGCACTATGAACTTATTCTTCCCGCCGATTCGGAAAAAGTGCAGTCGTATACGCTCGGCTACAACGTGATAGCCGTGCGTCGGGATAAATACGGACAGCAATATCTGCTCGAAGGAGTCGGCTACGAGGTGCTTGAGTCTCCCCGCGTGACTGCCGGTATGGTCGGATTGCCGGAATATGAGATATACGGCAATGTGCTGGTGCTGGCGGAGACCAACGGCATTATGGCGGGTACGGACGGGCGTATGTATGCTTTCGACGACGGCAAACTCAAGGTATTCGGGGAGAATTTTGAGCTTCGTTCCGTGGAGCCGGGCACGTCTGTGGCATTTGAAGGCATATGCGCCGATTTCGGCGGCAGGTGGAGTATGGTAGGCGACGGGATCGTTTACAGGCTCGAAGGCGGGTATCTCTATTCGATGTTCGGCGAGGTGTGGAGCGTGGAGAGCGACGGCACGCTCTCCGCTGTCGGGCAGCTTGAAGGCACGTTCCCCCGTTATGCGGACGACTGTTATATCATCGGCGACGACATCATCGCGTATGTGAATACCGAACTTACCGACGACGGCAGAGCGTCCGTAAACGGAGAGATCGTGCGTATGACGTTCGGCTGCGTCGACGGAGTTCACGGCGCGGCGAACGAACATCTTATAGACGCGACCCAGATAAGCGTGTTCAAGGGGCGGATGGAGATCATACAGAGCGACGGCGGAGCGCCGTATCGCGGCAATACCGATTATTTCCTTCTTATGCCTGACGAAAACGGCGACGTGGAGCCTATATATTTCGCATACGGCGCGGACGGACAAACGCTCGGCGTAACGCGTCCGATCGCAGAACCTGTGATACTTCCGAATTGACGTGTGTATAAATGGTATTATTGACGCGCGTTCTGCGCGGATATAAAAATGCGGCGGGGAGCGCATATCATATGCGCTCCCCGCCGCATTTATCGTTTTTTTGCAAAAGGCGGCTTTGACTCATTCCTTTGACGAAAGCGGAACGAACGACGCCCCGCAGTATGCCGCGAGCGCGGCGGGGGACACTTCCATCTGCACGCCGCGCCGCCCCGCGCTGACGAATATCGTATCGAACGCGGGAGCGCTTTCGTCGAAGAACGTCCGGAAGCGTTTTTTCATTCCGACGGGGCTGCATCCGCCGTGGACGTATCCCGTCAGCGGTTCGAGTTCTTTCTGCTTTATCATCGCGACCGATTTGACTCCGGCTGCGCGCGCGGCGGCTTTGAGGTCGAGTTCGCGGCAGACGGGGACGACGAACACGAGGTGCTCGCCGTTGCCGGATACCGTCACGAGCGTTTTGAACACCCGTTCGCGCGGTTCGCCGAGCATATCCGCGACTGCGCAGCCGTCCGTGATATCCGCGTCGTATTCGTGCGGCGTGCATTCCGTCATATTTCCGCCGAGCAGGCGCATCGCATTGGTCTTTATCATATCCGTTCTCCGAACCGCGCAGGCGGCTTTTTTATGATTATACCACCGCGCGGCGGAATATGCAAGCGCAGACGCGCGACAAACGGATATTCGCGAAGCGGACGCGCCTCGGCGTTTATTTGCCGCGCCCGGTATTGACAATATCCTCGCTTTGTGATATAATATAACGGATCTCGGCGCAAGCGCCGCAAATACTCACGAAAAAGGAGCGATGATGAGCGAAGATCTTATGCCCGGCGGTCTGCCGGAGCCGCCCGCGGACGGGGCGGCGGAAACGCCTTCAGGGCAGGAAAACGGGGGAAACGAGCAAGCCTCCGGGCACAAAGGCTTTTCGTCGAAAATAGGGTTCGTCCTCGCCGCCGCGGGTTCCGCAGTCGGACTGGGCAATCTGTGGCGTTTTCCGTACCTTGCCGCGAAATACGGCGGCGGGATATTCCTGCTTTGCTATATACTACTTGCCGTGACGTTCGGGTTTTGTCTGCTCGTTCTGGAAATAGCGATAGGCAGAAAGACGGGCAAGGGCGCGATAGAGGCGTTCACCGCGCTTTGCAGGAAGTTCAGGTGGTTCGGTTACGTCTGCATAGCCGTGCCCGTCATCATCGTGCCGTATTATTGCGTTATCGGCGGGTGGGTGACCAAATATATCGTTGCGTTCTTTGCGGGCGACGCGCAGCTGCTCGGCGAAGGCGCGACCGTGACGACGTCGCAGGCGTTTTTCAATAACTATATCGCCGATCCGTGGCAGCCGCTGCTCTTCTTTTTCATATTCGCGGCGGTGACCGTCGCCGTCGTGCTCGGCGGAGTGCAGAAGGGAATAGAGCGGATGAGCAAGGTGCTTATGCCGCTGCTCGCCGCGCTTGCGATATTCCTGATGATATATGTTCTTTGTCAGGAGGGCGCCGGCAAGGGCGTTATCGATCTGTTCGTTCCCGATTTTTCGGAGTTTACGTTCGGGACGCTGCTTGCCGCGCTCGGACAGCTGTTCTATTCGATGTCGCTCGCAATGGGAATAATGATAACGTACGGCTCGTATATGAAAAAGGACGCAAGCCTGTCGAGTTCTGCGCGGCAGATATCCATATGCGATACGCTGTTCGCCATCGTCGCCGCAACGATAATTATTCCGTCGATATATGCGTTTTCAGACGATTCGTCCGCGGCGCTTTCTTCGTCCGGTCCGTCGCTGATGTTCGTTCAGCTTCCCGCGGTATTCAATAATTTGCAGGGCGGGCGGTGGATAGGCGCGCTGTTCTTCATTCTCGTGTTCTTCGCCGCGCTGACCTCGTCGGTCTCGCTCGTGGAAACGATAGTTGCCGTACTGCGCGAAAACGGCGCGCTTAAACGATGGAAAGCGTGCCTTATCGTGTTCGGGGTGACTCTCGTGCTCGGCTCGCTCTCCTCGCTCGGTTACGGACCTCTCGCGGTCATCCATATAGGAAACGAGGCGGAGGGTAACGCGAAATATCTGCTCGATATGTTCGACTGGTTCTCCAACAGCGTGCTGATGCCGCTCGTTGCGATAGGAACGTGCATTATCGCCGGATTCTTCGCCGATACAAATTCGATAATGGACGAGATCGGTTTGAAAAAGAAAATATCCAGGAGGTATTTCCGCATAATGATCCGGTACGTTGCGCCCGTGTGTATGGGCGCGATACTGGTCAGCGGTTTCCTGCCGTTGTAAACGCGGCTGCCGCTTAAAGAAAAGCTCCGTTCTTTCAAAAGAACGGAGTTTTTTGCAATGTGATATTGCCGTGCGGCGCTTATTCGGTCTTGCCGTTATCGCCGTTTCCCGTAGTATCGCCGCGATCGCCCTGAGACGGCGCGCCCTGATAGGGATCGCTTTGATAAGGGCCGCCACGGTAGGGAGCGCCGCCGGGATGACCGCCCTGACCGGGGTAGCCGTAAGGCGCGGAATACGCGTCGCTTCCTTTTGCGGGACCGCTGTTATAGCCGTATCTTGCGATCGCGTCGCTTATCTTTTGCATATTCAGATCGAGCGCGCGCTTATAGCAGAAATAGATGTCGATCAGCGGCCATATCCCGAGTGTCAGCCAGCCGAGCAGCAGTTTGGCTACGCCCATACCGATGTCTCCGAGCATAAAGCGGTCCACGCCCAGCCCGCCGAGGAACACAGAAATGAGCACGATGATCAGCGGGTTATGCATTGAAGTCGCGCACAGTTCACCGTAGCATCTGTCGTCGGCGCGGTGCAGCATATCCGCAAGCATCGCCGTGCGGTCGGACGGCACGGACTCTTTGAATTGAAAAAACAGTTGATCGGCTCTGTCGGGTCGCATTGTTTTTACCTCCGTAAGAGTTATTTTGTGCCATTATTATATCATACCCGCTTCAGTTTGTCAATATTCGCGTGCGGGGTTTTTCTTTCCGGCCCGCCGAAAAGTTAATCTGCGCCGAAAAACGCATAGAATACGCGGGTCGGCTTGTTTTTATCTCCGCAAAATATTAAAGTAACGGTATAAAAACAAGGAGAAGATGCAAATGGCAAAAAAGATCGGAAAACCGAAGATAGTGATTTGGGCAATCGTGACGGCAATCTGCGCTTTGCTGCTGGCGACGGCGATAGTAGGCACATATCTCGCGAATTTCCATGCAAGCGCGCTGAATAATCTGTTTGGCTGTCAGACATATAAGATCGTGGATAACGATACCGAGACGGACTCCGAGTATTTTAAGTCCGCATATGTGGACGGTAGCGGCGAATACGACGACGAAACGCTCTGGGCGGCGGACGTGATCGTGGCGAAGCGGGTGCAGAGCGAGGGAACGACGCTGCTTTGGAATAACGACGGCGCGCTCCCGCTCGACGAGGGGTCTTACGTCAGCCTGTTCGGACGCGCTTCCGCGGAGTTCCGGTATCCGGGCGTCAGTTCGAGCGGCTGTATGGGGTCTGGCTCCGCGCGTTCGATGAATTCCGTGCTCGGCGACGCGGGCTTCGGCTGCAACGTGGATATGTATTCGTTCTACCGTCCCGCCGCGCCGGGGAACGAAAAACGCAGCGGGTAATAATGCGGGACAATGCGTGAGCGCACCCGTCGGCTTTTCAGCCGACGGGTGCGCTTTGCCGTACTTTGTTGTTGACTCGGGATCGCCCGCGCCGCCGTAAGCGCGTCGCTTACATCTCTGTCGCAGCCTCGCGGACGCTTTCCTTGGAGCGGCGGTTTGTTGCGAGCGGAATGCAGGTCAGTCGTGCCGTCTGTCGTGATCCTCGGATGAACCGTCGGAAAAGACGTAATGATACTTGCCGTCGCGGACGTAGATACGGAAGGAGATGCGCTTTCCGTCTATGTCGCTTTCGACGCGCAGCACCCGTTCGCCGCCCTTCGATTCGTCGGAAAATTCGAGCACTCTTTCGCTGCCGTCATTTTCGACGGTCATCACGAGTTCGAGTTCATTTCCTTCATACTCGTATTCGACCGTCGTGCGCTCCGTTTCTTCGCCGTCGACGACTACGGTATAGACGTATTCGATCTCCGTTTCGCTCTCGCCGCCCTCCGTTTCGCTTTCGTGTTCCTGCTCGGCCGCGATATACGAACGGCGGTCGGCGGAGGTGTACGCGCGGAAGCTCATCTCGCTGCCCGTTTCGTCCTCTTCCTCTTCCGTTTCGTATTTGCCCTCGACGGGGTAACGGGTGTCGCCTACGACGAGCACGCCGTCTATCGCGTATTCCTCTTCCTTTTCATCGCCGTCCGTTTCGCTGTCCGTCAGCGTCCTGTTATACATCATAACGTAAGACACCGTGCCGCCGAGAAGGTCGGAATAGGAAATGTTCATCGAGTACGCGTATTCGCCGTCCGTTTCCGTAACGGTGCCGTCGATCTCGCCCGAGCCGAGCAGGCTCTCGACGAGCGACATATATCTGTCCGCGGTCGCCGTCAGTTCGTCGTAAGCCGCGTCGGACGGGGCGGACAGAACGTGCGCGCTCGTGAGTGCGGCGGAGCGCGCCGCGGACGAGTAAGCCGTTCCGGAGGAGAGCATCGTTCCGACGGACGCCGCGCCGTATGCGTAGAACGATTCCGCGTCCGTTATCTGCAAAAATTTATTTCCGCCGGGCAGAGGGGAGGGCGCGGGAGAGGACGGACGGAGCGCGACGGGCAGTATTATGCCGAGCGCGAGCACAACCGCCGCAGCCGCCGCAATAATTGCGATTAGCGCTTTTTTGCGCCCGCTGCGGGTCCGCTCACCGCCGCCCGCAAGGGCGAGGGAAGTCTGCGTTTCGGTCATTCCGAGTTCGCGCTTGATCCTGTCCTTCACGCCGTCGTCGGGCAGCGCGCGCGATCTGTTTTCTTTGAGAAGTTTTTTTACGCTTTTCATATGCCGCCCTCCTTTTCCAGCCGCGCTTTGAGTTTTTTGAGCGCTTCGTTATTCTTCCACGTCACCGTGCCTATCGGCATACCGAGCATTTCGGCGACCTCCCGCCGCTTATACCCCGCAACGTGGCACAGCATTATTATTTCGTATTCTTCCTCGGAGAGGATCTTTGCCGCGAGGTCAAAGATAAACGGAAGTTCGGTCTCGCTCGTACCGTATTTATACGCGTCCTCTTCGAAGTCCGTCGCGATCTCGCGCCCCGCGCGCTTGAGGTGGTTGAGCGCGAGCGATTTGCCGATGGAGCGCAGCCAGGCGGTGAAGTTGGTGCCTGCGCGGTACTGCGCTATGACGGAGATCGCCCTGACGTACGTTTCCTGCATTATGTCCTCCGCGTGCATTTTATCGCGCACGATATAGAAGATCGAAAAATACACGGAACGGTTAGTCCTGTCGTATATGTAATCGAACGCCCCCGTATCGCCGTTTTTCAGCGCGGCTACTTTCTTTTCCAGTTTTTCGTCCGTCATACCTCATCCGTAATATCAACAATCCGAATGCGGCGGATTGTTGGCGATTTTCGAAAATTTTTTATCTTTAATTAAAATATATCAAAAACGCCGCGTTTAGTCAAGTGTGCGGGGCACACCGCGCGGCAGCGGAGCGGCGAAAAAATTTTTCGGAAAATTTTTATGAAAATCCCAACAAAACCGTGCGGCGCGGTTGTTATACAGGTGCGAGAGGGTGATCCGGACTCCTTCCGCACGAATACCGAAAACGGAGGAAAGGTAAAATGAAAAGCCTTAAAAAAGTAAGAAATCTTCTGATAACCATTGCGATAGCGGCTGCGGTCGCCCTGCCGATCGGACTGACGGCGTGCGGAGATCCGGCGTCGCGTTCCGGCGGCAAGTTCTTTGAACTGAACACCGCCGAATCCGTATACGGATTCAGCGCAGCTTCCGCGGGAATGCTCATCTCCGCGGCGAACGGCGGCGACGCGGCGGCGCTCGCTTCTGCGAAAGGCGTGCTCACGAGCGCGGCAGACGGCGCTGCCGGCGGAGAGGAAGCGGCGGATCCGACTACGGACCCCGTTCTCGCGGAACTCAAAGGGTATATGACTCTCGTCGACAGCCTGCTTTCCGACGGCGGCTTCAATGTGGTCACCGAAACGTCGGACAGGGAGGGCTACGCGGAAAAGTCCACGACGACTTACACCGATCTCAGCGGAAATACTCTTTCGTATGTGATGTACTACAACGAGATATTCCTGCCTGACGACGACGATGACCGCGACTTCGGCGAGGTCGAAGAGGAATACGCGATAGAGGGCGTGCTCGTCGTCGACGGAACGGACTATGCGGTGCGCGGCGAACGCAGCTATGAGAGCGAGGACGGCGAAGAGGAGAGCGAGACCGAATTCCGCGTAACGCTCGGCGAAAACAGGTATCTGTTCGTGGAGCAGGGCTGGGAGAACGAGCACGACGAAACGGAGCAGGAATACAGCTATTTGCTCGTTGAAAACGGCAGAACGATCGAAAGCAGCTCTTTCTCCTATGAAACGGAGCACGGCGAAACGGAGCTGAAAATGGTCAGCGTGTCCGGCGGCGCGGAGCGGACGTTCGAGTTCGAGCGCGAAACGGAGCACGGACGCGACGTGATACGCATACGCGTCGGCGAGAACGGTTCGGAAAAGACGTACATCGCCCGCGTTGCGGAAAACGCGGACGGCACGGTGGATTACGAGTTCTACCGCTCGGCTTCCCGCGGATAAAACATCTGAAAAATCAAAGTATCGGCAGGGCGCGGATCCGCTTTCAACGGCGGTTCCGCGCCCCGCTTGACATAGGCGCGTAGTTCATCGTATAATTGTTCCGGAGGGCTGTATGGACAATACTTCCAAATTCACTGGTAAGGCGGAATTGTACGACAAGTTCCGTCCGTCGTACCCGAAAGAACTTTACGACTTCATATTCCGTGAGTTCGGACTGACGGAACGCTCCGCCGTTGCCGACGTCGGGTCGGGTACGGGCAAGTTCGCCGCGCCTCTCGCCGCGACCGGCACTACGGTGTACTGCGTCGAGCCGAATG
This sequence comes from uncultured Clostridia bacterium, assembly GCA_944372345.1. Taxonomy (GTDB): domain Bacteria; phylum Bacillota; class Clostridia; order Christensenellales; family Pumilibacteraceae; genus Protoclostridium. The sequence continues at coordinate 11,054 of CALVYT010000030.1, forward strand.
CAGATATGCGGCTCAAAGCGCACTCGCTGCTCGGCGGCGGTTTTGTCTTTACTGACGGCACGGCGGAACATACCGGGCTGTCCGACGGCTGCGTCGATCTCGTTACGGCGGCGCAGGCGTTCCATTGGTTCGACGCGGACGCGTTCAGGGCGGAGTGCAGGCGTATCCTGCGCCCGGGCGGCAGAGTATTGCTCGTCTGGAACATACGGCGCGACTGCGGGATAAAGGACGCGCTGAAACTCGTCAACGAAAAATATTGCCCCGGTTTCGTCGGTTTTTCCGGCGGTATGGACGGGGAGAGATCGGAAAGGACCGACGCGTTTTTCGGCGGCGGGCACAGCGTGCGAACGTTCGATAACGACGCGGTGTTTGAAAATACGGAAGAATTCGTTGGACGCTGTTTTTCGGCGTCGTATGCGCCGAAAGGCGGGGAAGCCGCTCTCGCATATGCCGACGCGTTGCGCGCGCTTTACGGAAAATTTTCGGTCGGAGGAAAACTGACCGTGCCCACGTTCTCCGCGGCATATTACGGCAGCGTCTGAATCGCGCGGCAGGGAGCGGACTGTTTTTCCGCCCTGCGATCCCGTCGGTGATCGCGTGGCGCAGGTACTGCGGTAAGCGTCTTTTGCCGCGCGGGCGGCGTACCGCCCGCGGCGTGGAACAAACGGAATAAACGAATAAAGGCGGTATTCTCGCCGAAGCTGCCGGGGAAAATAAAACAAGCCCGCCCGCGTTAATATCCGCGGGCGGGCGAGCCTTATTATTGTATTTTATCGTTCGGCGTTATCAGTAAGCCACGCCCTGCCACTTCATCGCGTCGGCGACTTTGAGGAAGCCCGCGATGTTCGCGCCCATAACGAGGTTGCCCGGCTGACCGTATTCGACGGAAGCGTCGTAAGCCGCCTTGTAGATGTTCTTCATTATGCCGTGCAGCTTCTGATCCACTTCTTCGAACGTCCAGGACAGACGCGCGGAATTCTGGCACATTTCCAGACCGCTCGTCGCGACGCCGCCTGCGTTAGCCGCCTTTGCGGGACCGAAAGCGATACCCGCTTTCATAAACGTTTCGATAGCCTCGGGAGTGGACGGCATGTTCGCGCCTTCCGCGACGAACTTGCAGCCGTTCTTCACGAGCAGCTTCGCGCTGCTTTCGTCGAGCTCGTTCTGCGTAGCGCAGGGGAGAGCGATGTCGCAGGGGATAGACCATATGCCGTGGCAGCCTTCGACGTATTTCGCGCCTTTGACTCTCTCGGCGTATTCCTTGATCCTCTTTCTCTCCACTTCCTTGATCTGCTTGACGACGGCGAGGTCGATACCTTTCTCGTCGTAGACGTAACCGTTGGAGTCGGACAGAGCGACGACTTTCGCGCCGAGCTCCTGCGCCTTTTCCGTAGCGTAGATCGCGACGTTGCCCGATCCGGAGACGACGACCGTCTTGCCCTTGAAGTCGGTGTTCGCGCTTTTAAGCATTTCCTGTACGAAGTAGCACAGACCGTAGCCCGTGGCTTCCGTTCTGACGAGCGAGCCGCCGTAGGAAAGACCCTTGCCGGTAAGCACGCCGGTGAACTCGTTGCGCAGCCGCTTATACTGCCCGAACATAAAGCCGATCTCGCGTCCGCCCACGCCGATGTCGCCCGCGGGAACGTCGGTGTCGGGACCGATATGCTTGGAAAGCTCGGTCATGAACGCCTGGCAGAAGCGCATTATCTCGTTATCGCTCTTGCCTTTCGGGTCGAAGTCGCTGCCGCCCTTGCCGCCGCCCATCGGGAGCGTCGTCAGGCTGTTTTTGAATATCTGCTCGAAACCGAGGAACTTGATGACGGAAGCCGTTACAGAGGGGTGGAAGCGAAGTCCACCCTTGTAAGGTCCGATCGCGGAATTGAACTGTACTCTGAAACCGCGGTTGACCTGCACCTTGCCTTTGTCGTCCACCCAGCTGACTCTGAACTGGATGAATCTTTCCGGCTCGACGATGCGGTCGAACACGCCTGCCTCGACGAGGTCGGGGCGCTTTGCCGCTACGGGTTCGAGGGATTCGAGGACCTCTCTGACAGCCTGCTGGAATTCGGGCTCGCCGGGGTTCCTCTTGCATACCGTCTCATACACAGACGCGATATACTCGTTTTTGAACATACCTTGTTTCCTCCGAAATGAATGGATTTGTGAATAAAGGGAATTTTCGCGCGGGCTCACAAGTCCCACGCAAAACTCATTATAACACAAACGAATTTCAATATCAAATATGTAAAGCGTATTTTCGCAAAAAAACGCAAAAAACGCGCGGTCCGGGCGGCGGAAAGTGCGGTATATAACGCCCCGCGGCGGGCAATGATCGTCTTATGAGCGCAAACGGAAGGACGGTATATATAGAAGTCGAGGCGCGTTTCACTCTGCTCGGGCAGGTGATCCCGCTCGAAGTGATATGGTCGAACGGCAGGCGGTTCGCCGTAACGCGCGTGCGTTCGGTTTCGAACGCTTCGCCGCGGGGAGGAGCGGTCTGTCCCGTCAGATACGACTGCGAGATAGAGGGGAATCGCCGCTGTCTTTATTACGACGGCGACTCGCGCAGGTGGTTTGTGGAAACGGAGTAGAAAAGCCTTGCGCGGCGGCGCGATAGGTGGTATAATACGCATATGAAGATGTATGACGTAGCAATAACGGGCGGCGGCGCGAGCGGACTGTATCTTGCGGCGTTGCTCGGCGGCAGGCTTTCGGCGGTCGTGATCGAGAGCGGAGCGCGCGTCGGCAGCAAGCTGTCGGCGACGGGCGGCGGTCAGGGCAATCTGACGAATACGGGCGTATGCGCGGACAGGTATTTCTGTTCGGACAGGCGGCTCGTCGAGTCCGTTGCGGGCAGCGACTGGCGTTCGGTGCTCGCGCCGTTCGACGGACTGTTTACGGCGGACGCGCGCGGAAGGGTATATCCCGCCGGGCGGCAGGCTTCCGCGCTGACGGATTGTCTGCGCCGCAAAGCGGAAGCAAACGCCGATATAATGACGGAAACTTCCGTACTCGGAATAAAGCGTGCCGCAGACGGTTTTTTGCTGAAAACGGACAAAGGCGCGCTCCGAGCGCGTAATGCCGTTCTTTGTACGGGCGGAATGGATATGCGCACCGTTTTTTCGGGACATACCGGCTATGATCTCGCGACGTCTCTCGGGCATTCGGTGACGGCGCTCTATCCGGCGATAACGCAACTCGCGCTTACGGATAAAAGTCTGCGCGCGCTTAAGGGCGTGCGGACCGATTGCCGCGTGCGGGCGTACGGGTGCGGCGAGTTTATCGCCGAAACGGAGGGAGAAGTCATATTCGGCGACGGCGTTGTCGGCGGCAGCGCCGTATATTACATATCGTCGTTCGTGACCGATAAGAGAAATGTCGAACTCGAATTTGAATTTCTTCCGGGCGTAAGCGAGGAAGAGATCGCGGAGGATGTGCGGAAAAAGACGGCGCTCGGCGTCGAGCGCGGCGAACTGCTCGGGATAACTCTGAACAACCGCCTCGGCAGAGCGGTCGTCGCGCGCACGGGCGGCGGCGCGGAGGAGATCGCGCATACGGTCAAGCATTTCACGGTCGGTATCGCCGGTGCGAAAGGTTTTTACGGCGCTCAGGTCACAAAAGGCGGCATCCCTCTCTCCGAGGTGACGGACGGTCTGGAAAGCCGTTTCGTCAAAGGTCTGTACTTTGCGGGCGAGATACTCGACGTGGACGGCGAGTGCGGCGGGTTTAACCTGCATTGGGCATTTTCGAGCGCGGCGCGCGTCGCCCGCAGCCTGACGGGAGGCGCAAAGTGATCAAGCGGCAGACGATCTCGCTGCGCCCGCCGTGCGGCGACGACGAGCCCGTGCGCTTTGCCGAGCGCGATCTCGGCTGTCGTCCGACGCACTTTAAGCTGCTTAAAAAATCCGTGGACGCAAGGAAGAAAAACGATGTCCGCGTAGTTTATACGTTTGAATACGGCGACTCCGAACCCGATCCGCCCGCCTCTCCCGGGCGTGTGAAACGTCCGCGCCGCGTGCTCGTCGTCGGCAGCGGACCTGCCGGGATGTTCTGCGCGGTGCGGCTCGCGGACAGGGGATTTGCGCCTGTGGTCGTTGAGCGCGGAGGGGACGTTGACGGCAGATCGCGCGACGTCGGGCGGTTCTTCGGCGGCGGTGAACTCGACGAGCAGTCCAACGTGCAGTTCGGCGAGGGCGGCGCGGGGACTTTTTCGGACGGCAAACTGAACTCGGGCACGCACGGCGCGTATAACGAAGAGGTATACCGCACGTTCGTGCGCTTCGGCGCGCCGGAAGAAACTCTGTATCTGAACAAGCCCCACATAGGCAGTGACGGACTGCGCGCCGTCGTGAAGAATATGCGTTCGTATGTGATCGCTTGCGGCGGCGAAGTGCGGTTCCGCACCCGCCTGACGGACTTGCGCGTCCGAGGCGGAAAGGCCGCGGTCGTACTGACGGGCGAGAAGGGGGAAGCGGAAGAGGTGTACGACGACGCGGTGCTCGCCGTCGGGCATTCGGCGCGCGATACGTTTGCGATGCTTTACGGAAGCGGCTTTGCCATGGAGAGCCGCGATTTTGCGGTTGGCGTCCGCATAGAGCACTTGCAGCGGGAGATAAGCGCGGCGCAGTACGGCGGTTTCGCGAAATATCTGCCGCCCGCCGACTATAAGGCGGTCAGTTCCGCGGGCGAGCGCAGGGTGTTCACTTTTTGTATGTGCCCGGGCGGCTACGTCGTTCCGGCGCAGAGCGAGCGCGGCACGGTAGTCACCAACGGTATGAGTCTTTACTCACGCGGCGGTGAAAACGCTAACGCCGCTCTGCTCGCACAGGTGACGCGGGCGGACTTCGGCTCGGACGATCCGCTTGCGGGAATCGAATACCAGCGGGCGATCGAACGCGCGGCTTATGAACTGACGGGCAGCTATGCCGCGCCCGTTATGACGGTGGGTGATTTTCTGAAAAACCCGTGCGGCGAAGGTACCGTATTTTGCGATACGTTGTCGCGTTTTGAGGACGATCGCGGCGTACTTCGCCCCGCTTTTCCCTGCGGGCTGCCAGAATATTCGGGCGTGGAGCTTTGCTTGCGGGGCGGCTTTGCGAGCATTGCGCGGGGAACGGACGGCTTCCGCGCGGAAAGCGTGCGCGATCGTCGGGCGGACGGGAACGGCAGAAGCGGCGGCGGTGCGACGGACGCGCGCCGCGCAGGCGGGAAAGGGCGGCGTTCCGACGGGGAAATGCCTTTCGGCGGGTTGCCCGTTATGCCGACGTACGCGCTCGGAGTACGATCCGCGCCGCTCGGCGAATTGCTGCCGTCTTACGTCGTGCGCTCTTTGCAGGCGGGGATACGCGACATAGCGCGCCGCATACGCGGGTTTGATGACCCTTATGCGCTCCTGACGGCTCCCGAAACGCGTTTTTCTTCGCCCGTGCGCATTCTCCGCGGCGACTTATTCACCGCTGTCGGCACGGACAATATTTATCCGTGCGGCGAGGGCGCGGGTTACAGCGGCGGCATAACGAGCAGCGCCTGCGACGGCTTCCGCATCGCCGATGCGATTTGCGCAAAGTGTGAGTAAAGTATGGCGTGTAAAAAGTCGGATCCGACGATCCGACTTTTTTGTGTAAGATTCGTGAAATTTTTCCGAAGCATATTGAAATTTGCGGCGGGATATGTTATAATATCCGAAATGTCGATGAAGCGGCGGCGTTTCAACGAAAAATGCCTCCGCATCGGCGGAAGCATTTCGATCGCAACTGCGAAAAGTGGATAGAATAAATTTTTATTTGAACTCTGTTTTGTTATTCTATAAGTGGCTGTGACGATCTTTGCGGATCTTGCAATAGAAAAGTTTGTCTGAATTTTATAATAGGCACATATGGGCGGCGGAAGAGCATATGCTTCCGCCGCCTATATCATTATGCCGTCGGCGGTGAATCGGCGGGGAAAATGATTTCTGTCACCGCGGGGCGTCGGGTAACATAAGATGTAACAGGAGCGGGGGAAACTGCTCCGATACGCGCAAGGAAAAATTTATGGAGGTTACCGATGTTTTTCTTCAATGACAGATGCTGCCGCGGCGGTTGCGGATCATGCGGATGCGAGAAGCAATGCTGCGGCGGTTGCGTAGGCCCGACGGGTCCTGCCGGAATGCCGGGTATGCCCGGACCTACCGGTCCGACGGGTCCGACCGGTCCTGCGGGCGCAGGGCTTGATAATGCGACGGCGTTTGTTCCAGGGACGGAGTATAACGCGGGCGCGCTCGTGTATTACGACGGCGCATTATACAGAGTCGCGCGCAATATGCCGAGCGGCACTCCGGGAACGTCCCCCGATTATACTTTGATGACCGTCACCGGTCCTACGGGTGCGACAGGTCCGACCGGACCTACCGGAGCAGTCGGTCCTATGGGCGCTACCGGCGCCGCCGGGACGATCGGAGCGACCGGCCCTACCGGTCCCACGGGTCCCGCAGGCGCTACGGGCGCGGCGGGTACGGCGGGTGCAACAGGCCCTACGGGCGCAACAGGCGCAACGGGACCTACCGGCCCGACGGGCCCTGCCGGAGCAACTGGCGCTGTCGGTCCCACAGGGGCGGCCGGAGCAACGGGCGCAACGGGACCCACGGGTCCTGCAGGTGCCACGGGTCAGGTGACGCCTGCCGGTGCAGTCAACGACGCGACCAGTACGACGGACATCGTGCAGCAGTTCAACCAGCTGCTTGCGAATCTGCGTACTGCCGGTCTGCTTTCTACCTGACGGAGCGGACGAAGCGGGGCGAGGGGAGCGGGAGATCCGTTCCCCTTTGCCGCGCCGGCTCGGGAGAGGATATGAAAGTCATAGTATATGCGATAAGCAAGAATGAGAGCGCGTTCGTCGACAGGTGGATGGATTCGATGAGCGAATCCGACGGCGTATACGTTCTCGATACGGGGTCGGACGACGATACCGTCGAAAAGCTGCGCTCGCGCGGAGCGCATACGGAAATCGGGATGGTTTCGCCGTGGCGTTTTGACGAGGCGCGTAACAGATCGCTTGCTCTCGTGCCTGACGATGCGGATATATGCGTCTGCACCGATCTCGACGAGAAGTTCCGACCCGGCTGGCGCGCGGCGCTGGAACGGGCGTGGCTGCCGGATACGGACAGAGCGACTTACGAATACGCGTGGAGCATGACGGACGGCAAGCCGGGAACGGTGTTCCTGTATGAAAAGATCCATACGCGCCGCGGCTATAAATGGACGCATCCAGTTCACGAAGTGCTCGAACGCACGGACGGGAGAACGGAAAACCGCGTGCGCGCCTACGGCGTGTTTCTCGAGCATCATCCCGACCCGAATAAGAGCCGTGCGCAATATCTGCCGCTGCTCGAATTGTCCGTTGCGGAAAACCCCGAGGACGACCGCAATATGCACTATCTCGGCAGGGAGTATATGTTCCGCGGGCGGTGGGACGACTGTATACGCACGCTCAGACGGCATCTCGCAATGCCGAACGCGGTGTGGAAAGACGAGCGCGCGGCGTCCATGCGGTTTATAGCGCATTCTCTGTATATGAAAGGCGACGCGGCGGGCGCGCGCGACGAATATCTCCGAGCGATCGCGGAAGCTCCGCACCTTCGCGAGCCGTATGTCGATCTCGCGGAAATGCTGTACTCGCTCGGCGAGTGGGACGGCGTGCTGTATTTTACCGCGTGCGCGTTGAAGATAGCAGCGCGCCCCGAAACGTATATATGCGAAGAAAAGGCATGGGGGAGCCTGCCGCACGATCTGCGCAGTATTGCTTATTTCGAAACGGGCAGACCGCAAGCCGCGCTGAAAGAGGCGGAAAGGGCGCTGTCGCTTTCGCCGAAAGACAAGCGCATAGCGGGAAACGTCGAGCTGCTGCGTGCGGCGGCGGAGCGCGATGTCGCAAAAAACACATAACGTATCAAGAAACAGCGACCGCCGCGGCATATTGCCGCGGCGGAGTTTCGTTATCCGACGATGTTTTTGACGATATAGACGTTTCCGTCGTTCTCGTATTCCGTTTCACCGACGCTCTTATCGCCATCCCTCGGTTCTTTGGGCGGTCTGCCCTTTTCGCGGGGCGGGGCGACGAAAGTGGCTTTTACGGACGCACGGAACGTAACTTCGCCGTCTCCGTAACCGTCGGCATAGCAATATTGCTGTTCGACGCGCACGAGCCGCCCTCCGCCGAGCCCCGCGGCGGCTTTGCGGGCGTTTTCGAGAGCGAGCGAAAGCGCTTCCGTGCGGCATTCGGCTTCGTTTCCGACGCTGTATTCGCAGCTGCCCGGAATATTGACTCCCGCGTCTGTCAGCGCGCCGCGGGCTTCTTCGACGCTGCCGATCCCGTCCGTTTCAAAGCGGTAATATCTGTATGCGCGGTATTCGCCGGCATAGCCGCCCGAAGAGCGGCTTTGTTCGTGCGCGCTGCCGAACGGCGCGAACGCTTCGGCGGCTTCCGCGGCAAGTTCTCCGCAGCGTTTTTCCGCTTCTGCCGCGGTGCCGGCGATCGCCGTTACGCTGCCGTAGAACGCCGCGCCGTCCGCTGCCGCGGAATATTCCGCTTCTCCCGTGACGGTGAGCAGAGGTATCTTCGCTATGGCTGCGCCGTCGGTTTCTCTCGCCGCGGAGCAGAGGACTTCCGCGCCCGTCTGCGATGCGGAGGGGCGCGCGCTCTCGCGGGCGTCTGCGACGGAGCGGTGAGCCGCCGCGAATGCGAAGAGGATACATGCGGCGACGGCGAACGTCGTGAGCGTGATGACAATGGATGTTTTTTTCATGCGTTTGTACTCCTTGTATGTGCAGTATGCCGCGCATATGGAAAAATATGTAAAATACTTTGCGGCGTTACGGACGGTTTCGCTCGTGAATGTCTGCGTTTGTCGGAAAATTCCGGATATTGCGCAAATGCTCTCTCCGCCGCTTGCTTTTTTCGCGTGGCAGGAGTATAATATACCCGAACGAAATTCAAGGAGGAGCTGTTATGCTCGACAAAAAAGTGGCTGAACTGCTCAACGAGCAGGTGAACAAGGAACTTTATTCGGCGTATCTCTATTGGGATTTCGCCAATTATTATGCGGACGAAGGTCTGGACGGATTCCGCAACTGGTATGAAGTACAGGCAAAAGAGGAACGCGACCACGCGATAATGATCCGCGAATATCTCATCGAATGCGGCGTCCGCGTGACGTTCGGCAAGATAGCCGCGCCCGACGTGAAACTCAAAGATTTCGACGATCCGCTCAAAGCGGGGCTGGAACACGAGCGTTACGTCACGTCGCTCATCCTCGCGGTATACGAGGCGGCGGCGGAAGCCAAGGACTACAAGACGATGCAGTTCCTCGACTGGTTCGTCAAAGAGCAGGGTGAGGAGGAGAAGAACGCCGAAGAACTTATCAAGAAAATGAAGCTGTTCGGCGGCGACCCCAAAGGACTCTATATGCTCAATCAGGAACTGGCGGCGCGCACTTATGTTCCGTCGGCGAATCTTCCCGCAAATGCCTGAATTTACGGCAGCGATTACGATCCGGGAGCGTCCCTCATAAAGAGAAGAGGGACGCTCTTTGCTTTGCGCTTCGTTCCTTCGTTCCGCGGCTTTACGAATACGGTCGTCCTTCGTTTCTTATGACAATACCGATTCCGCGCTTTGCGTAAAAGCGATACTTTTTTCGCTTTTATGTCCGGGTTGCGGGCGCAAGGATTGACAAATACGGAATTATATAATATAATGTCGTTATGGGGCAAGTATTGCATATCGAGGAACGCCGCGCCGCGCGCACCGATGCGGCATTGACTGCGCTGACGGTCGCAATGCTGGCGATCGCCGCGCTTCTGACGTTTTCCATATCCGATTACCATATCTTTAACCGCGTCGGGGAATACGGCGCGGTTTTCGTGCTGTCCCAATGGGCGAAAAAGGGCGCGCTGTTGCTCGTGCCTATGGCGGTGTTTTTCAAGAGCCGCAAGTGCGCGGATATGGCGAAATGGACGATCCCGGTGTTTGCGTTGCTGTCGTGGGTGACTTACGGAGATTATTTCTTTGCGAGCCGACCGGCGGATACGGCGGCGGAGGAAATTCTCGATTCGTTCGGGAACGTGCTCCCGCTTTCCCTCGAAGCCGCGTTGTTTTTTGCCGAGAACGGACTGCTCGTGCTGATAAGCGTTCTGCTATTCGCACGCGACGGCGTAAGAACGGACCCGCTCAGCTTTATGTACTTTGCGCCCGTCCTCGTCGCCTGCATGCCGCTGAATATCTTTGAAAACTTCTTCGACATAAACGACTTTCCGAAAAACAGCCCGTGGCGGTTTTACAGCTTCACTCCGTGGCACGGCGCGGCGGTATTGCTGCTGATCGGCGTGACTGTCGGCTGCTGGTTGTGGCTGCGCGGCAAGACCCGCGGGGAGCGGGAAAGACTGCTCGCCGCGCTTGCGATCGTACTGCTCATACAATACCATTCCAAGGACAGTATGGTGCTCGGCGACGGCTATAACGTCTATACGACGATATTCTCCTGCGTGCCGCTGTTTATATGCAATATCGGCGTATATGTCGTCACGCTTTCGATATTCTTCAAAACGCGCACACTTTATTCCATAGCGTTTTTCGTGCACGCGGCGGGCGCGCTGTCGGTGTTCTTCTATTTCGGCAGGGACGAGATCAGCAACTACGGTATCATTTGCAGTTACTCGATACTGTACTTCCTCGCGACGCACATATTGCTGTTTATCCTCTGCGTGATGCCGACGGCTCTCGGTATGTACAGATTCCGCTTCCGCGACTGCATAGCGCCGCTTGTTTATTATTGTATAGTCATCGTTTCGGCGGCGGTGCTTTCCGCTGTGGTCACGTCCGCTTCGATGAGCTGGCACACGGCGGACGGGGAATACCTGCCGGCGGACGGACTGCTCTTGCCAAACTATGCGTTCACGCAGATCAATCCGCTGCCGTTCGAGATCCCCGACGTGTGGCACGTCACGGTCTGGCGGTATGATATAGATATGCTTTATGTCGTGCTGCTGTATCTTTCATATGCGGGTATGTTCTTCGCTTTCACGGGCGCGTATTACGCGTTCCTTGCGGCGCGGAGAAAGGTTTCGGCGTATGTGCGGCGCGGCTGGACAGCCGTGCGGAACGATTGACGGCATAAGATAAACCGGGGAATAAAAGGGAGGGACATATGAGATATTTCACACCCGAAGGAACGGATATGAAAGCGTCCGTCATCGCGCAGGGTTGTATGCGCATAGCGGGGATGAGCGACGCCGAAGTGGACGCAATGATGGATGCGGATCTTGAAGCGGGCGTCAATTTCTTCGACCACGCCGATATATACGGCGGCGGAAAATGCGAAGAAAAATTCGGCGCGTATCTGCGCCGCCACCCGTCCGCGCGCGACAAAATGCTCTTGCAGACGAAGTGCGGGATAATCATAGGCAAACGCTACGACTTTTCCGAAAAGCATATCGTCGAATGTGTCGAGGGCAGTCTGAAACGGCTGGGGACCGATCATATCGACGTACTGCTGCTTCATCGCCCGGACGCGCTCTGCGAGCCGGAAATCGTCGCGGAAACGTTTGAAAAATTGCATACGTCGGGAAAAGTAAGGTACTTCGGCGTGTCTAATCATAACTCGTTCCAGATCGGACTGCTGCAAAAATACACGCGTCACAGGCTGATATTTGACCAGCTGCGCTTCGGACCCGTTCACACCTGTATGGTGGACGCGGGACTGCACGTCAATATGAAATGCGCGGACGCCGTCGTGCGCGACGGTATGACGCTCGACTATTGCCGGATGAATAACATCACGATCCAGCCGTGGTCGCCGTTTCGCGCGGCTGTCGGCACGGCGTTCGGGTTTCCGCATCTGCGGCTTTCCCGCGCGCTGAAAAAGCTCGCGAAGAAATACGCGGCGACGGATGCCGCCGCTCTGCTCGCGTGGATACTGCGTCATCCCGCGAATATGCAGCCGATAGTCGGTTCCACCGACCCCGCGCGCATAGCGGGCATGGCGAAAGCCGCCGACGTGACGATAACGCACGAGGAATGGTACGACATATACCGTGCCGCAGGGCATAAGATCCCGTAACGCGGACGGCGATATATATGAGCGGATATTGCCCGCGGGCGGCGTGCCGCCCGCGGGTCTTACCGTCCGCGCGCGGACGGGAAAATTACAAAAACGGTATAAATTCGTCCCGGAAGTCGCAGCGTTTGTGCTATAATGACCGATTAGAGCCGGACGCGGCGACGGGAATGCTTCGTGATTCCGGCTCATGCTGTTTTTTCGGCGGCGATACGCGGGACGCCGTAGACGCCGCGGCGGCGAATGTGCTTTATATGCTGACCGCAGTCGATTCGGCGTTTGCGGAGTACGACGCGGGATTCACTATGGGAAATTTCGGATCTGCCGTTGACTGTAAACTCTGATCCCGCGCTTATGCGCTCGATCTGAACGGCGCACGGCGTACAAAACGCGGCTGCCTTGGCGCAGCCGCGTTTTTGCACGCTTAAAATGAAGTTTGTCGGTACGTTACCGGCTCCCGATCCTTTGCTTCGCGCTTTCGGTCGGGAAATGCGTTAAGGCAAATTCGGCGCGCCGAACAATGCCGCATAGCGGTTATTTACGCGGTCTTCACTCTATATTGAAAAGCTCGTTCGGCTCTATCCCGAATTTTTCATACAGCAATAAAATGCTGTCGTAACCCGGCTTTTTCTTCCCGAGCAGCCATTGGCTGACGGTCGTCTGGTTTACTCCGAGAGTATCGGCGAACGCCTGCTGGCTCATTCCGCGTTCCGTCATGGTTTGTTTTATGATATCTATATAGTTCATATACATTAACAATTATATGATGATTCAGGTCAAAAGACTTGACATAGGTCAAAAGACCTGATACAATATGAATACAAACTTCAAAGGAGGGAAACTTGATATGCTGAAGATCACTAAAACGGTGAGTCAGTCGGTCGTGCATATGTCGGGATGCGGAAAAGCCACCGATAATAGTTGCGGTATAAGTGCAAGATACGGCTGAGATGGAAAAATTCAAAATTTTCGGAGACGAGACCGTCGGGCGCATGTTCCTGCCCGACGGCGTCTCTTATAATGACGTGCGCGCATTTCATATTTCGCCGCTGCACGGCAGGGCGGTAGCGTTGAAATTGCCCGATTCGGAATGGATCTCCGTCAAGGGCGGCGGCTGGAATTACGGAGGACCACAGGTATATCTGTCGCGTAAGGACGACGAACTGGCTTTGGGGCTTTATCCGTTATCTGCGGCGAAGAGGGAACTTGCCGTGAGCCGCGAGATCGAAAAGTTCTCCGACGATTTTCCGAAAGTATTATATTACAGGAAATTGTCCGATCGCGATCTGCCCGAAAAGTATGCGGGACTGCGGAATGCGAGATTTGCGAACGGAGAGCCGATAGAGCCTTGCCTGCTTTACACGAAGTTGGAGTGCCCCTGCCGCGTGGCGGATCTGATGTATTTTTCCGATGACGGAAAAGCTGTCGCCGTAAATCAATGCTGCGCCCGCTGGGGGATATCTCCGTCGGGATATACGGATAAATTCATCGAAGTCCTTGCGGCGCGCGTCGCGCTCCTGCATAAGAACGGATTTATCAACGATACGCTCGAATACTCGAACGTAACGATGCTTGCGGAGATCGTGGATTACGAGTGGGTCACCGCTCCCGGCATAAAATTACCGGACGGGACTTACGGAGATCGTATCCGCGACGAACGAAAGGAAAAGGAATTGCTGTACGGCGCGGAGGTCTGTTTGCAGCTGAAAGCATTACTGCACGAAAAGTACGATCTGTTCGATATTTACGCCGCATTCGTTGCGTCTTACGGCAGGGTCGAACCGCGTTTTGCGAGTGAAAACGACGGCGTTCAAAGAATACTGAAAAAGGAAGACATAATTTTATGAAGTGCAAAAAAGGCGAGATCGTTATTCCCGAATGGATCTCGTGCAGGACGTATTTATACGGCACGAAGGACAGCCGCACATATATCTCGGACGAGCGGAAACATAATTGCGTTCTCCTCGAAGGGCTGTCGAGCGATATGTGGCAAATGCTGCTCGACGGAACGGATGAAGCGGAGTTTGCGGCATGGGCGGAGCGGAACGGCGTGACCGAACAGACAGAGCCGTTTATATCCGAACTTTCGGAGAGCGGGCTCATCCGCTGCGAAAACGGCGAGCCTTATGGCGGCGCGGCATACGGATCGTTCGGCGACGGCGCATTGACGGACGGCGAAGCGAAATTCGTCGAAGAAATGCAGTTATGGCTCCATGCGCACGGATTTATGTATTCGCTTTTCATCGAACTGACCTATCGCTGCGATTTGAAATGCGTGCATTGCTATAATCCCAAAAATATGCCGTCCGTCGAACTCGATTTAGACAAATGCAAAAAAGCGATAGACGACGCTTACGAACTCGGTTGTTTCAGAGTCGTTTTTTCCGGCGGCGAATCCACTATGCACAGTCGGTTTATTGAGCTCGTCCGCTATGCTCGGAGCAAGCGTATGTCCGTGGAGGTATTTACCAACGGACAGCGGCTTTCGGAGAATGAAGAATTATACGGCGAACTGCTCGGAGCATATCCGTACCGCGTTTCCGTCAGTCTTTACGGAATGAGCCCGGAAGTCCACGAACGGGTGACCGCGGTGAAAGGATCGTTTGAAAAGACGTATTCGCTGCTCCGCCGTCTGCGGCGCGATAACGTCAACGTGCAGATAAAGGATTTTCTGCTGAACGTGAACTGCCGCGACTGCATTGCCGTGAAAGACGCGGCGAATGCAATGGGCGCGGCGTCGGTCGCGGATATTTCGTTGATCCCGACGATAGAGGGGGATAAGAAAACTTTCGGATATATGCTCGGCGATGACGATCTTTTCCGCCTTTATACCGATCCCGAGTCTCCGCTGTACGTCGGGACGGACTTCAAGCCGTCCGACCGTGAAAAGCGTAAGAGCGATACGCCTTGCCTCGGCGGGTTTACGGGTTTGTGCATAACTCCGAGCGGGAACGTCACCGTTTGCGTATCTCTGCCGCTGTCGGTCGGCGATCTCGAGCGGGCTTCGCTCAAAGATATATGGCAGGCGGCTGCCGCCGAAGATCCCGAAAGCAAATTGTGCGAATGGCGGAAAGTCCGCATTTCCGACTTTAACGAATGTTATAACGAGGATCATTGCGCGTTCTGCACTTTCTGCCCGGGTATGGGGTATCTCGAAAACGGCTATTTGAAAAAGTCCGACGTGCTTTGCAAGCAGGCGAAGATCAAGATGAAAGCATACCGTTATCTGCGGGAAAGGTCGGCAAAACGCGATTGAAATAAAACAGCGCAAAACGCGGCTCCGTTTACGGCGGGGCCGCGTTTTCGTTGTCGTTTTTCTTTGCCGCTGTCGTCGGCGTTTTGCCGTGCGGGTTTTTGCGCGCCGCGGCGTCAAATAATTGCCAACGCGCGGGAAATGTGGTATAATCCGTTTATGATCGTTACGAAAGACGAAAACGGGATAAGCGTCGTCGGGCGTGAATTTTTCGACGTGGCGGACACTCTCGGGTGCGGACAGACGTTCCGTTTCCGCAGCGACGGGGACGGTTACGTCGTGCGCACGGCGGACGCGGCGTGCCGCGTGCGGCAGACGGCGGACGGAGCGAGGATAGACACCGACGATCCCGACCGCTTTTACCGTTATTTCGCGCTCGATGAGGACTACGGGGAATATTACGGACGGCTCCGTGCGTTTCCCGAACTGGAAAAGGCGAGCGAAGCGGGAAAGGGCATACGCCTGCTGCGCCAGGACCCGTTCGAGATGATAATTTCTTTCATCATCTCCGCAAATAACAATATCCCGCGGATCAAGGGGATAGTGGAGCGGCTTTGCGAGCGGGCGGGGCGGCGGACGGCTGACGGCGGCTATGCGTTCCCGACGAGGGAGGAACTGCTGCCGCTCTCCGTTACCGATTATTCCGCGCTCGGCGCGGGCTACCGCGATTCGTATCTCTACGAAGCGGCGCGCACGGTGACGGACGGATTTTTGAGCGAACTTGCCGCGCTGCCTACGGCGGAGGCGAGGAAGAAGCTCCTGACGGTCAAAGGCGTGGGACCCAAAGTGGCGGACTGCATACTGCTGTTCGGCTTGGGGCGCGGCGACTGTTTCCCCGTGGATACCTGGATGAAGCAGGCGCTCGGCACGCAGGAGTTGGACACCCCCGCGAAGATATGCGCGCATTTCACGGCGCGCTACGGCACGCTTTCGGGGCTGGCGCAGCAATACATATTCCACTATGCGCGCAATGTGGAGGCGCATACGCGTTAAGTTATTGACTTATGCGCGCTTTCGTCGTATAATAAAATTATGTTTTCGGCATACGACAAAGCGGGGGACGTTTCGTACAGCATAGGCGCGTTTCCGACGGTGGAGCTGATTAAACGCCGTCCTGAGGACGTGATCGGCATCGCGCTGCGTTCCGATCTGCGGATGACGGACGAGCTTGCCGAACTGCTCGCGCCCGTGCGGGAAGTGACGGAAGTGAACGACAGAGCGGTGTCCCGCGTGGCGAAAAAGGGCAACGCGTTCATCGTAGGGGCGTTCCGCAAGCGGTATTCGGGGTTTCCTCCGGGAGCGCACGTCGCGCTCGTGCACCCGTCGGACGAGGGCAATCTCGGCACGATAATGCGCACGATGCTCGGCTTCGGTATGACGGGGCTCGCGATAGTCGGCGAGGGCAGCGCGGACGCGTATAACCCCAAGACGGTGCGCGCGTCTATGGGCGCGATCTTCGCGCTGGATATTTGCCTCTATCCCGATTGGAAGTCGTATGCGCGCGACCGCGGGGAGAAGAAGCTGCTGTTTATGCTGGACAAACGCAGCAAAACTCTGGGGAGCGTGCCCGCCGACGGCTGCGCGCTCGTGTTCGGCAACGAGGGGGCGGGACTGCCTCCCGAGCTCGCGGACGAAGGCTCGCCCGTTGTGATACGGCACAGCCGCGAGATAGATTCGCTCAATCTGCCGCAGGCGGTGGCGATAGGGCTTTACGAAACTACAAGACATATTTTTGCGGAGAAATAAATCAATGAATGATCGTCAGATCGTGATCGTCCTCGATTTCGGAGGGCAATACAATCAGCTGATAGCGCGCCGCGTGCGCGAATGCAACGTATACTGCGAGCTTTTGCCGTTCTCGACGCCCGTCGAGACCATTCTCGCAAAGTCGCCGATAGGCATAATATTCACGGGCGGACCGAACACCGTTTTCGAGGAGAACGCGCCGCGCGTGGAAAAGCGGCTGCTCGAAGCGGGCATACCCGTTCTCGGGATATGCTACGGCTGTCAGCTCATCGCGTATCTGTCGGGCGGCACGGTGGCGCGCGGTCCGCGCGAATACGGGCGGCAGACGCTGACCGCTCTCGGCGGCAGACTGCTTGAAAACGTAAAAGAGAAGTCGATGTGCTGGATGAGCCACACGAGCTACATAGAGCGTCTGCCCGACGGTTTCCGCGTGACGGCGACGACGCCGACGTGTCCCGCCGCTGCGATGGAGAGCGAGGACGGCAGGATCTGCGGCGTACAGTTCCACCCCGAAGTAATGCATACCGAGGAAGGCACGAAGATACTCCGCAATTTTCTATATAACGTATGCGGCGCGAAAGGCGACTGGACGATGAATAACTTCGCGTCGGAAACGATCGCGAAGCTGAAAGAAAAGATAGGCGATAAAAAGGTGCTCTGCGCGCTCTCCGGCGGGGTGGACAGCGCGGTCGCGGCGACGCTCGTGCACAAAGCCTGCCCCAATCTCGTATGCGTATACGTCGATCACGGGCTGATGCGCAAGCACGAAACGGAAGAGATAGTGCGCGTGTTCCGCGACGAGCAGGGTATGGACCTTATCGCGGTGGACGCGGGCAGGCGTTTCCTGTCCGCTCTTGCGGGCGTGACTGAGCCCGAAAAGAAGCGCAGGATCATCGGCGCGGAATTTATCAAGGTGTTCGAGGAGGAAGCCCGCAAGATAGGCGCGGTCGATTACCTCGTGCAGGGCACGATATACCCCGACGTCATCGAAAGCGGATTGGGCGCGAGCGCGAAGATAAAGAGCCACCACAATGTCGGCGGACTGCCCGACGTAGTGGACTTCAAGGAGATCGTGGAGCCGCTGCGCGACTTGTTCAAGGACGAGGTGCGCGCCTGCGGATTCGAGATAGGGCTGCCCGCTTCCATAGTTCTCCGCCAGCCGTTCCCGGGTCCTGGACTGGGCATACGCATAATAGGCGAAGTCACGGCGGAAAAGGTGAGGGTATTGCAGGACGCCGACTTCATATACCGCGAAGAGATCGCTCGCGCGGGGTTGGATAAGGAAATATGGCAGTACTTCGCCGTGCTCACGAACGTGCAGACGGTGGGAGTTATGGGCGACGAGCGGACGTACGACAGAGTGTGCGCTCTGCGCGCCGTTACGAGCGTGGACGGAATGACCGCCGACTGGGCGCGCATACCCTACGACGTGCTCGAAACGATCTCGTCGCGCATAGTGAACGAAGTAAAGGGCATCAACCGCGTGACGTATGATATTACGTCCAAACCCCCCGCTACGATAGAGTGGGAGTAAACGTAAGCGAAAAAATCCGGGAGGAACGAATATAATGGAAAACAACAAGCGTCCCGAAAGTATGGCGCGTATCGACAACGCCGCTCTCGCCGATAAGTTCATCGACGAGCAGGTGGCGGCGGTAAAGGAGCAGGTCGGGGACAAGAAAGTCCTGCTCGCTCTGTCGGGCGGGGTGGACTCGTCCGTCGTGGCGGCGCTCCTTATCAAGGCGATAGGGAAGAATCTCGTCTGCGTGCACGTCAATCACGGACTGCTGCGCAAGGGCGAGCCCGAGCAGGTGATAGAGGTGTTCGGAAAGCGTCTGAACGCCAATCTCGTGTACGTCGACGCCACGGAGCGGTTTCTCTCCAAGCTCGAGGGAGTCGCCGAGCCGGAGAAGAAGCGCAAGATAATCGGCGCGGAGTTCATACGTGTGTTCGAGGAGGAGGCGCGCAAGCAGGACGGTATAGAATTTCTCGCGCAGGGAACAATATATCCGGATATTCTCGAAAGCGGTCCCGTCAAAGCTCACCACAACGTGGGCGGGCTTCCCGATGACCTGAAATTCGAGCTGGTCGAGCCGCTCAAATTCCTGTTCAAGGATGAAGTGCGCGTCGTGGGCAAGACGCTCGGTCTGCCCGACGAAATGGTGTTCCGTCAGCCGTTCCCCGGTCCGGGACTGGGCGTGCGCTGCCTCGGCGCGATCACCCGCGACAGGCTCGAATGCGTGCGCGAGTCAGACGCGATCCTCCGCGAGGAGTTCGCGAAGAACGGGCTTGCGGGCAAGGTGTGGCAGTATTTCACCGTCGTGCCCGATTTTAAGTCCGTGGGCGTCAAGGGCGGACTGCGCACGTTTGAATACCCCGTGATAATCCGCGCGGTGAACACGAAAGACGCGATGACCGCGACGGTGGAGGACATTCCGTATGCGCTTTTGCAGCATATCACCGACCGCATAACGAAAGAAGTGAAGGGCGTCAACCGCGTGCTGTACGACCTCACGCCCAAGCCCTGCGGCACGATAGAGTGGGAATGATATGAGCAGCGGCGCTCCGTTTTACTTACGGAGCGCCGTGAAAATACGGTAATAAGAGGAGAATGATATGAGTTTTTGTATGCACTGCGGCAGACCGGTAACTGACAGCTGCGTCTGCGAGGAGTGCTCGAAGCGCATAGAGAGCGGCAAAAAGCCGATAAAGCGCGGCAGAAAGTACGGGCTCGGCTTTGCCGTTCCGTCCGCCGTATGCGGCGTGGGCGGAGCCGTAATGCTCTGCGTGTCCGTTGTCACAATGCTCGTTTATATCTTCGTGCTGACGGCGAACGCCGTCGTCGGCAACGACGTCGAGCAGTTCGGCGGGCAGCTGGCGGGCGCGGTGGCTTGCTTTATCATCGGTGCGGTGATGTGCGTTGCCGCCGTAGTGCTCGGGATAATTTCCGTGCGTAAGTTTATTTCGACGCGCGGTTGTCCCGCGCGCCCCGTCGCGACCGTCGTGCTCGGCGTGATCGGGATAGTATTCGGCGCAATCTGCATCATTCTTATCGGGGTATTTGTCGTCTGTGCGGCAGCGGGCGGCGGCTCGTGATATAAATAAGATAAAGGCGATCACGTCATATGCAACGGAGGAGCGGCGCGTCGGCGCGCCGCTCCTTTTTTGCTTTTATCGTTGAGTTTTCGCGCCGAGCCGTTCTGTACGAAGAGATCCTGTGCGCGATCGGCGTGATAGTACGGCGCGCCTATGCGGTTTTATCTTTCGGGAGCGCGGGAAACGCCGAGCAGGCGTTCCGCGTTTCCGTTCATTATCAGGTCAAGCATATTTTCGTCGGGGACGGCGGAGCGGACGAGGTCCGCGGTTTTTCCTATGTCACGCCACGGCGAATCGCTGCCGAACAGTATGCGGTCGGGGCGGAGCCGGGAAAGCGCGCGGCGGAGCCTTTCTTTCGTGAACTGCCCCGCGAGCGACAGGTCGGTGTACGCGCCCGCACTTGCAAGCACGTCGATCTCCTCGTCCGTTATGCCGTAGCCGCCCGTATGGGCGAGCACGACGCGTTCGGGCGGTATTATGCCGAGCAGCGGCAGATAGTCGGACGGATATGCGTCGAGCGGGGTCGGACGTCTGCCCGGCTTGCCGCAATGGAACACGGCGACGATCCCCGCGTCGCGCACGGCGCGCCAGACAGGGGACAGTAACGGGTCGCGCACGTCGAAGTTTTGCAGGTTCGGGTGGAACTTGACGCCTTTCGCACCTTTGTCCGCATATTCGCGGATAAGCCGCGCCGCGTCGTCGGAGTGCGGATGCACGGAGCAGAACGGGACGATGACGTCGCTTCCGAGGTTTTCGGCGAAAGCGTTGACGGAGCGTTCGTGCCCGGGTCTGGCGCAGACGGGCAGCAGCACCGCGCGCCCGACGCCCGCCTCGCGCATTGCGCGGATAAGCCCCGCGTATGTTCCGTCCGCGTCGCCCTCGGTAACGTCGTCCACTCCGCGCATGGCTTTCGGCGCGAGCGCGTCGGGGTAGCAATGTGTATGGAAGTCCGTGATCATACGCTCAAAGATTAACATAAAACAGGGGTGCAAGTCAATCGTATTATGTTGACGTAATCGCCCGTAAGGTGTATAATACACGCAAAGAGAGGTGCTTATTATGAAAGTATTGATGATAAACGGCAGTCCGCACAAGAATGGCTGCACGGCTGCGGCGCTCGGCGTGATAGGCGAAACGTTCGCGTCCCGCGGCATAGACAGCGAGATATTTTCGCTCGGCACTTCGCGCGTGAGCGGCTGCGTTGCCTGCGGGCATTGCCGCAAGAGCGGCAGCAGGCGGTGCGTATTCGGCGACGACCCCGTCAACGCAGTGATAGATAAGCTCGAAGCCGCCGACGGACTGATAGTCGGCACGCCCGTATATTACGCGTCGCCCAACGGCACGCTCGTTTCTCTGCTCGACCGCGTGTTCTATGCGCACGGCGGTTTTCCGCACAAGCCCGCCGCCGCGATAGCGTCCGCGCGCCGCGCGGGAACGGTCGTCAGCGTGGACGAGCTGAACAAGTATTTCACGATCTCGCAGATGCCCGTCGTCGCTTCGACGTACTGGAACGAGGTCCACGGTTCGCGCGCGGAGGATGTTATGCTCGACGAAGAAGGCGTTGCTACTATGCGGAATCTCGCTTTGAATATGGCGTGGGTGCTCGAATGCATAAAGTGCGGAAGAGAAAACGGAATTCTTCCGCCCGACGTCGGTGCCGTGCCTAAAACGAATTTCATCAGATGAGGATTTTGCGCGGAGGGAACGCCTCTTTGAAAAGAGGAGTTCCATCCGCGCGGCGCGTTTCCCCGAGAAACTTAAAATCAATAATACCCCATATAAACTTAAATGCAAATGATCCGTATAAACTTACTCGGAGGAAAGGAGGAGGCTATGCCGCTGCCGAAAGATCCGTATATACTTTTGAGCTATGTGAATATGAAATTGCGGGATCGTTATTCGTCTTTGGATGAATTCTGCGAAGAAGAGGGCGAGGACAGGGATGCGCTTGTCGCCGCGCTCGCCGCAGCCGGTTTTACATATCATACCGAAACGAATTCGTTCGGATAAGCCGTTTTTAAGAAAAATGCAAAAAAGGAGTCCCGTCGTGTCGGAACTCCTTTTTGTAAAATATTTTTATTATTTTACGAGCAGTCTGCGCAGGAGAATTACGACGGCGGGGACGAGCACGGCTTGCAGCAGCAGTCCGATGAGCCCCGACTCGACCTGCGTCCACGCAGCTTCCACGGTAAACGGTGCGACGGCTTGAAATATTACGGCAAGGAGCAGGAAAAATGCTCTGCCCGCGACCGCGGCGAGCAGTACCGCGGGGAAAGCCGCCCAGCCGTTTTCGTATATCTTTTTCGAGAACAGCCCCGAAACTACGGCGAACACCGCGAGTTCCGCGATCATAAACGGCAGCCGCGCGGCAGCGGGCATGGCGTTGCCCGCGAGCGACGTTACGGCGAAGCTGAACAGCGGGGAAGCTATACCGACTCCCAGTCCCCGGCGCACTCCGAGCAGGCAGCCTGCGAGCAGTACGGGCAGGTACATCGGCAGCCATTTCATCCCGCCGTCCGCGCCCGCCGCGATATGCACGATCTGCGGCAGCAGTGCGGCGAGGGTAATGAGTCCCGCTGCGATCAGCGTTTTGACGGCGACGCCGGTTTTTGCGGATACGTTTTTTGAAGCGAGTATGTTTTCTATCATTGAAATATCTCCTTTTTGTCAAAGCAGTATTTTTGCGGCGCGGGCAAGTTCGTCGCGGATATGTATGTGCTGCGGGCAGGCTGCCTCGCATTTGCCGCACTTTATGCACTTGTCCGCGTTCTCCTTGTCGTGGCTGCCCACTAGCCAGCCTATCTGCGATTTCGCGTAAGCTATATCGCCGTAACAGATATAGTCGTTCATCGCATTGAGCGTGCCTGAAATACCTATGTTCTTCGGGCAGACTTTGGCGCAATAATTGCAGGACGTACACGGAATAACGGGTATTTTCGCGAGTTCTTCGCGCGCGCGGGCTATGACTCCCAGCTGCGTTTCCGTCATTTTGCGGAAACCTTTCATATACGAGATATTGTCTTTCATCTGTTCTACGGAACTCATTCCCGAGAGCACGGTGACGATCCCGTCCAGGCTCGCGGCAAAACGTACCGCCCAGCTCGCCGCGGACATATCCGGCTCGGCGGTTTTCAGTATGTCGGCTATCGGAGCGGGAGGGTCGGCAAGCCTGCCTCCGCGCACGGGCTCCATAACGACGACGGGCTTGCCGTGGCGGCGCGCTACTTCATAGCACTCGCGGGACTTTACGAGCGGGTTTTCCCAGTCGGCGTAATTGATCTGCAACTGCACGAATTCCGCTTCGGGGTGCGCGGAAAGTATGGCTTCCAGTTCCTCGGGCGTGGAGTGGAACGAGAACCCGACGTGTTTGATCAGTCCTTTTTCTTTCGTTTCGAGCGCCCAGTCCCACAGCCCGAAATCGTCGAAAAAGTGCGTGCGGCTTTCTCCGAGATTGTGCAGGAGATAGAAGTCGAAATATCCCGCGCCCGTCTGCCGCAGCGACGTATCGAACTGCGCGAGCGCTTCTTTGCGCGTGCGGCAGTTTATCCACGCCGCGAGTTTCGTAGCAAGTATGAATTTTTCGCGCGGATACCGCTCGACGAGAGCGCGGCGGACAGCGTCCTCGCTGCCCGCGTAAGCCCGGGCCGCGTCGAAATAGGTGAACCCCGCGTTCAAAAACAGATCGACCATTTCCGACGTCTGCGCAATATCGATCGCGCCGTCTTTCTGCGGCAGCCGCATCAGCCCGAATCCGAGCTTTCCTATGTCCTCTCCGAGATATGTCATATTTGTTCTCCGTCCGACGGGATTCCGATCTCGTTCCGTCGTTTGCCTTATTCTCCGAAATAAGCCGCGATCTCACGCATACGCGCAGACTGTCCGACTCCGAACGGACAGCGTCTGTCGCAATGTCCGCAATTTATACAGTCGGACGCGTGCCGCACGAGTTTTTCGTAGTGGTTTGCGGCAAGCGCGTCGCCGATCCGTGCGAGATCGTAATATTTATTTATCATACCGATATCCAATCCGGCGGGGCAGGGTTTGCAATGATTGCAATAAACGCATTTCCCTGCGGCGTCGGCGGGCGCGAACGTGCCTATGACAGACCAGTCCTTTTCTTCATCCGTCGCGTCGAAATATCCGAGTATACGTTTAAGATCGGTCGTATTCCGCGCTCCGGGAAGCACGGTGACGACGCCGGGTTTGTCCAGCGCGTATTTGATACATTGATATTCCGTCAGAGCTTTGCCGAACGGAGATGTGCGCGCGTCGAGCAGCTGTCCGCCCGAGAATGCTTTCATAACGGTTATTCCTACTCCCGCGGCTTCGCACATCCGGTACGTTTCCGCGCGTTCGTCCGTACCGCCTATCGCAAAATCTCCTTCGCGGTAGTCGTACGCGGGATTGATACTGAACATTATTATATCCGGCAGTCCCGTACCGAGCAGTTCGCGGACGATGGCGGGCGAGTGCGACGAAAGTCCTATATGTCTGACGACGCCCTGTTTTTTATAGTCAAGCAGCAGATCGAGAGCGCCGCCGTCGCGGTATTTTTTCCAATCTTCCGGCTCGTCTATGCAATGTATGAAACCGTAGTCTATGTGATCCGTACCGAGCGCCTTTAATTGCGATCCGACGGAACGGCTTATCGTTTTCGCGTCCGTTGTCCAGCCGTATTCGCCGCCCTCATAATTCGCACCGAAATGCAGCTGAAAAAACACATTGTCGCGCACGCCTTTCAGCGCCTTGCCGTAATACGGAAAGCACGAACTTTCGCTTGCCGCAAGGTCGAAATAATTTATCCCGTGCTCGTAAGCGAATTCGATCGTCTTTGCGCCTTCCTTTTCGTTCGCTTCGTGGAGCGAACTTGCGCCCATTCCGATAACGCTTATGCGATCTCCCGTGCGCCTGTTTATGCGGTATTCCATATCGTGCTCCTTCCGGATAATTGTAACACGCGCCGTCTGTTTTGTCAATAGCGGATCGCAAAATTCCTTGCGTCGGATCTTTGCCCCCGCGGCTTTGACGTTTACGGCTCCCGCGCCGTTTTTTAGCGTTTTTGTATGTCGTGTCCGCGCGCCGTTTTTGCGTTTTCCATCTTCGTTCTTCGCTTTGCCGCTCGCCAGCTGCAGCATTCATTTCGCTCTTAAACACATTTTACAAACATTTTACACGGATTTTACAACATTGCATTTACACGTTTTTTCGTTTCGTGATAGAATAGTATCGGACAATGAAACAGGAGGATGCAATATGAAAAGATCATCCAGGATAGTTGCGCCTGTCGCCGCGATCGTCATTGCGGTGAGCGCCTTTGTCTGTCTGGCATTGTGTTTTACGCCGACGGACAGGGCAAGCGCAGCAGAGGCGACAGCGGCGGGCGTCGACAGCGACGAATTCTTTTACGGCGGCGACGCGTATGACATAACGGACGTTGCGGACGCGCTCGAAGACGCGGATAAATGTAGCGCGCTATATGCGGATAGCCAAAGTATTATGAGGTAAGATCAATGAAAAGATATAAAATATTATTTACATTTGCGTTAATAACCGTTTTACTGTTAAGTTTTTCGTTTATCGCATGCGGAACGGAAACGACAAAACCGCCCGTGAATGACGATCCGATCGTCGTGACGGACGACTGCCGCGAAACAAAGACGTTTGCGTTCGATCCGAGATATTCGGGAAAATATATCTTCTTCGGGAATACCCGTTATTATGATATCACCGTAAAAGAATATGCGGAAGAACTTGTGCCTACCGCAAACGGGGAATACCTCCTCTCCGGCGGAGGAAAGTATTCCGTGTCTTTCGACGGCTGCGAAGAGGACGAGTATACATTGACATACGACGTTTCGGACGACAGGGAATTCACTCTTGCCCCGGGAGAAGAATATCTCGTAAAGCTCGGCAGGATATGGGACGAGGTACGCACGCTTGAAACAGGGAACGGGAACATACTCATCAGCGGAGTATACAAAGGCAGCGCGGACGATCTCGATCATGCGG
>CALVYT010000031.1 GCA_944372345.1 uncultured Clostridia bacterium
GAGAACTACACTCTGTCCCAACACGCGATTAAACAGACCTTGCCCTTACCGCAAAATTGCCTACTTCGCCCAACTACAAGGTGACCCGCCGCAAGACGGGTCATTGCGGACGGCGAAATGACTAACCGACGATGAAACAGACATTGTCCGTACCGCAAAAGCACACACTTCGCCCCACCGCAAGGTGGCCCCGCCGCCAGGCGGTCCTGGCGGCGGCACGCCTTGAAACAAATACGATACAAAAATTATACAAAAGTTTACACCGTTGAAACAACTTTTCCGTGACAAACGCCGCGCAAAGCGTTATAATATACGTGAAGGAAGCGAGAAAACGCCGCAAGCGATGAACTCCGACAGAGCGCTCCCGCCAAGGCGGCTTCCTCGGCTGCGCCGGATAACGCACAGAATGTGCGCCCTGCGCATAAGCGAATATCCTCTCCCTTCGGGGAGTTTACATAGCCTGTTACAACTTGCGCTTACGCATAAGCGCAGTTCCCTTTTCCGGGCGCCGCTCACGCGGCGCCGTTTTTTACGGCCGATCGCATTTTTCGGTGTCGCACGGTAATGAATATTAAGTGCCCGGGCGGCGCTGAAACCTGACGGCAAAGCGACGGACGGGCAAAACGCGCGGCGGGCGCACGCTCATTCTGCCGACGCTTCCCCGAGTGCGCACGGCGGACGGCGCGAATACCCGACGGTGCGAAAACTTTACGGCGACGTAACGGACGAAGCGCGACCCGGTAGCGCGGCAAACGCGTCCCCGAAGATACCGCGAAAAACGCGCCCTGGCGAAAATCATTTGACATCGGACGGGAGTTCGGTGTATTATTATATGTAAACAAAATTTCCTACGAGAGGTAACAGACTATGGAAAACCGTTGGGAACTCAATAAGAATCTCGCGCAGATGCTCAAAGGCGGAGTCATAATGGACGTCACGACGCCCGAGCAGGCGCGCATAGCGGAGGAAGCGGGCGCGTGCGCGGTCATGGCGCTTGAACGCATACCCGCGGATATCCGCGCGGCGGGCGGCGTTTCGCGTATGAGCGACCCGAAAATGATAAAAGGCATTCAGCAGGCAGTATCCATTCCCGTTATGGCAAAGTGCCGCATAGGCCACTTTGCCGAAGCGCAGATATTGCAGGCGATCGAGATCGACTATATCGACGAGTCCGAAGTGCTCTCCCCCGCCGACGACGTGTATCATATCGACAAGACCAAGTTCGACGTGCCGTTCGTCTGCGGCGCGAAAGACCTCGGCGAAGCGCTGCGCCGTATCAACGAAGGCGCGAGCATGATCCGCACCAAGGGCGAACCGGGTACGGGCGACGTCGTTCAGGCGGTGCGCCATATGCGCAAGATGATGAGCGACATCCGCCGCCTCACCTCGTGCGCGGAGGACGAACTGTTCGACGAAGCGAAGAAATTGCAGGTCCCCTACGACCTCGTGCGCTACGTCCACGACAACGGCAAGCTCCCCGTCGTCAACTTTGCGGCAGGCGGCGTAGCCACCCCCGCGGACGCGTCGCTGATGATGCAGCTCGGCGCGGAAGGCGTGTTCGTCGGCAGCGGCATATTCAAGTCGGGCAATCCCGCAAAACGCGCCCGCGCGATCGTGCAGGCAGTCACCAACTATACGGACGCCAAACTCATAGCGAAACTCAGCGAGGACCTCGGCGAAGCCATGGTCGGCATAAACGAACAGGAAATACAGCTTCTGATGGCGGAGCGCGGCAAGTAATATGCGCATAGGCGTTCTCTGCTTACAGGGCGCGTTCATCGAGCATATGCGTATGCTGGAAAGCCTCGGCGCACAGACTTCCGAGATCAGGCAGAAGCGCGATCTCTCCCGCTCTTTCGACGGGCTTGTGATTCCGGGCGGCGAATCCACAGTCATAGGCAAACTGCTCGGCGACCTGGATATGACCGCCGACGTGCGGGGTATGATCGAAAGCGGCGTGCCCGTGTTCGGTACCTGCGCGGGGCTGATACTCCTCGCAAAGCATATCGCGAACGACCCGCACGTCTACCTCGGCACGATGGACATCAGCGTGCGGCGCAACGCTTACGGCAGACAGCTCGGCAGCTTCGCCTGCACCGCGGAAATGAAGGGCGTCGGCAATATCCCGATGACGTTCATACGCGCGCCGTATATCGAAAGCGTTTCGGGCAGCGCGGAAGTCCTCTCCGTCGTCGACGGCAATATCGTCGCCGCGCGCCAGGGCAGTCAGCTCGTCACGGCGTTCCACCCCGAACTGACGGACGATACGCGCGTCCACGAGTATTTCCTCGGAATGATAAAAGACAAATAACGACGTTCGTTTCAAGGCATTCCCGCGCCCGCCGCGGGAATGCCTTTGTTTTGCGGCACGGGCTGAAAATACCTGCCCGCCGACGAGCGGAGTTTTTGCAAAGCGATCGAAGGAACGAGGACCCGCATAGTCCGCGGCTACGCCGCGGCGGACCTGAGACCGTGTACGGCGCGGCGATCCGCGGAGCGCCGGATATGTGCGGACTTCTTGAAAAAACCAATCCGGAACCGCCGCAACGCGTTCCCGCAGCAATGCGGGAATGCGTTGCGTTTTTCCGCCTTCCCCGCCGCAATATCGTTGCGCGCAAAACGCCGTTCAAAACGCGGCGAGTGCGGAACGTATCGCGGCTCTGCGGGCAGCGGTTTCACACGGACATTGTGGCAGTAACGTGGCAGTTAAGTGACGAAAATATGACGATGCGTTAAAATTATGTTAAAGAAATATTGACAAGCGCACAATAATATGATAATATTATAACGATAAACGCGCGGCGCGCGTAATCGTATAAAAACTTTCACAAGGAGCGGAAAACAAGATGTATTGTCCCCATTGTAACAAAGAGGTGAACGCCCCGAACGGCATTTGCCCCGAATGCGGCACGCAGATCGGCACGACCTGGCAGAAACCGATCGACAGCGACCGACCCGCGCAGCAGGCGCAGCAACCGCAGCAGCCGCAGCAGCAGTACGGTCAGCAATACGGTCAGCAATATGGTCAGCAATATGGTCAGCAGCAGTACGGTCAGCAGCAGTACGGTCAGTCCTACGGGCAGCCGTATTACGGTCAGCAATATTCGCCCTACAACGCTTATCAGGAGCAGAGCAACGGTCTTGCCGTCGGCGGCTTCATATGCTCGTTCTTCTTCCCCCTGATCGGACTCATCCTCAGCATAATGGGACTGAAAAAAGCGAATCAGATCGGCGGTAAGGGCAAAGGGCTTGCCATCGCGGGTATCGTGATCTCCGTATTGGGTATGTTCTCGAGCGTTATTCTCGGCGTCGTTTACTACGGCGCAATAGTCGCAATGATGTAAACACTTCTTCGGCTGCGGCGCGCAATGGTTTTAAGCATATGCGCGCCGCGCCCGTATGACCCGATCGAAAGGAGAAAGAACTATGTATTGTCCTGATTGCGGGAACGAACTGGACGAAAACGGCGCGTGCAGCGTATGCGGGCGGCGTTTCGACGCGAAAGGCAACCCCGCGAAAAACACAAACAACGCAGACAAAAGCGACCCGGCAAATGGCGCGCAGCAGGCACAGAACGCACAGCAGCAATACTCGCAGAACGCGCAGCAGGCGCAGAACGCACAGCAGGCACAGAACGCGCAGCAGCAATACTCGCAGAACGCGCAGCAGCAATACTCGCAGAACGGCGGTTACGGATACGGATATACGAACGGCTATTACGGCGCTCCCGGAGGAAATTACGGATACGGATATATGCAGCCGCAGTCGGACACCGCCAATTCTTATGCGATCGCGGGGTTTGTGCTCTCGTTCATCTTCCCTCTCGTGGGGCTGATCGTCAGCATACTCGGCTACCGCAAAGCGAAGGAAATGAACGGATGCGGCAAGGGGTTCGCCGTTGCGGGGATAGTTATCTCCGCCGTCAGCCTCGGTTCGGTTCTGCTTATAATCGTACCGATCATGATAATATACTTCGCGTTTATAGTCGAAGTCGGCACATCGGGATATTATGCGTTCGCGCTGCCCGCGTTAACGGCTGCGCTCGCGCTCTGATAAAACCGACGATACAAAAAGCACAAGCGCACGGAAAACCGTGCGCTTTTCTTTTACGGTATTCATTATTATACCGTTCCGGGAGCATATCCCCCGCCCGCGCCGAAATAACCGACCCGCAGCGAAACGTCACTTTCCGGGAGCGAACAGCAGGTCGTCCAACGGACAGCCGAGATAGGCGCGCAGACGGACAAGGTCGCTCACGAGCGGTTCCCCGCCCTTTTTCCATTCGCGATAGCGCGCGTCGCTTATGCCCGCCGACACAAACATTCCGTGCAGCGTTTTGCCACAGGCGTTCAGCAGTACGGGCAGACGGGGCGCGAACGGCGCCGTAGCGCCGTGAGGACGTGCGGGCGAGTACTCGTCGACCCCGCACAGATATGAGGGCGTACAGCCCAGAAAATCGGCGAGAACGACGAGATTGCGGCGCGTCGTATCCGCCGAAGCCATACGGTCGGGCGACAGCCATATCGCGACGGACTCCGACGGAATGCCCGTCGCCCGTTCTATATCCTCCGCGTCCGCCCCTCTCCGCTGCATAAGCGCGGCAAGCCGCCTGCCGAAAAGCAATGTCTTTTTACCCGTTCTCATTTGCCTCTCTTTCCGCACGTCCGTCGGTTGCGCCGGATACGCCGCAGTCGGCTTTCTCGCCGCCCCGCAACGGTTCGCGACGGGCGGACGGAGCGTCGGAGCGGAACGCGGGTTCTTTGCCGTAATTGGCTATGCGGGCGAGGTCGAGCCCTGCTTCCTCGTAGCGGCGCACGGCGGAAAAATCGCCCACGCGCGCGGGTTCGTGAGCGTCCGACGAGCAGATAAACATACAGTCGGTCGCCGAGAGCGTTTTTAAGTCGGCGGCGGAAAGGCACATCGATTTGCCGTTGAGTTCGATATATACGCCCAGCCGCGCCGCCGCTTCGCCGAGAGCTTTGAGATCCACCCGCAGGCTGCGCATAGGATGCGCTATGACGGAAATGCGGCGGGATTCCATTGCTCGGATATACGCGTCGGTATTCTTCGCCATACGTTTGGCGGTGAATTTAGTGGGAAGCATATTAGGCGCCCAGAAATGCACGAAGTCGTGCCAGGACGCGGGGACGCGCGCGAAATGGAAGCCGCAGACGATGAGGTCCAGCCGCTTCTCGAACGAGCGCGGCAGGTCGATCGTGCCGTCCGCGCCGAGCAGGTTGGTCTCCACGCCCGCCAGGACTTTGACGGACGGGTGGCGTTTTCTGCTCTCTTCCACGTCGGCTATGAACGATTCGAAATCCGCGGGATTGAGGCTGTCGGGATAGCCGCTTATGCCGTGATCCGTCACGGCGACGGCTTTCAGCCCCTTCGCCTCCGCTGCCGCCACGTTGTCCTCTACGCTCCCCTTTCCGTGGGAATATACCGTGTGAGTATGATAATCCCCGTAAAACATAGTATTATTATAACACACCGCCCCGTGATTGTAAACCGATTGAAAGTTTTTGCAAAGGAAAACCTTCCTTTCGCTCGCGCGCTTCGCGCGCTGACCGTCACACGCGCCTGCGCGATCTCTCGGTTGCGCCTGCGGCGCCGAAGGGGGAAACCCCCTTTCCCAAGGAACTCAAACACCTTTTTTCCCTCGGGGCGTGAATCCCTCTTTCGACAAAGAGGGGTTCCCGCCCCGCGCCCCACCTTCCCGAGAAACTTAAACACCTTTTCATACAATATATTCGCTGCGAATTCTGCTAAACGGCAAGCAGTATCCCCGAAAGGATAAGACGTACACGGCAAACCGCGGGCGAAAATTTTAAGTTATTTTTTCAGGCATTGCGGCACGGGAAGAACGTTTACTCCGTTCACTGCCCCGCAGCAATGGCTATGGCGGGAAAAAGCTAAACTTGCTCTGCTCCCGCTCCGCCTGCCCCGGGACGTTCGTATATAATATTTTTCTGCTGCCCAGCCATATTCCATAAAACAACAAAGCACGCCTGCACTGTTCGACAAGCGTGCCGCTATATTATATAAAAAATGATTTTAAGTTTCTCGGGAAAGGGTCAAGGGAAAACCACTCTTTACAAAGAGGGGTTTTCCCTTGAAAATTTCTCGCTTGAAAATTCTCGGAAGAAAATCATAAAAGGATCTTTTAAGTTTCCCTGAGGGGGAGCGCGAGGGGGCGCCTCGTTTCAAAGAGGCACCCCCTCGCAAAAACACTCCCTCGGGAAAACTTATAAAATGATAAGGATCTTTAAGTTTCTCGGGAAAGGGGTTCGGGGAGAACCGGGGAGAACCCTCTTTTCAAAGAGGGTTCTCCCCGATAAACACTTCCCGAAAAATCTTACAACCTTTCGGCGATGGCTTTGAGGAAGGCTTCGGATTCGAGCTTGACGGGTTTGACGGTATCCGACCTGAATATCGCGGCAAGATCGCCCGTCATCAAACCGCTCTCGATCGTAGAGATCGTCGCCTTTTCCAGACGCGTTGCGAAATCGACGAGCGCGGCGTTGTTTTCGGATTCCCCGCGCTTGCCGAGCGCACCGCTCCACGCGAATATCGTCGCCACGGGATTGGTGGACGTAGGCTCGCCCGCGCGGTACTTGTAATAATGCCGCGTCACCGTGCCGTGCGCCGCTTCGTACTCATAATTCCCGTCGGGCGAAACGAGCACGCTGCTCATCATCGCGAGAGAACCGAACGCGGTCGCGAGCATATCGCTCATCACGTCGCCGTCGTAGTTCTTGCACGCCCAGACCATACCGCCGCTGCTGCGCATCACGCGCGCGACGCAGTCGTCAATCAGCGTGTACTCGTAGGCTATGCCCGCTTTCTCAAACGCGGATTTGAACTCGCTCTCGTAGATCTCGGCGAATATCGCCTTGAACCGCCCGTCGTAGATCTTGCTTATCGTGTCCTTCGTCCCCAGCCAGAGATCGCGCCCGACCGACAGCGCATAATTAAAGCAGGAGCGTGCGAACGCGGCTATCGACCTGTCCGTGTTATGCATGCCCTGGAGCACGCCCGCGCCGTCGAAATCGTGAACGGGGTACGTTTCGACCGTACCGTCCGCTTTCGTCACTTTCAGCTCGGCTTTAGCGGGACCGTCTATGCGCACGTCGGTCGCCTTGTATACGTCGCCGTAAGCGTGACGCGCGATCGTTATCGGCTGCGTCCAGCCCGGAACGTAGGGGGTTATGCCCTTAACGAGTATGGGCGTGCGGAACACCGTGCCGTCGAGTATCGCCCTTATCGTGCCGTTGGGCGACGGATAGAGGCGCTTCAGCTTATACTCCTCCATACGCTGGTTGTTGGGCGTGATCGTCGCGCACTTGACGCCGACGCCAAGCCGCTTTATCGCCTCGCCGGCTTCCCGCGTCACCTTATCGTCCGTTTCGTCGCGGTGAACGAGCCCGAGGTCGTAGAACTCCGTTTTGAGTTCGACGTGCGGCTCGATCAGATATTCCTTGATCCAGTCCCAGAGAATGCGGGTCATCTCGTCGCCCTGCATTTCCACTATCGGCTTATCGTAAGTGATCTTCTTCATAAAACGCTCCCGTTGTTATTTCTCTCATTCCCCGCCGAATATTATACCATTTCGCGCGCCGATAGTCAAACGATAACGCGGAAGCCGCCGAACATAAAACTCCCGCTCCGCAAACGCGGAGCGGGAGCAGAATATCACACTTATACGATTTTCGCTTAAAGCGTTACCGTCGAGAACACGAGGTTGCTCAATTCGATATTGCCGGCAGCCGTCGCATAGTTCGCGCCATACGAGTCGAACATAAAGTTCATCTTCTCGATCGCGTGCGTTGCCGTGTCGCAGGTCACGGATACCGTCAGCGTGCCTTTCGCAGCAACATTGAAGTAAGCGCCTTTATCACCGCCGAGCTCGGACTCGTGATCGGAACCGTCATTATACGAAGCCGAAGCATTCAGCACCGTGAGCGCACCCTGTCCGTCAGCCTGATAACCTACGTCTACTTTAACTTCAACGGCAGCGTCCCCGAGATTGCGTATCGTAACGGTCACGGTGTTATTCGTTCCCGCGGCTATATCCATACCCATTCCGGCATACTGCCCGAGCCCGTCATAAGTAACGCCGAGCACCGTACCGCCGGCAGACGGAGCAAGAGTATACGTCGGGCTTCCCCAAGTATATGCGCCGCTCATATTCGCACCCGCGGGAGTTTCCGGCTCTTCGCCTTCGGTCACCGTCGCCGTGCCGAAGTTGATATGCTCTATCTTGACGTCGCCGCTGTAAGGACCGTCGGCAACGTGACTGTCTATGAATATCGTTATATCGCTGACAGAATACTCACCGGTAAGAACTATATCCTGGCAGGTGAAAGTCTCGGTGTCGTATACGACGATGAGCTCATACGTCTTGCCCGCTTCGAACACGAACGTCGAACCGCCCCACGAGTTATCCGTCACCGCCGAGGTCCACTCTTCCGTGCCGGCTTCGCGGTAGAACGCATTCGTATTCAAACAGCTGTGACGAGGCGTGTCGGGATATGCGGTACCCGTACTGTCGGAAACGATATTAACCGTGTCGCGCACGTCGACGCGCACGTTCACCGCCGCGTCGCCGTCATTGGTCAGCGTCATGCCGTAAGCATTCTTGCCCTCGTCCTCGTCCGCGACCGCGGCGAAGAGATTGGCGTAAGTCTGCCCGAGCTCCGTATACGTCACTTCCGCGGACTTCTTATCCTCGGGCTGGTTTATCGTATAGGGATTGCCGACGCTATCGGAATTGACGAACGTCAGTCCTATATCCTCGCCCGCGGTAAACGTCACGTCGCCTGCGGGAACTTCGGGAGTGGGTTCGACATAAGGGTCCTGAGGTTCGGACGTGCAGCCGACCCACTGATATACGGACTCCGTCGCACTGCCGTCGTACGCCGCGCCCGCCCATTCTTTGCCGTTCTCGTTGACGACCCAGTGGCTCATCATTATGCGGCTCGGGGTCTCGGGAATGCCTTCCGCGGAATCCTCGCGCTCCACCTGATAGACGGGTTCGTTATCGACGTACCAGGTTATCCTGTCCTTTTCCCAAAGGAAGCCGTAGGTGTGGAACGCCTCGGAAGCGTCAAAGCCGAGATTGTACCACTTCTCGTGACCTTTCTTGGTATTGTCTCCGTCGACGTAATAGTTAAACTGCACGCGCGTCGTATCCGTACCGAGGAACTCGATGTCTATCTCGTCCCACGGGTTGGCTTCGCCGTCCGCTCCGAGCTCGCTGGATCCGGTGTAAGTGAAGAACGTGCTGACGGAACCGGGCACGTTACTCGGCTTCATACTGACGGAATAATAGCCGTAGTGATACCATTTAGCCGAACGTAATTCCGCGCCGTAATAGGGTTTGGAAGCCGATGCCGATTCAGGCGCTTCGATAACGCTGAGTTTGGCTACGTCGTCCTCATATGTCACCGCGCTCGCGTCCCATTCGACGTTGAACGAGCCGCCGTTGTTCCAGCCGTCCGAAGCGAAGAATACGTCCGTATTCTCGCCGTCCGCGAAATCGATGATCTTTTTGATCTCGAACTCGGGAGCCTCTATCGGGGTGCAGCTGCACGCGACGGGCACGAACGCCGTGAACGCGAGAGCCGCCGCAAGACCGACCGACAGAAGCGCGTACTTTGCTTTCGATGTCTTTTTCATTACCATTGTTCTCCTTGCATATTTTTTATACCCGCGCCGCAAAAACCTCGCAGCGAAAGATACCCTTTTATTCGGCGGGATCGAACCCGACCCACTCGTAGCTCGCGCTGCCCGTCGCGCCCGAGTACACGCCCGCCCAGTCCTTAGGACCCGTTTCGGCGATGTTCCACAGATTCATCATTATCTGCGCGTTCGCCGTCGGGATATCCTTCGTCGCCTTATGCACGGGCTTGCCGTCGACGTACCAGACTATGCTGTTTTCCAGCCACTCGAAGCCGTAGGTATGGAACTCCGCGGAAGCGTCGAAACCGAGGTCGTAGACGAACTCATGTCCGCCGACCCCTTTCGTGTAGTAATTGAACTGCACGCGCGTCGTGTCGTCGCCGAGGAACTCTATGTCTATCTCGTCCCAGTGCGGATCGTAGGTGTAAGTGAAGAACGAGGATATGACGCCGTCGCCCTTCATAGCTTTCATACTCACCGAGTAATATCCGTGCCCGTAACGCCCGTAGGTGCGGTATTCGCCCGAATACTCCTCGTTTCCCTCTTTCCAAAGGCTGAGATGCATCTGCCCGCCGCTAAACGAAATATTCTGCTCGCGCCACCTGCAGCCGAACAGCGAAGGATCGTTCTGCCAGTTTGCTTTCTGCCAGTTGTAGTTGTTGTTGTTCTGCGGATCGCCGAGCGAAAAGTCCGCTATCTTCGTTATCTCCGACTCCGGCTTATCCGCGATGCCCGAAAGATCTTCTGCCGGCGTTCCGCCGCCGCTGCCGCCGCTGCCGCCGTTGCCGGCGCCCCATATCCCGCAAGCGGAAACGAACATTGCCGCCGCCGCAAGCGCGAGCGCGACCGATGCTACCGCCGCGCGCCGTAAAAATTTCTTTGTCATTGCCTCTTTCTCCTTCTTTGTCATTGCCTCTTTCCCCCGCGTTTCCACGACCCGCGGCGCGATTACCGCAGTCCGCGTCTCCCCAACCCGAACTATAAAATAAAAAAGATACCGCGTCAATACGGTATCCTTAATCTGTAACTTTTTTTCGTATATTGTTGCGCTAACTCCCGCGCCCGTCCGTCGACAGTATGACGCGCAGACGGAACACTCCGCCGTCCGCCGAAGCCGTCATATCCCCGCCGTAGAGCCGCGCTATCATTCTTATGCTTCTGACTCCGAAACCGTGGTACATCTTGTCCTTTTTCGTCGTCTGCGGCAAGCCGTCCTTGAATTTCAGGTCGCCCTCGTAGTAGTTCTCCTCCTCTATGACCGCCATACCGCCGCGCAGCTTGCAGGTCAGGTTTATCACGCGCTTGTCCACGTCCGCCAATGCGCCCACCGCTTCCGCCGCGTTGTCCACTATATTGCCGAACAGGCAATACAGGTCGTCCTCGCGCATAAAGGACAGCTTTTCCCCGTCCACCATACACGACAGCTTTATGCCGTGCTTTTCGCAGTACAGGCTCTTTTCCGTCAGAATGACATCTATCGTCTTGTTGCCCGTGCGGATATTCGCGTCGTAGATGTTTATCGCTTCGCGGAGCTCCTGTTCGAGCGCGCCGTCCGACGTTCCGCCCGCGAGCATTCCGCGCACCTTATGCCGCATATCGTGGCACTTGATATTGATCTGCTCTATCGTGTCCCTGGATATCTCGTACTGCTGTTTCATCTGCGCGGCGTTGTATTGCAGATATTTGAGTTCCTCGCGCAGGTCGTCCTTTTCCAGCAGTCCCGACAGATACGCGAGGACTATCATACAGCAGACTATCGAGAACAGATTGCCCGCCTGGCGTATGACGTACAACAGCGGATCGTCGAACAGGTTTTCCCGTCCCGCCGAAAGCTGCGCGAACGTCACGTCCTCGACGGAGCAGAGTATGACCGTCACGGCGATGATGACGAGAGAAACGACGATCGTGCGGTAGTCCCGGCGGCGGCGCAGCATATAGCGGCGGGTGCGCCTGATCAGCAGGAAGTACATAACGACGACGCCCACGGCATAGAACGCGTAGTATATCAGTTTATACTGCCACTCCCTCGGGCTGAAACCGACGTCGAGCAGAAAGCACCACAGCGTCAGGAACAGCTTGTATATCAGATTCTGCGACGCATACGCCATATCGCAGCAGAACAGCGTCATCCAAAGGCTCTCGTCGAAGCACAAACGGAAATGCACGACGGACAGCGCGAACAGCGCGAAGTATATCAGAACGCGCCCCCACACCGTGGAGCCGATGAAATGATACAGCGTCATCGCGCCGTAGCCCGCGACGAGCATGGCGGCGAGCCCGACGGCGACGCGCGCCGCAAAATATTTTTTACGCGTCAGCCCCTGCGAGAACAGCACGTAGAACACATACAGTTCGAGCAGAAATTCGTATATGATGATAGCGTAATTCTCCATCACATACGGAAACGTGGGCGCCGCGGAAACCGGTACGGTCATATCCCGCTACCCCCTGCCGTTCCCGCCGAACCACTCCGTCAGCTGTTCGAGGAACGCTCTGCGTTTGGGGCGGCTGATACGCAGCACTTCGTCGCCTATGTAAAGGTCGGAGCCGCGCACGCTGCGGATATACGCGGGATTGACGAGATAACAGCTGTTGCAGCGCAGCATTCCGTAGTCCGCCAGTTCCTCCTCCGCCCGCGAGAGCGCGCCGCTCATTTCAATCACGCCGTCCACGAGATGATACCGCAGTTTATGGTTGATTATCTCGACGTATATCAGCTTGTCCATCGAAATGCGGCAAAGCCCGCCGGGCACGGTGATCGTGACGTTGCGCTTTTCGTTCAGCGTGTATACTTCGAGCGCCTTTTTGAATTTGAGCGCGAAATCGTAATACGTCACGGGTTTGACGAGATAGCCCACCGCGTCCACCTCGTAGCCCTTCTGCGCCATCTGCGTCATACTCGTGATGAACAGCAGCGACACGGCTTTGTCACGCCTCCGCAGTTCAAACGCCGCGTCCATGCCGTTTGTGCCGGGCATCATTATGTCGAGCAGTACGACGGCATACCTCGTTTCGGTGTCCGCGAGGAACTCGTCCGCATTGCGATAACGCGTCGCGGAAAGCTCCGCGCCGCTCTCTCCGGCATATCGTTCGACGAAAGCCCCGATAACGGTAGCCGATGCGTTGTCGTCCTCGACAATGGCAATGTTCATTCTTTTCCCCGCCTCTTTTTGTATGAATATATTTTATCATATTTTTGTGCGGATTTCAATACCTTTTGCAATATTTTTTGCAAAAAAGAGCGGCGCGCGCCGCTCTTTTTTGTGTTTTCACCGCTTTATCCCGCCGCACGGCGGCGTGAAACGATACACCGCGCGCCGCCGCTTATCGTTCGCTTTCCGCGCCGCCGACAGCAGAGCGCAGTAAAACGCGGAAACGCTCATTCCCTCCCTTACGAAAAAGTAAGACGCGAGCGAGCCGGGAACGGTGTTGACCTCGTTCAGATACAGCTCCCCGCCGGACAGCATAAAATCCGCACGGGCGACGCCCGAAAGTCCCGCTTCTTCAAACACCCGCCGCGTGAGCGAGCGTATGCGCTCCGTCGTTTCGTCCGGTATGTCCGCGGGGATCCGCCGTTTCACCGCCGCTTTGCCCGCGTATTTGTCCGAGTACGTCAGGAACTTCTTCCAGCCTATCGGCTCCTCGACGCCGCTGATCCTGACCTCCCCGCCGTCGGACAGCGCGGCGCAGTTGAACTCGCGGAAATCCGTCAGCAGTTTTTCGGCGACTATCTTACCGTCGTACATAAACGCCGTGCGGCTGCACTCGACGAGCCCCGCTTCGTTCTCCGCTATGCCCACGCCTATGCTCGACCCCTGCCGCGCGGGCTTGATCATCAGCGGATAGCCTATTTCGTTTATCTTATCCGCAACGGCGCAAATATCCGACTCCCACTCCTCCCGCGTGTATACGGCGTGCGGCAGCACCGGGAACCCCGCCGCCGCGGCGAACCGCTTGAACTCCGCCTTATCCAAGCACAGCGCGCTCGCCAGCACGCCCGAGCAGGTATACGCGACCCCGCACAGT
Source organism: uncultured Clostridia bacterium (assembly GCA_944372345.1). Classification (GTDB taxonomy): domain Bacteria; phylum Bacillota; class Clostridia; order Christensenellales; family Pumilibacteraceae; genus Protoclostridium. The sequence continues at coordinate 13,708 of CALVYT010000031.1, forward strand.
TCCATAAAACCTTGCAGCGAGCCGTCCTCTCCGCCCGCGCCGTGGCAGCACAGCACGGCTTCGTCTATGCGCGCCGCCGCTCTGCCCGAGCCGTAATACAGCACGTTGCCGCCCGGGCGCATATGCACGCTCTTCAAGCCCTTTCCCGCCCGCACCCCCGCGACGGTATGCAGCGCGTTTCCCGTATGCCACTTCCCGTCCGCGTCTATATACACGGGCACGGGCTTATACGCGCGCAGTTCGCCGAGTGCCTGCACTCCCGTGACGATACTGACGTCGTGCTCGCACGATCTTCCTCCGAATATAACCGCTACAGCCATAAAAGATCTCCCTACCGCTCTTTATATGAGCGGAAGAGAGAGATGTTGCAGGCTATGCGGCAAGTTCGAGCGCGAGCGACAGCAGCGACAGCGCAAACAGATACGCTGCGATCGGCAGCGACGACCGCCGCCCTGCGACGCGCAGAGCGAGCTTCGCGCCGGCAAGCCCCGTCAGAAACGCCGCCGCGCATCCGACCGCCGTTTCCGCCGCGCCCGCTCCGCCCGTCAGTCCTCCGAACGAGCCGACGACCGCGCTGCCTATGACCACGGGCACGCTCATTACGAACGCGAACGCCGCGACGGCTTCCCGCCCGCCGCCTGCGGCGACGCCCGCGAATATCACCGTGCCGCTGCGCGACAGCCCGGGGATCAGCGCGACCGCCTGCGCCGCGCCCATTGCCGCCGCCTGGACCGTTCCTATCCCGCGGCAGAGCAGTCCCCGCCGCTCCGCCCGCCTTGACAGAAAATACGTCGCAAGGACGAGCGCGCCGCTCGCCGCGAATGCCGCGAACAGCCATTCGCCTCCGCCGAAAACGCGCTCTATGCCGCCCGACAGCAGCACGCCCGCCGCGCCCGCGGGCAGCGTGGCAAGGACGAGCAGTCCGAGCTTTCCGAACGGCGGAGCAAAGAGCGCGAGCAGTTCGCGGCGGAACACCACGACGACGGCGAGCAGCGTGCCGACGTGCATAAACACGTCGAACAGCATACCGCACTCTATGCCGAGCAGTTTTCTGACGAGCAGCATATGCCCGCTGCTCGACACGGGCAGGAACTCCGTCAGCCCCTGTACCGCGCCGAGCAGCAGAGCCTGCCACACGTTCATCCGAGCATCTCCCTTACGAGCGCGACAGCCCCCTCCGCGTCGCCGCCCTCCGCCATCACGCGCAGTACGGGCTCCGTTCCGCTCGGGCGGATAACGACCCTTCTCGCGAGCCGTTTTGCAGCGCACTCAGCGTCCGCAAGCGCTCTGCGGCAGGGCGATCCGGACAAAAGCGGTATGTCGGCGGACGCCTGCGCGTCGCACGCGAGCGTATACAGTCCGTCGGACGCGGCGAGCAGCGACACCGCGGCGGCGGAAAGTATGCCGTCGCCCGTCACGCCGCCCGCTATGTAATGCCCGCTCGGCTCTCCGCCCAGCCGCGCGCCCGTCACCCGCATCACCTCGGCTATGTTCCTGTCGCCCACGTCCGTGCGCAGCAGACGCATGCCCTGCGCGCTCAGTCGGCGTTCGAGCGCGCTGTTCGTCATCAGCGTGCCCACGACCACGCCGCCGAACGGAAAGCGCGTCAGGTTGAACAGTATCTCGTCGCCGTGGTACAGCCGTCTGCCGCACACGGCGAGTCTGTCCGCGTCCCCGTCGAACGCGAAGGAAATATCGAACGCACCCGCCGCGGCGCACATAGCTTCGGGGTGGAGCGCGCCGCAGCGCACGTTTATGCATTCGCCGCGGCAGTCGTCGCACAGCGCGCCCGTTTCCGCGCCAAGCGCGCCGAACACCCGCTTTGCAGCTTCCGTCCCCGCGCCGCCGCCGCAGTCGAGCAGCACGCGCAGTCCGCGCAGATCGGAAGGTCTGCCCGTCGCCGCCGCCAGCTCCTTTACCCGCGCGAGCACATACTCCGCATACGCTTCCGCGCCGCCCGACCACTCGGCGCGCACTCCGCCGCCCGACACCGGCGGAGCGTTATCCATATAATACTCGACAGCCCTTTCCGCGCTCGCGGGCAGTTTGCGCCCGTCGGGAGTGAACACTTTCAGCCCGTTGTATTCGGGCGGGTTGTGCGACGCGCTTATCTCGACGCCGAACGAGCAGCCGCGCTCCGCCGTCAGCAGCGACACGGCGGGAGTGGGCAATACTCCCGCCGCGCACACGTCCGCGCCGCCCGCGGCTATACCCGCAGCGAGCGCGCCCTCTATCGCGGGACCCGACGAACGCGTATCGCGCGCCACGAACGCCCTGCCGCCGACGACCGCAGCGAGCGCTCTGCCCGCGCGGTAGGCGAGATCCTCCGTCATACCCTCGCCGTATACCCCCCTTATGCCGTCAGTTCCGAAGTACTTCATACCTCTACGCATATGCCGCGCCGCGCCCGTATATGCGCGTCCGCTTGAAAAATCCGTCACGCGCTTCGGCTTTGCGGCATAAGATACGGGTATGTGCGGTATCGTAGGTCATACGGGCAGACGGGACATTATCGCCGCTCTCGTCGAAGGATTGGAAAAGCTGGAATACAGGGGTTACGACTCCGCGGGGATCGCGCTCGCAGAAAGCGGCGGATTAAAGACGGTCAGATCGGTCGGACGCATATCCCGGCTGCGCGAAAAGCTCGCCGGCATAGTCACCGACGCGCGCTGCGGGATCGGGCACACGCGCTGGGCGACGCACGGCAAGCCGACCGAGGTCAACTGCCACCCGCACCTGTCGTTCGGACGCAGATTCGCCGTAGTGCATAACGGTATCATCGAAAACTGTCGGGAACTCCGAGCGCTATGCGAAGATCGCGGTATATCGCCCGTGTCCGACACGGACAGCGAGCTTATCGCGCACCTGCTCGAATTCAACTACGAGGGCGATCCGCTGCGCGCCGTCAGAAAAACGGCGGATATGCTTACCGGATCGTTCGCCGTCGCCGCCCTCCTCGCCGATTTCCCCGACGAGATATATGCGCTGCGCCGCACGAGCCCGCTGCTGATAGGCGTCGGGCGCGGATATACCTGCCTTGCGTCCGACGGCTGCGCGCTCGAAGCGGACTGCGTTTACTCGCTCGGCGACGGGCAGTACGCTCGGCTGACCCCGTCGGGCGCGGAATTTTACTCGCGCGGCAGACGCGTATCGCCGCGAAAGATCCCGCCGTTCGACGCGGCGCACTGCGTCCGCGGCGGCTATGAGCACTTTATGCTCAAAGAGATCTGCGAGCAGCCCGAAGCCGCCGCGAGGACCGTCGAAGCGCTGTCGGGCAGACGGCTGCGCGGCAGACTGCTGATGATAGGCTGCGGCTCGTCGTACCACGCCGCGTTGTCCGCGCTCCCGCTCGCCGAGCGCGCGACCGGAAAGGCCGCCTGCGCGACGACCGCGGGCGAATTTCTGTGCTCGGAAAAGACTGACGGGCGCGGCAGGACGGCGGTGCTCATATCCCAGTCGGGCGAAACGGCGGACACCGTCGCCGCCGCCGAGGAAGCCGCGCGGCGGGGATATTCCGCGCTTGCCGTCGCCAACGTGCCGCGCAGTTCACTGACGCGCGTCTGCCGCAGGAGCGTGCTCACGCACGCGGGACCCGAGATCTCCGTCGCGACCACGAAGGGTTTCACGTCGCAGGCGGCGGCTCTGTCCGCCATGCTCGCTCCGCCGCCCCTTGCCGAGGAAGTGCGCAGACTGCCGTTCGCGATAGAGCGCGCGCTGAACTGCGACGGCGACGCGTCCGCCGCCGCCCGATTGCTGAAAGCTGACAAAGCGGCGTTCTTCATCGGGCGCAAGTCCGACCTCGGCACGGCTCTCGAAGGCGCGCTCAAACTACGCGAAATAACGTATATCCCCGCGTTCGGACTGAGCGCGGGAGAACTCAAACACGGCAGTATCGCCCTAATCGAGGAGGGCACGCCCGTCGTGCTCGTGCATACCGACCCGCAGCTGAAAGACAAGTCGCTGCTGACCGCCGCCACCGTCAGAGCGCGCGGAGGGCGCGTCATCGCCGTCACGCCCGACGACGAAGTGGCAGCCGCCGCGGACCTCGCGCTGCGCATACCCGCCGTGCACCCGCTGCTCTCGCCCGCCGTCGCAGTCGTTCCCCTCCAGCTACTCGCGTACCGCGCCGCCGTCGCACTCGGTCGCGACGTCGACAAGCCGCGCAACCTCGCAAAAAGCGTCACGGTGGAGTGAAGCGGTTTTTGCTCATTTTATCGTAAATTTTCTTTCCGAACGCTTGCGTGCGGCGCGGGAAAGTGATAAAATTTACGCGAAAGGAGCAAACGAATGAAATATATAGTTATACTCGGCGACGGCTGGGCGGACTATCCCGACGAAAACGGGCAGACGCCGCTGTCGCTCGCCCGCAAACCCAACATAGACAAACTCGCACGCATAAGCGTGTGCGGACTTACCAAAACCGTGCCCGACGGTATGAAGCCGGGCAGCGACGTTGCGAATATGGCGGTGATGGGCTACGACCCCGCCGTCTATTACACGGGGCGTTCCCCCCTCGAAGCCGCGAGCATGGGCATAGAGCTCGGGAGCGACGACGTGACGTACCGCTGCAACCTCGTTTCCCTCGGCGGCGACGGGGACTACGAAACGCTGTCGATGAAGGATTACAGCGCGGGCGAGATAGATACGCCGTCGGCGAAGAAGCTGATAGACCAACTGAACGCGTCCGGGATCGTGCCCGAGGGCTGCGAACTGCACGCGGGCGTCAGCTACCGCCACTGCCTCGTGCGCCGCGGCGGAAAAACGGGCGCGTCGCTCACTCCCCCGCACGACATTACGGGCAGACCGATAGCCGGGTATCTTCCCTCCGGGCGGTATGCGGACGAGATACTCGCGTTCCAGAAGCGCAGCCGCGGAATACTCGCAAAGAGCGGAATCAATGCGGAGCGCGCCGCGCGCGGCGAGAACACCGCCGACAGCTGCTGGCTGTGGGGCGAGGGCACCCGCCCCGCGTTCAAGTCCTTCCGCGAGCTGTACGGGCTCAGCGGCGCGGTCATCAGCGCGGTCGACCTCGTCAAGGGGCTCGGTATCGTCGCGGGAATGGACTCCGTCGACGTCGAGGGCGCATGCGGAACGATAAACACCAACTTCGCGGGCAAAGCCGCCGCCGCGCTCGAAGCGATAAAGACGCACGACTTCGTGTATATCCATATGGAAGCGCCCGACGAGTGCGGGCACCAGGGCGACAAGGCGGGCAAGATCCGCTCGATAGAGCTTATCGACGCTCTCGTCGTCGGACCGATATTCGAGGAAATGACGCGCCGCGGCGAGCGTTTCCGTATGCTGATAACGCCCGACCATCCCACTCCGCTGTCGCTGCGCACGCACGTCGCCGACCCCGTGCCGTTCGTGATGTACGACAGCGGCAAACCTGCCCGCGGCATCGAAACGTATAACGAAGGGCTGGTAAGGACCACCCGCGTCTATTTCCCGTCCGGCGTGGAAATGTTCCGCGCGTTCACCGCTCCCGACAAGTGAGCGGCAAAACGCGAAAATCGGACAGAATAATAGAAGTTTGTATAACGTTTCCGTATTGACAAAGTTACCGTAACGGTTATATAATATATCGTAATCGTTGTGACGGGAACGGAATCTTAACCTACGGAAGGTATACATATATGGTAAAACACATCGTTATGTGGAAGATCAAGGACGGCGAAGGCAATATGACGAAAGCCGAGATAATGGCGAAGATCGTCGCAGACCTCACCGACCTTAAAGACAGGATCCCCGAGATCGTCGACCTCGAAGTGGGCGCGAGCCTGACCGGCGGCGATATGCACTACGATATGGCGCTCGCAGTCACGTTCAGACGTCTGGACGACGTTATGGTCTACGCGCAGCACCCCGACCACGTCAAAGTGTCCGACTTCATCGCCAAAGTGCGCACGGACAGAGCGGTCGCTGACATAGAGGTCTGACGAGCGAAAAACGAAAGGCTAAACGAAAAGCGGCGAGTTTCGCCGCTTTTCGTTTGTTTTTACCGCTCCGCTGTTTGTTCAGCCTTTACCGCTCCGCTATGCCGTAAGCCTTGCCGGCGCGGTCGTAGCGCAGCCGCAGCCCACAGCATTCGCCGAGGTGTTTTTTCAGCGCGGCGATATACCGCCTGAACGTCGGCACGGATATGCCGAACTTTATGCACCCGTCCGCCACCGTCAGGTATTCCCCGCCGAGCAGAGCGTCGTACATACACAGCACGGCATACGGCTTCGCCGTCCTGCCGTTCGCCGCCTGCGACGGCTTTCTGCGCGGCGTCCTCCGCGCGCGTTTTACGTTGTTCAATGTCGTCTCCTCCGTTTTTTGTTTTCGGTTCATTATACCACGCCCCTATATCAAAAACCGATAGCGGGACGGTTTTTTACGGGAAAATATCCGAAAAAATTTTTCGCGCCCTAAAATCGAGCAAACGTGCACTATTGTGATATTTCTCTCTCCGATTGTGATGGAAATTTCACAAACGGAGCGGGAAAAACTTTTCCGCCGCACTTGACATATGCGGCGGTATATTGTATAATATCAAGGAAAGTCGCGAGAGTAAGACTTTCGCTGAAATCGTATAAACGATGGTGGAAAACGGAGAACGGTCGCAGGAAGTTTTTAGCTCGATCGTTCTCTGTTTTTTATTCCCCGCTTTCCCGACCGCCGCAGAGCGCGAAAAAGCGCGGCATTGCGCGAGATTTAATCAGTTTCTAATAAACTTCGCAGAGAAACGGTATTGACTATGTGACGGGAATGTGATAAAATAGTGATATGGACGAGCGATACATAAACGAAATACTCGATTATACCCTGCCCAAACTGCGCGCGGAATACGGAGGTTACACCTTTCCGCGCTCGTTTATCGCGGATATGCTCGTCAACGTGCTCGGCAGATACCGCGCCCGCCTGACTTCGGGCGGGATCAATCCCGCGCTCTACGGCGTGCCGGCTCCCGACATCGTGAAATACATCTGCGGATACCATTACGCGTTCACCTGCAACACGGACGACGCGGGCAGGATCGCTGCGACGCACGACGCGGCATACCGCGAACGGCTCGTTGCGGACGTGACGGAATCCGTTTTCATACTCGAAAACATCAAGACGAGCGCAAAACGCATAATCAACGAATACAATCCCGTATACTGCCGCTTCAACATAATGCTCGACTATCTGCTCGCCGTCGGCGTCAAAGCCAACGCCGCGGAAAAGGAGCACACGAACAAGGCGGTGTATAAGCTGTTTGAAACGGCTTTCTTAAAGCTCAAAGGCATTATGATGCTCGTCGCGCGCGGGCTGGAAAAGGAAGCCATAGTCGTATGGCGCAGCCTGCACGAGCTCGAATGCGTCATATCCGTGCTCTGCAAATACGGAAAAGACGTCATCGAGGAGTTTGAAACGTTCGACAGGTTCAGCGAACCGGACAAGATGGACGAAAAGACGCGCGCGGACTACGACGAAAAGACGCAGAAGTTCGGCATCAACCTCAAAAACGCCAACGAGGTGGATCATTTCGAAAACTACGGCTGGATGGGCGCTGTACCCGACCTGCAGCTGACGAAATGGAACCTCAATTTCCGCTTCCTCGAAGACCTTGCGGGGCTGGCGGAAAAATACAAGGAATACCAGGTCGCCTGCGACGCTTCGCATATGAACGCGAAGATACTCAAATGGAACAAGCGCAAGGTGCTCGAATTCGTCGTCAAACGCTGTTTCAATTCCAATCTGCTGCTGGTGACGAAGTATATGGATTTTCTGACGAAGAACGGCGCGTCGGCGGACGCGAAGTTCGCGAGCAAGATGATAGGAGATCTGAAAACCGTCATAGACGTGTTTTTCAAGGAAGGACAGTGACCGATCACGGTCAGCCGAGCCGCGGCGACAGCGCCGCGGCATTGTCATACAAAAAGGAGCTTTTATGAAACCCATACCCGGACTTTTCGACAAGCCTCCCCGCCCCGTGCGCAAGGCGACGACGCCGGACGGCAGGACTGCGGACGCGCCCAAAGTGCTCATCGTCGGCGGAGTGGCGGGCGGCGCGACGGCAGCGGCGCGGCTGCGCAGACTGAACGAATTTGCGGAGATAATCATATTCGAGCGGACGGGCTACGTTTCTTACGCCAACTGCGGACTGCCCTACTACGTCGGCGGCGTGATAACGGATAAGCGCGACCTCACGCTGCAATCCCCCGAGGGATTTGCGGCGAGATATAACGTCGAAGTGCGGGTGCGCTCCGAAGTCGTGAGAATAGACCCCGCGGCGCATACCGTGCTCGTGCGCGACCTCGAAAGCGGCAGAGAATATACCGAGGACTACGACAAGCTGCTGCTCTCCCCGGGCGCGCGCGCCGTCGTTCCCAACGTCAAAGGCGCGGACGGCGAGCGGGTCTTTACGCTGCGCACCGTCGAAGACACTTTGCGCGTGAGCGAACGGGCGAAAGCGGCGGGCGCGGAACGCGCCGTCGTCGTCGGCGGCGGGTTCATCGGACTGGAAGCGGCGGAAAATCTCGCGCGGCTCGGGATAAAAGTCACGCTGCTCCAACGCGGCAAACAACTGCTGCCGACGCTGGACGCGGATATGGCGGCACTAATCGCCGAGGCGCTCGCGGCGGGCGGCGTCGACGTAAGGTACGGCGTGCATACGTCCGAGTTCCGCGAAGATAGCGGCGTGACCGTCGTCACCGACTGCGGGGAGTTCCCCTGCGACGTCGCGCTCATAGCGACGGGCGTCGCGCCCGAAAGCGACCTCGCGCTCGCGTGCGGACTGGAAACGGGCATACGCGGCGCGATCGTCACCGACGAATTTATGAACACGTCCGACCCCGACATTTTCGCCGCGGGCGACGCGGTGCAGACGGAGGAGCTCGTCACGCGCGAACCCGTGAACATAACGCTCGCGGGTCCCGCGAACAGACAGGGGCGCATAGCGGCGGACAATATCTGCGGGCGGTTCGACGTCTACCGCGGCTCGCAGGGAACGAGCATAATAGGGCTGTTCGGACTCACGGCGGCTTCGACGGGACTGACGGAAAAGACGGCGGCAAAGTACGGCATAAGATATCTCAAAACGATCACGCTCTCCCCTTCCCACGCGACCTATTATCCGGGCGCGGAGGAGATGTTCATAAAACTGCTGTTCACACCCGACGCGGGCAAACTGCTCGGCGCGCAGATAGTGGGAAAGAGCGGCGTCGACAAACGCATAGACGTGCTCGCCGTGGCGCTCCGCGCGGGGATGGACGTTTCCGACCTGACCGCGCTCGAGCTCGCATACGCTCCCCCGTTCTCGTCCGCGAAAGACCCCGTCAACGTCGCGGGGTACGTCGCGGAGAACGTGCTGAACGGGCTGGTCAAGCAGTTCCACGCCGAAGATCTGCCCGAGATATGCGACCGCAACGATATAATAATGCTCGACGTGCGCACCCGCCGCGAGTACGACGCGGGGCACTTCTCCCGCTCGACGAATATCCCGCTCGACGAACTGAGGAAGAATATCGACTATCTTAACAAGTCCGTGCCAATCTACGTCAACTGCCGCAGCGGCACGCGCAGCTATATCGCCTGCCGCATCCTCACGGCGCACGGCTTCGAGTGCTATAACCTCGCGGGCGGCACGGCGTTCGCCTCGCACCTCTACCCCGAACTGCTGAAAAAACGGTAATCCCCAACTAGGCGATACTTCCGAAAAACCGATACCAAACCGCGCATTCCGCAGAAGCGGCAAACATATCTGCATAAATCGTTTTCTTAACATGCAGCGTTTAACAGTATAATTCACCGTTCATACAGATCTCCTCTTGTGTAAACGGTTTTGCAACTCTATTTTACCACAGATTTGTATGAACTCCTTTTTTCCCTCCACTGTTGCACTTAATAGTATAATTCACAGGCACAGGAAAAACGCTCTCCGCATTCTGCGGAGAGCGTTTTTCCCTATCACCGTCCGTTATCGGCGCGGGCATTCGCCGTCATTTAAGTTTCGTTGTTCTTCCGGGCTCACGGGCACTGCGCAGTCTGCGCCGACGGCAGAGCCGTAAACATTATCATTCAGATTTCGTTCCCGAATCTTTCCGCAACGGCGCGGAGGTCGTCCGGAAGATATAACGCCGCGACGGCGATAAAACGCTGCGGAACGCCGTAATAAGCGCCCGCGATACCGCCTGCAACAGCCGCGATCGTGTCCGAATCGCCGCCGACGGAAACCGCGTTCCTGATCGTGTCCTCGTAGTCCGTCCCCTCATAGAAGCAACGGATCGCCTGCGGCACGCTGCCTTGGCAGGTCACGTCGAAAAAATAATTTTCCGAAAGCTCGGCGCAGGATATATCCGCGATTTCGGGGTAATATTCCTTGCGGACGCGGCGGAATATCTCCTCCTTATCCGCACCCGTGCGGGCGAGATATACGCAAAGTGCGACGCACTCCGCGCCTTTCAGCCCCTCGGGGTGGCTGTGCGAAACGCCCGTCACTATGCGCGACAACCGCTTTACTTCCTCTTCGGAGGCGGCATAGACCCCGACGGAGGATATGCGCATAGCCGCGCCGTTGCCGAAGCTGTCATAAGGCTGCGGATCGTCCGAGTTGAACCACTCGTAGAACATGCCGCCCCAGCCTGCATACGGGTATTTCCTGCCCGTTTCGCAAAGCCGCCGCACCGCCGCGCGGCGCAGTTCGTCGTCCGACCCGCCGCCCGCTTCTTCGATCGCTTCCGCAACGGCGAGCGTTGCCGCCGTATCATCCGTAAAACGGCTCTCTTTGCCGAAAAGTTCAAAATCCTTACTGCGGTGATTCGCATGCTCGAAACGGCTGCCGACTATATCTCCTATGACCGCGCCCCATACCGCAGAGCGCACCTTATCGCTGTGCAGACACATATCCGTCCCTCCCGTTCGTCGTGCACGCGGCGCGGCTCGTCCGCGCCCCGTCCTTATGCCATAATACTATATCCCGCGTCCCGAAAAAGGTACGCGGGGCGCGCCCGAACGGTTTTTTACTCGCCGAGAGCAGAGAGAACGGCGGAAACGGCTTTATCTGCGGCGCGGCGTTTGAAGTCACCGTATTCCGCGCTGTCGCCCGAGTCGGAGATCACTCTGACGCACGCGAAAGGCACGCCGAGGCGGGCGCACACCTGCGCTATCGCTCCGCTCTCCATATCCGCGGCGACGGCTTTCGGGAAGCGGCGGAGTATGTCCTCCCTGTCCGCTTCGCAGCCGACGAACCGCTCGCCCGTCGCGAGCAGTCCGCGCTTCGCTCCGCACTTTGCCGCAAGCGCGCCCGACATAGCGGCGTCGGGCGGGACGACGATCTCGCCGAGGACGTCGAGAAGCCCGTCGGGATCGCCCGGTTTTACCACGTCGTACTGCACGAACCCGTCGGGCACGAGCACGTCGAGCACGTGCAGACTGCCGCCGAGCGCGCCCGCAACTCCCGTCGAATATATCCCGCGCGCGCCGAACTCGCGCGCGAGCGCGAACGCCGCGAACGCCGCGTTGACCTTGCCTATCCCCGAGCGCATCACGGCGACCGATCTGCCGCCTATCCTGCCCGTCAGCACGTCCGACCCCGCAAGCTGCCGCTTTTCCGCTCCGCTCATAGCGGAAGCGAACCCCTCGACTTCGGCGTCCATCGCGCCTATTATCCCGATCACACAATTATCCATACGAATATGATAACATATCCCGCCGCCGTTTGCAACGGTAAACGCGAAAAAAGCCGAACTTGTCGTTCGGCTTTTTTATCGTTTCCGTTCGGCTCACTGCGCCTCGGACTGCTGCTCCTCCTGCTCCGGCGTTTCCGCCGCGGGCTGGGGGGGTTTTTTCTCCGTCGGGGTTATGCTGCGGTATATCCGCATGCCCGTACCCGCGGGAATGAGTTTGCCTATGATGACGTTTTCTTTCAGACCGCGGAGCATATCGCGCTTGTTCTTGATAGCGGCTTCGGTGAGCACTCTCGCCGTTTCCTGGAAGGACGCCGCGGACAGGAAGGAATCCGTCGCGAGCGCGGCTTTCGTAATACCGAGGAGCGTGGGCTTCGCCTGCGCGGGGACGCCGCCATCCTCGATGACCTTGTTGCTCGCTTCCATAAAGTCGCTGACGTCCACCATGCTGCCGGGCAGGAAATCCGTCGTGCCGCTCGTTTCCACGCGTACTTTTTTCAGCATCTGGCGCACGATGACTTCGACGTGCTTGTCGTTTATCTTGACGCCCTGCGAGCGGTAGACTGACTGCACTTCTTTGAGCAGATATTCCTGAACGGCGTTCTTGTTCTTCGTCGCGAGTATGTCGTGGGGGTTGATGGGACCTTCCGTAAGCGGGTCGCCCGCGAATATGCGCGCGCCGTTGACGATGTTGCGTTTGAGCTTCGCCGCGTAAGGAATGGAGTAGGAGTTCTCCTTGCCGTCGTCCGCGCGCACGATGACGTCGCGTCTGCCGTTCTCTTCCTTGATCGTGACCACGCCGTCTATCGTCGTGATCGTCGCCACGCCCTTGGGCTTGCGCGCTTCGAACAGCTCCTCTACTCTCGGCAGACCCTGCGTGATGTCATCCGCAGCCGCGACGCCGCCGCTGTGGAACGTGCGCATCGTCAGCTGCGTGCCGGGTTCGCCTATCGACTGCGCCGCGATGATGCCCACCGCTTCGCCTATGCGTATCGGGGAACCGTTGGACATATCCTTGCCGTAGCACTTCGCGCAGATACCGTGCTTGCTGCGGCAGGTCAGCGCCGTGCGGATGCTGACGGACGCTATGCCCGCGTCGGTTATCTTCTTCGCCGCGTCCTCGCTTATCATCTCGTTCGCGGAGACGATGAGCTCGCCCGTTTCGGGGTCAACGACGTCTTCCGCCGAGTAACGCCCGTTAAGCCTGTCTTCGAGGCTCTCGATCAGAGAGCTGATGACCTTGACTTCCTTTACGCCCTTGTCGACGATCTCCGCCGCTTTCTTTTCGGTTATCTTTCCGCCCGCCTGCACGATGACCGCGCCCGTAACGGGATCGAGAATGTCGTCCGTCGTGTATTTGGGAGCTTTCTTGTCGAATATCGAGGCGATGCGTTTACTTCTGTCGTCGCCCACCGTCTTATTCGAGTCGGACGCGCCGCCGAGCTCGATCGTGAGCGGATTGCCCTCGACGATGGCGAACGTCCGGATTCCCTTGGGCGGCATGCCCTCGCAGCAGTCGTCCTCCATAACGATGACGTCCTGCGCGACGTCGACAAGTCGGCGGGTCAGATAACCCGAGTCCGCGGTTTTAAGAGCGGTATCCGCAAGACCTTTACGCCCGCCGTGCGACGCTATGAAATATTCGAGCGCGCTGAGTCCTTCTCGGAAATTACTCTTGACGGGGACTTCCAGCGTTTTACCCTGCGGGTTGACCATGGGACCGCGCCAGCCCGCGAGCTGGATCATCTGCGTGATCGAGCCGCGCGCGCCGGACGTCGCCATCATCGAAATGGGGTTGAACGTTTCGAAGCCTTTTTTGAGCTCGTCGCTCATTTTGGCGTTGATGTCCTTCCAGATCGCGATGACCTTGCTGTACTTCTCGTCCTCGGTCAGGAAGCCATCTTTGTAGAGCTCTTCCACCGCTATGACGCGGTCGTCGCCCTCTTTGATGAGTTCCTTCTTCTTGGGCGGGATCTTCATATCGAACACCGACGTCGTGATCGCGCCTATCGTCGAATACTTATATCCGAGCGCCTTGATATTGTCGAGCACGCGGCTGGTCTCCGTCGCGCCTTTCTTTTTGAAAGTGACGTCGACTATATCGCCGAGCACGCCTTTGTCGACCACCCTGTCGATCTCCAGCCTGAACATATCGTCTTCCGTTTCGCGGGGGACGAAGCCGAGATCCTGCGGGATAGCCTCGTTGAATATGATCTTGCCTACCGTCGTATCGACGAGCTTATGTTTGATCTCTCCGTTTATCTCTCTGAACAGGCGCACCTTGATCTTGGATTGCAGCGCGATGTCGCCGTTCTGGTACGCCATCTTCGCTTCGTCCGTATCGCAGAACACCTTGCCCTCGCCTTTCGCGCCCGGACGCTCTATCGTCAGATAATAAACGCCCATGACCATATCCTGCGACGGGGTGCAGACGGGTCTGCCGTCGGAGAGTTTGAGGATATTGTTGGAAGCGAGCATAAGGAAGCGCGCTTCCGCCTGCGCCTCTATCGAAAGAGGGACGTGGACCGCCATCTGGTCGCCGTCGAAGTCGGCGTTGAACGCGCCGCACGCGAGCGGGTGGAGCTTGATAGCCCTGCCCTCGACGAGCACCGGCTCGAACGCCTGTATGCCGAGGCGGTGGAGCGTCGGCGCACGGTTGAGCAGCACCGGATGCTCCTTGATGACCTTTTCGAGCACACCCCAGACGCTCTTGTCCGCGCGGTCGACCACGCGCTTCGCGCTCTTGATGTTATGCGCTTTGCCCTGCTTGACGAGCTCCTGCATAACGAACGGGCGGAACAGTTCGAGCGCCATTTCCTTGGGCAGACCGCACTGATACATTTTCAGTTCGGGTCCGACGACTATGACCGAACGTCCCGAGTAGTCGACGCGCTTTCCGAGCAGGTTCTGACGGAAACGTCCCTGCTTGCCGCGGAGCAGTCCGGACAGGCTTTTCAGTTCCCTGTTGCCCGCGCCGGATACCGCCTTGCCGCGGCGGCCGTTGTCTATCAGCGCGTCCACCGCTTCCTGCAACATACGCTTCTCGTTGCGGATGATGATGTCGGGAGCGGAAAGTTCTATCAGACGTTTGAGTCTGTTGTTTCTGTTTATGACCCTGCGGTAGAGGTCGTTGAGGTCGCTGACCGCGAATCTGCCGCCGTCCAGCTGCACCATGGGGCGCAGATCGGGCGGAATGACGGGCAGCACATCCAGCACCATCCAGGTGGGATCGTTGCCGCTGCGGCGGAAGGAATCGAGTATGTCGAGGCGCTTGATCGCTTTGAGCTTCTTCTGCCCCGTGGACTTATCCACGATCTCCTTGACCTTCTTGTATTCCTCTTCGACGTTTATGTCGGAAAGCAGTTTTTTGACGGCTTCCGCGCCCATACCGACCTTGAACGCCTTTTCGCCGTACAGCTTACGCGCTTCGGCAAGCTCGGCGTCCGTCAGGATCTGCTTGTATTCGAGCGGCGTTTCGCCCGGATCGGTCACGACGAAATTGACGAAGTACACGACCTGGTCGAGCTGCTTGGGGGTCATATCGAGCATAAGTCCGATACGTCCGGGCACGCCCTTGAAATACCATATGTGCGTCACGGGCGCGGCAAGCTCTATGTGCCCCATTCTCTCGCGGCGCACCTTGGACTTGGTGACCTCGACTCCGCACTTGTCGCAGATTATACCCTTATAGCGTATGCGCTTATACTTTCCGCAGTGGCACTCGTAGTCGCGGTACGGTCCGAATATGCGTTCGCAGAACAGACCGTCGCGCTCGGGCTTCTGGGTGCGGTAATTTATCGTTTCGGGTTTGGTCACCTCTCCGTGCGACCACTCGCGGATCTTATTGGGACCAGCGATAGCTATTTCCATCGAATCGCAGCTGTTAAGTTCGAACATTTATCTGTCCTCCTTGTCATCCGGATCGTCGAGATCGTCGTCGCCGAGCACTCTGTCGGAGCGGAGATCCGCGCCGAGATCGTCGAAATCGTCGAGGTCGTCCTCGTCGTCGCCGTCGCCGTCGAATGCGTCGTCGAAATCGGGGATATCCGGCTCGTCCTCGCCGAACAGTCGCGCGAGGCTGTCGTCCGGAGTTTCCTCTTTCTCGTCCTCGTCGTCGTCAAGACTGATGTCGTCGAACGCGTCGAGGTCGATCTCCTCTTCGAGTACGAGCTTGCCGTTCTCGAAATGTTTGGTCTTTTTCGTAGGCGCTTCGTAGGTGTCCGGCTCGTCCTCGGTGATATCCTTGATGGAGATCTCCTTGTTCTCGTCGTTGAGCACCTTGATGTCAAGACCGAGCGCCTGCAATTCCTTGATGAGGACCTTGAACGACTCGGGAACGCCTGGTTCGGAGACGTTCACGCCCTTGACTATGGACTCGTACGTCTTGACCCTGCCGACGATGTCGTCCGACTTGACGGTCATTATCTCCTGCAATATGTTCGCCGCGCCGTAAGCGTAGAGCGCCCAGACTTCCATTTCGCCGAAACGCTGTCCGCCGAACTGCGCCTTGCCGCCGAGCGGCTGCTGCGTGACCAGGCTGTACGGTCCGATGGAGCGCGCGTGCATCTTGTCGTCGACGAGGTGGATGAGTTTGAGCATATACATATAGCCCACCGTCGTGCGGTTCTCGAACGGCTCGCCCGTTCTTCCGTCGTACATCTGTATCTTGCCGTCCACTTCGCCGTCGGGATTGACGTAACCGTTGTCGTGGAGCAGTTTTTCTATGTCGCTTTCCAGCGCCGAGTCGAACACGGGCGTCGCGACCTTCCAGCCGAGAGCCTTCGCCACAAGCCCGAGGTGCACTTCGAGCACCTGACCTATGTTCATTCGGGAAGGAACGCCGAGCGGGTTGAGCACTATCTGCAAGCGCGTGCCGTCCGCCATAAACGGCATATCCTCTTCGGGGAGCACGCGGGAGATGACGCCCTTGTTTCCGTGACGTCCCGCCATTTTGTCGCCCACGCCGATCTTGCGCTTCTGCGCTATATAGACGCGCACGACCTTGTTGACGCCGGGGCTCATCTCGTCCTTGTTGGCGCGGGTGAACACCTTGACGTCCACGACTATGCCGCCCTCGCCGTGAGGCACTTTGAGGGAGGTGTCGCGCACTTCGTGCGACTTCTCGCCGAATATCGCGCGCATAAGGCGCTCTTCGGGAGTGAGATCCGCCTCGCCTTTGGGAGTGACTTTACCGACGAGTATGTCGCCGCTCGTGACTTCCGCGCCGACGTAGACGATACCGTTCTCGTCGAGGTTTTTCAGCGCGTCCTCGCCGACGTTGGGTATGTCGCGCGTGATCTCCTCTTCGCCGAGCTTGGTGTCGCGCGCTTCCATTTCATATTCGGCTATGTGGATGGACGTGAACACGTCGTCTTTGACTATGCGCTCGCTGATGAGGATAGCGTCCTCGTAGTTATAGCCTTCCCAGCTCATAAAGCCGACGAGTATGTTCCTGCCGAGGGCGAGCTCGCCGTTCTGCGTCGAGTGACCGTCCGCGAGCACGTCGCCCGCCTTGACCGTCTGACCCTTTGCCACTATGGGCTTCTGATTGATGCAGGTGCCCTGGTTGGAGCCCTGGAACTTTTTCAGCGTATACGTCGCCGTCATTCCGTCGTCCTCGCGCACCCTGACGGTCTCCGCGTCCACATAAGTGACGACGCCGCCTGCGCGGGCGAGCACCATAACGCCCGAGTCGTATGCTATCTTATGCTCGATGCCCGTGCCTATCATAGGCGCTTCGGGTTTGAGCAGAGGAACCGCCTGACGCTGCATGTTGGAGCCCATCAGCGCGCGGTTGGTATCGTCGTTTTCCAGGAACGGTATCAGCGAGGTCGCGACGGAAACGAGCTGGCGGGGAGAAACGTCGACGTAGTCTATCTCTTCCCTGTCGAATTCCTTGATGTCCTCGCGGAAGCGCGCGAGCACGCGCTTCTTCTCGAACCAGCCGTCCGCGCCGAGCGGCTCTTTCGCCTGCGCGATGATATATCTGTCCTCGCGGTCTGCGGACAGGTATTCCACTTCGTCGGTGACCCTGCCGCCGATCACGTTGCCGTCCGCGTCGTACTGCTTGACGACCTTGCGGTAGGGCGCTTCGATGAAGCCGTATTCGTTTATCTTCGCATACGACGTCAGCGAGGAGATAAGACCGATGTTCTGTCCTTCGGGGGTTTCTATCGGGCACATTCTGCCGTAGTGCGAATAGTGGACGTCGCGGACGTCGAACGTCGCGCGGTCGCGGTTAAGTCCGCCGGGACCGAGCGCGGACAGTTTGCGCTTGTGCGTCAGTTCGCTGATCGGGTTGGTCTCGTCCATAAACTGCGACAGCTGCGACGAGCCGAAGAACTCTTTGAGAGCCGCCGTCACGGGACGGATATTTATCAGCGTCTGCGGCGTAAGCTCGGCATCCGACTGTATCTGCATCCTCTCGCGCACGACGCGTTCGAGGCGCGCGATACCGATGCGGAACTGGTTTTGCAGCAGTTCTCCCACGCTGCGGACGCGGCGGTTGCCGAGGTGGTCGATATTGTCCGTCGTACCGATGCCGTAGTGCAGGCCTATTATATAGTTGACGGTGGAGAGTATGTCGCTCACCGTTATGTGCTTTTCCGCGAGCCTGTCGGCGTTGTCGCGGCAGAGCTCGGCGAGCTTGGCGCGGTCGCCGCCCGCCTGCGAAATGAGTTCTGAAAGCAGCGCGAAAGACACGCCCTCGGTTATGCCGAGTTCTCTCGGATCGCAGTCGACATAGCCGGCGAGGTCGACGTGGGCGTTGCCCATCACGAAGAACGGCTCGTCCCTGCCCTCGATCTTCACGGCGACTTCGTTTATGCCCGCGTTGCTGATCTTAAACGCCGTATCTTCGCTTATGACATCGCCCGCGGAAACGTAAAGCACGCCGTCCGAGTCGACGACGTCCGCCGCCGCGGTCATTCCCGTTATGCGCGAAGCAAGGCAGAGCTTTTTGTTCAGCTTATATCTGCCGACGCGGGAAAGATCGTACTTTCTGCGGTCGAAGAACAGCGAGTGGATATAGTTCGCCACAGACTCGGGGTTGAATATCTCGCCCGGGCGCAGCTTTTTGTTGAGTTCTTCCAGCCCGGACTCGTCGTCCTTCGCCACGTCCTTTTCACACGTTTTGACGATGATCGGTTCGTTGTGGAAGATCTCACAGATGCGCTCGTCGCTGCCGAAATCCTTGGTCGTGACCGCGCTGAGCGCGCGGATGAGCGTGGTCATCGGCACTTTGCGCTGGCGGTCGACGTGGACGGCGAGCGTTTCCGTCGGCTCCATCTCGTATTCCAGCCACGCGCCGCGCGACGGGATGCTCTGCGCCGTATAGTATACTTTACCCGTTTTCTGGTCCTTGGTCTCGTCCGAGAAATACACGCCGGGACTGCGCACGAGCTGCGAAACGATGACGCGCTCCGCGCCGTTGATGATGAACGAGCCGTTGGGCGTCATCTTAGGCATATCGCCCATAAACACTTCCTGCTCCGTCATCTGACCGGACTCTTTGTAAACGAGACGCACCTTGACTTTGAGCGGCGTCGCGTAAGTAGCGTCGCGGTCCTTGCATTCCTTTTCCGAATACTTGGGAGTATCCTCTATGTGGTGGGAAATGAAATGCAGCTCGATCCTTCCCGAAAAGTCGGTTATCGGCGAGAAATCCTTGAAAACTTCGCCTATCCCGCGCTCGAGAAAGTCGTTGTAGGACTTTTTCTGCACCTCGATGAGGTTGGGCATATCGATGACTTCGTCCACCTGCGCGAAACTGTGTCTTTCGGTATTGCCGTACTTCACTTTGCGGATTTTTCGTTCAGCCATACTGTCTCCTTGACGGTTGTCCCCGGACAAATAAAAAACGCCCGACTGCCGCCTGCAATGCGGCGGTCCGGGTTAAAAAATTCATTTGCTTTCCGGTTTTTCGAACAACTCTCTATCCTTTATTAAAACGTCCGAGCTTGCTCCCTTCATGCTAACATAAAACCGAAAAGGGCAAATTTATCATTTTATTCTCGTATCGGTAATAATACCACGCCGAAAACGGAATGTCAAGCAAAATTACCCCTTATGCAACAAAAAACCGAAAAAATATTTTTACGCGCCGTGTTTATTCTCCGATTTTTCCGCTTTGCCGCCCGTTTGCTTTGCGCCTGCGGACAGAGCAAGCGCGCCGCTTTCGTCCGGCGGCGCGGCGGGAAGGACGATCGTGAACGTGCTGCCCTCGCCGAGGACGCTGCGCGCCCTTATGTTGCCGCCCATCGTTTCCGCTATGGATTTGGCTATCGCGAGCCCCAGCCCCGTGGAGCCTTCCTTGCGCCCCCTCGCCTTGTCGCAGCGGTAGAAACGGTCGAAGATGTGCGGGAGATCCTCCTCGCTTATGCCTACTCCGTCGTCGGAAACGACGACTTCCACTCCGCCGTCCGCCGCCCGCGACGAGCGTATGTCCACACAGCCGTCGTCGGCGGTGTATTTTATCGCGTTGTCCGTGATTATGCGTATGAGTTCCACGGTCAGCGACTTGTCGGCGAGCACGGTCAGCCTCTCTTCCGAAGCGCAGGTTACGCGCTTGTTCCCGACGGTCAGCCGATAAGCGCCCACTATGTCCGCGACCGCCTCGGCGACGTCGAACGGCTCGGCATGTATGCGGAGCGAGCCGAGTTTGGCGAGATAGAGCAGCTGCTCGACTATGGAGCGCATATTGTCCGCTTCCGTGCTTATCGCGTCTATCGCCTCGTCGAGCAGGGCTTTGTCGTTCTTCCCCCACCGTTTGAGCAGGTCGGCATAACCGCGTATGACGGAAATGGGGGTGCGCAGTTCGTGGCTCGCGTCCGAGATGAAATTGCTCTGACGCTCGAACGCCGACTGTATGCCGTCGAGCATATCGTTTATGCGCAGCGACAGTTTGCCGAGCTCGTCGTGCGGGTTATGCGTTTCCAGCCGTACGGACATATCCTCGGCGGTGATCTCGTCCATTTTGTCCGCTATGCTCTTCAACGGTTCGAGCATCGTGCGCGCGGTGAACGTACAGAGCGCAGCGAACACCGCCGACAGCCCGAGCAGCAGCAATATGGAAACGACGATGAATCCCGCCAGCACGTCCGCGCCCGCCCCGCAGCGCACGGCGATGACGACGGCGACGACCATATATGCGAGCATAAGTATGGCGAACACGACGGTGTTTATTATAGCCGTCTTGGTCGTTATGTCCGTGCGGTAGTTGCGCGCCGCGTGGCGCAGCCAGAGGTCGAAAAGCCCGACGGGAAAAAACACCCACATAAGTACGGTCTTCCAAACCGGGCGTTTTCCGTTCTTCGGCGCTTTTCCGTCCTTTGCCATAAGCTCAGTCCTTGATTATGTAACCCGCTCCGCGCACGGTGCGCACGACCTTGACGTCGAACACGTCGTCTATCTTGCTGCGCAGATACCTGACGTATACGTCCACGACGTTGGTGTTACCGTAGAAATCGAAGCCCCAAACCGCGTCCAGCGCCTGTTCGCGCGTAATAACGGTGTTCCTGTTTTCAAGCAGGTATACGAGCAGGTCGTATTCCTTTTTGGTAAGTTCCACGGGCACGTCCTCGTAAGTGACGCTGCGCGCGTTGCGGTCGACGACGAGCTTGCCGTAGGTCAGCTTTTCGCCCTTGAACGCCTCCCGCCGTTTCAGATGCACGCGTATGCGCGCGAGCAGTTCTTCGATCGCGAACGGCTTGGTCATATAGTCGTCCGCGCCTATATCCAGCCCCGCGACCTTATCCATTATCTGATCGCGCGCCGTAAGTATCAGCACGGGCGTGTCCTTAGTCTGCCGCAGCCGCCGCAGCAGTTCTATGCCGCTCATTCCCGGCAGCATAAGGTCGAGTATTATGAGGTCGTAATCGTGCGCGAGCGCGCTTTCGAGAGCCGTGCGCCCGTCCGAAATGTGGCGCACCTCATACCCCTCGTGTTCCAGTTCGAGCTGCACGAACCGTGCTATCTTCGCTTCGTCTTCCACTATAAGGATCATTTTATCGTTCCTCTTGCGTAATTCTTTATTTTATGGCGTTGATGTCGTAAGGCGTTTCCTGATAGACGTAGTAGTTCAGCCAGTTGGACATCAACAGAGACGAATGCGCCCTCCACGTCAGACGCGGCTCGCCGTCCTCTCCGTAATAGTTCACGGGAGCTGCGACGTCCGTCCTGCCCAGCCTGACGTCCCGCCTGTATTCGGCGTCCAGAGTGTATTTGTCGTACTCGCCGTGCCCGAACACGAGCACGCGGCGGCGGTCCCTGCTCGCCGCGAGGTATATCCCCGCCTCGTCCGATTCGGCGAGAATGTCGAGATCCTCCACGGCGCGTAGCGCGTTCTGATCCACTTCGGTATGGCGGGAGTGCGGAGCGTAAAAATACTCGTCGAAATTGCGCACGAGCGGGTTGGAACGCTTCATACTGCGATGCCTGTATACGCCGCTGAGTTTTCGGGCTAGCGGCACTTTATCCACGCCGTAAAAGCAGTACGCCGCGGCGATCGCCGCCCAGCAGATATACATAGACGAGAATACGTTGTGCTGCGCCCAGTCCATTATGCGCACGATCTCGTCCCAGTATCCGACGTCCTCGAAATTCATCTGTTCCACGGGCGCGCCCGTGAATATCATCCCGTCGAACTTGCGCCCCTCCGCATACGCTTCGTCGAACGTCGTGTAAAACGAACGGAGATGATCCTCGGGCGTGTGGGTAGCGCGGTACGTCGCCGTTTGCAGCAGCGTGATCTCCACTTGCAGCGGCGTGTTGGAAATGAGGCGGAGCAGTTCGAGTTCCGTCTCCTCTTTATTCGGCATCAGATTGAGGATGCCGATGGAAAGCGGGCGGATCTCCTGCGCGCGCGCCCTCCTGTCCGCCATTACGAATATGTTTTCCTTTTCGAGTATTTCCTTTGCCGGCAGAGCCGACGGTATGATAACGGGCATTTCTACACCTCTCGGTCAAGCATAACATAATCCCGACGCTTTTGTCAAGCAAAGCAAAGAGCCGCCCGCCCCGAAAGGCGGACGGCTGTCTGCGTTTTGTCTGCCGCTGCGGCTTTTTC
>CALVYT010000032.1 GCA_944372345.1 uncultured Clostridia bacterium
AAGGCATATAACGGGGTTGATACGGACTACGTGCTCGGTCACATACTCCGCCTCGTGCTGACGCACATCGGCGACAGAAGTATGCTCCCTCGCCTGTTGTCCGTCTGAACCCCGTTCTCTGCCTTCCGCGGCAGCGGGAATAGAGTGGAATAATGCTCCCTCGGCAGCTGCCCGCCTGAGCGGCACTCTGTGCCTTCCGCTGTATCGGGAGATAGAGGGAATACCTGTTGTCCGTTTGAACCCCGTTCTCTGCCTTCCGCGGCAGCGGGGAAGAAGAAATTTTAATTTTAGAAGAATGCTCCCTCGACTGTCGTCTCGCGCCGATTGTCGGTTTTCGCCGCGGGTTTGCCGCGGCTGCAACCGAACGCGAACGTCAAAGGACGGGTGCGCTCGGGGCTGCGTCCCCGCAAAAGCCGCGCTTTTGCTTCTCGCGCGAACAGTAAAAAAGCATTACAATAAAAAAGCGTCTGCATTGAAGTGAACCCCAAAAGTTGGGCAGACTTTTTTGGGGTGCATATCACATTTCCTGCGGCTGTTTATTTTTATGTTCAATCGCCTGTTGTCCGTTTGAACCCCGTTCTCTGCCCTCCGCGGCAACGGAGCTGTATCCGGGATAGGGAAGAGGAAAAAATTATTTGCGTAACCGTCCGTCCGACCGCGTTTTGCAGTTTTCTCAGCCGCAAAAGACGGTCATAATCGTTTGCCCGAATGACGGCAGGGCGACGGGGCGGGAACGGAGCAAGCACATCGTCATAGCCGTTTTTGCGGGTAACGGGCAGAATAGACCTGTCTCCTGCGCTCGGCGTCGGGAGCTCAAAGAAAACAACCCGTTCGCGGGCGGGCGAGCGGGCTGTTGCGTTTTTTCATATCGCCGTTTCTTTCGGCGGGCTGATCATTCGTTGATCGTGTAATCGGTGATGGTGTAGGTCGTGAAGTTGTCTATGACTTTTTCCTCGGGATCCATTTCGTAAGTCCACATCGAGAGCATCACATTGGTCATCGTGTTGCCGTAATACCCGAAATCCACGTCGGAGAAATTGACGGTGGTCGACGTGCCTCTGTTTTCGTCCGTGCGGGAGATCGTGACCTGGTTGGCGGGGAAGGAATATCCTGCGGAGATCTCGTTGCCGTTCTCGTCCGTGGTATCCTCCGCAAAGTATTCGACGGAATCTTCTCCGAGATATTCGGTAACGAACGCGTCCTCGGGGTCTATGCCGGAGAGCGTCGCTCCCGTCGTGACCGAAACGGCGAGCGTGTTCACGGCTTCTTTTCCGTAAACGCCCGTTTCCACCGAGTTATGGATCTCGAACGACGTGGAAAGCCCTGCCTGTACGCCCGACTGCGCGCGCACGAGGGAGAGGAGCTCTTCGTTGTCGAAGTTCTCTTCGATCTCCGTGCGTACTTCGTCGCCGTCGTCCTGCGTGTATACGTTGACGCTGTTAAGGTAGTCCGCGACGGATTCGTAGACTATCCCGCTCGTGGTCAGTTCCGCCGTCTTGTGCGAGAATACGGGCATCATATTGATGTTGCGCACGAGCACGGTGCTCTCCATCGTGTCCGTTTTGCCCGCGTAAGCTGCGTCCGCCTTGTCCGTGTACGTCAGCGACAGGGTGGTGCGCACTGCGGAGTACGCGCCGGGCGCGTGGGAAATGCTGCCGTTCGCCTTGTCGGTTACGGCGGGCGCGATATGCTCGGCGACGTAGGGAATAGAGTCCGCGATCTCCGTAAAGCGTTCCGAAGCGGAAATATCCGTTCCGAACGTGATCGTCTCCGTCGTATACGTTCCTTCTGCCAGCACGGTATCCTCGTCCACGGAGGCTGCGCCGTCTTCGTTTATCGAAGCGGCGTAACGCTTGACTTCATATGTCGATTTTTCGTAATTATTGTTGTTTGCCCACGGCTTGACCCGCATTATCTCGCTGACGGCGGTCTCTCCTCCGCAGGAGGGAAATCCGCAGCCCGTGAATGCGACGGCTGCCAGCGCGAGACAGGCGGCGAGCGCCAGAAGTTTTTTCATCGAATAACTCCGTCCGAAATTTTACTGGGTCTATTGTACCATAAATAACTTGATTTGTCATCAAAATTCGGGTATTATGTTCGTATGAAATATAATTTTTCCTTTCCGTCATATGCCGACGCGCTCTCCGCGGCGATAAAAGACGTCGCAGCGCGCAAGATAAACCTCGGGCGCAGGCATATCATAATAGTCCCCGACCGCTGTACGCTGACGGCGGAGCGCGCGCTCTGCGCGGCGACGGGCGGGGCTTTCGACGCCTACGTCACGACATGGAGCAGACTGCTGCCCGCGGGAGGCGGCTATCTGCCCAAAAAGGGCAGCGTTATGCTTGTGCGCAGGATACTCGCCGAGCGCAGGGACGAACTGAAATGCTATCAGAAAAGCTGGTCGTCCAAGGGCTTTGCGTCGAGAATGTACGACGCGATAAGCCAGCTGCGCGTGTGCGGGATCGCGCCGGAGGAGATAATAAAGGAAAACGACGGTGGAAAATCCCATGACATCGCGCTCGTGTATTCCGACTACCTCGCGCAGACGGAGGGCAGGCTGACGGATGCTTCGGGCAGGATGATACTGCTCGCGCGCGAACTGGAAAACGGCGACGCGCTCGCCAATGCCGTCGTCTATATAGCGTGTTTCGACGCGTACACCGAACTGATGAAGCGGGTGATCGACGTCATTGAGCGCAAGGCGATCGAACTGCGCGTATACGACACCGCCGCCGACTACGGTACGTTCGGCGACGTGCTGCTCTACGGCGCGCCCTCTCCTGCGGCGGCTGCCAAGGCGATAGCCGCGCGCATAGCGGCGGACAGGCTCGCGGGGGTGCCTTATGACGATATTTGCGTGGTAACTTCCGCGCAGCGCCCCGACGAACTGACGCGTATATTCCGCGAGAACGGGATCCCGTACTGTGCGCCCGAAAGCCTGACTCTCGCCGAGCATCGCCTCGGCTGTTTCATTGCGGGCGCGGTCAACGCGTCCGCCCGCGGCTACCGCCCCGACGACGTCATAAGCCTTGCGAAAAACCCGTTCTCGGGCGTGGATAAGACGGACTGCGACGCGCTCGAACGCTTCGTGCGCGGCAGAGGTATAACGTATAAACTGTTCCTGTCGCCGTTTACGGACGGGAGCGGAGCGTGCGAGGAATACCGCGAGCGTGCGGAAGCGGGCAGGGCAAAGATAGCGGAACTGCTGTCCGTTACGGCGGCGGGAGGCTCTGCCGCGGATATGCTGGACGCGCTGATAGACTGCGCGGAGGAGAATTACGCGCCCGACCTTGCCGAAGCGGACGACGGCAGAGCTTCGCCGTTCGTCAAGGCGCGCGAACTGACGGATCTGTGCAGGCGGCTGCTCGACGGCGCGCCCGACAGGATCGTGACGGACGCGTTCTGCGAAGGCATGCGCGAGACCGAACTCGCCGCTCGCCCCCGTTTGCGCGGCGCGGTGGAGATAGGCGGCGAGCGGGACTTCCGCGCGCGCAGGTTTTCCCGTGTGTACGTCGCCGATTTCGATATGTCCGAGCACCCCGCGGTCACTTCCGACAACGGGCTGATCGGCGACGACGAGATAAACGAACTGCGCGCTCTCGGCAGACCGCTGTCGCCCACGACGGCGGAGGTCAACAAGCGCGCCGCGGACGAGTTTTTTCTGCTGCTTTCGGGTGCGGAGAAAGTGATGCTCGTCTATACGGACAAGCCGGGCGATATGCTCGACGTGATAGAGCGCGCCGCTCCCGGCGGAATAGAGAGACGCGGCTGGGAAGAGGACAACGCCGAGCTCGACCGTTCGGACGATCCTCTCGATCTTGCGCGCTCCTGCCCGACTCCGCAGATGATGGAGGAGCAGTACCTCGCCGCATGCTCGCTCGTGCGCGACGGATTCGGCGAGCCGGCGTGGATGAACTACGCAAAAGCTCTCTCTCCGTCCGCCGTGCGCCTTATGCCGGAGCCCGCCGCCGTGAGCGGTACCGCGGGCAGGCTGATGCGGACGCCGAACACGAGCAACTCGCAGCTGGAAGCGTATTTCAAATGTCCGCGTCTGCACTTTTTCCGGTACGGTCTTAAACTGTCAAAGACAGAGGAAGCGCGTATGAGCGCGCTCGATGTAGGCTCCGTACTGCACCGCGTCGCGGAAAAATACATAGCCGTGATGGATAAGGAGCAGCCCGAAAAGGCGGCGGAACGTCTGCTCGCCGCCGCGCTCGCCGAAACGGGCAAGGCGGACGCGGACGTAAACAAAAAACTCGTGACGCTGCTCCGAAAGGAAGCGGCGCGGATGTGCCGCGGCATTTACGACCAGGTGCGCGCGGGGTCGTTCGTCCCGAAAGCGACCGAACTGCATTTCGGCGGCTCGGGCGACAGGTGCGGCGGAGTGGTCCTCCGCGGCGGACGGAACGGCGTGACGCTCAGCGGCAAGATAGACCGCGTCGACGTGTGCGGTGACCTTGCAAGAGTGATAGACTACAAAACGGGTGCGAACGTGACGAGCAATATCAAAGAAGTGCGTATGGGGCTGGACCTGCAGCTGCCGCTGTATATGGCGGTCGTGCGGAGCGCGGGGTACCGCCTCGCCGGGGCGTTCTATATGCCGACGCGCAGCGATTTCAACGTCAGGTCGCCCTATCTGCTCGTCGGGTTCTGCGACAATTCCGCCGAAGTGCTGGACGCGATCGACCCGAACATAACCGCCTCGGGCAAAAGCTCGGTCGTGCGGCTGGGCGGCAGAGGAAAGAATAAATACGCGGGGCACGGCGAAACCGCGGCGTTGCTGAACGCCGTGACGGACTATGCCGTCGCTACGGCAGCGGTCGCGGTCGCGGAAACGGAGGACGGATATATAGCGCCGTCGCCGATCGCGGGAGCCTGCGGGATCTGCGAATACGCGGCGTGCTGCGGCTATGAGGGCGGCGCAAGAAAGCTGCGTTCTGCGAAGCTTTCGTTCGAGGACGGAGGTGATAAGAATGGAATTTAAGTGGACGGCGGAGCAGGAAAAAGCGATAAGTTACGACGGCGGCGATCTGCTCGTCAGCGCGAGCGCGGGCAGCGGCAAGACCACCGTTATGCTCGCGCGCGTACTGCGGCTCATCGACGACGGAGCGCGGCTGCGCGATATGCTGATAACGACGTATACCGTCAGCGCGGCGAACGATATGCGCGCCAAGCTCGCCCGCAAGCTGCGCGAAAAACACGACCTGACGGGCGACGAGAAATATCTGTGCGCGCTGGACGACCTTCCGGGAGCGGCGATAGGCACTCTGCACGGCTGGTGCCGCCGTATCATCGGAAAGTATTTCTATGTGTGCGGCGACGACCCCGGTTTCGACATCGCAAGCGCGGCGGAAACGGAAACGTGGATGAGCGAGAGCATAGACGCCGCTTTCGCGGAGCAGGACGACTCGCCCGACGACGATTACGCGGAGCTGTGCGAATGCTATATCACGCGCCGCAGCAACGAGGAACTGCGCAAGGCAGTCAGGTCTGTGATCGATTTCGCCGAGGGCAGGGCGGACGCGGAAGAGTGGCTCGCCCACGCCGCAGACGCTTACTCCGAGCCTTCCTCCGCCGACGCGGTCGCGGCGTATCTGTCCGCCCACGCGGAAAGACTGCGCCTTGCCGCGGAGAGGGGCATAGAGGAATTCGAACGCGCCGCCGCAGCGCGGGATATGACGGAACTTGCGGCGAAATGCGCCGCCGAAGCGCGGCTGCGCCTCGCGGGCGACGATATGGGCGGCAAGAGATGGGCGGACAGACCCAAAGATCCCGTGCTCGAAGAGCTGTATATCACAGCCAAAAACGCGGTGAACACATACAACGAATTTCTGACCGAACTGTCGGGCGCGGACGACGAAGCGGCGGGGCGCGCGGCGCGCAAACTTTCGGAGATCGCGCTGCGTGCGGCGCGGCTGTACGCCGAACGCAAGAAGGAGCGCGGCAAGCTGGACTTTTCCGACCTCGAACGCAGAGCGCTCGCCATTCTCGAAAGCGACGAGGGCGAGAAGATAAGGAACTCGATAAAGTATGTGTTCGTCGACGAATACCAGGACATAAACCCCTTGCAGGAGCGCATAATATCCCTGCTCGGCAGGGACAATCTGTTCTTCGTCGGCGACGTCAAGCAGAGCATATACGGGTTCCGCAACTGCGACCCGACGGCGTTTACCAATAAAGCCCGCGAACTTTCGCCCGACGGCGTGGTGGAGCTCAACGTCAACTACCGCAGCAAAAGCGGCATACTCGCGTTCTGCAATTCGGTGTTTTCCCGCGCGATGACGGAGGAGTTCGGAATGGTCGACTATGCGGAGCAGGGCAGATTCGCGGTAGAGGACGGCACGGCGGGCGACGGCAGCGTGGAGATATTCTCTTATGCGGACAAGAGCGAAAAAGAGGATGAAGCGGACTTTTCCGTACCCTATTCGGTGAGGAACGACCGCTCCGCCGAAGAAGAGAAATGCAGCGAGGAGACGGACGCGATCGCGCGGCGTATCGTGAAACTCGTCACCGAAGAGGGGTATTCGTTCGGCGATATAGTCATACTCGTGCGTAAGGGCAGGTATGCGGACGCGCCCGCGGCGCGGCTGCGCGAGCTCGGAGTGCCCGTCTGCGTGTGCGGCAGGGCGGCGGGCGGCGGCGGGCGGATAAGCGACGCGCTTATGTCCGCGCTGCGCCTCGTCGACAATTTCTGCGACGACGTGTCACTGGTATCCGTTATGCTTTCGCCGATAGGCGGTTTTTGCGAGGACGAACTGGCGGAGATGCGCGCGGCGTACCCCGATAAAAAGCATTTCTACGAATGCGTGACGGCATATGCGGAAGACCGCGGCGGCAAAGCGGCGGAGTTCCTCGCAAAGACGGGCGAATATACGCGGCTGTCGCGCACATTGAGAGTGGGAGAGCTTGCGGGGCGCATAACGAGCGAGAACAAGCTGTTCTCGGCGGCGCTCGCCGAAAGCTCGGGCGCGGCGAAGTCGGAAGCGCTCGGCAGGCTGATGAAGCGCGCGAGCATGTTCGGCGGTCAGCTTTCCGAATTTCTCGCGCAGGCGGAGACGGATGACGACGATTCTCCTTCGGCTTCGTCCGGCTGCGTGCGCATAATGACGATGCACGCGTCCAAGGGTCTGGAATTCCCCGTGGTGCTGCTGTGCGGGCTGGGCGGCGGATACGGTCTGGACGATAATAAATTCTATATGTCCGACGGCGAGTTCGGACTGGGCATCGATTCCCGCCGTTCGGATACGGGCGAAAAGAAGAGATCGCGTCCGTTCATCGCCGCGCGGCTGAAACATTTCAGGCAGATAAAGGAAGAGGAGCTGCGCATACTCTACGTCGCGATGACCCGCGCCCGCGAGAAACTCATACTGCCGCTGCCCGCGTCTGCGGCGGAGGGCGATAGGCCCGCGGAAGAAGCGAAAAATCTCGCGTCGCTCATCGCTCCCGCGGCAAAGTTGTACGGCATATCTGACGCTCCCGCAGCGACGGGCGGGATAGAGCGTGCCGAACGCGCCCCCGAAGCGGACGAAGAAACGCTCGAAAAAATGCGCGCGATGATGCTCACGGGCGGAGAAGCGCCGTCCGACATAAAGAGATCGGTCACGGGGCTGCTCGCCGCCGTCGAACCGACGGAGGACTCCGCGGCAGGCGTAAAGACGCTGACGGGAGCGGAATACGAGGGCGAGGGCGCGGCGGAAGCCATGCGGCGGGGCAGCGCGTACCACGCCGCGCTCGAAGCCGCCGACTTCGGCAGGAGCGCGGAGGAGCAGGCGGGGTATCTCGCGTCCGTCGTTCCCGACTTCGACCGGATAGAACTCGGCAAGCTGGACGCGGCGATAGCCGCCATGCGCGCCGAATGCGCGGGCGGCACGGTATACCGCGAACAGCCGTTCATATTCTCCACGGACGGCGAGCTGTTCGGCGAGCCGCCGGGACTGC
This sequence comes from uncultured Clostridia bacterium, assembly GCA_944372345.1. Classification (GTDB taxonomy): domain Bacteria; phylum Bacillota; class Clostridia; order Christensenellales; family Pumilibacteraceae; genus Protoclostridium. Next base: position 7,942 of record CALVYT010000032.1, read on the forward strand.
TCGTGCAGGGCGTTATAGACCTTCTGGTGATCAGAGGCGGCGAGTGCGAGATAATAGACTACAAGACGGGCGGCATAAACGCCGCCCGCCGGGAAAAATATATGCGCCAGCTTTCCGTGTACGCCGCGGCGGCGGAAAAGCTGCTCGGCGTCAGAGTGACGCGCACGCGCGCGTATCTGATAGACGAATGCGCGTTTGCGGACTGACGGTCAGCCGCGGCTCGCCGCGCTTTCGCACCCCGCGACGAGCCTTACGATCGCTCCGCGGCTGCGCGCCTCCGCTATCGTTTCGCGGGTGACGGTGTCGCCTTCGCTCGCGACGAGCACGCCCGACGTGTCGCTGACGTCGCGGACGAGCCGTCTGCCGAGCAGAAAACCGTATCTCGGCGACGGTGCGGCGGTGACGCGTACTTCCCGCGGAGCCGCGGCGGCACGCGGCGCGGGAACTTTGGGTTTGCGGGCAAGGCGCGTGCGCGACCCGGGCAAACGGAATACGACGAGTTCTCCGCTGCGGCTGAGTATGTCGCCGACGGCATACGTTTTATCCGCGACCAGTCCCGTCACGGCGAACTTGTCGTCGGTGATGACGTCGGTCACTCTGCCGAGCGGTTCGCCGCTTTCGTCGTATGCGGGCAGATTGACGGGCGACGGGGACAGCTCCGGGCAGTCGGGAGCGAGGACGTCCTCGCTCGTCACGGCGACGGTGCCTCCCGCGACGGAGCGTATGCGCCGCACGTCGAGGTATTTGCGCTCGCAGTCGCCGTCGTCGCTCATAAACACTTCGACGGCTTTGAGCCGCGTGAGTTTTTCCGAAAAGCGCGCGCCGCACACGACGCCGCATATCCTCGCGCCCGCAAGCGAGAGGACCTGACTGCCGATCAGATCGCTTATTTTCATAACAGCCTCCGCGGTTATTGTATTCGCGTCTGCGGACTGTTATGATAATCGCTTGACATTTTCGCTGTAAAACATTAGAATATACGGGCGGAGATGTCGGAATGACAAAAGAAACGGCGCCGCCGCGAAGGAGAGCATATGATAACCAAAGATATGACGATTGCACAGGTAATGGAAGAACAGCCCGACTGCGCGCCCGTGTTTATGGAATACGGGATGCACTGTCTCGGCTGCGCGATAGCGCACGGCGAAACGGTGGAGCAGGCGGCGGAAGTCCACGGCATAGACCTTGCCGCGCTTCTCGACGCGCTCAACTCGCTCGGCCGGAACGCGTAATGAAGATAGTCGTCGGACTGGGCAACCCCGGCGAAAAGTATGCGAACACCTATCACAACGTCGGCTGGCTGACTCTCGACGCCGTCGCCGCCGCTCTCGGCATAACGATCAAGACCGCGGAGTGCGACAGTCTGACGGGCGTGGGGTCGGTCGGCGGAGAGCGGGTGATCCTCGCCAAACCGCAGACGTATATGAACGCGAGCGGCAGAGCCGTGAAACAGCTCCTCGGCAGATACAAGGCTTTGCCCTCCGATCTGCTCGTCGTTTACGACGACATAGACATCGAAAAGGGAACGTACCGTTTCCGCGAGCGAGGCAGCGCGGGGACGCATAACGGTATGCGCGACATCGTTTCCGCTCTCGGCGGCGGGGATTTCGCGCGCGTCCGCATAGGCACGGGACCCGTTCCCGAAAACATACCTCTCGTCGGCTACGTCCTGATGAATATCACGGACGACGACCGCGCGCTGATAGGCGCCGCGGCGCGGCAGTCGGCGGAAAAGATCGGAGAATGGCTGAAAACTTCGCATCGATAACGCCGGAAGGCAAAATAGCGGAAATCGTCGGAGACGTGCGCGGCGGCAAAAACGTCTCCGTTTTCGGCTTGGGGCGGAACGCGCGCATCGCCCTTTTCACGCTGCTCGGAAAAGCAGTGCTTATAGAACCCGACTACGTTTCCGCGCGCGAGGCTTACGACTTCGTGACGTCGCTCTGCGGCGACGCGGTGTTCCTGCCCGCGGAGAGCGACAGCGTGGGCTTCGCTCTCGAACGAATGGGAGAGAACGACTACGACAGGGCGGAAGCGATAGCGCGCATAGCTTCGGGCGCGACGCGGGTGGTCACGTTCGCCGAAGCCGCCATGCAGCTCTATCCGAAAGCGGAAGACGTGGCGGAGCGCGCGTTCACGCTGCGCAGCGGCGACGCGTGCGACGTCGCGGAACTGACGGCGAAACTGCTTGCGGCGGGCTATCGCCGCGTGCCGCAGCTGGACGGCAGGGCGCAGTTCGCCGTGCGCGGGGACATAGTGGATATCTCTCCCGTAGGCGCGCGCGATTACTGCCGCGTCGTGCTGGATTTCGACGAAATAAGCAGTCTGCGCACGATAGACCCCGAAGAACAGGTCACGTCGGGCAAGGCGGACGAGGTGTTCGTCGCACCGTTCGGGAGCTGCTATTATACGAAAGAACAGGCGGCGCGCGCTATGGAGCGGGTGAGAAAGGAGGCGGAAAAGCTGTCCGCGGACGCGGCGGCGCATTTTTCCTCGCTGCTCGGCGAGCTGGAAAGCCGCACCGAAGCCCTCCGTCCCGACGTGCCGTTCTTAAAACCCTATCTCGGCTGCGTGCCGTTCGCCGAATTTATGCGCGGGTACTCCGCCGTGATAGGCGACGCGCGTTCCTGCTACGACGCGGCGGAGATGATCGGAAAGGAACACGCGGGCAGGCTGGAAGTGCTCGCGGCGTCGGGCGACGCGCTCCCGGGAAGCGCGGGGCAGATCGCGGACATAGACCGGGCGTTCGCGTTCGGCGGCGGAACGGCGACGTTCCATACCGGGCTGTCCGCAAACAGATTTTTCCGCGCGGACGCCGCCGTTGAGCTCACCGACGTGACCGTGCCCGACTATTCGCGCGACTACGAGCTGCTCGCTGGGGACGTCGGGAACTGGCTGAAAAACGGTTACAGGGTCACGCTGTTCGCGGGCAATCCCGACACGGCGGGCAAGATAGCGGACTATCTGCGAGCCAAGGGCGTGCGCACGGGCGCGCTCGGAGCGGACATCACCGAAGCGACGCTGTCGCGCAGCTTTGCGCTCTGCGAGTGCAGACAGGTGTTCATAGCCACGTCCTCGCTTATCCCCAAATATTCCGCGACGAAAAAGACGAAGCGGCGGGAGATAATGCCGCTGCCGTCCGTCGGGGATTACGTCGTGCACAGCACTCACGGCGTGGGCAAGTGCCTCGCCATAGAGCGGCTGGATTTCAGCGGCGCGGCGCACGACTACGTCATCATCGGTTACGCAGAGGGCGACAAGCTGTATCTCCCCGTGGAAAATCTCGACAGTCTGTCGCGGTATTCCTACGCGGGTGCGGAACCGCGGCTGAACAGGCTCGGCGGCGGTCAGTTCGCCCGGCTCAAAGAGAAGGTCAAAAAGTCGATAAGGGAAATGAGCGTGGACCTCGTGCGGCTCTACGGCAAGCGCGCGGCGGGCAAGGGGCACGTCTACGCTCCCGAACCCGCGCTTATGGAGGAGTTCATCGCCGCGTTCCCGCACGTCGACACCGAGGATCAGGCGACGGCGACGGAGGATATACTTTCCGACCTCGCCAAGGGCAGGATAATGGACAGACTGCTCTGCGGCGACGTCGGGTTCGGCAAAACGGAGGTCGCGCTGCGCGCGGCTTACCGCGTGATAGCGGAAGGCAAGCAGGTCGCGTTTCTCTGCCCGACTACGCTGCTCGCGTTGCAGCACTTTAAGACGGCTGCGCGCCGTATGGAGAAGTTCGGCGTGCGCGTGGCTATGCTGTCGCGCCTGTCTGGCAGCGCGGACGCGAAAAAGACGATGAAGGATCTCGCCGCGGGCAAGGTCGACCTCGTGTGCGGCACGCATAAACTGCTCGGCAAGGGGGTGGAGTTCCGCGATCTCGGATTGCTCATACTCGACGAGGAGCAGCGGTTCGGAGTCGCGCAGAAAGAGCATCTGAAACAGCTGCGCGCGCAGGTGAACGTGCTGACGCTGTCCGCCACGCCCATACCGCGCACGCTGCATATGAGCCTGTCCGGCATACGCGACATATCGATGCTGCGCACTCCGCCCTACGAGCGGCTGCCCGTGCAGACGTTCGTCGCCGAATACAGCGACGGACTGCTTGCGGACGCACTCATGCGCGAGTATTCGAGGGGAGGGCAGTCGTTCGTCGTGTTCAACCGCGTCGGCGGCATAGACGCTTTCGCCGAGCGCGTGAGCAAGGTCGTGCCCGAACTGAAAACGGGAGTCGTCCACGGACAGATGAGCGCGGAAACGGCGGAGCGCGTCATCAGCGATTTCGCCGACGGCAGGACGGACGTCCTCATTGCGACGACGATAATAGAGAACGGTATAGACATACCGCGCGCGAACACGATGGTGGTCATCAATTCGGACACGTTCGGACTGAGCCAGATGTATCAGCTCCGCGGGCGTATAGGGCGGAGCAGCAGGCTCGCTTCGGCGTATTTCACATACGATTCGAGCAAACAGATGACGCCCGTCGCAATGCAGCGGCTGGACGCGATAATGCAGTGCAAGGAGCTGGGCAGCGGATTTATGCTCGCGATGCGTGACCTCGAACTGCGCGGAGCGGGAAACGTCCTCGGCAGGGAGCAGCACGGGCATATGGAGTCCGTCGGTTACGACACCTATATGAAGCTGCTGCGCGAAGTCATCGCGGAGAGCTCGGGCGGGGAGATAAAAGAGCGCAAGGAAGTGCGCGTGAAAACGGAATACAACGCGTTCATTCCCGAAAACTACGTCACGGACGGAGAGTGGCGGCTGCGCCAGTACGGCAATATCTCGCGTATCGACAGTATGTCCGACCTGCGCAAGATGATAAACACGATGAGGGACATTTACGGCGCGCCGCCCGACGAGGTGGTCAATCTGCTCACCGTCGCGCTTGTCAAGAACAGAGCTGCGGACTGCGGCGCGGACGAGGTAACGCTTATGCGCGGGCGCAGCGAGGTGACTTTCCGTTTTGCCAAGGACGTGCCCGACGGCTTCGCGGACAAGGCGGAGATGGCGGGCGGGACGGTCCGTATGTCGGGAAAAGTGTCTTTCATATTCCCCACGGGCAACCGCCTCGTAAAATTTTTGTGCGATTACGGCGTCGGCTCCGCGTAAATCGCTTGCATTTTGCCGTCGCGTTATGTATAATTGTAAAGACCATTTGCATTGTGCCGCCTTACGGCGCGGCACAGAGAGAAAGGAATAAATGAAAAAGATCAGATTCAAAAAAGCAGCGGCTCTCATTCTCGCAGTCGTAACGGCGGCGGCATTCTTCACGGGATGCTCCGTGTTCGAATACGCCGAGGAAGCCGATATGGAACAGGCGATACTCGAAATAGAACCTTTCGGGTATGAGTACGATCTTCCCATATACGCCGATTACGAAGATCCCGACGGGAACAAGGTCTTTACGGTGAACGAAGATCCTTCTTCTTCCGATTACGGAAAGACCACCAAGACCCCCGTGCGCGCCGTACTGCGCGATCATAACGGAGAACCCATACACGTCCCCGCGACCGCGGACGACGGGTCGTTCCTCTACGTCGGATACGACGCTGACGGCGTGCGTATCTCCGTCAAAGAGGGCGACGAAAACATATTCGTCGAGACCGACGGCAAGAACAGGGACAACCATTACGTCATATACTCCCGTGACGGCGGGTCCGGCGAGTGGACGGCGGAAGAATACGAATTTTCGGGGCTTGCAGGCGCGGGCGATTACGCGCTCTGGATAAGCGTTAAGGACGGTTCCGTCGCGGCGGGAGACATAACGGTGGACGGCACGCCGTCGGCGAACGCTTCCTCCGCGCCCGGTTACAGCGAAGAATTTCCCGTAGTCAGATATACGACGGGCGCGTCGCCCGTGTGGGAGTGGGACGAGTACGTCCACGTCGCCGTGCGGGAAACGGGAACGACGGAGAAAGAGGTGTTCTATAAGCAGACCCTCGTCGACTATTTCGAGAGCGAAGGCTATAACTATTACAGTGAAGAGGGCTACACGATAGACGAGTGCTTCGACGAATTCATCAAGCAGCTTTACACGAGCTATCTGCAGCTTGCCGAAGCGGAGATCGCGATAGACGGCGGATACGTCGAATGGGGCGTGCCGCAGATCAACGAGATCAACCGCTCGATATACGACCAGGCGGACACCGCTCTCGGTCAGCTTTACGAAGAGATCGCGACGGAGTACGGACTGAACTACGCGGAGATCACGGCAGGCGAGGACGGCGAGCCCGAATATCCCGTCCCCCCGACGGAAGAGGGCGGCGAGGACTACGACGACGTATATAAGGTCTGGCATGTCACGCAGGAGCCGGAGAGATGCGTCGGCACGTCGTCCCGTGCGGACGTCAACTCCATCAAGCGCGCAGGGCTACGCCGCTTCGTGGACGTCGTCGCCGAATACGTCGACGACGAACGCACGATCTCCGACGAAGAGAGGGAACATTTTGAAAGCGAGATCGCCGAAATGCGCTCCCTCATAAAGACGAACGAGGGCACGGACTCCCTCTACACCCGCCTTTACCTTTACGACGTGATCCGCTTTATGTACGGCGAATCGCAGGAATACTCGCTTAAAACGGACGGTCTGCGCGACTGGCTCGTCAAGGACATAACGACGGACGAAGCGAGCGCGCGCGCCGCGTTCAAGGACGAGCTCGACCGTCAGGTCACCGATTTCAAGGACGACATAGAAGCGTATTACGACGCGGCGACGGCGAACGAAACGATACTCTACTACGCCGACGACGAGATATTCTGGGTCAAGCATATCCTCATCCCGTTCTCCGAGGAGCAGACGGACGCTCTCGAAGAATATAAGGAAGCGGGGCATACCGACGCCGAAGTCAAGGCGTTCCGCAGGGATCTCGGACTGAACGTCGAAGTTTACAAGCACTACGGCGGCAACGCGGACACTTCCGTTTCGTATACGATAGAGCAGGCTTACGCCGAGATAAAGAATAAGATGACGGCTGCCGCCGCCGATCCGAAAGAAGCGGCAGACACGTTCGAGCAGCTCATATACGAATACAACACCGACGAGGGCATCTTCGACAACGAGATGGGCTATGCCGTGACGGCGACGCCCGAGGCGCTCGGCGGCAGGGAAGAGTCGTATATGATAGAGTTCGCGACGGAATCCCGCGCGCTTTACAACGCATACCGCAACGATATGAACCTCTACGACTACAAGACGTCGAGCGACAGGGACAACTACGTCGTGGACGAACTGTTCGACGATCCGAACGGCGCGGAGGTGGAGGTCGGAAGCATATCCGTCCCCGTGCTCACCGACTACGGCTGGCACATAATGTTCCTGAACGTGGTCCCGAACGTCGGGCAGAGGCTGGCGTTCGACAGCTATCTGACGCCCGCGAAGCAGTCGACGGCGGGAGAGGCGTTCGTATCGGACGTCACCGCGGCGAGCGACAATTACTTCGAGAACTGGAGCGCTACGATGGCTAACCGCCGCTTCAATTCCGGCGACGTCATAGTCGTGCATAAGGACAGGTTCGGAACGTATCTCGACGACTACGAGGAGCGGTTCTCCGCACAGTCGGACGCGGACGCGGCGCAGGAAGAAGCCGAAGCCGAGGAAAACGCGGATACGACGACAACGTAATAAAGACAAACGACGACGCGGGGCGGCTGGTGCCGTCCCGCGTTTTACGGAGCAGGAAACATGCTGAGCAGACTGGCAAAGACGCTGACCCCGTATACGGCGGGGGAACAGCCGAGAGAAAAGACGATCAAACTGAACACCAACGAAAATCCCTATCCGCCGTCGCCGCGGGTAGCCGAAACGCTTGCCGGCTTCGACGCGGCGAAATATCGTCTTTACCCCGACCCCGACGCGCGCGCTCTCTGCCGCGCGATAGCGGAGTACGAGGGCGTGGCGCCGGAAAACGTGTTCGTCGGCAACGGCAGCGACGAAGTGCTCTCGTTCGCGTTCGCCGCTTTTTTCGGCGGAGAGGACAAGCCGATAGCGATAGCGGACGTGACGTACTCGTTCTATAAGGTGTTTGCCTCGCTCTACGGCTCCGTCTGCCGCGAGATACCTCTTCTCGGCGATATGCGCGCGGACATAAAGGCGTTCGCCGCCGCGGCGGAACGGTCGTGCGGAGCGGTCATCGCCCAGCCCAACGCGCCTACGTCGCTCGCGGAAAGCGCGGAGGACATACTCGGCATAGTGCGCGCTTTCGGCGGAAAAACGGTCATCGTCGACGAAGCGTACGCGGATTTTTCCCGCGTGCCGTCGCTTGCGCGGCATATTGCGGAATATCCCGGGCTGCTTGTCGTCAAGACGTTTTCCAAGAGCCGCAGTCTTGCCGGGGCGAGGTGCGGTTACGCGATAGGCGGAGCGGAACTCATAAACGCGCTCCGCACCGTTAAAGACTGTTTCAACAGCTATCCCGTCAACGCGGTCACGGCGGCGGTGGCGGAAGCCGCGATAGCGGACGACGGGTATTTCCGCGATTGCGTAGCAAAGATCAAGGCGACGCGCTCGCGTATGACGGACGGCCTGCGCGCGCTCGGCTTCGACGTGCCCGACAGCGACGCCAACTTCGTGTTTGCCGCCCACCCGCGTTTCGGCGGGGAATACCTGCAGAAGGAACTGCGCCGCCGCGGCGTGGTCGTGCGCAGGTTCGACGCGCCGAGAGTGCGCGACAGACTGCGCATAACGGTAGGCACGGAAGAGGACACCGACTCCCTTCTTTCCGCTCTCGCGGAGATCTGCGCCGCCGGCTCCGGCAGATAAGCGCGACATAGCGCATAAAATACCGATAGGAGCGGTAAATCATAAAAAATATCAACGGGCGGCTGTTGCGGCCGCCCGTATCTTCTTATGCGCTTTCGTTACCGCCGTCCTGTCGCGGTGCGGCGGCGCATCACGGCGCGTACCACTCCGTCGGCTATACGCGAAGCGAGCTCGAAGGGCAGGGCGAGCCGCACCCGTCCGAGCGAATCCGCGCCCAGTCTGCGGGAGGAAACGACCCCGACTATGCCGAGATCGCCGACGGACGGCAGCGTTTTTCCGACGGCTGCGGCGGGGCGCAGTCCGCGCGGCAGGAGGATGACCGAGCCGACTTCGCCGTCCGCTCCGAGCGCGCTGTCCACGGCGATGACGAACGCGCCGGGGTGTCTGCGCCGCAGCAGTTCGTGGCATTCCGCGACGTTGAGAGCCGTCACGGGGGAAGCCAGCGTGCCGTATACCGTGATGCCGCTCCGCGAGAGCAGATGCCCTACGAGCGGCCCCACGCAGTCCCCGGTGACGCGGTCGCTGCCTATGCACAGCGCGACGGTCTCCGCGCCGTCGGGTATCATTTTAGCTACGGACGCGGAAATATCCCCGCGCGCCGTTTTTCCGTAAAGTCCCGTCATAACACGGATATTATTGCCGCAGTTCCCGTTTCCAAACGTACCGGGGCGCATTCCGAGTCCGTTCGGCGATTTTTCCGCATATCTGCGCATATCGGTCAAATTACGCGCTCCGCGGTCATATATAATACTCGGAGGAGAACGATCGGAACTATGATATACGAAAAACGGTTACTCGTACTGTCGGGAGAGGGCAGCGGCTGCCTGCGGCTGGAACGCACGAAAACGGGGATAGCCTGTCGGCTGACGGGCAGCGTGCGCGGCGAATGCGTGCTCGCCGTCAGACTGGGCGGCAGACTGCATACGTTCGGACGATTCACGCTGCCGCCTGCGTATTCGTTTACGTTGCCGCCGTGCGACGGTATGGACGATCTCGTGGCGTCGGTGGGCGACGCGCGGGGCGGATACATAATGAGCGGCGGTTTCCGCCGACCCATGCCGTGGAAGGGCAATCTGGAGGACGACCTGCGCCGCGCCGCGCGCGAATGCGGCGGGGGAGACGCGCCGAAACAGGACATAAACGACTATTTCCTCGATATCGTTCCGCAGGATTACGACGACGGGAAGATCGCGGAGGTGAATTACTACCGTTCCAACCTGACTGTGCCGTCCGCTTCCGCGGAAACGGCTGCGTCCGTAACTGCGGAGGAGCAACGCCGCGAGGCGGACGCGCCGCCTCCGAAGCCTGCGCGGAGCGGGCAGCCTGCCCGGCGCGCGGAAAACAGCCGACCCGCGGAGCGCGCGGATAGCGGGGAAGAACGCAGCGGGAGCGGCGGGGAATATCCGCTGTCCGACGACGATTACGGAGAGCGCAAAGTGCCCGAACTGGGCGGCGCGACGTTTTACGACAGCGTGTCCGACCAGCTCGACAGACTGTTTTCGCGCTGCGAGCGTTTCCCCGCGCTCGAAAAACTGCTCCCCGATTCGCGGTGGGTGAAAGTGGATTACGACGGCAGCGGAAGATATTATCTCGTCGGGTTGATAGGCGACCCCGTCAGGTATATGTGCTACGGCGTTCCCGGCGAATACTCTCCCGAGCCGCCGCGCGAACTCGCGGGGTACTGCCAATGGCTCGCCGTCGACGAGAACGATCCCGCGGGCAAAGGGTTCTGGCTGATGTATCAGGACGCGGCGACGGGAAAGAGCATACTTTAACGCGTTCGGCGGCACGGACGGACTGCGCGCGCACTTGCAGATAAGCGGTGCGCGCGGCTTTTTAATGTTATTACGCGCGCATTTTGAGGCAAATACACTTGACTTGAAAAACGGCGATGTTGTATAATGGAAAATACTAAGGAGTCTGCGCTCGCAGTCAGAGGGAAGATAATGAAAACAGTAGAACTCAAACGCGGCTGGCATAACGTAAGCGAAAGCGGGGACGAAAGCGTTTCCCTTCCTTTCGTGTCGCCGTGCTACGGCAGGGTCTCGCTCGAAACGGTCCCCGAAGCGGGCGGCGCAAAGGCGTTCCTGTTTATTGACGGAGCGGAAGGCGTCGTCGACGTGTTCGCGGACGGCGAGTGCGTCGGGACGGCGGCGGGAGCCGCGCGGCTCTACGATCTCGGCCGCGTGACCGCGAACAGGACGCGCGTCAGCGTCGTTTTCGAGGACGGCGGCGCGATAAACCGCGGCGCATATCTGCACCTGTCCCCGTCGGAGATATACATTCCGCCCTACGGACTGTTCGTGCGCACCGAGCGCGCGGACGAGAGCGGCGCGCAGCTGTCGGTATCGGTGTCCGTCGCGGGGGAGTGCGAGGCAAAGCGCAAGCTCTCCGCGGAGATCTCCGTTCTCAACGCCTACGGTCGGCGTTCCTGCCGCAGAAAGAAGAACTTTACGTTCGCGGGCGGGGAAAAGACGGTCGCGGTCGAGGTGCCTCTGCGCCGCGCGCATATCTGCGAAACGGACAAGCCGTATTTCTATACCCTCGCGGTCAGACTGCTTTCCGGCGAGGAAGTCCTCGACGAAGCGGAAACGCGGTTCGGCGTGCGCGTACAGGGCGCGTCGCGGATACGCGGACTTACGGGCGCGACGACGCCTCACGAAAACGGAGTGCTCGGCGGCATAAGCCTGCCCGAGGCGGAGCGGCGCAAACTGTCCGCTCTGCGCGACATAGGCTGCAATGCGGTCAGATACGTCGGATGTCCGTCCGAAGCGGCGCTCGCCGCCGCAGACGAACTCGGACTTTCCGTCGTCGTGGATATTTTCGATAACTGGACATACCCGCGGGAGGGGAGCCTTTCCCATCTCGCGTTCGCGGAGGAGTGCGAAGAGCGGGCGCGGCTCGCCGTGCGCCTGCTCCGCAACCACCCCTGCGTGGCGATGTATTCCGTCGCGAACGGCTGTGAGGAAACTTACGGACGGCGCGGCGCGGAGCTTGCGCGGCGGATAGTCGCCGCCGTGCGCGAAGAGGACGGTTCCCGTCCCGTTGCCTGCACGTTCCGCAAACTCGAGCCCACCGAACGCGAACTCCTTTCCGCGGGCGCTTCGCGTGCGGCTCTGCGCGGCGCGGATCCGATCGCTCTCGGCGACGAACTCTCCGTTCCGTCGAAAGCCACGTCGGAAATGGCGTCGCTCGTAGATATATGTATATGCGCGAGCGGGTTCGAGCCTCCAGAGGAAACGCCGTATCTGCGCGCCGATACGCGCACCGAGGACGCTTTCGCGTCGCTCTCCCGCGCGGAAGACGACGAATATATGCTCGGCGACTTTTCCGAATCGGGAATGGACCGCTCCTCGCACGGCGTGACGATAGCGGGCGACGTGGATCACACCTGCCTGCCGCGCGCGGGCGGAAGATACCGCGCGATGCTCACGGGAGCGGGCGGATCGTTCATCCTCGTCGGAGGAGCGGACGGCGCGCCCGTCGAAGGCTCGCCCTGCTGGAAAGCGGATACGGGCGAAACGGTGAGAGTGACCGTGTTCACCCCGGGCGACGTCGTCGCGTTATACCTGAACGGTTATCTTGTCGGGCGCAGGCTCGCGGGCAGAGTGAATAAGCAATACGCCGTGTTCGATGTCGAATACGCGCCGGGAACGCTGGAAGCCGTCAGCTATCTGCGCGGCAGGGAATGCTGCCGCACGTCGCTGACGACGCCCGAAGCGCCCTCGCGCATATCGCTGCTGACGGGCACGAAGAAGATAAGCGCGTCGGCGGGCGAGGTGAGTTACATCGACGTCTGGGTCATCGACGCGGCGGGCGGACTTTCCGTCGACTATGACGGCGACGTGGAGATCGAGTTGGACGGCGACGGGGAGATAGTCGCGCTCGGCAACGAATACGGCAGCGGTGCGGACGACAACGTCGTGACGGCGGTCGCGGGGCACGCGCTCGTCGTTGTCAAGGGCAAAGCGCCCGGCAAACTCGTCGTCAAGCCGCGTGCGCGCGGACTGCGCGGCGGCAGATTGACGATAACGGTGACGGAGTGACGCTCCGCCCTGCGGCAGAATAATATAACGGATAAATTCGGAGAACATAAAGAACATATGAGCAAGGCATTGAAAAAGACGATCGCGACGCTCGTCGCCGCGGTCATGCTTCTGGGCGGAGCGTGCGCGGCGTTTGCGGGCTGCGGAACGACGGACGACGACAACGGTCCCGTCAATACCGATAAGACGGTCTATTCCAACGGCGGCACGGTCGTGCAGTACGGCGACCACGTCTATTTCGTCAACGGTATAGCCGACTACACGGACGAGAGCGGTTCGAGCAACCTCGAAGGCGGCGCCATCAAAGGCGGCATATACCGCGCGCGTATCAACTGGGACAGACCCGTCGATCTCGACGCGGCGATCGACTACGAAGTGAACGAAGCGCAGAACCTGACAGCGGAAGAATACGAGCAGACGGCGGCGCGTTCGACGACGCTGTTCGACGTGCTCGATTTCGAGTATGAACTCAAAGACTATATACAGCTCGGCGAATACACGATAGGGACCGAGAGCGGCGACCCGCCTCCGACGTATTCGGACGCGAACGGGGTCGTCCGCCAGAACTTCGTGCCGACTGCGGGCGGAGCGAGCGAATACGGCGTCGCCGTCAAGCAGGTCGTGGGCAAGAAAGTGGGCACGAGCGGTTACGACGGCGGAATGTGGATATACGACGGTTATATCTATTTCGCTTCTCCCGACAACACCCGCAACTCCGACGGCGAGGTGGAGGACGACAGAACGACGTTCTGGGCTTACGACATAGAGCGCGGACTGCTCTCCAAGCTGTATACGGCGACGGAGATAAACAACGCCATGCCGTATGCGTTCTATAAATCGGGCGACAGCGTATATCTGACCACGTTCGAGAATTATTACGCGAACGCGCAGGACGAAGAACTCGGAGTCACGACTGGCTACATCGTCGTCAACAGGATTTCGGGCGGCAGCGTCACCGACACCTACGAGCTCGTCGACGGAGTTACGGACGTGTATTTCCCGACGGCGGAAACGTACGATCCCGACGATACTTCTCCCGACGGAGCGGACGATTTCGTATATTTCACCCGCGATAACGACTCTTCGGACAGTAACCCCGCAGGCGTCACGCTGGAAATGATCTCTCCCTATATGGAAGAGGGGCAGTACGAAAATAACCGTTTCACGGTCGCGACTGCCGGCAGCGGCGATATTTCCGTCGCGGGACTGGAAGGCGGTTATCTGTACTTCACGCTGACGAGCGCAGGCAGTACGCAGATGCAGGTCAGCAGCCTTTACGAGCAGCTTCACAGGCACGACGAAAATTATAACGAAGAAACGTGTGACGCACCGCCGATGGGGAATACCCCCGCGGTCATATGCTCGGATACGTCCGAATACACGACGATCATTCCCGTCGATCAGTTCGAGGACGTGCCGTGCTTTATGGGCGCGAACGCCGACGGCATATACCGCGTCACGGCGGACGGCAGAACGCGCGTCTATAACGGCACGATAACGCTGATAGGCTATTACGGCGGCAGGATATACTGCTCGCTCGAAACGGAGGACACAGAGGAGAGCGAGGACGACGAGGAGAGCGAGGGCACGGTAACTGCGTTCGTTTCCAACTCGGCGTTCGAGCCGTTCACGGCGCAGACGGCGCGCATACACAGCATAGGCATAACGCCGACGACGGAGCCGTTCTCCATCGATTTCTTCACGATCAACTACGACGCGGTGGAAAGCAGCACGGCTACGGGAACGGAAGTGTATGTGTCCTACTTCGCGAACTACACCGCGACGGCGACGAATTATATGTATATCAACAAGGTCAGCGGATCGTATATCCGCTCGGCGATGAACATGCGTCTGGGCGAGGTGATGCCGTCGGAAGAGACCCCGATAGTCTGCTACGACCACAACTGCCTCAACTTCCGTCACGACCACTCTTCGTGGGACGATTACACCGAGGACGAGGAAACGGAGGACGGCACGACGACGGACGGCGGCGCCACGATGTAAATATCGCGGCAAACCGCGTCAAAACGCTTGACAAGCGCGGCGTAATATAATAAAATATTCAGGTATTTGCAATAAATTGCGTAAAACCGACCTGCCCCGTCGGTTTTACGCGGCTTATGCGGCGGCGTAGCGTGAAATGCGCCGCGCGCGAACGAGGAAATCATGGCAGACGAAAAAACGATCAAGGCGGCAAGACCGGGCAGAACGATAGTCGCGACGCTCGACCCCGCCAAAAAGGATTCTCCCGCATACGCGGAGAAAAAGTGGTACATCGCCGACGGAGAGGGTATGCCTCTCGGCAGACTGGCGAGCCAGGTAGCGGCGGTGCTCCGCGGTAAGAACAAGCCCCTGTTCACCCCGAATATGGACTGCGGAGATTACGTCATCGTCATCAACAGCGATAAAGTCGTGCTGACGGGCAAGAAGCTCGAACAGAAGATGAAGAGGACGCACTCCGGCTATATGGGCGGACTGAAAGAAAAGAGCTATAAAGAGTATATGGCGACGTCGTCGGACAAAGCCGTATACGACGCCGTAAAGGGCATGCTTCCCAAGAACGCCCTCGGCAGAAAGATGCTTAAGAAACTGCGCGTTTATAAGGACGCGTCGCACGGTCACGAGGCACAGAAGCCCGAGATCCTCACGCTCGTTAAATAAGGAGATCCCCGAATGGCTACGAAGAATGTCAAGAAGAAGTTACAGTTCTGGGGAACGGGTCGCCGCAAGAAGGCGGTCGCCCGCGTCCGTCTTATGCCTGGCAGCGGCGTGATACAGATCAACAAGCGTTCGCTCGACGATTATTTCGGGCTGGAAACGCTCAAGCTCATCGTCAACCAGCCCCTGGTGCTCACCGAGTCGACGGGCAAGCTGGACATATTCGTCAACGTCCGCGGCGGCGGCTCGACGGGTCAGGCGGGAGCCATCCGCCACGGCATAGCGCGCGCGCTCGTCGAACTCGACGAAGCGAATAAGCCCGCGCTCAAAAAAGCGGGATTTCTTACCCGCGATCCGAGAATGAAAGAGAGAAAGAAGTACGGCCTGAAAAAGGCGAGGAAGGCTCCGCAGTTCTCGAAGAGATAAGGCTTTGCAAAAGGTGTCCCACAGGGACGCCTTTTTTCTTGCTGAGGGGATGCCTTCCCTTTTGAGGGGGAAGGCGCATAGCGTCGCCAGAGCGGCTGCGCGGAAGGCTTTCCGCATTAAGGGGAAGGCACATAGCGCCGCTGATGCGGGCTGCGTCCTCGGTCACGTACTCCGACTTCGCACTGCCGTGCTTCGTCGACGTAGGTATGCTCCCTCGGCAGCTGCCCGCCTGACCCCGCTCTGCGGCTTCGGCTGTATCGGAAATAAGATATTGTCGCGCACGGCACGCCGTGCGCGTCTTTATTATGCGGGAAAATAGTCTGCCGAATTACAGAATTCGCAGCGAATGCGCAGAGATTTTTGTAGTGAATGCGGCGGTTCTCGGAGCGTGCGGAGCGATAGCGGTCGGCGCAAGGATACCCTGCGCCGACCCGAAACCGCCGCAGATTCGCAAAAAGATCGCGCAGGCGCGTGTGACGGTTAGCGCCGTAGGCGCAACCGATTTTGCAATGCTTGATACATATCTAAAACTTACGCTCACGGCGAGCCGTGAGCGGCTTTTTAGCGTGCGGGAGATATGTTGACAACGGGCGAAGGATATGGTATATTGTAGGCGTTGCGATCGGCGAATGGGGAAATAAATGACGGCAACAAGGAGCGAATGCAGATGACCGAATGGGAAAAGATGCTTGCGGGGCTTCCGCAAAACGACCGCGCGCCCGAATTGGAGGCGCGGCGGCTCGTCGCAAAGCGTTATTGGCGCGAGTATAACAAAACGACGGAGGAGGACGCGGAGCTTCGCCGCGAAATAATGGGCAAGCTCTTTCGCAGCGTCGGGAAAAACGTGTTTATCGAGCCGGATTTTATCTGCGAGATGGGTAATAATATCACGATCGGCGACAACGTGTTCATAAATTTCGGCTGTATCATTTTCGATATGGGCGAAGTGGTCATAGGCAATAACGTAATGTTCGGACCGCGCGTCGGCATTTATACCACTAATCACGCTTTCGACCCCGAAGAGCGCGTCCGTAACGTCGTCGTGTCCAAGCCCGTCCGTATCGGAGACCGCGTTTGGATAGCCGCGGACGTGAAGATCGTGCAGGGCGTGACCATAGGCGAGAACAGCGTGATAGGCGCGGGCAGTGTGGTAACGCGCGATATTCCCGCGGGCGTGGTCGCGGCGGGAAACCCGTGCAGAGTGATACGTCGAATAACCGAAGCCGATAAATGGCTGAAATGACCCGCGGCATTGCCGCGGCTGCAACCGAGCGCGAACGCCAAAGGACGGGTGCGCTCGGGGCTGCGCCCCCGCAAAAACTACGCTTTTGCTGTCGCGGGAAAAGTTACGAGGCATTACAGGTAAATAGCGGTTTCCGCTGTATCGTGACAGAGGAAAGAAGATAAAAAATTATTCGCGCACGGCTCGCCGTGTGCGTCTTATTCCTGCGTGAAACCTGCTTGTCGTTTGGCAGAATTCGCAGCGAATGCGAGCGTATTTCGGCAGGGAATGGTGCTGACGCACGGTAAATGACAAACTTGCTATTTTATCGGGTCAGTTCGTACCGCAAAAGCACGCAATGCCCACCGCAAGGTGCGGAGCGAGCGGAGGCGGAAGCGGTCACGGCTGGGTGACCCCGCCGTGACCCGAAAACGTGACAGGTTCGCCGAAAGCCGCCGCAG
>CALVYT010000033.1 GCA_944372345.1 uncultured Clostridia bacterium
GGGACTGGAATTTCGTACTGGTTTACAAACTTGACAGATTTAGCCGTAACAAATATGAAATGGCAATACACAAAAAGACGTTGAAAGACAACGGAGTAAAAGTTATATCCGCAACGGAATATATTCCAGACTCTCCCGAAGCAATTATACTTGAAAGTATGCTGGAAGGATATGCAGAATATTACAGTGCGGAACTATCGCAAAAGGTAAAACGCGGCATGAAAGAATCCCGTCTAAAAGGCAATTTTACAGGCGGTACAATTATATACGGCTATAAAGTAGAAAACCACAAAGTTCTTATAGACGAAGAAAAAGCTGAAGTAGTCAGATACATATTTGAACAGTACGCTATGGGAGTATATGTAAAAGACATTGTCTTAGAATTAACCGCAAAGGGTATTTTCAATAAAGAAAAACCTTTTGCAATGAATACGATTTACAGTATATTAAAAAACGAAAAGTATTCCGGTATATATAAACACAACGGAGAAATTTTCGATAACATCTACCCTGCTATAGTGCCAAAAGAAGTTTATAAGAAAGTCAGACAAAAAACCGAAGCAAACAAATACGGTAAACGCAGTACGGATGTTGTATATTTGCTCCGAAATAAACTGGTATGCGGATATTGCGGAAAACCTATAAGTGCAGAATGCGGAAATTCAAGACACGGATATACAATGCGTTATTACAAATGCCTTGGAAGAAAGCATAATAGCGGTTGTAAAAAGTCGGCCGTACGGAAAGAATTCTTAGAAGAATTTGTATTGAAAAATATAATTAAACTGCTTAACGAGAAAGAAATTAAAGATAAAATGATATCCGCGCTTATGCTCACACAAGAAAAAACGATAACAAATAACTCAGAGTTGCATAGACTTATAAAAGAACGTAAAACAACGGAAACGCAGATAAAGAACATAATGACAGCGATAGAAAGCGGAGGTACGAGCGCGACGGCAATGAAACGCATGAGAGAACTCGAACGAAAAGCCGATGATCTTGAAAAAGCGATTGCAGTTGAACAAACCAAAACCGCCGTGAAATATAGCGAAAACGAGCTGCGCGCGTTCTATGAAGAAGCGTTAAAACTTGAATCGCAATTACTGATAAACGTACTTATCAAGCAAATAACTTTATATGACGATAAAATGATAATCATATACAATAGCCCGATAAAAACAGGTCCCGATGAAAGTCGGGACTTTTCTTTTTACGATATCGTATTACCCATGCCGTATGGTAAAAAGATAAATAATAAATACAACTGTCGAGATATAACCGTTATATTTACATTATAATAAATTACCACCAAAAATTGATCTTATTCGCCGCCAAAAGTATTTGATTGTAATATGCTTAGTTGTAACACAACAAGGTGCAGAAACTGTTAATACTAATTTTGAATTATATTGCGGTAAATAGTAAAAAATCCTAAACCAAACTTAGGGGTTCGATTTAGGATTCGTTTGGCGGAGAGGACAGGATTCGAACCTGCGTGCCCTTGCGAGCAAACTGATTTCGAGTCAGCCCCGTTATGACCACTTCGATACCTCTCCGTATGCTCCGCGAATCCCGCGGAGCCTTAATAGATTACCATATTATCGGATAAAAATCAAGCATTTTTACTTGACGTGCCAGATTTCTTTCGCATATTGCAGTATGGCGCGGTCGGAAGAGAATTTACCTGCGTTCGCAAGGTTGAGTATGCTCTTCGTATAGAATCCGTCCGTACCGTAATCCGCGTTCGCCTGTTTTTTGACGCGCACATAGTCCTTGAAATCGTACAGACTCATATAGGTGTCTTCGCCGCGAAGCTTGTCGAAGATCGAGCGGAGCATTCCCGTGCCGTTGTCGTTGAACGTGCCGTCCACGAGCGTATCCATTATCCTGTGTATCACCGGATCGTTGTCGTAGTATTCCCACGGATGATAACCGGGGCGCTTCTCGTTCACTTCCTCGACGGTCGCACCGAAGATATATTCGTTCTCTCTTCCCGCTTCCTGCGCGATCTCTATGTTCGCGCCGTCCATCGTACCGAGAGTGACCGTACCGTTGAGCATAAACTTCATATTGCCCGTGCCCGACGCTTCCATTCCCGCGAGCGATATCTGCTCGGAAATATCCGCCGCGCTGACGATATATTCGGCATACGACACGTTGTAGTTCGTCACAAACACCACTTTCAGCTTATCCGCAACATCGGGATCGCGATTGACCATATCGGCGATGCAGTTGATGAACTTCATTATCGCCTTTGCGTGATAATATCCCGGAGCCGCTTTCGCGCCGAAGATGAACGCCGTCGGCTTGAAGTCGGGCATACGCCCTTCCTTGATCTCGAAATAGAAATACACTATCGAGAGCGCGTTGAGAAGCTGACGCTTGTATTCGTGCATTCTCTTGACCTGGATATCGAAGCAGAAATTCGGGTCAAGATCGACGCCCTCGTGCTTTTTGATATACTCGGCGAGCCGCTTTTTATTCGCGAACTTGACTTCCTTGAAGCTCTTTATGAACCCGGGGTCCTTTGCAAAAGCCGCTATGCCTTTGAGCTGCGTCAGATCGGTAACGTAGCCGCTTCCTATCTTGCTCTCTATGAGGGCGCAGAGATTTTCGTTGCAAAGGCGCAGCCAGCGGCGCGGAGTTATGCCGTTGGTTATGCTGAGGAATCTGTCCGGATACATAGCGTACCAGTTCCTGAACACGTCGCGTTTGAGTATCTCGGTATGGACGGCGGCGACGCCGTTCGTCGTGTGCGCAACGTATATCGCAAGACGCGCCATATGGATGCGCCCGTTGTCGAGTATGTTGTAGTTCCAGGTATCGGGAACTCGCATCGCGCTGAGTTCGAAATTGAGCTTGTTCTGTATTTCCTCGATAACGGCGTAGACTTCGGGCAGTATGCGCTTGAAAAGCTCTATATCCCACTTTTCCAGCGCCTCGCCCATTATCGTGTGGTTGGTGAACGCGAACGTTTCGTGCGCTATTGCGAATGCATCTTCGAACGCAAGCCCCTCGTGTTCGAGGCAGAGTATGAGTTCGGGAATGGCGACGACGGGGTGCGTGTCGTTGAGCTGCACCGCGCACAGTTTGCCGAACGACGAAAAGTCGTTGCCGTGCTTTTTCTTGTAATTCCTGATTATATCCTTTATCGACGCGCTGACGAAGAAATACTGCTGGCGCAGACGGAGCGTTTTGCCCTCTACTCTCTCGTCGTTGGGATAGAGCACATAGGAAATGATCTCCGCCGCGTTCTTTTCCGCAAGCGCGTTGGAATAGTGCATATTATTGAACTCGATATAGTCGAGCTTATTTATAGGTTCGCTCTGCCAAAGGCGAAGCGTGTTTATCGTCTTGCCGCCGTAGCCTATCACCGGGAAGTCGTAAGGCACGGCTTTGACTTTCATATCCGCAAACGAAACTATCTGCGTTTCGTTCTCGCGGCGGATGGACCACGGGTCGCCGCACGTCGTCCAGTCGTCGACTCGCTCCACCTGAAAACCGTTTACGAAAAGCTGTTTGAAAAGACCGTACTTATATCTGATACCGTAACCGTTGAGCGGGATATCCTCCGTCGCCGCCGATTCGAGATAGCAAGCCGCGAGCCTGCCGAGCCCGCCGTTTCCGAGCGCGGAGTCGGGTATCTCCTCGAACGAGCGTATATTCACCCCGCGCTCGCGGAGCAGTTTATCCACCTCCGCAAGCTGACCGAGGTTGAGCAGATTCGCGAATATCGATCTGCCGACGAGATATTCGGCGCTGAGATAATACGCGCGCTTTTTTTTGGACTGGTTTTCGTCCGTTTTGAGCCAGACGGGATTTATCTCGCGCATGACCGCTTTGGAAAGGGCGTTGTAAAGCTGAACGGTAGTCGCCTTTTCCGCCGTCGTCGCATAGTCGTACGAGAGAATATCCTCCATTTTGTCGATGATCTTGTTTGCCACTTTTCCTCTCCTTGTGTTAAACCTTAACGTCCGTCCTGCCGTACTTTTCGGACAGACTTCTCATTTTCCGTTCGAGTTCATAGCTCGCATAGTCCGCGGGAATGCGGTAGCTCCAGTTGGAAGCGGAAAGCACGCTCGGCACATTGATCCTGCCTTCGCCGCCTATCCCGAGCCAATCCTGTAAAGGTATTATAGCACACTTTGCCACGGATTTATAGCATAATTCTATCACGGAATCGCACATTTCTTCATCACTTTCGCCCGCGGCGGGAAGTTCCGTTCGTCCGAGTTCGCCGTTCAGCGCTTCGCGGAATGCCTGTCTGCCGTCGCCGAGCGAGCGGATAAATCCGAGCAGCGTATCGTTGTCGTGCGTGCCGGTATACGCCACGCAGTTATCGTCGTGATAGTTATGCGGCAGATATTCGTTGTCCTCTCCCGAGCCGAACGCGAATTGCAGAACTTTCATACCGGGATAGCCGACCTCCGCGAACATCGCGCGCGCGGCGTCGTCGAGAGCCCCGAGGTCCTCGGCGATGACGTGCATCTCACCGAGCGAGCGTTCGAGTTCGCGGAAGAACTCCGCGCCCGGTCCCGGCGTCCACCGTCCGTTTACAGCCGTCGGCGAGCCGTAAGGTATTTCGTAATATTTTTCAAAGCCGCGGAAGTGGTCTATGCGCACCACGTCGCAAAGCGACATCACTTTTTTCATACGGGCTTTCCACCAGCTCCACCCGTCCTCTTTCATCCGCTCCCAGTCGTAGACGGGATTGCCCCAGAGCTGACCGCTCTCGCAGAAAGCGTCGGGCGGGCACCCCGCGACCGTGACGGGACGGCGGGACGGATCCAGTTTGACGAGCGAAGGACGCGTCCAGCACTCCGAACTGTCGTATGCGATATAGATGGGAATGTCGCCTATTATTTTTATTCCGAGCGAGTGGACGTAGTTACGCAAAGCCTGCCATTGCGCCGAAAACATATACTGCGCCCATTGCCAGAACAGTATATCGTCGGCATGCTTTGCGTAAAAACCGGCTATCGCGTCCTCATACCTGAATTTGAACGGATCCTCCCACTCGTACCAAGGCAGTCCGTCATGCTCGTCCTTTATCGCCCGGAACAGCGCGTAATCGGCGTATTCGCCCTTTTTCACGAAATCCGCGAACGCGCCGTCGCTCCGGTCAAAGCGCGAAAACGCCTTGCGGAGCACGGAATAACGCGTCAGATATAAATCGTGATAATCTATTCGCGATGACATATCCGTCACGCATGCGGTAAGTTCGGATTTTTTGAGCAGACCGCGCGCGAAAAGATCGTCGAGATCGATAAAATACTCGTTCCCGGCGACAGAACAAAACGACTGGTACGGCGAATCGCCGTAACCCGTCGGCACAAGCGGAAGCACCTGCCAGTAAGACTGACCGGCGCGTGAAAGAAAATCCGCAAACGCGAACGCTTCCTTTCCGAGCTGTCCGATCCCGTACTTTCCCGGCAGCGTGGCGATATGCAGCAAAACACCCGAACTTCTCATCATAATAGCAATTCCCTGTTAGGGTATATTTTAACACATATGCGCGGGATATGTCAAATAAATGACAAAAATTTTACCGACGCGCAGACGCGCGTCGGTAAAACCGCAACACTTATGATTTTACGCCGTGACCGTGCGCGACAGCGCGGACGTGATAAGCCCTACGATCGCTTTGAGCCCCGCTTCGAGCAGTACGGCGATGATCACCGCCGCGACCACCCACGCCATCAGTTTGGGCGCTTCGAACACGAAATCCTGTTTGGCATAATAGATCTGTATGCCTATGCTGTGGAGCGAATACGCCAGCGTTTCCGCCGTGATGACCGCTTTGAGGTTCATTCCGAACGTTGAAGAAACCGAAGACAGCGCCTGCGGGAGTATCATAGGCAGATATACGCGCCGGAAACGGTACGGAAAAGACGCGCCGCACTCCGCCATCACCTCTTCGCACTCGCGCGGGATATTCTCCGTAGCACTCCTCGCCTGCTCGTAGATCACGGGAAAGACGAGAAGCACGCCGATGAGCGACGGCAGCACGTTGCTGCCCACCCATATTGCAAAAAGGAGGGTCACCGCCGCGACGGGAACGGTGCGCATAAACGCGTTGAGCGGCTTCATCGCCGCAGCGAGCGCCTTGTACTTCCCCGCCGTTATGCCGACGACGAGCCCGAGCGCGAACGCTATGACGAATCCGATCACCGCGCGAAGCAATGTCGCGCCCGCCGCGCCCCAGAACGTGCCCGTGCCGAGCAGTCCGACCAGAGCGGCGACCGTCGACGTAAACGTCGGAAGGATCGCGTCTATCCCTATCAGACGCGCGACAAGCTCCCATATCCCGAAGAATACGAGAGCAGCCGCGACGGCTATCAGCCAATATCTGTTTTTATAGAGAACTTCCTTCATCTTATGCGAACAGCCCGTCGTCGCAGGGCGCTCCGATATTACCGAGCAGTTTTTCGACGTCCGCCTTCGAAGCCGCCGCGTTCTTATACGCCACGTTGAGCTTGTCCTTTGCCTTGACGATCACCGGGGCTTTGAGAGAGAATCCCTCTATCGCCGCCGCTTTTTCCGCCACCGCCGAGGTATCGGAGATGAATTTTTCCGTGCTCGTTTTCACTCTCGCGTCCACGGCTTCGACAAGCTCGGGTTCGCTTTCGAGCACGTCCGCCCTGACAAACACCCCGGACATCGGGAAATCGTTCCCCGTTATTTCCTTATATATCTCCGACACCGACGCGAGCACGGTCACGTTGCCGCCGTTCGCGTTCGTCCCCGTAATGGCGGGCTCGGCGAATATCGCGGTCACATTGTCGCCTTTGAGATAGGACTGCTGTATCACGGTCGCTTCCGAACCGTTCAACGTCACTTCCGCACCCGCTTCGCCGAACAGATATTCAACGCTCTTACCGGGGATAGCCGCCGCGCCTATCGTCGAAACGCTCTTGCCGTCGAACTGCGCGAGAAATTCTTCCGCGTCGGCGCATTCGGCGCGCGTCTTATAGGAATCCTCGTTCGTCGTGAAATACAGCACGCCCCAGCTCGTGACGTTCAGCAGTTTGTAGTCGTATTTCATCTTGCCCGCGGCGTACCCCGAATGCACGTTCGCTCCGACATTGAGCGGCGCGACGATAAATTCCGCGCTGCCGTCAGTCATACGCGCCAGCACGTTCGCTTCGTTTATGACGGAATATTTCATTTCCGCAGTCCCGTCGTCGCCGAACTCGAAGTTCTCACCCCACATATCCGCGAGCGCGAGAACGGGCGCGCCGTCGGGCGCGTAGAACTCATATACGTCCGCACCGTCGCCGCAGGCGGCAAACGCAAACGCGCAGCCCGTCACGACGGCGGCAAGCAGGACTATCGCAATAATTTTTTTCATTTTTTATCTCCTTGCTTTCGCTGTTGACAATTTTCGTATATTATATTATAATAAAATCGTAATAAATGTTGTCTGTACAACATTTTTGAAAATTTTTCGGAGAATGACAATGGATAAGAGAACATTGAACGCCGTATGCGGCAGTCCGCTGATGCGCGGGATCAGGGACGCGGAAAAGCTGCTGTCCTGCTTCGGAGCCGTTGCGCGACGGTTCCCGAAGGACGCGCAGATAGTCGGCTACGGCGAGGGCGCCGCAATTGCCGTAATCGCGAAAGGTACGGCGTTCACCGTCAACGAGGATTACTCGGGCAACCGCAACATAATAAATTCCATCGGAGAAGGCGGCGTTTACGGCATAGCGTTCGTATATTCCGGGCGTGCGGTAACGTCGCGGCTGGTCGCGGCGGAAAACTGCGAAGCGGTGCTGATGAGCGGCAGCCGCCTGCTCCGCCCATGCGAGAACGCATGCTCCGATCATCTGACGTTTCTGCAAAATGCGCTCGGAGTCGTTGCCAACGCGAGCGTGAATTTTCTCGAAAAGATCGAGCATCTCTCGCGGAGGAGCCTGCGGGAAAAGATAATGTCATATCTGACGGCGCAGTCCATCAAATGCGGCAGCCGCGAATTCGAGATACCCTTTTCGCGACAGGAGCTCGCCGACTCGCTCGCCGCCGACCGCAGCGCGCTCTCCGCCGAACTCGGCAGGATGAAGGCGGACAAACTCGTCGATTTTAATATGCGGCGCTTCCGACTGCTCGATACGGATAAGTTCATCCGATAACAGCCGCAAAGGACAATACCTATAAAAAACGCGCGGCGGCTGCATTGTGCAGCCGCCGCGCCGCTCATCCGCAAGCGCGGATGACGGTTGGGACGTTATTCCGCCTGAACTACGGGCGGAGTTTTCTTTTTGGGTTCGTGCACGATAAACCACAGTCCCACGAGCAGTCCGCCGATGACGACTATGTGTATCGCCACGACGAGGAACACCCAGCTCGGGAACGTACCCGTTTCCTTGTACGCCATAGAACCTTTTTCCAGTCCCTGCGCAGTCTCCGCGAAGTTGAGCGTATCCGCATAGGTATAGAGGATGTCTTTCGCGGAATTGTGGATAGCGAGTTTAGCGGTGTTGGAAGTCTGATCGTCTATCCAGTTCACGTTGCCCACCGCAATGAGGATACGGGCGTTGCCCGCGCGCATGAACTCGTCTATGTCGTGGATATAGCCGCTGCTCCACGTTCCCGTAGAGTCGCTCGAATCGGGATTATCGCCGGAGTCGCCGTTCTGAACCTGATAGTAGTCGGTGATGACGGTACCGC
>CALVYT010000034.1 GCA_944372345.1 uncultured Clostridia bacterium
CGAGTATCACCCGCTTGCCTTCTATCGAGGCGCGCAGCGGATTGAGTTTTAGCCCCACGGCGCGCGACCTGCCCGTCTGCGTGGGCAGTATGAAACTGCGCCCCACATATCTGTTGCGCACGAACGCCATGCCGTAAGGCACGCCCGACTCCATACTGTATCCGTAAGCCGCGTCGAACCCGCTCTCGGGAACTCCGCACACGATGTCCGCGTCCGTCGGGCACTGCCGCGCGAGCGCTCTGCCCATTTCCAGCCGCGCTTTGTATACGCTCATCCCGTCGATATAGCTGTCCGGGCGCGCAAAGTATATCAGTTCAAACACGCACAATGAACGGTTGCCCTTTTTCGCGACGATGCTCTCGCACTTTCCCGAACGGGATATGCTGCATATCTCCCCTGGGCGGACGTCGCGCACATACGTCGCACCTATGCTGTCGAGCGCGCAGGTTTCGCTTGCGACCACCGTCGCGCTGCCTAATTTTCCTATGCACAAAGGGCGGAAACCGTGCGGGTCGCGCGCGGCAATCAGTTTGTCGCGCGTCATCAGCACGAGCGAATACGCGCCCTCTATCGTGTTCATCAGGTCGGCGACCGACTTCTCCAGACTGCCCGTCTTTATGATGCGGTCTATGATTATCTTGCTGATGATCTCGGTGTCGTTCGTAGTATAAAAGACCGCGCCGCGTTCGTTTACCATATATCCGCGCAGCGCGTCGGCGTTCGTTATGTTGCCGTTATGGCACACCGCGAAAGTGAGCCGGGAATGATGAGTGACGATGGGCTGGGTGTTTTCCGCCGTGTTCCCTCCCGTCGTCGAATATCTGACGTGTCCGCACGCCATTTTCGTCTGCGGCGCGCGGGAGAGGAAATCGTTGCCGAACACGTCGGATACGAGCCCAACGTTCTTGCGGCAGGCTATGCTGTCGCTGTTTTCGGAGTCTGCGAAATATGCGATCCCCGCGCCCTCCTGTCCTCTGTGTTGGAGCGCGAGAAGCGCCGTCGCCGCGATATGTACGCACGGTCTGTCGCACTCGTCTATAATGCCGAATACTCCGCATTCCTCATTTATCTTTCTCATTCACGTCGTTCCCTTCGATGATCTCTTTCGCAATGTCCGTTTTCGACCGCCGCTCGTTCATGGCGCGGCGTTCTATTTCCGCGTGAGCCTCTTCCTCCGTCATCCCGCGCGAAGCGAGGACGCATTTTGCCCGGCTCACCGTTTTCAGTATTTCCAGCCGCCTTTTCAGATCGGCGTTTTCCCGCCGCAGCCGCTCGTAGCCGTAAGCTATCCCGAGCGCTGCGCGCAGAGCGACGTACAGCGCGGCTTTCGTCAGCGGGCGTTCCGCGACTATCACTCCACTGTCGTACAGTTCGCCCGGCACTTCGCCGCCGCGAGGCAGGAACGCCGTGCCCACGCAGTTTTCCGCCAGCGTCAGGCATATGTCGCGCAGCTCCGCCGCAGGTCCGTCGCCGTATATCACCGCCGCGCCGAACTCGCGCTGCCCGATGAGCGTCCTTGCCTGCATAACGTCGCACGCCCGTAGCGCCCTGTGACCGCCGCACAAGGCGAGCAGCTGCACCGCCGCGGAGAACACCTTGTCTGACGATGACAATACAAGTACGTTCAAACCCGCCTCCGCACGGGTCAGTATCCCGCGGCGATCACGTCCTCGCGCCCCGTTACATCCGCAAGTCCGCGTTTACGGGCGAAGTACGCCCGCAAAAATTCAGCCGGAAGGCTTCTGTTTATGAACTCCGAACTCTCCGCTATGTCGAGCGCGGCGCCGAGAGAGGCAGGCATCTGCGCCGCTTCCGGCAGTTCGTCGCCGGCGACGCCCTCCGCACCCGCCGCCAGCATCAGAGAAAGCGTCGAGAACGGATTGCAAGCGGTATCGGCGAACAGTATCTCTATGCCGCCGTCCTCCGCGACGCGCACCGCCTGCCGCCTGCCGTCGCCGGGTACGCCGCACGGCGTTTCCGCCAGCGCGAGCCTGTCGTAAGAATTGCGCACGGGCGCGGCAAACGCCGCCATTTCCGCCATGCGCGCGGTCACTCCCCTCGCAAACGCTTCCGCCGCCTCGCGCGGGGCTGCCTTGCCGCCTTTCGACAGCTTGACGACCACCCTGAAATTGCTGCCGACGTCGCCGTCGAGCGGGCAGGGCGCGAACGACGCGTAAAGCCCGTTGGAGTAAGCTATGTTCCTGACCGCGCTGCGGAACAGCACCGTGTTGACTGCACTCATATACGGCGTGCAGGCGCGGAATATGACCGCGTTCTGCCCTCTGCCCTTTTCGTGGTGGGAGGAAAGCGGATCCAGTCCCATTGTTTCGAGAGTGAACACTATGTCGCGGCGGAGATTTTCGCACCTGTCGCGGGGAGCCGCGTCGAGATAGCCGCCGTTGTCGACGGGAACGAGCGTAGGTTCGCCGCCGCCGTCAAGACGGAAGATATAAAATTCGCTCTCCGTCATCATGCTCGCCGTATATCCCGTCTTTTCGAGGAAGCGGTTTTCGGCGAGTTTTATTATCTGCGTGCAGTCGCAGCCGAACGGTTTGCCGTCCGCTCTGCCGACGGAGCACATCACGCTGACCACCGATCCCGACGACGGACGCCACGGCATGGGCGAGAACGTCTCGGACAGAGGACGGAGAAGAAGTTCGCCGCCGTCCAGCCCGCACGCGGCGGGGTCGACAGTGAAACCGTCCGCCGTTTCGGCGAAGTGCGACGCGTTCACCGACACGTTCTTGTGCCTGCCCAGTATGTCGCAGAACGACAGTTTGACGAATTTGACTCCGTTTTCCTCGATGTATTCGAGGATCTCTCTCATATTTTCCATTCGTTTCTCCGTATGCGCCGCCCGTTTTCAAGAAAAAATCACCTTGCGGTGACTTTTCCTTTAAGCGAATATCCTGTCGATATCCGAAACAGCCGCGCCGAACAGCTCCGCGTTTTCCTCTTCGTTTCTCGCCGCGGTTATGTAGAACTTGATAAGAGGTTCGGTACCCGACGGACGGACGATCACGGTCAACCCGTTGTCCGTTTCGTAAAGCATTACGTCCGCCCTCGGAACGTCGTATTCCGTCTGATCGAGGAAATCGACGCACCTGACGACGTTGCCGCCGCCTATCTTCTTTATCGGACGGGTGCGAAGCCCCTCCATAAGACTCTTCATCTTCTTGTTGCCCGAAGCGCCTTCAAACTTTTTGGATATGTTCTTATGCTCGTACTTGCCGTACATTTCGTAAATGCCGTTAAGCTGGTCGATAAGCGTCCTGCCCTCGGCTTTGTAATACGCCGTCATCTCCGCTATCATTATCGACGCCACGACTGCGTCCTTGTCGCGGCAGTGCGTGCCGATGAGATAGCCGTAGCTCTCCTCGAAACCGAGCACGAACCTGTCGGCGTTTCCGCCGCCCGCGCCCAGCCCGTTGATGACGTTGCCTATCCACTTGAAGCCCGTCAGCACGGGAACGACTTTCACTCCGAAATGCGCCGCGATCTTGTCAACGAGCGACGTAGTGACTATCGTGCGCACTATCGTCGCGCCGTAAGGCAATCCCCAGCGCGCGTACTTGGTGCCGAGCACATAGTCGGCGAGCAGCACGCCCACCTCGTTGCCCGTCAGCAGCACGAACTCCCCGTTGTGCCTGACTGCTATGCCGACGCGGTCGCAGTCGGGATCGGTCGCAAGGACGAGATCCGCGCCTTCCCTCTCCGCCTTGGCTATCGCGAGCGCGAGGGCCTCCGGTTTTTCGGGATTGGGGAACGGACAGGTCTTGAAATCCCCGTCGGGGTACGCCTGTTCCTCGACGACGGAAACGTCGTTGAAGCCCCTGTCGTGCAGCGCCTCGGGCACAAGGCGGAAGCCCGCGCCGTTGAGCGGAGTATAGACTATGCGGAGCGGTTTCGCATCGTTGAGCGCCTGCGATTCCACGTCGCAGAGAAATGCGGAATACACCCAGTTGTCTATGTAGGATATGAGTCCTTTTTTCTCGTAGTACGAGAACGTGCGCGTTTTGACCTCGAACGGGTCGACCTTGCTCACATATCCGATGATCTCGTTCGCCTCTTCGTCGAGGAGCTGGCAGCCCGTGTCGTCGTACAGCTTATAGCCGTTATACTGTTTGGGATTGTGGCTCGCCGTCACCATCACGCCCATATCGCAGCCTAAGCGGCGCACGGCATAGGACAAAAACGGCGTGGGCGATTCTTCGGGCACTATGTGCACCCGTATGCCGTGGGACGCGAATACTTCCGCCGCCGTTTTGGCGAACTTTTCGCTCATATGACGGCTGTCGCGGCTGATCGCGACCGACGTCTTCCCGGACGCGTCCATAGCGCGCGCCACGCCCTCGGTCACCTTGCGTATGTTGTAAATGTTCAGACAGTTGGTGCCGACGCCGAGTATGCCGCGCATACCGCCCGTTCCGAATTCGAGTTCTTTGTAAAAAGCATTCTCGATCGCGACGGGGTCGTCCGCCATTTTTTCCAGCTGTTTATGCAGACTTCTGTCCGTCACCTTTTCCAGCCACTCGTTATACCTGTCGATACTCTTCATTTTTCACCTCCGAAAATATTCCCGCCGTACCGGCGGCCCTTATCACATCGAGTATGACCCTGCTTGTCCGCAATAAGAATACCACAACGCCCGCTTTTTGTCAATCCTTTATCGCGCAAAATCGGCGGCTGCGGCAGCGTTTTTACTTACGCGCTTTTCATAAAAAAGGGAAACCGTCCGCCGCTTTCCCTTTTATGCAAGTGCGGCGCGTCACCGCTTGGTCTCGCCGTCGAACATCAGCCCGAGATCGCGAAGTATCTGCCCGAGGTCCTCGTCCGGGTGAACGGCGGCGTCGTAGTCGAAGTTCTCCGCGTCGTCCGCGCTCTCCCCCGCCAGATGCTCCTCTATCATACCGAGCGGATCGAAGTCGCCCGAATGCAGATCGCCGGGAGAACGGTCCGCCTCGCCGAGTATGCGGGAGATCTCCCCGCTCATTTCCCCCGCCTTGCCGAGCTCCTCGTCCATAGGGTACTTGCGCACCAGCCGCGCGTAATATTCCACCCAGTTGCGGTGAAAGCGTCGGAGCGCGGCGAGTTCTTTTGCGACTTTCCTGCGCGTCAGCTTTTCTATCTCGTCCGCTTTGGAAAGAGCGGAGTCTATCGCCTTGCCTATCTGCTCCTTTTTCTTCTCGTATTCGCCGAGAGCCGCTTCGGCGCGCGCAAGCTCGTCTTTCAGCTCGAATATCCTGTCGCGCTGCGCGAGCAGAGTTTCGTCGTACGTTTCGCGCACGCGCTTGAAATACTGCTCCACTTCCTCCGGATCGTATCCGTTCCTGACGTTCTTGAATCTCATAGTCTTCCCCCGGTGCGCTCCGCGGTATGCTCTGCGATCAGCCTGGTTTTAAGCTCATAGAGTCCGTCCGAAAGATCGACCTTGTATATCTCGGGATTCACGTTGCGGGTATATTCGTCCCAGAACGTCTCTTTCTCCTTTTCCGCATACTCCGCGGACTCCGAGAGCGTCGGAGTGAAATACACCTGTCTGCCGCCCTCGAACACCGGCACGAGCAGACGGCGCATCGCGTAACGGTCGAGCGTGGTGCTCTTCCAGCGCATCGTCGGGTGAGTCAGCGTCAGCGGCGCGTCCGGATCGAATTTCTCGTCCGCGAGCGCGATGAGGTCGGCGAACGCCTTGCCGTCGCCGTCATAGACGCGGTAGAGCGTTTTGAAGCCGGGATTGGTTATCTTCTCGTGCGTGTCGCTTATCTTGATCTTGGGCACGCGCACGCCGTTTTCCGTCAGTTCCGCGAGCTTAAATACCCCGCCGAGCGACGGCATGTTCTCGCTCGTGATGAGCCTCGTCCCCACGCCGTATGCGTCTATCGCCGCACCCTGTTCGTTGAGCGATGATATGACGTATTCGTCGAGGTCGCACGAGGCGAATATTATCGCGTCGCGGTGTCCCGCCTCGTCCAGCATCTTGCGCGCCTTTTTGGAAAGGTATGCGAGGTCGCCGCTGTCGAGGCGGATACCGACGGGCTTCTTTCCCCTGCTTTTGAGTTCGTCGAACACCTTGATCGCATTGGGCACGCCGCTGCGCAGAGTGTCGTAAGTGTCGACGAGGAGCAGAGTGTTGTCGGGATATATCTCCGCGAATTTGCGGAACGCTTCCAGCTCGCTCGGGAAGCTCATTATCCAGCTGTGCGCCATCGTCCCTTTTATAGGGATGTCGAACATTTTGCCCGCGAGCACGTTGCTCGTGCCGCCACAGCCGCCTATTATGCTCGCTCTCGCGCCGTATATGCCTGCGTCCGGTCCCTGCGCGCGGCGCAGTCCGAACTCGGAGACCACGGCTTTGCCCGCGCTCTTTTTCACGCGGCTCGCCTTGGTCGCGATCAGCGTCTGGTGATTGATAATGTTCAGGAGCGCAGGCTCTATCAGCTGCGCCTGCGAAAGCGGCGCGCGCACGACGAGTATGGGCTCGTTCGGGAACACGAGCGTACCTTCGGGCACGGCGAATATGTCGCCCGTGAAGCGGAAAGTGCGGAGCGAATCGAGAAATTCGTCCCCGAAACCCGCCGCCTCGCGCAGGTACTCTATGTCGTCGTCGTCGAAACGAAGCTCGTTTATGTATTCTATCGCCTGCTGCAATCCCGCCGCGACGGCATACGATATCTGCCCCTGCTGGCGGAAAAACAGGTCGAACACCGCCGTCTTTTCCGCGCAGCCGAGCGCGCTGTAACCGTTCATCATCGTCAGCTCGTAGAGATCCGTCATCAGCGTCAGATTACGCATATCACTCCTCCGTGGTGCCGCGCACGGCAAGCGCGACGTAAAGCGCCGCAAGTCCGGCGAACACTATCAGCGCGGGGATCACCACCCGCATTTCCGCAATGCCGAAAGACATCAGCGAAAGCAGTATCGCGGGGACGGCGAAAAGCACGATCAGCCGCAGATGGAACTTGTATTCCCCGCTCATAAACATCGTCGCGAGCGACGCCACCGCCGGCGCGAGTATGTAAGTAGGCCAGAGTTTATCGTAGCCTGCGGGAGAGTAGTGCGCGACGAAAGACACCGCTGCGCACACCAAAAACAGCATGGACAGATACAGCGTGACCGTGTTGAACTGGATGAGCGCGGACACGAAGAGTATCAGCCCGATCGCCGTCAGCACGACGGGAACGACGAGCTTGCTCATATCGACGTCCGTCGCCATACCGAGCGCGAGAAGCAGTGCGCCCGCCGCAATGAGTATCGCCGCGGCGACGACGTTGGACGCGAGCTTGCGCCCGCGGGATATTTCCTTGTATTTTTCTTCGTCCGTCATTTCTTACCGTCCTCGTCTTTTTCGTCCTTTCCGACGGCTTTGGCGTCGGCGCTCTCCTCTGTCCCGCCTTCGGCGGCTTTGACGTCGGGAGTAAGCGGACGTCCCTCGGAGTCGACGTGCGGGTGAGCGTAAATCGTTTTACCGTATTCGAAATAGTCGTCGGACAGCTTGCTCCTGTCCGTAAAAATCATTATCTTCTTTTTGGCGACGAGCGCGCGAATGACGTACTGCGCGATCCACACGACGCCGAACGCTATCATCAGTATGCTCGTCAGCTGCGATATGCCGAAACCGCCGCCGTGCCCGCCCGCAAGCTGCAGCTTCTGACCGGGCGCTCTGAACGATTCGAGGATGCACCTGCCTATGCCGTACCATATGCAGTAGAGCGAGATATAAAAGCCGTTGAAGCTCTTTTTCTCGGACAGGCGCGTCGCGAGCATGGGAACGAACGCTATAAAGCACCAGATCGACTCTATGAACGGATTGCCGAGATGATACGTCACCCCGCCGTCGTAAGAATACGAGAACGGGAAGAACGCCCAGTCTACTTCTATGCCGTAGCAGCAATGCGCGAAATAGCACCCGAACCGCCCGACGCACTGACCGAACAGCACGAACGGCGCGGCAATGTCAAGGAGCTGGGGCAGCGTTACCTTGGGATGCTTCATCAGCTTCTGCCAAAACAGCATCGCAAGCACTATGCCCACAGCCGCTCCGAGCAGACCTCCTATAACGCCCAGTCCGATGTCGCCGTTACCGCCGCGGCTCGTGGCAACGTAATACAGCACCGCGCCGCCGAACGCGCAGGGCACCGCGAAGATTATGTAGTCGAACACTATGTCGGCGTAATACCCCTGTTTGAGCGAAGTGTAGATCCCGGGCACTATACAGAGTATGATGGCGACGGCAATGATATATCCGTACCAGTTCATCGAACCGGGATCGTTCTCGTTCATATCCTCGGGAAATACTTTATTGATCGAGAGCGCGACGAGCA
The DNA here is from genome assembly GCA_944372345.1 of uncultured Clostridia bacterium. Lineage (GTDB taxonomy): Bacteria > Bacillota > Clostridia > Christensenellales > Pumilibacteraceae > Protoclostridium. The sequence continues at coordinate 8,322 of CALVYT010000034.1, forward strand.
CGAGAGTCACGAGCGCGATAACCGCCATGACCGCAAACAGTATTATCAGAAACCGTTCCGTGAGCGAGCGCTGCGAAAAGGTCGCGAAAAATCCTTTCTTCCCGCCGTGCGCCGGCTTTTCCGTGCCCGAAACGTCGGGAGCGTCGGTCCTGTCTTTATTTTCGGGGTCCATCGGAGCTCCTCCGTATGAATTTGCCTCGCGTCGGACGCGTCGGCTTAAAGTACAGTATATAATATGCCGGCGCGATTGTCAATAATTTTGCGTTCCCGCGCATTTATTTGTCGTCCGCATTTTCGTTTCCGCCGCTATCCGGAGCGACAGCCACTCTGCCAGCCGCCTCGGCATACGAGTCGCGGCGAAGCAGAACGCTCTCCGTCCTGCCGTTCGGATACGTCTTTATCAGATACCCCTCGCTCGACACGGCGGGCGCGCCGCCGCTCACTCTCACCTTTTCGCCGGGGAGCAGACCGTCCGTATACCGCCGCTCGACATCGACGAATTCCCTGTCGGCGGGACGTTTGCCCGTTTTGACGGTCACCGACCTGCGGGATATTTTATACGGCAGCGCCGACGAATAGAACTCGGCGACGGCTTTTCCGTTCTTCGCGTACGCCCGCACATAAACGGGATCTTCGCCGTCGTTGACGAATTTCAGATCGCTGCCGCTGCCGTTCACCATCGCGTCGAACGACGGCTCGACGTAAGACGGCACGAGCGTGTGGCGGCTGACCGCCGTTATCTTCATTCCCGCGAGCAGCGCGGCGTTATACAGCGTCGTGGACGCCTGGCACACTCCGCCGCCCACGCCGTCGGTATATTCCCCGCCGACGATTATCTTCGCCTCCTCGAAGCCGTTGGCTTTCGTGCGCCTGCCCACTTGGGCGTTGAAAGAAAACTCTTCGCCGGGAGCGAGCACCGTACCGCCTATGCGACTCATCGCAAGTTCTATGTTATGCCGGCGTGATGCAACGGACGACGCATACGACGTTTCAAAACGCGAACGCAGGCGCGTACAGGCTGCAAGATCCTCTGCCGTGACGGATGGCAATACGGCAACAACGTTCACCGCGACGCGGTGCAATCCGCGGCGCAGCGCGAAATAGACGTCGGTATACAGCCGCGTTTCGTCCACGGCAAGCCCCGGGCAGCTGCGTTTTATCTCGAACATCGGCGTCGCGTCCTGGTCGAAGCGCATTTCGGCGTCTTCGGCGGTCAGTTCTATGTCCGTCTTTGCACGGGCGACGGTATCGGCGAGCAGCGGAAAACACCAAAGCAATGCGGCTTTCACTCCGCAACCGCCCGATATGAGCGATTCGACTTTATCCATACGCTCGCTCATCGGCTCGTTTATACCGCGCTCTTCGTATTCCTCCGCCACCGTAAAGTCGGGCGGGTCGGGATATTCGTCCGTATATTCGTAAGTTTTTCCGCCGTATACAAGCACGACGAGCGGACCTGCGGCGTGCGACGCGGGCAGAGCGCTCGCCGACACGGCAAGCGTTACGGCGGCTATAACAGCAAGAAACGATCTCATACATATAATATGAGACCGCTCCTCTCGCATTATTTATTTTTCGCGGTTTTTCGCGGTTTTCCCGATTTTCCCTGCGGCGGCGTCGCGGGCTCTCCGCGCGCGACGCGCATAAGTTTTTTATGTTTATTCAGCTGCGGATCGAGCACGCACATTGCAAACAGCTCTTCCAGTTTTTCCCTGACGGCGGGTCCCTCATAGCCTATCGACATCAGATCCGCTCCGTTTATCCGCAGTTCGGACAGCGACATAGGCGCGCCGGTTTCTTTCAGCCGTTCGGCGAATGCCGCGAATCTGACGGGCTGCGGCTCTTCGCCCGTTCCCCGCGCCGCCCTGTCAGCCTCGATCAGCGTCGAAAGGTCGTCGATAATATCCGAGTTGCGGGCAGTGAACACGAGCATTTTACCGTCGCGCGTTCTGCCGTCGCCGTCGTACATATGCCAGCGCACGAGCCGCTCGATCCGCGCGACCGCTCGCGAAGGGAGTTTGAATCCGTCCGGTCCGAGCGCTCTTGCCGCGATCTCCGCGCCGATCTCCTCGTGACCGCGCATAGAGCCGTTTCTGCGCACCGCCTCCGCTTTGCCCACGTCGTGCAGCAATGCGGCAAGGCGCAGTTCGGGCGGGCATACGCGCACCGTTCTGAACGTGTGTTCGAGCGCGTCGTACTTATGGTGCCCTCCCGGCTGTTCGAGCCCGTCAAGTTCGGCAAGTTCGGGTATCACGTATTTCAGAAAACCGAGATCGCGCAGCAGTTTCAGTCCGCGGTAATGCGCGTCGTCCACGCCGTAGACCGTGTCGGCTTTGAGTATTTTCAGCAGTTCGTCGCGCTTGCGGTTTACCGTAATATCGGCAAGCAGCGGAGCGCGGCGGGCGGCTTCGTCGGCGGTGGCGCGCTCTATGCCGAAGCCCGTTTCGGCGGCGATACGGACGAGCCGCATCAGCCGAAGCCCGTCGGACGAGAACACGCGCTCGGGATCGTGCGCGCGCATTATCCGCTTTTCTATGTCCCTGACTCCGCCGAAAAAATCTATGAGTTTCTTTCGCTTTATATCGTAATAAATGCTGTTGACCGTAAAATCGCGGCGGAGAGCGTCCGACTCGACGTCGGCGTCGAAGCGGACGGAAACGGGAGTATGCCCACCGCCCGGCGCGTATTCCTCCGTGCGGAAGGGAGTGTATTCCATTTCGACGTCTTTGCGGTATCTGTGCTTGATCAGAGCCGTTCCCATACGCTTATATGTGGTAGCAAAAAAGAAGCCGTGCGGAAGCGTCAGCTTTTCGGGCATGGGTCTGCCGGCTATGTCTATGTCGGACGGCGGCAAACCGCCGATCACGTTCCGCACATAACCGCCCACGAGATATATCGGCGACTCGTTAGCCGCGGCGAATTTTTCCAGCCAATCGGGTACTCTGATCTCCATTTCTTAAACGGATTATACCACCGATCGCAAAATTTTTCAATTATTTGAGAGCGTTCAGACAAATATTTCGTCGAAAAAGGTCGCTATCCGTTGATATAATGCGAAAATAATGATATACTTGCATTGTGCGCACGATTTTTATGTGCGGAAAGGATGACGGCAATATGTATAATTTCGTGGTAAACAAACTCAGCGGCAGAAACAGAGGAGAAAACAACCTCAATATCCTGACCGCTTATTGCAACGCAAATGGCATAGATTATTCGGTATACGAAACGAACGCGCGCGGACACGCGACGAAACTTACGCAAATGCTGTGCAACAGCGGCGCGGACAACGTTATCGCCATAGGCGGCGACGGGACGTTCCACGAGGTGCTCAACGGAGTGACGGATTTTTCCGCCGTCAGGATCGGCTTTATCCCGTCGGGGCGCGGCAACGATTTCGCACGCGCCGCCGTCCTCCCGCTCAAACCCCTCGACGCGTTCGCGGATATACTCGCGGGAGAAACGAAAACGATAGACTATATATCCGTCGGACCCAAACGCTGCCTGAACATAGCCGGCACGGGAATGGACGTAGACGTGCTGCGTGCCGTTGCAGACAAGCGCAATGCGTTCACCTATTACACGTCGCTCGTGCGCTGTCTGATGAAATTCACGCCCTATCACGTCGAGATAAAAGCCGTGACGCCCGACGGCGAGATATGCCTGGTCAAAGACTGCATAATGGTGGGCGTATGCAACGGCACGGACTTCGGAGGCGGTATGCACATTGCCCCGGGAGCGAGCATATCCGACGGCAAGCTCGACCTTATGATCGCCGAAAAGCTCGACCGCGGTCCGATCGGAATACTCTCCAAATTCGTCAAAGGGAAGCACGACAAGCTGCCCGAGGTCACCCACTACGAGATCACCGAGATCGACGTGATCGGCAACTGTCCCATCGAACTGGACGGAGAGATTTATGAGAATATTCCGCTCCGCTGCAAAGTCGTGCACAACGGACTCGTCACCTTCAAGAACGCCGCCGAACGCAACGTTAAATAGCAGCGTTTCGATGAAAATAAGAGTTTCATTCAGAAGAAGTCGCGCACGGCTTGTCGCGCGCGACAAAATTATATCTTCTTCTCCTCGATACCAAAAAGCATATACGACTACGCCGCCGGAATAATCGATGCAGCTGCATAATAAAGTTATTTTATGAACAAGCTGGTAAGAGCGGTATTTACGCTGACGGCGTTTTCGGTGATCGACAGAGGGCTGGGATTCCTGTTCAAGATATTCCTGTCGCGGGAAATGGGCGCGGCGGCGCTCGGCGAATATCAGGCGGCGCTGTCGTTTTTCTTCGCGCTCGCGACGCTGACCACGAGCGGACTGCCGCTCATCGCCGGCAAAAAGACCGCGGGCTTCCTCGCCGCGGGCAGAAAGAAGGACGCCGACTCGGTGGTGGGCGCGGGGCTCGTCGTCAACTGCGCGCTGTCGCTCGCTCTCGCCGCAACAGTCCTCGCCTGTTCGAGTCTGCTCACGCACATACTTTCGGACGGCGGGTCGGCAATGCTGCTGCTCATTATGCTGCCCGCTCTGTTTTTCGGCGGCGCGGGCGCGGCGTTCAGAGGAAATCTTTGGGGACGGGAGAAATTCTTCGCCGTGTCCCTCGTCGAACTGCTCGAACAGATCTTCCGCATAGCCATATGCGTCGTTATGTTCGCGGCGGGCATGGGCAAAACGACTGCCGCGGCGCTTTCCCTCGTCGCAGCGACGGGCATAAGCGCGGGCATTACCGCGGCGGTGTTCTTCGCGGGAGGCGGGCGCGTCGGCTCACCGAAAGGTCAGCTGCGCCCGCTCATAGCCGAGTCCGCGCCGATAAGCGCGCTGCGCGCCGCGTCGTCGCTCACGGGCGTGCTGATGGCGATAGTCGTCCCCTTTCTGTTCTCCGTTTCGGGCTATACCGAAGAGCAGTCGCTCGCTATGTACGGCGCGGGTGTGGGAATGGCTATGCCGCTGCTGTTCCTGCCGATAACCGTCATCGGCTCGCTCAGCTATGCACTGATACCCGAGCTCGGAAAAGCCGCCGCAATGGGCAACGGCGGCGAAGTACGCTCGCGCACGGAAACGGCGATCAAGTTCTCCGTTATCGTTTCCGCCGCGTGCATTCCGATGTTTTGGGGCGTGGGCGAAGGCGTGGGTATGTTTCTGTACGGCGACGCAGTTGCGGGAGAAGCCATAAAGAGAGGCACGTTCCTGCTGATCCCTATCGCGCTGGAAAACATAACGTCGTCAATGATGAATTCTCTGGGAATGGAAAAGCAGGGCTTCGTCAATTACGTTATAGGCACGGCGGTCACCGTCGGCGCGATGTTCTGCTTTTACGGCGACTTTTCCGTCGGCGCGTTCGTCGCCGCCATGTTCGCGGGGCTGACGCTTTCCACGGCGCTCGACGTGCTGTGCATAAAAAAGCATACGGGCATCTCCCTGTCCTTTTTCGCCACTGTTTTCGGCGCGTGTATGCTCGCCGTGCCGTGCGCGCTGCTGACGGAGTGGATATACCGCCTGGCGCAGGGATTACCGGAGATCGTCGGCATTATCGTCGCCGCGGCGGCGGGAACGGCAGGCATATTGCTGCTTATGTGGGCGTTCGGATTTTATTCGGGTTTTCTGCTCCGCCGCAGCCGCAAAAAAGCGGGCGCACCGCGGCGAAAACACTTGCCAACGCGCGGATAAAAGTGTATACTTAACAGGTAAAAATTCCATATGAGCCACAAAGGAGGCCCGACAATGAGTAAGAAGATTGCTCAGCAGGAAATTGCCTCTCAGGTCGAAGCAGACAGCAAAACCGTACCCGAGAAGCGCAAAAGACGGAGCGGGATATATTTCACCGCCAAACGGATAGCTTCAACGGCGACATTCGCCGCGATCGCGATCGTATGCAAGCTGATCGGAAAGACGCTGATGCTGACCCCGTCGTTCACCGTATCGTTCATTTACATCCCGTGGCTGATCGCGGGGGCGTATCTCGGACCGATATGCGGACCGATAGTCGGGCTCGTGTCCGACCTTATCGGCAACACGATATTCGGCACGCCGCTCATACCGCTGACGGTGGTGTCCAACACGCTCTTTCCCCTGCCGATAGCACTCATATTCAGGTTTGCGAAAAAGGGCAACGTATATATCAAAACGATATGCGGAAGCGTCGCGTCGCTGGTCGTATGCACTCTCGGCATAGGCTCGCTCGCGCTGTATACGGCATACGGCTATTCGGAAAGCATGAACTTTTTTGAATACCTCATCGCCTTCCGCTCCCCGCAGGTGGGCGTGCTCGCCGTGAACATCACGGTGCTCTGCCTGCTCGTCGCTCCGCTCCAACGCGTCGGACTCTATCCGAAAAGCGGAGAAAGCGACGGCGCGCTCGCATTCGCCGTCGGGCTCGTGGTGTCTTACGCGCTGTATGCCGCGGCAATGATCACGATCACCGCGCAGCAGCTCGGCAACGCTCCGGCGTACGTCATTTTAAGCGCGGCATACGCGCTCGTGACGCTGCTGCTCGTGCTGTCCCGCTCCGGAGGCGGACTGCGCGTAGCGCTCATCATACTCGCGGCTGCCGCGGCGCTCACTATCGCGCTGACGGCAACGATCACCGCGGGCATAACTTACTGGCTCAAATACATCCTCTCCGCCGCGGCGGTATTGTTCGTCGCCGCGCTGACGGCGGCGGCGCTCGTCGCTCAAAAACGGAGAGCAAGGAGAAAGAAAATATGATAACCGCTCTCGCAGGCGCCCAATGGGGCGACGAAGGCAAAGGAAAGATCATCGATATAATGGCGGCGGAAGCCGACGTGGTAGTCCGCGCGACAGGCGGCAACAATGCCGGACACACCGTAGTCAACGGCGGCAAGACGTACAAACTGCACCTCGTGCCCAGCGGCATACTCTATAAAGGCACGGTATGCTGCATAGGTCCGGGCTGCGTCGTCGATCCGGTCTCCCTGCTCAAAGAAATGGCAGAAGTAAAAGCCAACGGCACAGACCTCGACGGACTGCGCATCGATCCGCGCGCCCACATAGTCATGCCCTATCACCTCGTCATCGACGAGCTCTCCGAGCTTGCCAAGGGCGCGGGCGACATAGGCACGACGAAAAAAGGCATAGGACCGTGCTATATGGACAAGGCGGAGCGCACGGGTCTGCGTTTCTACGACCTGCTGCGCCCGGAGATATTCTCCCGCCGCCTGCGCGAAATGCTGGACAATAAAAAGAAATATATCGTCGGAATGTTCGGCGAAAAGGCATACGAGGACCGAGCCGACCTGCTCTCCTACGACAAGATCCTCGCCGACTATACCGCGGCGGCGGAAAAGCTCGCGCAGTACGAGGCTGACACGACCGTCATTGCGTATAACGCCCACAAAGCGGGCAAAAAGGTACTCTTTGAAGGCGCGCAGGGCACGCTGCTCGACCTCGATATGGGAACGTACCCTTACGTCACGAGCTCGCACCCCGTCACGGGCGGGTTCTGCGTCAGCGGCGGCATAGGGCCCACGCTCATCGACGAGTGCATAGGCATTGCCAAGTGCTATACGACGCGCGTCGGCAAAGGTCCATTCCCCACCGAGCTGTTCGACGAAACGGGCGACTTCATACGCGAAGCAGGCTTCGAGTACGGCGTTACCACTGGCAGAGCGCGCCGCTGCGGCTGGCTGGATCTCGTTATCCTCCGCTACGCCGTGCGCGTGAACGGACTGACGGGCATCGCTCTCAACAAGCTGGATACGCTGACGGGTCTGCCCGAGATCAAGGTGTGCGTCGGTTACGACTGCGACGGCAAGATACTGACCGACTTCCCCGCCGATATCCGCGAACTGGAAAAATGCACGCCCGTATACGAAACGCTTCCCGGCTGGACGGAGGACATCACGAAAGCGACGAGCCTGTCCGACCTTCCCGCGGCGGCTGTCGGCTACCTCGCGTTCATACAGAAAGAGATCGGCTGCAAGATAATCCTCGTCGGCGTAGGTCCCGACAGAACGCAGAGCTTCCGCGTCGACGGAGTAACGGCGGACTGAACGCCGAAACCGCCCGCGCGGACGAAAAAGGAATATAACGGCGAAGCGGCGGACATCAAGTCCGCCGCTTTTATGCTGCGATAGATTTTATCCGCGCCAGCCCATACGCTATACGGCCGCCCCGCCGCAAGACCGATAAAAGCGTGCGGAAAAATGCGGCGACGTGAGTCTCCGCGTTTTGTCCGTGCGGTTATTATGCGATCGCGTTATTGCAGACCGAGCAGGTAGTCTACGGTCACTCCGTAATAGCGCGCGATGGTAACAAGAAGCGAGATCGGCGGTTCCCTCTGCGATTTTTCGTACCGCAGATAAGTGACCGTCCTTATGTCGAGATCGCTTGCAAGGCGCCGCTGAGTGAGGTTGCGTTCCGTCCTTAATTCTTTGAGTCTTTGTCCTAACGGTGTATACATACGGAATGCGTGGCAATGAAATTTTGCGCCCACGCTTGCGTTATTGGATTTTTCGGCAGAGCGCCTTCGCCCGACCGTCCTTTATATTATAATACCCGTGCCCCTTTATGTCAAGTCTTTTTCCGCCGTTTTGCGTAACGACGATATAAGGGACGGGCTGCCGCCTATGCAGCAGCCCGTCCGGGGCAATAATCCCCTTTTCCGTCAGCCGGAAACGGCGCGGGAAAGGAACAGAGTTATCAGTTTGTCGGGGCGTCCCACCTTGGCGTTGAACTCGGGCTGGAACGCCGTTCCGACAAAGAACTTTTTGACGGGCAGTTCGTATGCGTCTATATACCCGTCGTCGGATATTCCCGAAACAAGCATACCGCTCTTGTTCAGCGCCGCGGCGTAATCGGGATTCATCTCGTAGCGGTGGCGGTGGCGCATAAATATCTCACGCGCTCCGTGCGCCTCGTGCAGAAGAGTACCTTCCACGACGGATGTCCTGTGCGCGCCTTTCTTGAACGGCACCGCGCCTTCGCATATCACGGGGACGGATGTCTTTTTGTCGAACTCGCGGCTGTCGGCGTCCTTCATACCGAGGACGCTGCGCGCGAACTCCGCTACCCCCGCGTGCGCGCCCAGACCTATCATAAGACAGGGCACGTCGTGCTCTCTCGCATAACCGGCGCAGGCTATCTTGCCCGCGAATCCGCGCTCTCCGAACCCCGCAGGAATGATGATCCCGTCGTAACCCGCAAGTTTTTGCGCCACGTTCCTTTCCGTTATGCGGTCCGAGCTTATTCCCTCCGTTTCACAGTCCACGCCGAGTTCGTAACCCGAATAGCGCAGAGCCTCGAACAAAGAAACGTATGCGTCGTGCATTTCGACGTACTTGCCGACGACGGCTATACGCACCTTTTTCTCCCTCTCCTGCTCGTATGCCGCTTTCGCCGCCTTTTCCCACTTAGTGAGATCTGCTTCCCTGTCTTCGAGTTTCAGCTTGCGCAGCACCGCGGACGCGAATCCCTCGCTTTCGAGTTCGAGAGGTATGGCGAGGATATTGTCCGTTGTCAGATTTTCTATTATGCAGTCCTGGCGCACGTTGCAGAACGCCGCCATTTTCTTCTTGCTGCCCGCTTCGAGCGGATAGTCCGAGCGGCAGACGATGACGTCGGGCTGGATGCCCACGTTCTGCAATTCCTTGACGGAATGCTGCGTGGGCTTCGTTTTCTGCTCCCCGCTCATCTCTATGAACGGCACGTAAGAAACGTGGACGTAAGCTATATTGTCGCTGCCTATGAGCACGCGGAGCTGTTTGAACGCTTCGAGGAACGGATTGCATTCGATGTCGCCCACCGTTCCGCCGACATCGACTATGACTATCGTGCCGTCGTCCGGCGCCAGCAGTTGGTTGCGTATCTCGTCCGTTATGTGCGGAACGACCTGCACGGTGCTGCCGTCGTACTTGCCCTCGCGCTCGTTGCTTATCACGTTGCTGTATACCCTGCCGCTCGTGATGTCGCTCCTGCCCGTCAGGCACTCGTCGATGAACCGCTCGTAATGTCCTATGACGAGGTCGGTTTCCGCGCCGTCGTCCGTCACGAATATCTCGCCGTGCTGATACGGCGACAGATTGGACGAATCGACGTTGAAATACGGGTCGAACTTTTGCAGCGTGACTTTGTACCCCCGCGCTTTGAGCAGCGCGCCGAGCGACGCCGCGGTTATCCCTTTTCCTATGCCGGAGACTACGCCCCCGGTGATAACAACATATTTTGTCATCTGTTCCTCCGCATTTTATTCCGTTTCCACCGAGAAATTGATCTCGCTGAGTTTTTTGCAGTTGTATTCTATGACCGCGAGCAGGTTTTTGAGTATGCGCTGCGCGTCCGCCTTATCCGATATGCCGCGCGAACGCATATCCGCCGCGTTTTCAGAATGCGTATAGAAATTGCGCGTCGCGTAATATTCCGTGTAGAGCGCAGCCATGACTTCGGCGTATACGACGGAGCCTATGCGCTTCTTATACCCTTTTTTGAGCGTATAACGTCCCTCCGCGTCCTTTTCGTATGCCTGACCTATCATCTTGACGTTTATCCCCTCAGCCTGCTGCAAGTCGTATATCAGCTTTTCGAGAGCGCGGTAGGGCGCCATCAGGAGTATGGAATAATCGGACAGCCGCGGCACGTTGTTGAGGTCGGTTATGCCGTTGGAAAGGTCTATCCTGCTCGTTTCGGACAGATAGCGCAGCGATACGGACAGATACTTGCGCAGCAGGCGCATATCGCACTTGCTCGTCAATCTGTCCCTGACTGCCTTGGTCAGCGGGTTCGGCACGCCCGTAAGACGCACGCCGTCCTTTTCCGCGCATAGTTCGGCAACGTTCTTCGATGAGTCGCAGAGCGTCCACGAAACGCCGCCCGCGTGCGCCGTCACCTTGACGCCGTCCGCCGTTTTCAGGTCTTTCAGCGCCCAGTCCAGCCGCTTGCGCGTAACGCCTTTGAGCAGTTCGCTGACCGCCGCCGGCTTGTCCGCTTTCTTTGTTCTGGCGCGGGCGGGCTTATTCGTCTTTTCCGGCTCCCGCCGCTCCTCTTTCCCGTCCTCGCGCACGGCGGGCGGAACGGGCACGCCGCGCACTATCGGAGTGCGCGCCTGCCGCTTTGCGGGCAGGGCGGGCGGGTTCTTCCTCACAGCCTTATCCGCCGCGGGAACGACGGCTTTTTTCTGCGTTTCCGGCTGCTCCTCTTTCGCTTTGGGCGGGAGAGGGCCGAGCCTGCTCTTTGCCGCGCCGCTGCCTTTGGGGAGCAGAGGGCGCAGCGCTTCGAGCGCGCCCGACGGCGCGTCCGCCGTCAGTATCTTCGCGACGGTATCGTATACGATCGCGATCTTCTCTCCCGACGGAGCGACGTACTGATATACTTCGAGGTGGCTCACGTCCGACGTGGGCGTGAACTTTCTGCGCGAGTACCCCGCTCCCTCCATTCCGATGAAAGCCGCGCTGACCGCGAACGGTTCGCAGCCGTCTATGCGCAGACGTTCGGTTATCGTGTTCATATTTCTTTCCTTCCGACCGACGAAACGGCCGTCAAACTTTCGCCGAGCAATGCGGCGAAAAGCGTCTGACCTTCCCGCACGGGCGCGGCGACTTCGAGCTTGGCAAGCAGCCGCGACAACGGGAGGATCTTGTTGACCGCAACGGGACGCGCCGTTCTCGCGGCGACTACGGGAGCCGTACCTCCGCGCACCCTGACGTTGAATACCGCCGTGCGCACGGGAGAGGCGTATTCGCCGAGGGCGTATTCCCGCCCCCGCGGACACTCGTTGCCCGAAACGCTGATCTCGTAAAGATCGCTGTCCGCCCGAAGCAGACATCCGCGTTCGCATTGCGTGCAGATCATCTCTTTCATTCTTCTTCCTCTATGCAGACGAATACGTTGCGGTCGACCTCGCCCTCGCCGAAACGCGCATACGCTTCCCTGCCCGGATGCACTGCCGTCACGGACGAGCGCGCGACGAGCTGCCCGTCGTAACCGCGGAGCGTTATCCGCCCTCTGCCCGTAAACGCCGCGGGGCGAACGGCTACGGACGCGGCTTTTCCCGCCGTGACGCGCGCGGGGACGACGTAAGACACTTCGCGCGACGGACGCAGCCAATACGCCTTGCGCCCGAACTCCCCGCCGAGAGCATACGCCGCGGCGGCTGCGCCCGCTGCCGCGCCCTCCTCGTAAGCCCTGTCGCCCACGCCGCACGAGTGCAGCGCGCCGCCTACGGCGAAAAAGCCGGGCTTTGCCGTCATAAACGACGAATCCACCGTCGCTATACCGAAAACGTCGCGGGGGACGAACGGCAGCAGCGAAAGATCGGGACGTCTGCCCGCAGCCGCAACGACAGCGTCGCACCGCAGCTGCGACTCGCCGAGCAGAACTTCGAGCGCCCTGCCGTCGGAGCGCACGGCGGTTATGCGCGCGTCCGTCGTCACGGGGATATGCAGATCGTCCGCGCATTCGAGTTTTTCGCGCGCGGACGCGCTCACCGCGCTCCTGCGTTCCGCTATCGCAGCCACGGCGACTCCGTCAAGAGCGAGGCGGTACGCCGCGCACATTCCCTCGCCGCCCGCGCCTATCACGACAGCGCGCGTCCCGATTTTGCGCCCGAACAGGCAATGGGACATCAGCGCGTCCGACGCGGTGAGTATGCCGCGCGCGCCCGACGTATGCGCGATCCCGAGCGCGGAGAACGGCACGTCGCGCCCTCCGCAGGCGAGCACCACGGCTTTCGCCGTACAGACCGTACTGCCGTCGCCGCCCGCAGTCTCCGCTGTCATATTCTCGCCGACGCGCACCACCGCCGTGCGCATACGCTCGATCCCCCGCCTTTCGAGCCGCGCGAGCGCCCGCGCGGCGAACTGCGGTCCCGTCGTTTCTTCGCCGAACGGCGCGCCGTAGCGGCAGTCGATGTGATACGTCAGTCTGCCGCCGAACGCGAAGGGCTCCGCGATCAGAACGCGCGCTCCCGCGTCCGCCGCGGCGGCGGCAGCCGCCATTCCCGCGGGGCCTCCGCCTATGACGAGCACGTCCGTTCTCATATCCCCTCCCGTTCAGTCAGCCGCCCGAACGCTTCCGCAAAGCGCGCGTCCGGCTCAGCGCGCCCCGGCAGTAGTCTGCGCGCCGCGCCCCGAACGCTGCGCGCTCCGCGGGCGATCGCTTCCGCTATCTCGCCCTCCGTAACATACGGATCGGTCATAACGACGTTCGCATAAAGCGGCTCTCGGGAAGCGAGCGCGTTCCTCTCCGCCGCGCTTAAAGCTGCGGCGCGGACGATACCGCGCTCCACGGGCAGAAAATCCGCGCGCTTCTCCGCCCGCAGACTGCGGGCGTAAGCCGTCGCCAGCGCGGGCGCGACCGTGATACCGAACGCCCCCGCTCCGAGCAGGTGCAGCACGCAGGGCGACTTGCCGCACGCTTCGTAAAGATCGCCGCCGCGCATTAGCGCGCGCACGTCCGCGTACCCCGCCGCGTTCTCGGCGGAAAGCCCCGCCCTGTCGCGCAAGGCGCGACGCGCGTCCGGCGCGCCCGTCACTTCGGGAACGGTTCGCGCGCAGTCGGCGGTGTCCGCTCCTACGAAATACCCGCCGCGGGGATCGGGAGAAACATACCCCGCTCTCTCGAAAAACACGGGCATGGAGGGGCGGGACGGCACGTCCGCATACGCGTAATTGCCCGAGCGATGACTTATGTAAATAAAATCGCCGAGAGCGCGCGCGACCTGTCCTCCGCCGTTCCCCGCGCAGTTGACTACGCGGCGAGCCTCCACGACCTCGCCAGACGACGAACGCAGCGACGCTCCGTCAGCGGTAAACTCCGCCGACGAAAGCGTGAAGCCGAATATAAATTCCGCTCCGTTGCGCTCAGCATTGCGCCGCAGAGCATAAACGAACGCGCACGCGTCGACTACCCCCGCGTTCGGGAAATATGCCGCCCGTAAAATATGCGCAGAAGCCAACGCAGGCTCGACCGCGACCGCTTCCTCGCCAGTCAGTTCCGTGCAGCCCACGCCGCACCTGCGGGCGTTCACGGCGAGCATGCGCGCTCCGTCCGCGTCGTCGAAGAACGCGGTCATACACCCGGTCTGCATATAGGGCACGCCGAGAGCAGCCGCGTATGCGCGGAACATCTTCTCGCCCGTCGCGGCATACTTCGCCGCCGCGGGACGGAAGGGCGCGAGAGTGCGAGCCGCGCACACGATCCCGCCGGCGGCAGGCTCGGCGCAGCACACGTCGTCAGCGGCTTCCACCACCGCGACGGACAGGCTGTAACGCGACAGTTCGCGCGCGACGGCGCAGCCGAGAACGCCGCCGCCGATTATGCAGACATCGTACATAATTTAATTATACTACAAAAGCGCGGGGATTTCAATCTTTTTCGCCCGCTTGCGGAGCACGGAAAGCATATAAAAAATCCGCCGCCGAATTTTCGGCGGCAGATTTACGAATTATTTGTCGTTATCAGTTTTTCTTGCCGGCAGGCTTTCTGCGTCTGAATCTGACGAAGTAGATCACCACGCCCGCGATCAGCACGACGCCTACAACTATGAGCACTACGGCAAGGACCGTTGCGGCTCCGCTGGAAACGTTGCCGGTGCTGTCCGTCACGACTATCGTGTACTGAATATAGGACGAGTTGCCCGCGTCGTCGGTGACGGTGTAGCGCACCGTGTAGTTACCCGACGTGGAGAGCTCATACGACGTACCGCTGTTTGCGAGATTCCGCGACGTTACGGTCGCGATCGTCGAACCGCTCGGATCGATGAGCACTTTCTCGTAAGAGTAGCCCGCAGAGGAATCGTCTTTGACATCGATCGACGCGAAGTCGAAGGAATCGCCCGTCGACGCGGACGGTCTGGAATAATCGCTCGGATACGTCACGCCGTTGATCACGCCTACTGCCGCAGTGAAGTCGGGAGCAATGACGTCGCCCGCCTTGACTTCAAACGTCAGAAGGTCGCTGCTGACCATATTGTTGATGACCGCAGTATACACGACCGTGTAAACGCCGTCGTCATCGGGAACGAACATCGCCATATTGCCGACGAAGTCAATATCGTTGTCCTCGCAGTACTGCTCGAACGCGTCTTTGTAGGTCGACGGTATGACGTCGCCCGCCATATAGACTTTGGGCGTCGCGCCGTCCGCGTGCGTCACTTGCACCGAGATGTCCGTAGCCGCGCCGTTGGAGGTGTAAGCCGAGACGTTGGGAAGCACCACGAACGCGGGAGAATCATTCGTATACAGCTGACTGTAAACGGGGATCGCACCCTGCGCTTCGAGCGTCGCGGTAGCCGTGTCGCTCGCGCTCACGATCTTCGTGGCAAGCATCTTGTTCGCGGAAGCTATGCCCTCGTAAGCGTAATCCGCGCCACCGGTCGTCACGCCCGCGTAGTTACCTTCCGCCGGGGCGTCACCGTTTCTGTTAACGTAATCGTACTTGATCGCGGCGCAAAGGTTATTATCGGTCTGCGTATCGCTGTTGACGTACTCGACCGCATAGTCGGCGAATTCATAGTAGCCCGCGGAGTAAACGGTGACTTCGCTGCCCATCAGCGACATTCTGCCGCCGCTGATGCTGCGGACGAGGCTGTAATTGTTCGTGGATGCACCCGGTACGGAAACGCCGGAATACGAATCGTTGAGCTCGTACGTCCTGCCTACTTCGAGAGTAGAAGGAAGCGCGGATGCGGAAACTATTCCGGTGTTGTCGTCGTCGCCTTTCGCGCTTATCTCCGCAAACGCCATCTGCACCGTGCTGTTGCCCATCGCGTCGAACGCGCGGACGACAACCATATAGGTTCCGGTGTTGGACGGAGTGAAGCGGATATTGTCTATGAATATCTTATTTGCAAGCTGACCGGTAAAACCGTCGTTGGATCTGTATGTTTCGAAGGAGACATCTCCGAGCGGGTTCTCGTCGACAGCGTCGCCGTCGGCGTTCATCACGCGCTGGACGTATATCTCAAAGCCCGTGTAATCGCGAAGAGCGGGGCTGTAAGCTATCGTAGCCGAACCGAACAGCAGTTCTTCGCCCGCCACGCCGTCGACGTCCTGGGAGCCGAGCGTAAGCTCAGGCGCGGAAGTAAAGCTGCTTGAAGGAATGACTTCGACGGGAACGACGTATTCGCTGACGTTGCCGACGTCGTCCGTCGCTTTCGCCGCAACGTATACATAGCCCTCGTCGTCCGCGACCGTCACGGTCAGATCTCTGCCGTCGGCGTTCGTGACTTTGAGTTCGTTGCCAGTACCTTCGTTTACGAGCGTGAGCGTGTTGGTGCCCGCGGTGCGGTCGAGCTCGATATAGCCCGCCGTGCCGGCAGCCGTGCCGCCCTCGTATTCGGTCAGCCCGTCAAGGAGCTCATCGAACGCAGGAACGTCGCCCGTGCCGTCATAAGACGCGTCGTTGTCGCCGGGAGCGTAAACGAGGTAGTACTCGACGCTGAGTCTGCTGTCCCGCGTGTCGGAGAAGATCACGTCGTCGATCGTGACGTCCTTTTCATACTCGCGGAACACGAGGTAGTCGGGAGCGTCGAACTCCGCTCTCGGAGCGGAAACGTCGGTCAGCGAGCTTTCGACGGAAATATTGAAGGACTGCGTGCTGCTGTTGCCCACTCTGTCGCGTGCGGTGTAAGTCACGCTGTAATCGCCCGTCTTGGAAGCGGAGGAATTGTAGAGGGCGAAGTTGAAATGTCCGGTGTATTCGCCCGTAATAGGATCGTATTCAACAAGAACATAGGTGTTCTCGGGAACGCCCTCGCCTTTCAGCATTCCGCCCTCGACGGTGTACGCATCATTCTCCCAGTAACGGAAGAACGCATACGTCTTACCGCCGTCGTAGTTGGGGTTGGTGGAACGGACGGACGCGGAATACTCCGTCGCGTAGATATTCGTGAACGAAAGCAGCGTTCTGCCGTCCGTATCCGATACGTTGAAGGAGACGCGGAGGTCTGCGTCCGCATTGTTGTTGTCTACGAGTTCGGGGATCGGGAACGCGACGTCGAGATCGTCGAGCGCTACACCCTCTTCGGTCTCCGTACCGCTGTCGCCGCTCACCCACTTGCGGTTCACGCCGCCCAGACCCCAGCGGGTCGGGACGAGATCGGACTCGAATTCCTCGAACACGGGAGCCGTGGTATCCGAAACGATGATCGTATACGGATATTCGGCTGTCTCGTTACCGGAACTGTCGTACGCCTTATAAACGAGATCGTATCTGCCCGTTTCGGTCGGATAGAAGCTCATAAAGTTGTTGTTGTCGAACGTTACCACGACCGCCTTCGCAGCATCCGTCGTCGTTTCGCGTTCGCCGTCCTCGCCGTAAGAGTACGTCGTTCTGCTCTCGTCGCTCTCGTCAGCGAGGTAGTAGAGCGGATTGCCCGCCTCGTCTCTCTCGACATATCCCGTCACGGGGTCGACGACCGCCGCGACCACGGGACTCGCTTCCGAAGCGCCGTCATAGACGTGTTCGACGGTTATCGAAACGCCGACGCGCTCGTCGTAGTTATCGCTGAGTTCGGCTGCGGGAATGGTCACTTCCGTACCGATGGATTCGGACGCGTCCACGCCGGAGATCTTGGGAGTGGGAGCTTCGTTGTCGGTGAACGAGCTTTGCACCTGCATCGTGTACTGCTCGGACATCACGTTCTTGCCGCCCGCGACCTGCGCGTAGTATGTGAAGAAGTAAGTTCCCAGCGTGTCCGCCGTCACTATCCTGTTATCATCCGTCCACGAAGCGCCGCCCACTTCATACTCGGTCGACGTGCCGTCCGGCTCAGTCACACGGACGTAGATCCTGCTCTCGATCTCGTCGTTGCCGTCCACGGGGAACCATTCCTCATCGTCCTCGTCGTAGTAGTAGAGCGTCGCACCCGGAAGGGTCACTTGCGCAGCGTCACCCGTCCCCCTCTGCTTATAGGAAGGGATGGACGAGCCGTAACCGTCCACTATGAACATAAATTCATAGTCCATATAGCATTCTATATTATAATAGTAGCTGCCCGACTTGCCACCGCTCGTAAATTCATACGTCACGCGGTATATGCCCAGTTCGTCGGCGGGGAACGTATAGTTGCTGCCGCTCGCGGTGAGCCCTTCGGTCGTCGTCAGTTCAAGACCGCCCGGCGTTACTACCGTCAGTTCCGCACCCGATTCGGGTCCCGCAACGGTGGCGGTGCCGCCGTATTTGACGTAGTCGGTCACTTTGGTGTTGACCACGGCAGCCGCCTGTGCTCCCGCTGCGGAAGCAAAGGTAAACCCGCCGTAAGTCATAACCGTTGCGACGGCAAGAGCGAACGCAAGAACGAACGCAATGATTATCGCCGCGGTTTTCTTCGTGATTCTTGACATGGATGTCTCCTTCGGTTTGTACTTGTTTACAATACTCCGTTAATTATATTATAATGCGCTCGGAGTTGTCAAACGAATTTTCGCTTTTTGTGAATTTTAATAATAAATTCGCGGTCAGGCGAGCACTCTTATAAGGCTTTCCACCTTGTTGGTGTCGTCCAGCTGCTCTATATCCGTCACGGACGCCTTAACGTCGCTTTCGAGCGCCGTATGGGTGAGGAATACGATGACCGCTCCGCTGCCGCCCGAGCGCTGCGAAACGCTCTCTATGCCGACGTTATGCTTCGCGAACACCCCCGCGACCGCAGCCAGCACGCCGGGCACGTCCTTGACGGATACGGCGAGGTAATACTTGCTGCTGAAATCGCCCGTGATCTCGATCCCGTCCGCGACCTTGCCGTCGTTGACGAAGTCGGAGTACAGCGGCGCGGCGGCTTTGGCGGCGTATACCACGTCGCTGACTATCGCGCTGCCCGTCGGGCGCGCGCCCGCTCCTCTGCCGTAGAACATCAGGTCGTCCACGAAGTCGCCGTTGACGTAAACGGCGTTGAACGAGCCGCCCACGCCCGCGAGAGGATGGGACGCGGGAACGAACGTCGGGTGCACGCGCGCCTCGATGACGTCGCCGCGGCGTTTGCCTATCGCAAGCAGCTTTATGCGGTAGCCGAGTTCGAGCCCCGTCTTTATGTCCGCCTTGGAGATCTTGGTTATGCCCTCGCGGTATATCGTCTGATAGGGCACGCAGGTGTGGAACGCGAGCGACGCGAGTATGGACAGCTTATATGCCGCGTCGAAGCCCTCGACGTCCGCCGTCGGATTGAATTCGGCGTAGCCGAGCTGCTGCGCTTCTTTCAGCGCGTCGTGGTACCCCATTCCCTCTTCCGTCATTTTCGTCAGGATATAGTTCGTCGTACCGTTTATGATGCCGACTATGGAGTTGATATGGTTAGCCTGCAAGCCCTCCTGCAAAGCGCGGATGATGGGAACGCCGCCCACGCAGGACGCTTCGAAGTACAGCCCCGCGCCGCCCTTCTTCGCGGCGGCTTCGAGCGCGGGCCAATGCTTGGAAACGAGCTCCTTGTTCGCCGTGACCACGCTCTTGCCCGAGAGCAGCACTTTTTCGATAAACGTCTTTGCCGGCTCGACGCCGCCCATCGTTTCGACGACGATGCTTATATCCTTGTCGGCGGCTATCTCGTCCACGCTCGAAGCCGCCGCGCTCTCGGGTATGCCGAAGCTGCGGATGCGTTCGAGGTCTTTGTCGAGCACCTTTTTGACGCGGAAGTCTATCCCCTGCGTGCGCAGCATAAATTCGCGGTTTTCGGTCAGTATCTCGTAAGTACCGCCTCCCACCGTGCCTATGCCCATGATTGCCACATTAACCGTCTTTGTCATAGATGTATGTCCTTTGAAATTATTCGTAATTGTCGCGTCAGAACCGCCGCGCGTCAGGCGTTGAGCTTATATATTATGTTCAGCCCGCGCAGAGTCAGCGTCCTGTCTATCACGTCGATGACGTCGCTGTTATTGTATATCAGTTCGCTGAGCCCGCCCGTCGCGATGACTTTCGCCGACGTAAAGCCCGTTTCTTCGCGGAGCAGCCGCACTATGCGCTCCGCCATACCGATATATCCCTGTATCAGTCCCGACTGCATATTGGTTATCGTATTCTTTCCCAGCACTTTCGGAGGGAGCACGAGTTCTACCTCTGGCAGCTTCGCCGCCGACGTCGACAGCGCTTCCGCCGCGCTTTTCAGTCCGTGACCTATCGCGCCGCCGAGAAATTCGCCCTTTTCGCCGATGACGTTGAACGTCGTCGCCGTGCCGCAGTCTATCGTTATGCACGGACCGCCGTAGGTGTAATACGCCGCCACGGAATTGACTATTCTGTCCGCGCCCACTTCCTTCGGGTTGTCGTACTTTATGTTGATGCCCGTCTTTATGCCCGAGCCGACCACGAGCGGTTTCATCCCGAGATAGTAATCGCAGGCGTGTTCGAACGTGTAATTCATACCCGGATTGACGGAGGACATTATCGCCCCCGTGACGTCGCCCGGAGAAATGCCGCCCGAACGCAGTCTGCCGACTATATCCATTCCGTACTCGTCGCCCGTGCGCCCCTGCAAAGTGGACAGCCGAAGCGACTGCACGAGCTTGTCCGAATCGAACACTCCTATTTTGATATTGGTATTTCCTATGTCTATCGCAAGCAGCATTACCCGTTACCCGCCTTTTCGTCCTTTTCCGCGCCGCAGTCTTTCGTTCCGCCGCCGGGGCCTTTCGTTCCGTCTTCGTCCCCGCGATCGGGCGCGTTCTGTCCGCCCGCGCTCTTATCCTCTCCGCTCCTGCCGCGCGGCAGACCGTCGACGTCCAGCCGCAGACCCCTGCGCACGCCGATCGTCACGAACGGGGTCACTATCGTCGCGGCGAGCAGTTCGGGAAGGAAGTTTATCAGCATCAGCGCGGCGTATACGTCGGCGAGCGAGCCGTAAGTGCCGGGAGCGGCGAACAGATACATCATCGGCAGCACGAGCGCGGTGTTCGCCACCGCCGTGAAGAACGCCCCCACCGACAGCGCGAAATGCTCCCGCCCGCGCTTTCCGCCTTTGCCGTACTTTCTCACGCCGCAAGCCGTCGCAAAGCCGATCAGGAACAGTTCGGCGAGCACGATGAGCCAGAGCAGGACGAAAAACAGAGCGGCGTTCAGGGCGGAGCGCGCGAAAATTATATAGACGGCGGCTCCTCCCGCGCCGAGCGCCGCGAGTATCACGGAAACGGGAAACGGGAAACGCGTCTTTTCCGCCGCCAGAGCCAGACCTTTCGCCGCCAGACCCGCGAGGCGGTATGCGCCGTACCCGACGATACCGACGAACAGGCGCGGGACCACGGAAACGAGCGGGTTCTGAAACAGCGGGCTCGGAAATATGAACGCGAATATAAACGACGATATTCCGAAGAACGCGCCCGCGGCTATCGAATAAAAGAAATTGCGGTACAGCGTCGCCGAAAGCGTCACGCACACGAGCGAGCACACCGCGAGCGACGCGCCGTATATCTGCGACAGCCCGAACGAATACGATTTGTCGACGAGCGTCGCGACGACGATGACCGCCGCCATGATACCGAGCGTCGCGACGACGCCCGTTGCTTTTTTGTTCATTGTTCTGCCTCCGTCGGACCCGAAAACGGTGCCCGCAGCGTTATGAGATTTTACCGTCGGCTGCGTCCGGGAGATCCGTGACGCGCCGCGCGCACTCCGCGCTTATGCTATTTTATCATTTTTCGGCGGCAATGGCAAGCGAATGGAGTATGTTTTTCCGCGCCGCGCTGCTGCGGCAAAGGAAAAGGCGCGCTCCCCCTTTCGGAAACGCGCCTCAGGTCTTTTGTTGAAAGCGTGCGCCGGTATGTACTTTATTTGCAGCAGCAGTCGTTCTTGCAGCATCCGCAGCAGGACATCAGCAGCCATAAGAATACGAGATCGCAGCAGTCTATCTTCTTTTCGCAGCCGCAACCGCATCCGCATCCGCCGCCCGAGCCGCCGCAGCAGCACAGGAGCAGCAGTATGACGAATATGTCGTTGCAACCGCAACCCTGATTGAACATCCTTTGTTCCCTCCCTTTCGTTTTTCGGATCCTTCGTCCGTCGATCTCGCCCTTGCCCGCCGCTTGCGGCGACGTCTTTCCGCAGCGGCGGCGGGGGCTTTCCTCTCGGGTGCGCCTTCGATTTCTTCTTCGGTCGGAGGATATCCTACTTCATAGTATTGCCGCGGGCAAAATAATGTTACGCGACATAGTATGTTTTTTACGTCGACGCGCCGCACGCTTGACAGCAGGCGCATATTCTGCTATTATATTACGGCAATAATCAAACGGAGACGAAACAATGAAAGCTACTATGGACAAGCTCGTAAATCTCTGCAAGGGTCGCGGCATCATCTACCCCGGCAGCGAGATCTACGGCGGCATGGGAAACACCTGGGACTACGGTCCCGTCGGCGTGGAGATAAAGAACAATATCAAACGCGCCTGGTGGAAGAGATTCGTGCAGGAGAGCGACAACTCCTACGGCGTGGACGCGGCGATACTTATGAACAGCCGCGTATGGGAAGCGAGCGGGCATACGACCTCGTTCTCCGACCCCAAGATGGACTGCAAGTTCTGCAAGACGCGCCACCGCGCGGACAACCTCATCGAAGCGCATTCCAAAGGCAAGGTCAATCCCGACACGATGACCAACGAGGAAATGGAAGCGTATATCCGCGAACACCACGTCACCTGCCCCAAGTGCGGCAAGAGCGACTTCACCCCCATACGCACGTTCAACCTTATGTTTGAAACGAGCAGAGGCGTTACCGAAGAGGGACAGAACGTCGTCTATCTCCGCCCCGAAACGGCGCAGGGCGAGTTCGTGAACTTCCTCAACGTACAGCGCACGACGCGCACCAAAGTCCCGTTCGGCATAGGACAGATCGGCAAGGCTTTCAGAAACGAGATAACCCCGGGCAACTTCATCTTCCGCACGATCGAGTTCGAGCAGATGGAGCACCAGTGGTTCTGCAAGAAGGGCACGGACGGAGAGTGGTACGACTACTATAAAAAGGCGGCGTGGGACTTCCTCGTCGACCTCGGCTTCGACCCCTCGCACCTGCGCTATAAGGATCACGACAAACTCGCGCACTACGCGAAAGCGGCGTGCGACATACAGTACCTGTTCCCCATCGGTTGGAGCGAGCTGAACGGCATACACAACCGCACGGACTACGATCTCTCCCGCCACTCCGAGTTTTCGGGCAAGAATATGGAATACGCCGATCCCGTTACGGGAGAAAAGTACATCCCCTACGTCATCGAATACTCCATCGGCGCGGACAGACTGATGCTCGCCGCGCTCACCGAAGCGTACGACGAAGAACTGCTGGATAACGGCGAGACCCGCATCGTAATGCATTTCAGCCCCGCGATCGCGGCATATAAAGCCGCCGTGCTCCCGTTGCAAAAGAATCTCGGCGAGCGCGCCCGCGCGATATACAGGCGGCTTGCCAAATCCTTTATGTGCACCTACGACGAAGCCGGCTCCATCGGCAAGCGTTACCGCCGCCAGGACGAGATAGGCACGCCGTACTGCGTCACCGTCGACTTCGACACCGAAAAGGACGGCACCGTGACCGTGCGCGACCGCGACAGCATGCAGCAGATCAGGATAGACGCGGACAAGCTCGAAGAGTATATATCAGATAAGATCAGATTCTGAAAATGACGAACCGCAAGAGTAAAAAAACGACGGAGATCGACGCGTTCGATCCCGTCGTTTACGGCAGCGGAGAGCTTGCGTTCATCCGTTCGGAAAACGGTAAGTTCTCCTCCCTCGCCGAAGCGGACGAATACCTCCGCGCGCTCTCGCCCGAGCCGGACAGAGAAAGACGGATGACGGATTTCTTTCTCGACGGCTACGACGTTACGGCGCTTGCCGCGGCGCGGCTGTTTTTCCCGCTCTTTGCCGTCGTCGTGATACTGTTCGGCATATTCCTCGAACCGATGTGTTTTATCATTCTCGCGCCGGCCGCCTTTTTTACGGCGTTGGGATTCGCAGTCCCCGCTTATTACTCGAAAAAAGCGCAGAAATGCGACGAGGTATTCGATCGGGGCGCGCTGCGCTGCGCCGTGCCGCTGCGAATAAAACGCGGCAGGTTCAAGACCCGCCTGACGTATGCGTTCCTCTCCGGCGGCAAAGAGATCGTGCATTCGCGCAATTTCGTAACGGACGACGACGATCTGCAACGGCTTTACGGAGCGGCGGTCATCGTCGTAGCATACGACGAAAGTATAAGCCGATCGATCTCCGTGCCCGTCATACCGATAACGGCAAACGATCCGAAGCGATAAAAAAATCCCGAAGCGCACTTCGGGATTTTTTTATGCAGACCGCCGCTGCGGATATAACCGCACGGCGGGATCCTCGTTCAGCCGCGTTTTCCCGCGGCGATATAATCGTTCATATCGTATGTACCCGGCTCTTTGCCGATCAGGAACGCCGCGGCTCTGACCGCGCCGACGGCGAAAATATTGCGCGAGAGCGCTGTGTGTTTTATCTCCACTATCTCGTCCTCGCCGATGAACATAACAGTATGCTCGCCCACTATCGTGCCGCCGCGCACGGCATGCACGCCTATGTCGCCCTTTTCGCGTCTGCACTCGCCCTGTCTGCCGTAAACTTCGCGCGGCTCGTAGGGCAGCCCTTTTTTGACGGCTTCGAGCATCTGCAAAGCCGTGCCGGACGGAGCGTCCACCTTGCGGTTGTGGTGAGCTTCGACGATCTCAACGTCGAACCCGCCGAGCGCGGACGCGAGCGCGGGAAGCACGCTCTCCACGACGTTGACCCCGAGGCTCATATTCGCCGAGCGGAACACGGGGACTTTTTCCGCGAGCGCGGCGATCTTTGCAAGCTGCTCTTCCGCGTAGCCCGTGGTCGCGAGCACCGCGGGGACTTTGCGCGCTTCGGCGAGCGCGATCACCCCGTCAAGCGACGCGGGACGGGAAAAGTCTATGATTACGTCGAACGCGACGTCCACATCCGCAGCTTTCGCGAACACGGGATATTTCCCGCCGGGGGTTATATCCAGACCGCCCGCGACTTCTATTCCCTCTCTTTCGGCGCAGGCGCATATCGCCCCGCCCATCTTTCCGTTTATTCCGACTATGAATATCTTCATTTCAGTACCTTATGTCTATGCTCACCACTTTGTTCGCGGGAAGTTTGAGTTCGGTTATCAGCGAACGCTCCGCGTCGAACTTCTCTCCGCCTTTGCCGGGACGGTAGCTTGCGCCCGACGGCAGTTTCACGCTTATCTCGCGCGCTTTGCGCGATTTGAGTCTGACCGTCGCCGCGCTTTTCCTGCCGTTCCATTCGAGAGAAACGACCTCGACGCCCGCGCGCGTCATAAAGTTGCTCACGCTGCCCGACGAGAGCGCCTGCGGACGCGCCGGCAGTATGCTCACGCAATTATCGAACGACTGCACGAACATCTCCTGCAAGGCGTTCGTCGCCGCCATATTCGGCTCGACGGAATACGCCGCCCAGCCGTCGGACACGCCCATTCCCATCCCGCGCCAGTCGCTGCGGGCAAACACGAGGTTGTTCATACACATCGACCTGACCATACGCGTGAGCGCGCCGTAAGCCTCGTCTCCCTCACCCGCGCGGGCGAAGATATTCGCATATCTCGCCGTCTGAGCGCTCGTGAAACTGCGCTTTGCGGCGTCGAATTTCTTTTTCGCCGTCTGCGCGAAGCACCGCAGCAGATCGGACGTGAGCGCGTTGACCTCCGTGCCCGGGAACATCGGATAGAACTCCGCGCAGGAGGGCGAACGGTCGTTGTCCGCGAACGCGGGATCTATGTATTCCTTGACGGTGCCGTCGGCGTTCATCGCGTATGCGGGAATACATGTCAGCATATACTCCCACTTCTTGACCTCGTCCTTATACAGCCCCGTGACCGCGCTGCCGCGTATCAGATCGCAGAGCAGGCGGCGGAGAACGGCGAAATCCACCGTCGAGTTGCGAGCTATGCCCAGCTCGTCGTCGCCCATAACGTAGTTGCCCGGCGTGGTGTCAGGGCTGTAAGAAGGGCACGCTTCGTATTTGCCGTCTTTGAGTTTGAGAAACTCCTCGTAGAACGTCGCGGCGTCTTTCATAAACGGCATGGCTTTGGTTTTGAGAAACTTGTCGTCGCCCGTAAACAGCCAGTAGTCGAACAGCAGCCCGCTTATCCATCCCGCGGCCGCCGTGAAATGGATCACTCCCGGCTCGACGGAGCCGAGCGCGCCCGTACCGTGCGCCATTACGGACGGTATCATTATGCCGCGGCAGCCGTAAAGGCGGCTCGCGTTTTTTTTCAGGTCGTCCGTGACGGACGAATAGTAGTTATATATGCTTTCGACGTATTCGCATAAGTTGCCCGCGAGAGTCTGGTCGTACATAGCCTGCAAACTTCCCGACGCGTCGATATGCGACAGCGGCGCTTTGTAGTCGCCGCACCACACTCCGTAAGGCGCGGAGGGCAGCGTTTCGGGAGAGGACGAGCATATGAGCAGGAATCTTCCGAACGCCCACAGCTTTTCCGCGAGCGCGGGAGGCATTTCGCCGCTTCTGACCGTCCTGTCTATCAGGTCCTCCACCGCGTCGTCCCTGCCGTCCGCGGCAAAGTCGAGGTCGGCTGAACCGAACAGCTTCGAGTGCAGCGAGGTATGCTCTTTGAGCAGTTTGTCGTATGTCAGGCGGACGGAAGTCAGCTCCGTTTTCAGCCGTTTCCATTCCTTTTCGCGCTGACTCTCAATGAACGGGCGGACGAGCACGAGCACGCGCTCCGCGCCCTTTATCGTAATACCCTTCATCGGGTCTACGGACTGCGTACCGCCGAAGTAGTTTATGCGCGCCACGCAGCCGAATTCCGTGCCGTTGTCCGAACGCGCGGAGAAATACATAAAGTAATTCTCGTATCTGACGTTCACGCCCTCGGGCAGTTTGCTGACGGATACGGGGGTGCGCGCGTTGAACTTGTCGTGCAGAGCGAGCGAGAAAGTCGCCTCTATCGACTTGTTCCCCGCCTTGGTTATCTGATAGCACAGCGTATTGTCCGCGCGCGAAACGAAGCACGAGCGTTCGTATCTCGTCGCGCCGTCGCGGAAAGAAACGGCTATCTCGCCGTTATCCATATTCAGCGTCCGCTGATAATCCCTGACGGGACGGTCGAGCGGCTGATCGATGAGAAAATCGCACAGAGGGAGCGGATACGCCATCTGCGGACGATAGTTTTTGGAGATGAGCGCGGACGAGAGTATGTTCTGCGCAGCCGCGGGATCGTCATCGTCCATCTTCTTGCGCACGGACTGCACCTTGTCCGCTACGTCCTGCAAGACCCCGACGTGCCCCTGCCACCACAGATCGCGGTGACCGAGCATTACGACGTCGCTGCCCGCGCCGCCGTATACGGCGGCTCCGACCACTCCGCTGCCCGTCGGCAGCGCCTCGCGCCAGACGGACCCCCACCACGACGCGGGTCTGCAAAATCTCAACGCGTTTTTCGGTTTTCCGATCTTTGCCATTTCGTCCCCCTCCGGGTATGTTTCAGAGCGCGTCGAACGCGCACTATATCGTCTTTTCAAGTATAGCAAATACGCGCGCTTTTGTCTACTGCTTTGACGGAAAAAAGGCGGAAAAAACCGAACCGATTTTTTCCGCCTTTTTCAAGCCGTATTTTACGCGCGTCGCGCGCCGACGTCAGGTCGCATCGTATATTATTTCCGCATAACCGATACTGTAACCGTATGTGTCGATATAACCGTCGCGCATCGCGCGGTAGTCCACGCCCGCATTGACTATCGTCTGGTTGCCGGAGGTGTTGTAGCAATAACCCGTCGCGCGCACCGTACCGTCCGTTTCGACGAACATTGTGCAGCTACCCGTGCCGTAAGGCAGGACTATCTCCACTTCGTCGGCGGGAGCGTTGAACTCGATATGGTATATCGTCGAAGCGAGGCTGCCCTCGGAAGGATCGGAAATGTCCCCTTCGTAGATCGTCAGCTTATCGCCCTGGTCTATGCCGCTCACCGTCATAAACACCTGCGAGTACGCCGAGTCTACGGGGTTGATACTGACCACGTCGTAGCCGTCCGGCATTGAGTCGCTGTCGGGCTTGGAGAATATGTCGGTATTTGCCGACGCGTCGGAGTTGACCGTCATTTCGTAAGCGCCGCCGAACGTGTCGCCGTTCCACGACCAGTTCCACCAGTCGAAGTCGTCGCCCGCCGCATACTTGACGTTGCGGTAAACCGCTTCGTCCTTGATCAGCCAGGTATACGTTCCCGTGCTTCCCGACGAGCCGTTGATATAGCAGACGACGGAGTTGTCGAACACGCTGTCGCGGATATCCGCGTACTTATAGTCGTATGCCGTCGTTCTGTTCAGAGCAAAGTTCGTCGCCGCGTACGCGCCGAGGCTGCACGAGAGGAGCAGCGCGGCGATCGTCACGACGCAGAGCACGAGCACGCCGAACCAGTTGTGGTAGTTCCACGCCACCTTGTGCTTGACGAGGCGTTCCTCCGTCACCGTCGTATAGCGGCCTTTCTTGACTTCGTTCTCCACTTCCTCCGTCACCGTTTCTATGACGGGGACGGTATGCTTGGGCAGTTTTGCAAACGCGTCGGTCATCACGGGCTGCAGATAGTCGAAGTAAGGCGTTATCGACGAGAGCAGCAGCGTGACCGCCAGCAGCAGGAATATCACGGAATACGTCACTACCATAACGCCCGCCGTCATTATCGTCTGCACGAGGAAAGGCAGAGCGAACATCATCGGGATCGTATACAGGAAGAGCCTTTCGATACCGAAGCCGAACTTCTCCCTGAATACGCGTTTTAGCATCGTGCTCGCGATCATCACCGCCATCAGCGCAAGACCCGTTATTATGAACGGCAGAGCCGCCTGCGGATACGCGAAGCCGAACGCCGCGCCTATGACGGCGAGCAGCAGCGCGCCGCCGCGGACGCAGTCCGCCGCCTTGACCTTGAAGCCTTTCTTTATGATCGGATAAAATCCGCAGCTGACCGCCGCCGCGAACGCTATCGCGGGGACGAGCAGAGCCGGACTCATCATCTTTGCAGTCGTCAGCATATTCAGCGTTATCACGCCGAACGCCGCCATCAGCGAGCCGAGGATGAAGTACGCCGCCGCAAACGCCGCAAGCGACAGACCCATAACGAGCGCTACGCCGCCCAGACCTTTGAGAGCGCGCACCACGCCGAAACCGCCGAACTTTACCGCGAGCGCGATCGCCACTACTATCAGCGCGACGAGTATGCCGCTCATAGTGTAGACGGCTCCGCCCGTCGCTATCCCCGTCGTACCCAGCCAGGTGTACGCCGCGGCGTTCGTGGCTGCGGTCAGCGTCGTAAGGTCGCAGCCGCCGAAGTACTCCGCAAGCGCGGCGATCTCCGCCGCGAACTGCTCGGTGACTTTACCGTTCTTCCACGCCTGCTCCGCTTCGTCGGAAGCGGGAGAGGTCTCGGAATACGCGCCGCCCGTTATCATAAGATCGACGACGGGAATGCGCCACGTTTCGCTCGAATAATCATAGAATATGCCGACGTCGGAGGACAGCCCGTCCGAAATGAGATCGGTCAGAGCGAAGTCCGCCTTGGCGCTGCCGTCCGAAAGCATATACGCGCCCATTATGCCGGAATCGTTGTCCGACGTGCCGACGATGGTCAGCGCGCCGTCCGACGTTATCGCGTCGAAGTTGAACGCCGCGCGTATGCGCCCCGCCACGTTGCCGAAGCCCGTGAACTGGTAAAGGAAGGTGTACGCGCCCACGCTCGATTCGTATCTGCCGTCGGAAATAAGAAACACGAGGTCGTTCTCATACTCCGCGCCGGACGAAACTATGTTCTCTATCACGGACGTCATCGCCGCGACGGCGGAAGCCCCGCCGTAACCGACGCTGTTGTTGTCCGAATCGTAGTGCGTCATAAACAGCACCGCGTCGCCGTAGCCGGGAGTGTCCTTCACCGCCTCCGTGCGGGTCACGCTGCCGGGAATGACGACGATGAGGTTGTTAGGCTGTCTGCCCGCGTACACCACGCCCTCGGTGCCGGCGTAGTCGCCGCCCGTCATCGCGTATACGGTGTCGTTGTCCACGGTGTAATCTATCGAAGGATCGGCAAGGTCCTGCCAGACGTACGTCGCGATCGGAACGCCTGTCTCAGTCGTCGCGAAGTCCGCCGTCACATCCATATCGTAGCCGTCGTCCTTGTCGTGGTTTTCGTTCACTCTGCGCGCTTCGGCGTCGGACAGACCTTCGATACCGCCGAGCCATTTGCCGATGATCCCGACAGCGTCGTCCGAAGTATTGCCCGTTCCGGCGGACCAGGAGTTGCGTTCGCCGTTAGCGGCGAGCTGCTCCGCGCGGATCACCGCCGACGCGGTATCGAATCCTGCGTCGACGGAAGCCGACGCCGTATAGTAAGTCACAAACGACAATACCAGAAGCACTACCGCGACGATCGCAAGCGCGGGATAATATATCTTCCCGAATGCGCCGAGCGCGGGAGAAGCGGGACGGTTTGCGTTTTCCTCTTTACTCATGAAGTATGTTCCTCTCTTTTTCGGATATACGGAAACCCCGTTATCCGTACTATTTTACCACAAAGCGCCGCAGAGTTCAAAACAATTCGGGGCACTTTTTTATTTTATTTGCAAATAAATTTCGATTTCAGACCGCGCCGGAATACTTTCCGGCTATGCGCGCCGCCTCTTCGGCGGTTTTTTCCGCCGTTTCCGTCGGCGATACCACCCTGACCGCCGAGCCGAACGACAGAATGCGGCGTATCGTTTCCACGCCGCCGTAAACGCTCGCCCGCGCCACGAGCCTGCCGCCCTCGCGAGTTACCGCCGAGGCGCCCAGCCATTCCTCCACGCCCGCACGCGCGCTTTCTTCCAGTTCGAGCACGAGCGGCACGCTGCCTTCTCTTTTCACCGACAGCGCAGCCGTGACGTCCGCGTCGGCGCGGCGAGCGAACGTGCGCTCCGTCAGCGCGACGCTCTTTATGCGCGCCAGGCGGAACGTACGGAACCCGCCGTGCAGGCGGCACCAACCGTAGACGTAGCGCACGCCGTCCTTGACGGCTATGCAGTACGGATCGAACAGCCTGCGCGTTTCGCTGCCGTTCCTGTCCGTGTATTCCATTTCCACCGTCACGGAATTGCGCATCGCGGCTGCGATCGCATCCATACGCGCGGACATGGCGTCGCCGCCGTGCCAGCTGTCGAAATCCACGACGAGGTCTTTCGTCGTACTGCCCGTGACCGCGGCGAGTTTGTCGAGCACCATTTCGTTCACGTCGTCCTTGAATGTGCCCGAAAGCGCGGTAAGGCACGTCCGGATCCGCGCCATCTCTTCGTCGGTGAACATTGCGACGGAGATCTTATAGTCTTCGGGTATGTAATACCCTCCGCGCAAGCCCATCTCCGCGCGGACGGGAACATCGGCGGCGCGCAGATCTTCTATGTAACGCCGCACGGTGCGTTCCCCGATACCGAACCTGCGCATTATATCCGCGCGGGTGACGAACCCGTTGCTTATGAGCATCATCATTATGCCGTACAACTGCACCGCTTTCATACGGTGACATTATACTACACTCGGCTGCGGCAGTCAATTAAAATATGAACACGCGCTCGTATACTTTACGCGCGAAAAGCACGCGGCGAATATATGCGGCGGTCTCGGGGTACGGCTCTTCGCCGCTTTCCATCCAGCGGCGCGCATTGGCAGGACCCGCGTTATACGCGGCGAGCGCGGCGCGCTCGTCCCCGAAACGGCGGAGCAGCCCGGCGAAATACGCCGTGCCGAGCATTATCTCGCTCCGCGGCGATCCGTCCGCGTCTATGCCCGTCCGTTCGGACGTTTCCACGCGGGTGGACGGCATCAGCTGCATAAGTCCGCTCGCGCCCGCACGGCTCACCGCGCCGTTGTCGTAACCGCTTTCGGCGAATATGATCGCACGGATAAGGCTCTCGTCCACCCCGAACGCGCGGGCGGCTTCCGACGTTTCCGCGCCGTAAGCCGAGGAAAACCGCAAAGACGCGGCAAGACAAAAGACCGCCGCGGCAAGCGCGGCGGCGAGGAATATCACCCGTACCGTTTTGTTCCCGAAACGATCTCCGTCCACTCTTCGTAAAGCTCCCTTGCCTTATTGCCGAGCGACGTTTCGTCCCCGTCGTTGACCACGACGACGTCGGACAGAGCGTTGCGGCGTTCGTCCGCGAGCTGCGCCGCGCACACGCGGCGGAACGCTTCTTCGTCCATACCGCTGCGCAGTCTTGCTCGCTCCATACGTTCGCTCTCGGGCGCGGACACCGTCACGACTATGTCCGCAATGTCCTCAGCCCCGCTCTCGAACAGCAGCGGAACTTCGGCTACCGTCACTTTCGCGCCGCTTTCCGCTATCCGCCGCGCAAGCTCCGCTTTTACGGCGGGATGCACGATCGCTTCGAGCGCGCGCAGTCTGCTTTCATCCGCAAACACTTCGGCGGCGAGCGCCTTTCTGTTCAGCGCGCCGCCGTCGGCGCACTCCGGGAACGCTTCGATTATACGGCGGGTCGTTTCCGTGCCCGGCTGCTGCAATTCTCTCGTCACTTCGTCGGCGTCTACAGTATATGCGCCCAGCCGCCCGAGCATACGCGTAAAACTGCTTTTCCCGCTCGCTATGCCGCCCGTGACGGCGACGACGAGTTTGTCCGGAGTGCAGCCGCAGTAATGCTGACGGTATATCCCGAACCTGCCGCACAACTCTTTTATGCGCACGCAGCCGCCCCGCTTTTTAAAATCCGTCGGCACCCATGTGACCCCCGCTTCTTCGGCGAGCCGCGCGCCCGTTTCGTTGATGAACGCCGCGTCTTTGAGCGGACTTGCCGTAAGCGTCGTAGCGCAATACTTTATCCCGAGCCGCGCGCACTCCTCCGCCGTTTTTTTCAGCCGCGCCGCGATACACCGACGGCATTTTTCGCCGCGTTCCTTTCCGCCTTTCGCGTCGCCCACGGCGGCGTCGTACTCCGCGGGGCAAAAGCCGACGCCAATGACAGGTATCCCGAGAGAGAGCGAATCGATAAGTTTATGCACGGCGGCGAGACGTTTATAATACTCCCGCCGCTGCGTGATATTGGGGTCGTAAAAATACGCCGTAACGTCGAAACGCTCGGCGAGCCGCTCTATGCCGGCGCTCATACAGGGCGCGCAGCAAACGTGGAGCAGGAGCCGCGGTCTGCCGCCGTCCGCGGCGAATGCGGCGTATTCGTCGGCGTTTTTTTTCAATCCTCCGCCTCCCCGAGTTTCCTCTCCGTGTCGGCGATGCGCAAAGCGTCGAGCATACCGCCGATATTGCCGTTCATAAAATCCGTTATATTATATAAGGACAGACCTATGCGGTGGTCCGTCACCCGACCCTGCGGGAAATTGTACGTCCTGATCCGCTCGCTCCTGTCGCCCGTCCCCACCTGGCTGCGCCGCCTGTCCGCATACTCCCTGTCCGCCGCCGACTTGAAATGGTCGTAGACGCGGGCGCGGAGCACTTTCATCGCCTTGTCGCGGTTCTTGACCTGACTGCGCTCGTCCTCGCAGCTCGCGACGATCCCCGTCGGGATATGCGTTATGCGCACCGCCGAGTCAGTCTTGTTTATATGCTGACCGCCCGCGCCGCCGCTGCGGTAGGTGTCTATGCGCAGATCCTTATCGAGTATCTCCACGCTGACGTCCTCCGCTTCGGGCAGTACCGCCACCGTCACGGTAGAGGTATGCACCCGTCCCTGCGTTTCCGTTTCGGGAACGCGCTGCACGCGGTGAACGCCCGATTCGAATTTCATATACGCGTATACGTCCGCGCCCGACAGCGAATAGGACGCTTCCTTGATCCCGCCGAGTTCCGTCGGACTGACGGACAGTTCCTCCCACGTCCAGCCGCGCGAATCGGCGTACATCCTGTACATCCTCGCAAGCTGCGCCGCGAACAGCGCCGCTTCCTCGCCGCCCGCGCCCGCCCGCACCTCTACGATGACGTTCTTGTCGTCGTCGGGATCTTTGGGCAGCAGCAACACGCGCAGACGCTTTTCCGCATTCTCCATCACCGTCTTTGCCCGCGCAAGTTCTTCCTCCGCAAGTTCGCGCATATCGGGATCGGACAGCAGATCCTTCGCTTCCTCCGCATCGTGCATGGCACGGCAATAAACCGCGTACTCCTCCGCCACGGGAGCGAGCGCGGTATGCTCCTTGCAGAGCCTGCTCCACTTCGCCGTATCCGCAATAACGGCAGGATCGGCGATCTCCGCTCCCAATGTTTCGTATCTGCGGACTATCTCTTCAAGACGCGCGGTATTCATTTCTTCACCGCCGTGACGCAGCGATCCCTGCCGCCGAGATCCTTTATCACCTTTATGTCGGTGAAACCGTTTTCGAGCAGTTTAACGACGTCCGCCGCCTGATCGAAACCGATTTCGAGCACGAGCACGCCGCCGTCGTTGAGTCCGGCGGGAGCCTGCTCCGCGATAAGCCTGTAATATTTAAGTCCGTCCTCGCCGCCGTCGAGGGATATGCGCGGCTGGCAGGTCACTTCCTTCTGCAATCCGTCTATCTCGCCCGAACGGATATACGGCGGATTGGAAACTATGACGTCAAACGTGCCGTTCACTTCCGAAAGCACGTCTGAACGCACTGTCTTTACCGTGTCCGGCAAATTGCCGCGAGCCACTTCAAGCGCGGCTTCGTCGACGTCGGACGCGGTTATGTCCGCGTCGGTCACAGAAGAAAGATACGCCGCGATACAACCGCTGCCCGTCATAAGGTCGAGCACGCGGGCGTTTTTCTTCGCCTTTATCGCTTTTTCCGCTTCGAGCGCGACGGTTTCCGTTTCCATACGCGGCAGATGCACCGCTTCGTTTACTTTGAGTTTTATGCCGAGAAAGTCGCTCTCTCCCGCAACGTAATCGAGCGGCATGCCCGACGCTCGCTCTTCCGCGTATTTTTTGAGCCGGAGCGTCTGTTCTTTGTCCAGCTTCGCTATATGCGCAAGTTCCGTGCGCTTCACGCCGAGCACGGCGCACAGCATCCAGTCGGGCTCGCTTTCGTCCTCTATCCCCGCCGCGGCGTAAGTCTTTTGCAGATACGCGCGGGCGTCTTTCATCGTCATTTCATAAAAATCCACCGTCGGAACGGAAGGATCCGCTTCCATTTCCAGCACTTTTTCAAATGCGACAATTGCGGCTTCCGCCATACAGTCGTCCGGTTTTTTCGTGGTCAGCGCCTGCAACGCGAACCCGGGGGCTTTGAATATCATAAAGAACGCGTTGTCCGGCATTTTCGCGACGAAACGCAGCAGTTCGTAGGAAAGCCCCGCGATAACGGGCACGCAACACAGCCCCGCGCCCATAAGCGCGAGGTTATAAAGGAACGTTCCCGCTTTGCCGACGGCGTCGCTCATATTATCCGCCGTCATCCCTGCAAGAGAAAGCAGCCACGTCACGAGAGCCATTACGAGCACGCTCAGAAATACGGTATAGAACAAGAACGTAGTCCCGCAGCGGGCGTGACGGGTGGAGCATTTCTGCACGTTCTCCACAGTCAGTTCCATATTGTGCTCGTAACAGTTTATCGTGCGGTGCTCGGCGCCGTGATACATATAAGTACGGCGTATGTCTTTGAGCCTGCTCGTCAGGAACAGATACAGAACGAGTATCAGCACTTTGATCACGCCCTTGAACAGACTGATGACGAGGATGTAGATATTCCCGTCCAGCTTTTCCGAAAGCCCGAGCCACAGATCCATCACCAGCCAGTTGAGCAGACCGGGAACGACGATGAACAGCGCGACGGCAAGCACGAGCGCGAAAAGCACGGCGAGGAACATCCCGCCCTTACCGAGTTTGGCGTCGTCCTCCTCGCCCGCGTATATGTCAGCCGATTTGCCTATATATCTGATCCCGCCGACCAGCGACGAAAAAAACGACACGACGCCGCGCACTATCGGTACTTTGCGCCACAGCCGCTTTTTGGCGGGAGCGCGCTCGGTGTAGACGACGAGTTCGCCCTTTTCATCGCGGCAGCAGACAGCGGTACACGTCGCACCGCGCATCATAACGCCTTCGAGCAGCGCCTGCCCGCCTATCGAGCAGGGCGTATACTTCCCGGGCGATCTCCATTCCGATGTCTTTTTCTTCGCCATTCGTTCTTCGGATAAATGAAAAAACCATACTCACGGAAGCGAGCGTCTGCGGGACATTCCTCGGTATGGTTTTCGGTTCGTTTTATTTCTTTGCCGCGCCGGCATATCTCTTGTTGAACTTGTCGATCCTGCCGCCCGTTTCCACTCTCTTCTGCTTACCGGTATAGAAGGGATGGCACTTGGAGCACACGTCCACTTTGAGGACGTCGCCCTTTTTCGTCGTGCCGGTCACGAATTCCGCTCCGCACGCGCACACGCACTTTACTTCGTGGTAATCGGGATGTATCTTCTCTTTCATAATAGTCTACTTACTCCTGTTTGATGTAACTTTATTATTATATATGCGCGCCGTGCTCTTGTCAAGCGTTTTGACGCGGATTTTTTATTTTCTATGCAGGCTTGCCCGATATTTGTTACGATGACGAACGCCGCTTATCGGATCTTTATTCAGAACGCCGCATTGTAATTCATTGTCAGCCTGTTCGACGGAACATCGTAATACCAGTTCGCGGCTTTCGTCACTTCCTCGTTCCAAAAAATTCGTCCGCCGGCATAATTGACCGTCAGTCTGCCGGTAGCGTGCTGCGCGGTATTCCAGCCCTCGAAAATGCGTTTGCCTATTGATCTCACTCCCGAACCGATATTGACGGTCTCCAACATATAGCAACCGTTTCCGTCCAAACCGAAAGCGTTGTCGCCTATCGACTCCACTCCTTCGCCTATCGTGACCGTTTTAAGTTCCATTATCCCCGCAAAAGCCGCTTCGGCTATCCCGGTGACCGCGTCCCCGATCGTGACCTCTTCGATACCGTCATACCCGCCCAA
This sequence comes from uncultured Clostridia bacterium, assembly GCA_944372345.1. Classification (GTDB taxonomy): domain Bacteria; phylum Bacillota; class Clostridia; order Christensenellales; family Pumilibacteraceae; genus Protoclostridium. Next base: position 45,218 of record CALVYT010000034.1, read on the forward strand.
AGGCGCCGATACCGCATTGCCGTCGGGATCGAGCCCGACGGTCCCCGACCCGACGATCGTCAAAGTTTGCAGATTCACCGCGTGCCCCAGCCACGCACCGATATTGTATATGAATTTCGCGGGAACGGAGGCGGAGATAAATTCGCCTGCCGCAAAGGCGTTTTCGCCCAACGACCCCAGACTGTCGGGAATAGTCAATGTTTTTAGTTTTGAATGTTCAAACGCCTCGGCGCCTATCGATCTTAAAGTTTCGGGGATCGTCAAACCTTCAAGATAAGTATACCTGAAAGCCGCGTCTCCTACGGACGATATAGTTTCGGGTATCGTAAGCGAGGTTTCCAACGGGCAATATGCAAAACAGCCTTCGGATACGGCGGTAACGCCTTCGGGAAGATAAAAGCGAATATCTCCGTCGGAGATGAACCCTTTTAAGGATCGGCAGCCGTAAAACGCTTCGGCGCCTATTTCGGTAACGCCCGACGGCATATTGACTTCGGTCAGTTTTTCGCTGCCTTTGAAAACTCTATCCCCGATCCGTTGCAGCGTTTCGGGCAGATCCGCTGACGCCAAAGCGGTACAATTTTCGCACAGACCGTTTTTCAAATAACTTACCCCGGAGGGGATCGATATTTCCGTGATCGCCGTTCCTTTGAACGCTTCGATACCTATATCGGTCAATGACGAAGGAAGAGCTGCTTCCGAAAGTTCGGAACAACCGCTGAAAGCGGAATTTCCTATCGAGAGCAAGCCCTCCGGCAATTCTATTTCGGCGATCCGTGAGCCCGCGAAAAAGCTCGGTCCTACGGATCTTAAAGTTTTCGGCAGAGCGACCGAAGTCAACGATCCGAGATTGCCGATCGTGTTGCCGCCGAGCTCGTAAATCGTCGCGGCGGACATATCTATAGCGGTCAATCCTGCGGAAAAACAGAATACGTTCATCAGAACGTCGTAAGCGTTCCCGCCCGGCGTCGTTTGCGGCAGCGTTATTTCCTTTGCCGTACCGGTGTACGCCGCGAGAGCGCCTTCCTCCGCGTCGTCGTAAAAGATATAATCGCCGTCCGAAACGAGCTTGCTTCCGCCGCCTGCGGACGAATAAATATTTTTGGCGTATTTCGCAACGCAGCCGTTCGAGGAACTGCCGAACGTCAAAGAAATATCGCTGTCGTTACATATTTCGATCAGATTATAAGAATCGTAGAAAGCGCGCATTCCTATACTCGTCAGCGAGGAAGGCAAGCGCACCCAAACCAACGAATAGCAAAACTCAAAAGCGTCCGCGTCGATCGTTTCGACGGAATCGGGAATATACAAACTTACTATTTTATATGCCGTCGTACTGCCTGCGCCGCTTATCCGTCTGACGGGCAGCCCGTTGTATACGGCAGGGATCTCGGCTGCGCCCCCGGCGCCGCCGTAACCCGTGACCTCATACCCTTTGCCGTCGGCGGTCAGGGTGAACTCGAACCCGCCGTCGTCCGGCAAAGGTTCGTCATCCTCTCCGCCGGGCTCTTCCCCGCCCGGTTCTTCACCGCCCGGTTCCTCTCCGCCTGGTTCTTCACCGCCCGGTTCTTCACCGCTCGGTTCTTCACCGCCCGGTTCTTCTATGTCCGATCCCTCTTCGCCCGGTGCGGTCTGGCCGCCGGGTCCGGTAATACCGGGCTCATCGCCCGGCTGTTTCACATAGCCCCCGCAGCCCGCTCCGCCGCAAACGGCGAACACGCACAGGCAAAGCGATAAGATCAATATCATTATGATCGGGAACAACCTTTCAAAGATATTCATTATCCGTCTCCTTTCAATGCGATATCTGTCGCAATAAGTCGCTTTCGGGAACTGCTTGCAAAAATATCACGGCTGTTTTGCCCCGATCGATCCGAACGTCGGATCTTTATTTTTTGAACACCATGCTGCGGATGTCCTCCACAGCCGTCCTGATACGCGACGCCGTCGGCATCAGGCGTTCGATCTTGTCGCGCGCATGCATGACCGTCGTGTGATCCCTGCCGCCGCAGACGTTGCCCACCGTTTCCAGCGGCATATTCGTCATATCCGCCATCAGATACATACATATCTGCCGGGGCTCGACGATCTCCTTGTTCTTCTTTTTGCCGAGCAGAGCCGCGCTCGTGAGCCCGAAATACTTGCACACGCATTCGATGATCGCGTCCGGGCTGATCTTCTCTTCCGTCACGTTGCGGTAATCTTTGAGCGCGTCGCGCACGAGGTCGACGGACGGCGTTTTTCCCGTCAGTCCCGAAAGGAACACGACCTTGTTCAGCAGGCTCTCCATTTCGCGGATATTGCTGTCTATCTTCTCCGCCATAAACGTGAGCACGTCGAGCGGTATGTTGCATTGCAGCTTCTGCGCCTTTTTCGTCAGTATTACGATACGCGTTTCGATGTCAGGCGGCTGTATGTCCGTTATCAGTCCCCACTCGAAGCGGCTGCGCAGTCTGTCCGAGATGTCGGGTATCTCGCCCGGAGTGCGGTCGGATGTGAACACGAGCTGTTTGCCCGCGTCGTGCATATCGTTGAACGTGTGGAACAGTTCTTCCTGCGTGCGCCCTTTGCCGGAGAAAAGCTGAACGTCGTCTATCATCAGCACGTCCGCTTTGCGGTATTTGTCGCGGAACGCGCTGTTGGATTCGCGGCCGTTGCCTATCGCCGAAAGGAAATCGTTGAGAAATTTTTCGCTCGTGACGTATATCACTTTAAGTTCGGGATGGGAAACGAGCAGCGAATTGCCTATCGCGTGCATTATGTGCGTCTTGCCCAGTCCCGACGCGCCGTAGATGAAAAGCGGATTGAACTTCTGCCCGGGAGCTTCGGAAACGGCGTGCGCCGCCGCCACCGTCAGTTCGTTGCTCTTGCCCACGACGAATTCTTCAAAATTGTATTTGGGATTGATGGGCGTGCCTATACCGTAAAGCGCTTCCCTGCGCTTCTCATCCTCTGCGGACTCGTCCTCCGCGACCGCGGCGGAGTAGTCCTCCTTTTCGCCGTCCTCGATGACCATGATGTCGGACAGATACGGAGCGATCTTCTGCGCCACGAGTTTGATGGTTATTTTCTGCCCTGAATTGACCTTGTGTTTGTGCTCGGCGTTGGTCGCAATGAGCACGAGGCGGTTCTTGTCGTCTATGCAATAGGGCGTCAGCGTCTTTATCCATACGTCGAAGCTGACCGCGCTGAATTCCGTTTCGAGGTCGGAAAGCATATCCCGCCATATTTCGTGTGCGCTTTTCATATTATCCTCTTTATCCTCTCGTTTTGAAGTCGCTGAAAAAGAACAGCGTTATCTTCTGTATCAGTCCCGTGAATTCCTGCTCGTCCCACTCCATATCGAGCAGTTCGAGTATTCCCGCGAGATAGCCGTTTGCGACGACCTTCGCCATCACGCGCTCGGCGTCGGTTATGCGTATGTCGCCGAAGTTACGCTTGATGATGATATTGCATATCAGCGTGTTGACCGTCGCGCGGAAGTCCTCGTATTCCGTCCCCGCGCACTTGTAGAGCAGTATGCACAGTTCGTCGCGGTTGCGCCAGAACACGCGGTACAGCTCCTTTGCGATGAACGACGAAAACTGTTCGAGCGGCATATCGAGCACCGTCGTAGTACCCGCAAGATCGGCGATGAATTTGGGTATGAAATCGTATACCGACCCGACGATCCTGTCGAGCAGCTGCCTTTTGCCGGAGAAATATCTGTAAAAATTGCCTATGGGAACGCCCGCGCCGCCCGCTATCCGCGCGACGCTGCTGTCGCGATAACCCTTTTCGAGAAATTCGCGCTTTCCCGATTCGAATATACGCTCCTCTACGGACTTCTTCTTTACCTGCATATCCGTCCTTCCCTGTCGTGTATAGCGTTATTTTAACATATCCGGCGGGCGTTTGTCAATATGCTTTTTATGCCTTTCGCTTGACCGCCGCGTATATCTCGCTCTTGCTCACGCCGCGGTCGCGCGCGACGGCTTTTATAGCCGATTTTTCATCCATTCCGAGCGAAAGATAATGCGAGTAGTGTTCGTCCACGCCGAGCGCGGACAGCCTTTCCGACGCTTCGGGCGCGCCCTCCACGACGAGGACCATTTCGCCCTTTACGGTGACGTCGTCCGGCAGCTCGCCGAGAGTGAACGTCACGCACTCCTCGTGGAGCTTGCTGATCTCGCGCACGAGAGCCGCGCGCCTGCCGCCGAGTTCCGCCGCGAGATACTTTTCCGTTTCGGCAAGGTCGTGCGGGGCGACGTAGAACACGAGCGTCGCCGTCAGGTCGCGGAACCTGTCCAGCGTGCGCTTCCTGTCAGCGTTCTTCTCGGGCAGAAAGCCCACGAAACAGAACGCGGAGGAGTCCATTCCCGACAGCACGAGCGCGCTGACCGCGGCGCACCCGCTGCCCACTACGGTATATTCCAGCCCCTCTTCGCGCAGTCTGCGCACTATCACGCCGCCGGGGTCGCTGACGAGCGGAGTGCCCGCGTCGGATACGAGCGCATAGTTCTCCCCCGCTTTCAGTCCGCGGATTATGCTCTCCGCAGTCCGCGCCTCTCCGAACTTTTCATAGACGCGCAGCGGCGTTTTTATCCCGTAGCGCGAAAAAAGCACCGCGGTGCGGCGGGTGTCCTCACAATATACCGCGTCCGCGTTTTTCAGCGTTTCCACCGCCCTGTAAGTAATGTCGCCGAGATTGCCTATCGGCGTTACCACTATGCTGAACATCGTGCGCTCCTCATTCGGGATAATCGTCCGCAGTCGTGCCGTATACCGTGCGCTCGGGCAGTACCGTCAGCCCGCTTCTGCCGCCCTTGACGCAGCGGAGCAGGAACAGCGACGGCGGCTTGCCTTCCGCGGGGCGCAGCAGCTGCAGCGTCTTGGGCATAAGCGTATGCGCGCGGCACAGCGACATTATCTCGTCCAGCCGCTCGCACAGGTGGACGAGATAGAACTTCCCGCCCGTGCGGAGCAACGCGGACGCCGCCTCTATCGTTTCTTCCGCAGTCAGCTGCGTTTCGTGGCGCGCAGTGCGGACGTATTCGTTCGCGCTCTGCTCTCCGCTGCCCGCCTTACGGTACGGCGGATTGCAGGTCACTATATCGAACGCGCATTTCCCCAGCCGCGCGGGCGCGTCCTGCACCCGCATTTCGTATATCTCCACGGGCAGACGGTTGTGCTCGGCGTTGCGCCTCGCAAGCTCCGCTACCCGCGGCTGCAATTCCACTCCGACCGTCGGTATGCCCTTTTTTCCCGCAAGCAGCACCGGCACTATCCCCGTGCCGCAGCACAGGTCGACGGCGCGGTCGCGGCTGCCGCCAGTCACGAAATTGGCAAGTTCCACTCCGTCCGTTCCGAACGGGAAAAACTCGTCGCTCTGGATAAATTCCAGTCCGTGCGTACCGAGATCGCATATCTTTTCCATTATATCACGAATATCCCGTCGAGATTGCGGTATTTCTGCATATTGTCCAGCCCGTAACCCACGATGTACGGATCTCCTTTTATCGTAAACGCCGCATAGTCCGGCGCGACGTCCGCGACGCGGCAATCGGGCTTGTCGAGCAGCGCGGCTATGCGCACCCGCTCCGCGCCGAGGCTCTCGCAGTACGCTTTGAGCACCGCTATCGTCCTGCCCGTATCCACTATATCCTCGACGAGCAGCACGTCCGCGCCCTTTATCTCTTCGGGCGAAAACGAAACGTATTCCAGCTTCACTTCTCCCGCAGACGTCATTCTGTTTCCGTCCGCCTTATACGACTTTGCCGCCACGAACGCAAAACGCACGTCCGCGCCGTTTATGCTCCTCACGAGATCGGCGAAGAACACGACCGCGCCCTTTATCACGCAGACGGCGACGAGCGGAGCGCCGATCCCGTCGGCGGTAATCTCGCGCCCCACTTCGCGCACGCGTTCGTCTATTTCCTCGCGCGCGTAGATCCTGCGCGGTTCACTCATTCTCCGTTCTCCCCGACGTAAGTCTTAATGCGTTTTTCGTGTTCCCGTCCACCGCGAGCGCGGCTCCCGTAGCCATGCCCGCTATCGCCAGCACCTCGCTGCCGAGGGCGACGCAGAGCAGTCTCTCCCGCTCGTATCTCGGCACTTTCTTATCTATGAGCCAGTCACTGAGCGATTTGCGCACGCCGCCGCATGGCATAAACGTGTCGCCCGCACGTCGGGTGCGTATCACCGCGCCCGACGGCAGTTTGTCGGCGTCTATCACGCAGCCGCGCCTGTCAGCTTTCGCTTCCGTCGGTTCCGCGGCGACGTATCTGCCGAGAGCAAAGCGCGTAAGCCCGCTGACGAACGGTTTTTCCTCGTCCGGAATGTTTTCCGAAACAAAGACGCGTATCCCGCCACTCTCCTTTTCCGCGCGATAGCCGTGCGGCAGGTCGATCCCCGCTCCCGTGCGCGCCCCCGCGAGTTTCGCGGCGGCTTTTATGTGCGCCGACGTGTAGTCGAAAGACAGTCCCGCCGAAATGAACGCCGCGAGCATCGCGCCGTCCGTCACATTCTCCGTTTTCACGAACGCCCCGCCGTCGATTTTCTCCGCCGCGCCGAGCGCGCCGCAGGCAAGCCTTGCCGCGTCGCCCAGCCGTGCGATCGCGTCGTCCGCGCCCGGATAGCGGCTGCGCACGAGCGGCAATATCTTGTGACGGACGTAGTTGCGTGCGTAATCGCACTCGGAGTTCGTCGCGTCGTCCGAGTACGGCACGCGGTAACGCCTGACGTATTCGTCTATCTCGTCCCGCCCGCAGCCTATCAGCGGACGGACGAGAAAGCCGTCGCATTCCGTCGGACCCGTCAGCCCGTTTATCCCGCAGCCGCGGAATATATGCATTAGCACGGACTCCGTTCTGTCGTTTTTGTTATGCGCCGTCATCACGACTCCGCCGAAAGCCGAAAAAACGCCGCGGCGCACGATGCGCGCCTCCGTTTCAAGGCTGCGCCCGTGCGCCTTCGCAAGCGCGGGCACGTCCGCCCGCGCGCATTCGAATCTTATGCCGCGGTCGCGGCAGAACGCGGCGACGAGTTCCTCGTCCGCGTCCGCGTCCTCTCCGCGTATCATATGGTTGACGTGTAACACCGTCAGCTCGGACGGATCGATAATGCCGAAACGCACAAGACAGTCGAGCAGGCACATCGAATCCCTGCCGCCGCTGACCGCCGCAGCCGCGCTGCCGCGGACGTAACGCTCCGCTATCGCCTTTACTTTTTCCGTCAGCTCCATCTGCCGTTACTGTTTGGGGGAATAGTTGGGCGACTCCTTCGTGATCGAAATGTCGTGGGGATGACTTTCGATGAGCGACGCGTTCGTGATCTTGACGAACCTGCCGTTCCTGCGCAGGTCGTCTATCGTCGCCTGTCCCACATAGCCCATTCCGCTGCGCAGACCGCCCAGCAGCTGATATACTATCTCCGCGAGCGCGCCGCGGTAAGGCACTCTGCCTTCGACGCCCTCCGGCACGAACTTGTTCGCCGAAGAGACCTCGCCCTGGAAATATCTGTCCTTGCTGCCCAGCGGCATAGCGCCGAGGCTTCCCATACCGCGGTACGACTTGAAACTCCTGCCCTGGTATATTTCCAGCTCGCCGGGGCTTTCCTCCGTGCCTGCGAGCAGCGAGCCGAGCATGACGGCGTTCGCGCCCGCGGCTATCGCCTTGGTGATGTCGCCCGAATACTTGATACCGCCGTCGCCGATTATCGTCTTGCCCATCCTGTCCGCGGCTTCCCCGCAGTCCATTATCGCCGTTATCTGCGGCACGCCTATACCCGCGACTATGCGCGTCGTGCATATCGAGCCGGGGCCCATACCCACTTTCACGACGTCCGCGCCGCGCTTTATCAGCGCTTCCGTAGCCGCCGCCGTCGCCACGTTGCCCGCTATCAGCGTTATGTCGGGGAACGCGTTCTTTACCTTTTCGACGGCTTCGAGCACTTTGTAATTATGCCCGTGAGCGGAGTCGAGCGCGAGCACGTCCACGCCCGCGGCGACGAGCGTCGACGCGCGTTCGAGGCAGTCTTTCCCGCTGCCTATCGCCGCGCCGCAGAGCAGTCTGCCCTTGGCGTCCTTCGCGCTGTTGGGGTATTTGATGACCTTCTCTATGTCCTTGATCGTGATCAGACCTTTCAGCTTGAAGTTCTTGTCCACGATGGGGAGCTTTTCTATCCTGTGCGCCGCGAGTATCTTCTTCGCCTCTTCGAGAGTCGTGCCTTCGGGCGCGGTCACGAGGTGGTCTTTCGTCATCACCTCGTCTATCTTCTTGTCGAAATTCTGCTCGAAGCGCAGGTCGCGGTTGGTCAGTATGCCGACGAGCTTGCCCGTCTTGTCCGTGATGGGAACGCCCGAGATGCGGTATTTCTGCATAAGCGCGAGAGCGTCGTACAGTTTATGCTCGCGCGAAAGGGAGAACGGATCGTTGATGACGCCGTTTTCGCTGCGTTTTACCTTGTCGACATGCTCGACCTGCTGCTCGACGGTCATATTCTTATGAATGATGCCCAGTCCGCCCTCGCGCGCCATTGCTATCGCGAGCTTGGATTCCGTGACCGTATCCATTGCAGCGGATACGATGGGTATGTTCAGTTCGATCGAGCCGGACAGCCGCGTTTTAAGGCTGACGTCGCTCGGCAGGATATTACTCTCCGCGGGGATAAGCAGCACGTCGTCAAATGTAAGTCCCTCTTTAATGATTTTGTCCATAGTCCCTCCGTCAGACCGTCATTATCTTATTTCTTTATTTGTTTTATCGTCGTAACGTAAGCCGCATATGCGTCCGAAGCGACCTCTTCCGTCCATACGCTCTCAAACTCCGCGCTTCCTTCCGCGCTTTCGAGAGCGGACGCCAGACGGTACGCTCCGTATTGCACGAACGCTTTTTCAAAGCCGCTCTCCATTTCCCCCGCTACCGCCGTAAGATCGGAATAAAACGCGTGCAGCGCCGTCCCGTCGCCGAGGGCGGATACGTCGTCCGACCCGTCGGCATACGCCGCCAGACCGAACACGGGATAGAAATAATCGACCGGCGCGGCAAAGTCGCACATACCGAGCAGCGAAGCGGCGTAAGCGTCCAGCGCGTCGCCGTAAGTCGCACAACCGTCGAACCCGTCGCCGAGCCCGCCGCCGTAAGGCTCGCTTTGCATTCCGCGCATAGCCGTTATCCGCGTAGCGAACACATAGTAGTCGTATCCGTATACCGTGCAGAGCAGTTCGGGAGAATGCGCGTATTCGCTCTCATAATACTCGTCCATCGCCGCCGAGTGGCGCGTATGGCAGGATGCGGACAGATATGCGCAGCAGAAGTCGTAGAGATACTCCGCGTGCGCCGCCGTAGGCTTCTCCGAATACGCCGCGTCCGCGACCTCCACCGCCGCCGAAGCGAGCGTTATATAATCGCAGCCGCTCTCGTCGCACGGTTCGTCGTGCGACGCCCTGTCGAGCGCTTCGTCGGCATAGACGACGGCGATTCCGTATGCGCCGAAAGAGCGGCACATATCCATATACGCCCGCGGCGATATGCAGCCGATGAGCGAAAAAACGAGAGCGCCCGCAGCCAGAGCCGCGGCGACCGTAACGAGCGCGCTCCGCAGCACCAGCCCGCCGAGAGAGGTTCCGCGCGGCGCGTCCGTCCGCTTATCGGGATTTTCGGATACTTCCTTCATCGTTGTCCTTTATTATAACACGCCGGAAGTTTTTAGTAAACCGTTTTTTCGGTGCTTTTCGCAATTTTCTCGCGCGCGGAACGCTTTTACGCGCCTCTGACGGCGCATACTTCCCCGCTTTCGGCGTCTATCAGCACGGAAACGGTATTGTCCTCCGTCACAAACGCCGCGTACCAGTACAGCCCTTCGCCCGTCGCCGAGCTGCGCGTCAGCCGCAGAAGCACCTCTCCGTCGGGGTTCCCCGCCGTTTCGCAGGCGAGCGTCAGCGCGTATTCCCCGTCCACCGTCGGCTGTACGCGCACCGCCTCGATCTCCGTACCGCCGACCGTCAGCGTCAGCGCGGCGGCGTCGATATACAAGGCAATCTCCGACGACAGAGTGTCGCGAAAAGGATGACGCGACAAGGTCAGTTTTTCCTCCCGCCCGCCGAAGGAAAACGCGAGTTCCGCTTCGCCGCCCGAATATCCTTCGAGCGTAAATACGGCGTATTCCGTCTTTTCCTTTTCGCTTCTCCCGTCCGAAGCATACGGGGTCTCGCGCACTCCGCTTATTACCGTGATCCTCATTCCGCCCGTTTCGCCCT
>CALVYT010000035.1 GCA_944372345.1 uncultured Clostridia bacterium
CTACTGTCGCCGATGTGCGATAGCACGAGGCGGAGTATGTGACTGAGCTCGTAGCCCGCATCAGCGGCGCTATGCGCCTTCCCCTATATATTTTTTATTATACGCGGCTATGCACTTGGCTATCACTTCCTGCGCCTCCTTATGCCCGCCGCTGCGTGAAATAAAGGTCTTTTTGCCTTCAAGCTCCTTATAGACGGTGAAAAAGTGCATCATCTCGTCCGTCATATGCTTCGGCATTTCGTGAATGGACTTGAAACTCGCGTACGTCGGGTCGCCGAACGGCAGGGCGATTATCTTTTCGTCGAGATCGCCGCCGTCCTCCATTGCGATGATACCTATCGGGTGGCAGCGAACGAGCGAGCAGTTGAGTATGGGCTCGGAGCAAAGCACGAGCACGTCGAGCGGGTCGCCGTCCTCGCTGAGCGTGCGCGGGATAAAGCCGTAGTTCGCCGGATAGTGCGTGGACGTATAGAGCACGCGGTCGAGTATCAGCATACCCGTTTCCTTGTCGAGTTCGTACTTCTGTTTCTGACCCTTGGTGATCTCTATGTAAGCTATGAAATCCTTGGGCGTTATGCGCGCGGGGTCTATGTCGTGCCAGATATTCATTTCCGTATCCTCCTGTTCTTCGGTAATATTGTATCACACGGGCGCGCGTTTGGCAACGGTGCGGGCGCACTTTTTGCATTATTTTGCGGCGCGGCGGCGGAAATACACGCAAAAGCAAACGGAGGGGCGATCGCTCCTCCGTTTTTTCGGCCGAAAATCATATCATTGTTTGACGGGCGTTTTTCCGCGCGCCGCCGAGCGCAGGCGTTCGAGCAGTTCTCCGCCGCGGCTGACGCCCATAAACGGACGTCTGTCGGCTTTGCATATGCGCTGCGCCGCGAACCTGCCCGTTATGACCGCGGGAGGAAGTCCGCCGCTCTGGAATATGCACTGTCCCGAAAGTATAAAGCCGTCCAGCCCCGGCACGGTGCCTTTCTGCATAAGCATTTTACCCGTCGCCGTATGCACAAAGCCCTGGAAAGAGCCGTGGCGCGTGTTCAGATACCGCTCGTAAGTGCAAGGCGTCACGACGTCTATCGTTTCGAGATGCCCCGCAAGCGACGGATAACGCTCGCACACCTTTTCCATTATCTCCGCCGCGATACGCGCCTTCTCCGCTTTGTAATCGCCGCGCTTCTTCCTGTTCTTCCACCAATAATACATATCGTCGTCGCCGATGATCTGCACCTGGAGAACGGAAGAACCGTCCGGGCATTTGAGAGTGGGGTCGTAAGAATAATTGCGTATCGCCACGCCCGCATATTCGCGGTCTATCGTAACGGGGCTGCGGAGCATTCCGTGCAGTCCGAGAGGAAACTCCTCCTGCGACAGCTTGCGGTCGCACTTATACGCCGCGATCGTCATCGTATAGATCGGATAAGTGCGCGCGTCCGACCAGCGCGTATCCATTTTCTTGACCCGGTATGCGCCGCGGAGCAGTTTTTTCATACAATGCTCCGCCGCCGTCGTGGAAACGACCCAGTCGGCGTATAACCTGATGCCGTTGCACAGCTCCGCGCCTATCGCTCTGCCGCGCTCGACGATGACGCGCTCCGCCTCGCTGTTATAGCGGATCACGCCGCCGAGCGACTCGAAATACGCCGCCATGCGCTTTGTCATCGCCGCGCTGCCGCCTATCGGTATGCCGCCGTCCTTGTTCATAACGTGCGAAAGCATATACAGCATGCTCATAAGGTTGTAGTGCGGAGCCATATAGTTGGCGAACAGATAACGGATATACTTGTTCTTGAACCGCTTGCCGTATTCCACGCAATCCACTTTGCTGTATTTGGCTATGTGATAATAGTCCCCCGCCATCGTGAGCCCGATCCGTATCAGGCGGAACAGGCTCATCATATCCACGGGCTTGTCGACGGGACCCTCGATATAGCGGAACCGCTTTATCATACGGCACAGCTTGTTTATTTCCTTCGCGTCCTCGGGAGCGAAAGCGAGCAGTTCCGCGCGGAACTTATCGATGTCGGCATATACCGTCAGTTTCTTCCCGTCGGGGAAATCGAATACGGAGAACGTGTCGTGAAAGAACACGTCGGTATCTTCTTCGAGCGCGTGCGTTTCCCGCCAGAATTCGTAATACGGATTACCCGGTTTCGTTCCTACGAGCCAATGTATGCAGCCGTCGATATAGCAGCCCTTGCGCTCCCAACCGACGCACGCCCCGCCGGGTATTGAGTTCTTTTCGAGTATTTCGACAGCATAACCGCTTTTGAGCAGATATATTCCCGTGGCAAGACCGGACACGCCCCCGCCGATTATCACAACCTTCTTTTCCGTCATTTTATTCTCTCCGAATATATTCCCGTATATAGTAATGCCCCAATATAAACCAATTATAAATTACAGGCGCCGTTTGCGCACAAAATCAATAACTTTTTACGTCGGAACGTGCCGAACGCGGTCCTGGCAAACGGCGAAATGACGGACTGACGATGGAATAGGCAACGCTTGTACAACAAAAGCACACACTTCGCCCCACCGCAAGGTGGGTCCTGGCGGACGGCAGAGTGAACAGACCGACGATGAAACAAGCATTGCCTGTACCGCAAAAGCACACACTTCGCCCCGCCGCAAGGGTCTTTGCGGACGGCAGAGTGAACAGACTGACGATGAAACAGGCATTGTCCGTACCGCAAAAGCTCACACTTCGCCCCACTGCAAGGTGACCCGCCGCAAGGCGGGTCATTGCGGACGGCGGGGTGACGAAACCGGCGATTGAACAGGCTTTGTCCGTACCGCAAAAGCTCACACTTCGCCCCACTGCAAGGTGACCCGCCGCAAGGCGGGTCATTGCGGACGGCG
>CALVYT010000036.1 GCA_944372345.1 uncultured Clostridia bacterium
GCGAGCGGAGGCGGAAGCGGTCACGGCTGGGTGACCCCGCCGTGACCCGAAAACGTGACAGGTTCGCCGAAAGCCGCCGCAGACGCGTGTAACGGTTAGCGCGCGGAGCGCGCAACCAAACATATAATTCCGCCCGGCGGCATATATTTATGCACAGGAGGAAGCGGAATGGAAGGATTCGACGTATACAAAGACATACGGGAGCGCACGGGAGGGGATATATATCTCGGCGTGGTCGGACCCGTCAGAGCGGGGAAATCGACGTTCATTCGCGGTTTTATGCAGAAGCTCGTTATGCCGCGTCTGGCGGACGATCCCGAAAAGAGCAGGATACTCGACGAACTGCCGCAGAGCGCGAACGGCAGGACGATAATGACTACGCAGCCCAAGTTCGTGCCCGGCGAGGCGGTGAGAGTGGAGCTCGGCGACGGCATAGACGCGAGCGTGCGGCTCGTGGATTGCGTTGGGTATATGGCGGACGGCGCGGAGGGCATAGACGGCGAGGACGGCGAGCGTATGGTGCGTACTCCGTGGAGCGATGCGGAAATGCCGTTCACTCAGGCTGCCGAAACGGGTACGCGTAAGGTCATATGCGATCATTCGACGATAGGCGTGGTCGTGACCACTGACGGTTCGATAACCACCGACTTGCCGCGCTCTGCGTATGTGAATGCCGAGGAGCGCGCGATAAACGAACTTAAAGAGCTCGGCAAGCCGTTTGTGGTCGTGCTCAATACTTCGCTGCCGTCCGATCCCGAAACGGCAAAGACGGCGGCTGCCATGCGGGAGAAATACGGCGCGCCCGTCGTCGTGTGCAATGCGCTCGAAATGACGGAGGACGACGTTACCGCGATGTTCTCCGCCGTGCTCGGTGAATTTCCGCTCGCGCTTGCCGATTTCCGGCTCTCGCGGTGGCTGGGCGCTCTGCCCGCGGATAATTCGCTGATATGCGAACTTATATCCCGCCTGCGCGCCTGTTGCTCGGATATAAACAAAATGGGCGACTACGAGAAACTGCGCACCGCGTTCGACGGCTGCGGGGATTTCAAACAGCCCGAAATTACGGGCATATTTATGGGCGAGGGCAAGATAGAGTGCGCGGTGGAAGCGTCCGACGGCGTGTTCTATAAGGCGCTCAGCGAGGAGTGCGGCACCGAGATCGCGGACGACTTCGAGCTTATGACTCGCGTCAAAGCCATGGCGAAAGCGAAAAGGGAATACGACAGGCTGGAAAAGGCGCTGTCCGAAGTGAACGAAACGGGCTACGGCGTCGTCACTCCGTCTATGGACGAAATGACGTTGGAAGAACCCGAGATAGTCCGCCGCGGCAGTCAGTACGGCGTTCGGCTCAAAGCGACCGCGCCCAGCCTGCATATAATGCGCGTGGACATAGAGAGCGAGGTATGTCCGATAGTGGGCACGGAGCAGCAGAGCGAAGAGCTCGTCAGATCGCTGCTCGGCGAGTTCGAGAACGACCCGTCGGGCATATGGGAAACGAATATGTTCGGAAAGAGCCTGCACTCCCTCGTCAACGAGGGATTGAGCAACAAGCTCAACGCCATGCCGCCGGATACGCAGAAAAAGATGCGCCGTGCGCTCTCGCGCATAGTGAACGAGGGCAAGGGCGGCATACTCTGCGTGTTGCTTTGAATGAGGCGCAGACGTAAATATCACGGATCAGACGGAGCCGCGCGGCTCCGTTTTTCCTTGGGAGCGGCGCGCGCGTTTTAAGCGAACGGCGGACGTATGCGGTGCCAAGCCCCCGTAAACGGTTGCCATTTCACGGCAAAAGAGTTATAATCATATTATTATGATGAAACTCGTTGCGGCAACGCATAACAAAGGCAAACTCGCGGAGCTGACGGAAATGCTCGGCGGCAGATACGTTCTGCTTCCCGTATCCGACTTCGACGGAGGTGTGGAACCGGAAGAGAACGGGAACTCGTTCGAGGAAAATTCGCGCATAAAAGCGCGCGCGGCGTTCGCGGCGAGCGGACTGCCGTCTTTCGGCGACGATTCGGGACTTTGTGTGGACGCGCTCGGCGGCGCGCCGGGCATATATTCTTCGCGGTATGCCGCGGGCGGCAGCGCGGCGAGGAATGCGAAACTGCTGCGCGAGCTTTCGGGCGTGCCCGAAGAAAAGCGCACGGCGAAGTTCGTCTGCTGTATCACGTTCACCGACGGCGAGCACGAGTTCACCGTTCGCGGCGAGTGCCGCGGGCGCATACTCGAACGCGAAAAGGGCGAAGGCGGATTCGGCTACGACCCTGTGTTTTTCAGCGACGAACTCGGCAGACCGTTCGGGGAAGTTTCCGCCGCGGAAAAGGACGCGGTATCCCATCGCGGCAAAGCGGTCAGACTGTTCGCCGAGCGGCTCGCGGAGATATACGGAGAGTGATATGAGAGTTGTGATACTTTCGGATACGCACGGCAGTCGCGGCAGACTGCTGGACGCGGTGAGAGAAGCGGGCGCGTTCGACGTGCTCGTCCATCTCGGCGACGGCATTTCGGACGTCGATGCGATGCGCCCGTATATAAACGCCGACGTGATCGCAGTCAGGGGCAATAACGACATATTTTCTTATCAGCCCGACTTTCGCGTCGCCGAGCTGTGCGGTCAGAAAGTATATATGTGCCACGGGCATACTGCGGGCGTGCGCGAGAGCAGGGAACGCCTGGCTGCGCTCGCCAAAGAGGCGGGCTGCCCGATCGCGCTTTACGGACATACGCATATCTTTGCGGACGAAACGATAAACGGCGTCCGCTGCCTTAATCCGGGTTCGATAGGTTATCCCGTCGGCGCGCACGGGTATATCGAAATGTCGGACGGCGGCGGGGAAGCGTGCATTCGCTTCGTCGGTCTGTAACGGCGGCGCGGAAGGGGGAGGCGCGTCCGGATACGAGCGCTTCGGAGCGCTTTGCGCGGCTGCGCGGAAAAATTGAACTAATGCGGAAAATCCCCCCGAAAATTGTTGACAACCGCGTTTCGTTATGATAGAATGCATAAGCACCGAATGCGAAACGGGTCTTGCGGTATGCCCGCAGAATGCCGCCGGTACGTCTGCTTATGCGGGTGTAGTTCAATGGTAGAATCCCAGCCTTCCAAGCTGGTTGTGTGGGTTCGATTCCCATCACCCGCTCCAATATATGCGCCGGTAGCTCAGCTGGATAGAGCAACGCCCTTCTAAGGCGTGGGTCGGGGGTTCGAATCCCTTCCGGCGTACCACGAACTTCCATATGGTGGGTGTAGCTCAGTCGGTTAGAGCGCCAGGTTGTGGCCCTGGAGGCCGGGGGTTCGAATCCCTTCACTCACCCCATTATTTTTTAGGGGTATCGCCAAGCGGTAAGGCACAGGACTTTGACTTCTGCATTCGCTGGTTCAAA
>CALVYT010000037.1 GCA_944372345.1 uncultured Clostridia bacterium
ACGCACGGTAAATGACAAACTTGCTATTTTATCGGGTCAGTTCGTACCGGAAAAGCACGCAATGCCCACCGCAAGGTGCGGAGCGAGCGGAGGCGGAAGCGGTCACGGCTGGGTGACCCCGCCGTGACCCGAAAACGTGACAGGTTCGCCGAAAGCCGCCGCAGACGCGCCATAAGGTTAGCGCCGTAGGCGCAACCTAAAGGAAGGGTTTCCTCCCTGCCTGCGCATACTATGCGCGTGAAGAAGTTTTTGAGGTCTGCGGCGTTTCTTGCGCTGGCTTCCGCGGCGGCTAAGATACTCGGCGCGGTGCATAAGATACCGCTGTTGGGGCTGCTCGGCGCGGAGGGTTCGGGGCTGTATCAGCTCGTATTCCCGATATATACCGTCGTTCTCGCGCTTGCGGGCGGCGGCGTTTCCCAAGCGGTGTCGCGCGCGGCGGCGCAGGAGGGCGAGGGCGCGCGTTCGTCGCTCAAAGCCGCACTGTTGCTGACCGCTTTGACGGGCGGCGCGGGCAGCGCGGCTCTGGCTCTGCTGTGCAGGGCGATAGCGCGGGCACAGGGCAACCCCGCCGCGGCGTCGGCATATCTCGTGCTTGCGCCGTCGGTGGCGGCTTCGTGTATGGCGTCCGCCGTATGCGGGTGGTGGCAGGGCAGACGGAACATGTTCCCGACGGCTGTCGGCAGGCTCGTCGAACAGGCGGTAAAGCTCATAGCGGGGCTGTCGCTTGCGGCGGCGTTCCTGCCGCGCGGCACTGAGTATGCCGTAACGGGCGCGATAGCGGGCGTGACGATAGGCGAGATCGCGACCGCGTTCGCTCTGCTCGCCGTTTCCGTACCGACGCGCGCCAAAGCTCCGCCGCGCCCGCTGATCCCGCTCGTCCGCGGCATTTTCCGCGACGCCGCTCCCGCCGCGCTCGGCTCGCTCGTAATGCCGTTGCTGCAACTGATAGACAGCGTCACAATAGTCAATCTGCTCACGGCAAGCGGACGTTCGCCCGAAACCGCGACCGCATTGTACGGGGTGGCGACCGCCCCCGTCGGAGCGATAGCGGGATTGCCGCCCGTGCTGATGTCCGCGTGCGCCGCCGCTCTTATGCCGAAGTTGTTCGGCGGCGAGGAGGAAAAGCGGCGCGCCGTCGGGGGCGCGCTGTCCGCCGCTCTCGTCGCGGGGCTGCTCGGCTCGGCGCTTATGCTTGTGTTCGCCGAGGAAGTGATAGGCGTGATATATCCCGGCGGACTGACGGCGGAGCAGTTCGCGACGGCCGCGGCGGCAATGCGCTTCGCCGCTCCCGGAGTGACGTATGTGTGCTTTATGAGCGTCGCCACGACCGCCCTGCAAGCGGAGGGCAGAGCGCACGTCCCCGCGCTCGTCCTGCTCGTCTGCGGCGCGGTGAAGGCGGGACTGACCGTACTTCTCGTCCGCACGGCGGGAGCAGCGGGCAGCGCGGCGGCGACTTCCGCGGCGTATTGCGCCGCTTTGTGCGCCGACCTTATCGCGGCGCGCGGGAGCGTCGCGGGCGGCATGAGAAGAAAGGCCGCGCTCGTATTCGTCGCGGCGGTAATGGCGGGCTGCGCGGCGGGTGCATTGTCCAAACTGATCCCCGCAGGCGCGCTCGCGGCGTGCTTTGTCCGCGGCGGAATAGCCGCGCTGACGGTCCTGCTCGTCCTCGTCGCCGCCGACGCGTATTCCCTGAACGGCAGAATAGCGGAAAAAATAAAATTATTCCGCGCGGGTTTCGCTAAAAAAACCAAAAAGCATTGACAAATCGGACATATTTAATTATAATCTAAATTGATATGTTTCTCTATGAGTTCGATACTTTCGGTATTATATATACGGCGGTCACGGGCGTCCTGATCGCGCTGCTCCTCGCGGCGACGATCGTATTCTGCGTGCGCCGTTCGGATCGCGGCGGAGCGACGATAGCTTTCCGCGTCCTCGATATAATACTTCTCGTTCTGCTCGTAGTCTGCTGGGCGGCATATGTGCTCGCGCGCGTCGAGATCGCAGGTGTGGACATAGCTGCGGTCGGAGCGGGCGACGCCGCATTGCGGCACGACGGTTCGGAACTGCTCACCCTGCCGGGCTGCGCCTCGTTGGTCGCGGTCGCGCAGAGCGTTCTCGGAACGATCCTGCTCGGCGCGGTATCCGCGCTGTGCATAGCGTCGCTCGTGCTGTCATTCGTTCGCCGTAAGCGCAGCCGCGCGGCGGATAGCGCGCCCGTGCCCGCCGGGGAAACGCAGCCGGCTCCCGCCGCGGCGGAAGAAGCCTTGCCGAACGGAACGGACGCAGCCGTTCAGCCCGCGGAAACTCCCGTCGCTGCGCAGCCGCCCGCGGAGGATGAGCAGCCTGCGGAAGAGCGCGTTTATGAAACGGCTCCCGCCGCGGAAACGGCGTCGGACGCAGAGCCGTCGACGGAAGAACGTGCCGAAACGCCCGCCGCGGAAACGGCGGACGAAGAAATACCCGCCGCGGAAACGACGGACGAAGAAACTGTTTTCGCCGAAGAAGCGCCTACGGCGGAAAGCGCTGCGGACGAAAGCGCGGCTCCCGAAACGGCGGCAGAGTCTGCCGAGGACGAAGATAAAGAACGGACGGCGACGGAAGAAAAGCCCGCTGTGCGTCCGACGGAAGACAGTCGTGAGGAATACGGGGAAAGCGGTTTTGCGGCATACCCCGAGCGCACCGTCAGAAAAACATCGGACAAGAAATATGCGTCCGCATTGCAGATGCCGGGCGTGAAGAAAAAGGCGGATACGATAGCCGCTGCCGACGTATTGTACGACGATGATTCCGCGCGGCAGTCCGAGCCCGCGCCGCTCGCGGAGGAAACGCGTCACGACGCGCCCCGTCCTCTGCCGATCACGCGCAAGCTCGTGATAACCAACAGAATGAACGTAGTCAATATGTACAACGAGTATCTCAAAGAAAAACGCAGCCGCAGCGAAAGCATAGCGGGCGGGTCTCACGACAGAGGCGATAAAAAATAAAAGGATAAGGGAGGGTTTATGTATCAGATAGGCATAGACATAGGCGGAACGACGGTAAAAGCGGGACTTGTCAAAGAGGGCAGGATACTCTCGTGGAAATCGGTAGACACGGACGTTGACGCGGGTGCGGACAAAGTCATAGCGGACATTGCGGGGCTTGTCAACGCGCTCAAAGACGACGCGGGCGACAAGATCATCACGGGCGTGGGCATAGGTTGCCCGGGCGCGGTCAATTCCTGTTCGGGAGTGGTGGACCAGGCGTATAACCTCAAATGGGAATACGTCCCGCTCGGCGAGAAAATGCAGCGGCTGACGGGTTATCCGACGCGCGTCTGCAACGACGCCAACGCCGCCGCGCTCGGCGAAGCGAAGTACGGCGCGGGCAAGACGTACAAGAGCAGCGTGTTCATCACGATAGGCACGGGCATAGGCAGCGGCATAATCATAGACGGCCGCCTGTTCGAGGGCAATCAGTCCAAGGGCGCGGAGATAGGTCACGTCGTGATAAAGTCGGGCGGCGAGCCCTGCACCTGCGGCAGACGCGGCTGCTTCGAGGCGTATTCGTCGGCAACCGCGCTCATACGCGACACCAGACGCGCCATGCTCCGCAACAAGACGAGCAAGCTGTGGGAGGTGTGCCCGAATATCGACGACGTAAACGGCAAAACGGTGTTCGACGCGATGCTGATGGGGGACAGAGCGGCAAAGCGCGTGTTCGACAATTACATAACGATGCTCGGCGAAGGGCTTGTGAATATCATAAACGCGCTGCGCCCTGAGGCGATAATCCTCGGCGGCGGCGTGTGCGCTCAGGGCGACGTGCTTCTTACTCCGCTTAAAAAATACATCGCGAAATACTCGTTCGGCGAAGGACCGCACGTCGGGCTGCATACCGCGACGCTCAAAAACGACGCGGGCATAATCGGCGCGGCGGCTCTCGTCGCCTGGGCGGACAACTGATAAACGCCGATGTTAAAGATTTCGCGCCCGTCCCGTAAGGGGCGGGCGCGTTTTTCACGTCCTGTTCCGGCGCGGGCGCGTTACTTCCCGTTTGTTTTTCCGAACGCTTCGTCGAGGGAAACGATCGCGTCGTAATAAATATCCGTGAGCCGCATAAAGTCGGTCAGCGGATAGCGTTCGTCCGCTTCGTGCATATGCGTTTCGACGCCGGGGAACACCGCGCCGAACGCCGCGCAGTTCGGCAGTTCTTTGGCGTAAGTCCCTCCGCCGATATGCAGAGGAGCGGCGTCGAGGTCGCCCGTTTCTCGGCGGTATACCTCCGTGAGAGTGCGCACGAGCGCGCCGTTTTCGTCGTGGACGAGCGGAGACGCAACGTGCAGGACTTTTACGTCAGCGCCGGGCAGAGCGCTCCGCAGCGCTTTTACTGCGGCAGGCGGCGGATATGCGGCGGGCAGGCGCAGGTCGAGCGTCAGCGATATGCGCCCGTCTTTCATCGAGCACAGACCGACGTTGACGGTGGTCTTTCCCGTGACGTCGCTCTTTCCGAGCCCGAGCCGCGCGGGAGCGTCTTTGCCGCACAGCAGTTCCGCCGCTCTTTTCAGTCCGTCGTCGGACGGCAGCAGGGCGGACAGTTTCGGCAGCAGCTTCGTTATCGCGTTTACCCCCTTTTCGGGCGTCGAGCCGTGCGCGGAAACGCCCTTTTCTTCGAGCGCGGCGTATCCGCTGTCCGCCGCGGAAGAAGTCGCGACGAGCGCGCGGCAGAAGTCGGGCACGACGTTGGGGCGCACTCCGCCGAACAGCGAGATCAGGCGCGCCGCGGTATCTTCGCAGCGCGGCAGTAAAATTTCGGCGTGCAGTATGCCTTTCTCGCTTGCGGTGACGGGGAAGTCTGAGTCGGGCGTAAAGGAAACGCGCGGCAGTTCGCAGCAGGAAACGTAATGCTTTATGCAGGCGGAGCCTTCCTCCTCGTTGCACCCCGCGATCAGGCGCACTCTGCCGTGCAGCGCGCGCTTTTCGCGGACGAGCCGCGCGAGGGCGTACAGACAGGCGACGAGCGGTCCTTTGTCGTCGCTGACTCCTCGTCCGCATATGCAGCCGTCTTTTACGGTAAGCTCGAACGGCGGGCTTGTCCAGTTTTCGCCCGCGGGCACCACGTCGAGGTGCGCGAGCACTCCGACGACGAGTTCGCCTTCGCCGTATTCAGCCCAGCCCGCGTAGCCGTCGTCGTTGCCTGTGCGCAGTCCGAGAGCCGCCGCGCGGGCGAGAAATGTGTCGAGCGCGCGCCTGTTCTCCGCTCCGAACGGCGCGCCGGGAGCGGGCTCGGAGACGACGGAAGGCACGGCGACGAGAGCCGCGAGATCGTTTAACATATCTTTCTGTTCATCGTTCATATCATCGTTCATATTTTTATTATATTTTATGCGCAAAATAAAGTCAACATTATTCATTAAAACTATTGACAACTACCGATTCGGTGTGTATAATATGCGGTATGAATGCAGTATGTTTAACGGGCAACCGCCCGCATAAACTGCCTTTCCGCGAGGGCAGCCGCGAATACGAACTTTTGACGGAGCGTATGCGCGACGCGGTAGTCGGACTGATAGGCGAGGGATATACTCATTTCATAACGGGCATGGCGCTGGGTTCGGACATATGGTTCGCCGAATGCGTCATAGATCTTATGGATATCTATCCCGGGATCACGCTGGAAGCCGCGGTGCCGTATGCGGGTCAGCGCGACAGCCTTGCCGCGGCGGACAGGTTCAGGTACGACGCGGTCCTCGCGCGGTGCGACAAGGTAACGGTGCTCGGGACGGAATATACCAAATACTGTATGAGCAGACGGAACAGATATATGGTGGATAATTCCGACGTCGTTCTCGTCGTGATGTACTCGGACGCTGGCGGCACCGCGAACACCGTGGCTTACGCCCGCAAAAAGGGCAAGCGGATGATAGATCTTTCGTCGCGGTAAAAAAGCGGTCGCGCGGCGCGCTTTTCCGGAATAGTAATATATAAGTAATGTAATGACCGGGCGGAAAGCCCGTATGAGATCAGGAGAGGGACACCTATGGAGAAAAAAACGTATATACTCTGCCCGAGATGCGAACTCAACTATATCGATTCGAGGGAGAAGTATTGCGACGTGTGCAAAGCCGAGCTCGGGATCGGCAAGGCGGATTTTCTGCTTCCCGACGAGGAAGACGAGTCGGAAGGCAAGCTTTGTCCGATATGCCATACCAACTACTGCGAAGAAGGGGAAGATATGTGCATAGAGTGCAAGAAAGAGCACGCGGCAAAGGAAAAGGATGAGGAAACGGACAATTGGAACGACGATGAGGAAGTGGCTGTCGAAATGGACGGCGACCTCGACGATATGCCGATCGGCGGGTTGGACGACGAAGAGGAGCAGGAGGAAGAGGAAGAATCCGATACTCCCGACGAGGACGATTTCGAATACATCAATCCCGACGACTTCGCGGGCGACGACGAGGACGACGACGAGGACGAAGGCGAGGGATTTTAAGAGAAGTTCGGCAATGAAGGAGCGCCGCACCCGGCAGGGGTGCGGCGCTTCGCGTCATAATCGGGAAGGCGGCGGCATACCATTATAGGGAAAGACAAGGAGGAGCGTATTGGTATGACGACAACGAGCGCGGCATATATGAAAAAAGCCGCCGTGGTGCAGACGATAGCGCGTATCACCGTCCCCTGCGAGGGAGCGGAGCGCGTGCTTGCCGTCGGCGCGTCGGCTGCGGTCAGGGTCAGCGAGGTGCTGAACGGAGAAGTGCGGCTGTCAGGCAGAGAGGCGGCGGAGATCGTGGTCGCCGGCGAGGACGGCATAAAAAAAGCGGAGGGCAGAGCGGAGATCTCAGACAGAGCCGCGGTCGACGGCGTTTCGCCGCAGACGAGAGCGGTCGCGTTCTGCCGCGTCACGGATACGGATATAGTGTCCGTAGGCGGCGGCACGGTCGAGCTTGCCTCCGTCGTGGAGATAACGGTGATGACGGAAGCGGAGTTCACGCTGCCTCCGCCGCCCGAACAGACCGACGGCGTGTATACCGACGGCGAAACGGTGCGCTTTTCCCGCCTCTCGGCGCGCATCTCGGGCAGACTGGAAAGCGGCGAGAGCGAACGCCTGCCGTTCACGGAGATCGTATGCTGCAACGCGGGATTCGTTTCAGACGCCCCCGACGCTTCTCTGGACGCCGTTTTCTTCGGCGGCAGGTTCGTGCTCGACGGCGCTGGAAAGCGGCGCGACGGGTCTATCTCGCCGTTTACGGCGGAATTGCCCGTGACCGGGGAGATCGCTGCCGAGGGCGTGCGGAGGGGCGATACGGCGTTTATGCGCGCGGGCGCGCCCGTCGTGACGGAGAGTGCGGGCGAGGACGGGATATCTCTGGCGGCTTCCGTCGACGTGTGGGGCGAAGCGTACTGCGAAATGTCCGCATCCGTCGTAACGGACGCGTTTTCGCCGTCGCGCGCTCTGACAACGGAAACCTTCGAGTCTGAGGGGCGGATAGTCCGCGGATCGTTCGTCGCGGAAGGCAGAGCGGAGGGAGCGGCTTCTCTGCCCGAGGGAAGCAATGCCGACAGGATCACCGCGTCGCACGGCTTTTCCGCAACGGCGGTCTCGGCGTATGCGGAGAACGGCAGAGCGGTCGTGGAAGGCGCGGTGAGCGGATACGTCATATATTCGGACGCGGAAGCGGGCAGACGCGACTCCTGCTGCGCGGAGATACCGTTCAAAACGGTGACCGATATTCCCGCTGAGGACGGCGACGAATTGCAGGCGGACGTGAGCGTATGCTCCGTGAGCGCGCGCCCGTCGAGGAGCGGTGAGATCTCCGTGTCCTGCACGCTGTCGCTGCGGGTGCTCGTGTGCGGGAAAGTGAGCGCGCGGTGCGTCACTTCCGTAACGCTCGGTGAGGAAAAAGAGGATAAGAGCGGAGTGCTCTCGATGCATTCCGCGTCGGAGGGCGAGAGCCTTTGGGAGTGCGCGAAAGCGCTTTCCGTCCCGCCCGAAACGGTGCTGACGCAAAATCCCGACGCGGCGTTCCCGCTGCGCCGAGGCGACAAGATATTCGTGTTCCGCTCCGCGGGCGCGAACGCGTAAAAAGCACACGCGGCGGACGCTTGTCAAAAGGCGTCCGCCGTGTTATAATATACCTATGAAAGCGATAGCGAACGGCAAATTCAATCTTTCGCTGTATGTGACGGGCGTCGTCGGCGGCATGCACCTGCTCGACGGCGTGATGCACTCCGTGTCGCTCGGCGACGAATTGATCGTAGAGGAGAGCGACCGCGTGCGCGTGACCATGCTCGGGGCGGAGTGCCCGACCGAGCGCAACACGGCGTACCGCGCTGCGATCCTCGTCCGCGACCGTTACGGACTGTCGCTTGATATAAGCATAGCGAAGCATATTCCCGTAGGCGGCGGGATGGGCGGATCGTCCGCGGACGCGGCCGGCGTGCTTGCGTGCGCGGAGCGCATGCTTGCAGGGCGCGGAGTAAATGCCGATCTGTCCGACATAGCCGCGGCGGTCGGCAGCGACGTGTCTTTTATGATGAGAGGCGGCTGCGCGCGGGTGCGCGGAACGGGAGGGGACGTAACCGCTCTTCCGCCTATGGAGTTCGACGCGCTCGCGATAGACTGCGGCGCGGTGGATACCGCCGCGTGCTACCGCACGTTCGACGAACTCGCTCTGCCGTTCTCCTCTCCGACGGAGGGAGAACTGCTCTCGCCGTTCAACGCCCTGCGCCCTGCTGCGGAAAGGCTGAACGGCAGACTGCGCGACTGCGCGGAAACGGCAAAGCGGCTGGGCGTCGCCGTTTCGATGACGGGCAGCGGCGGATGTATGTTCGTTATCTCTCCGCCGGCGGGAACTGCGGACGCGTTCCGCGAAGCGGGGTTCCGCTGCTTTCCCGTGCGCTCCGCGGCATGCGGGGTCGTGTTCGTTTAGAGCCTGCCGAGCAGTTCGGCGATCAGACTCGCATACTCGACGCTGCCGTCGTCGCCGTAAAAGCACAGCGGCGGGAACGCGACGCACCACCAGTTGCCGCCGCGCCCCGAGCCGAGGTCGATTATGAGCGCGTCGTATTCGCCTGCGGGGTAGAAACGGTCGCCGTAAGAGCGGTCGGGGAACTCCTCGCGGGACAGGCGCGCCGACGCGCCGTAAGTAAAACCGCATTTTTTCAGGGTTCGTTCCGCTTCTTCCCGTATGTCGGGGAGGGCGGATCTTATTATGCCGTAAGCCTCGGCGCGGCGGCCGATCGAGGACAGACGGGGCGCGAGCAGCTGCGTGACGCGGTCGCGGACGATATACTTGACCGCCTGGTCTATGTCCGCGTCCGAATTGGCGCGGATATGTATGCGTATCGGGTCGCTCTCCGCGGCGCACCCCGAGGGCAGGGCGGCAAGCGCGAATAAGGCGGCGGCAATGACGAGGATCGACGTTAAACGTATTGCAAGACGGGTTTTCATACCCGTTATTTTCGCCCGTCCGTAAATAAAAAACCGCGCGCCGCGCATACTTAAAGCGTCGAATAACGCAGAAAAAGGGGGTAATTTATGAAAAAAGCGGGAATAGTCCTGCTCGCCCTCGCGCTCGCCGTCGGAGCGGGGAGCGCGGCGGGAGGGCTGATCGCGGCGGAGCGCGCGGACACGGAAGCCGTCGCCGCGAACATAGTCAAGGGCGATACCTACGAGAACATAACCGCCGTGCAGAAGCGGCTCAAACAGCTCGGGTATTACACCATCGCGGTGGACGGGATATGGGGACCCGGAACGCTCGCCGCCGTCAAGGCGTTCCAGCGCGACTACGGGCTGACGGTGGACGGCATAGTGGGAACGTGGACTGAGCGCAGTCTGGGTATAACGCTGCGCTCGGACGGAGGATATTCGTCGTCCGACCGCGACCTGCTTGCGCGGTGCGTTTATGCCGAAGCGCGCGGAGAACCGTATACGGGTCAGGTAGCGGTCGCCGCCGTAGTGCTCAACCGCGTGGATTCCGCATCTTTTCCCAATTCCGTTTCAGGCGTGATATATCAGCCGGGCGCGTTCACCTGCGTTTCGGACGGACAGATCAACTACTCGCCGAACGCCGACGCGTACTCGGCGGCGGACGACGCGCTGAACGGCTGGGATCCGACGAACGGGTGTCTGTATTATTACAACCCCGCGACGGCGACGAGCAAGTGGATATGGTCTCTGAAAGTGGAGATCACGATAGGCAGACATTCGTTTGCGAGGGGGTGATATGAGAACTTCGTCAAAGGTAACGATAGCGGTCACGGTGGCGGTCGTGCTTGCGCTCGCCGCGGCGGTGGTTGCGCTCGCGGTGGGACTGTACGGGATGCGCGGCAGGGCGGACGAAGCCGAGCGCAGGGTGGAGCATATGTACGAAACGGCGCTCTGCGAGAGTCTGGATACGGTCACGGAAGCGGAGAACGATCTTGCGAAAATGCTCGTTTCGGTGGGCAGGGAAGATAACGTGAGCCTGGCGTCGGACATACGCGTCAGCGCGGGGAGCGCGGCTGCGCGGGTCGCGACGCTGCCCGTCGACATATATTCGTATTCGGGGCTGGAGAAGTTCCTCAATCAGGTGGCGGACTTTATGTCGGGATATATACGCGCTGTCGAGTCGGACGGCGACGTAGAAAAATATTCCGAACAGTTCGACGCTCTGTATGAAACACTTTCGTCGGTGCGAGTCAAACTGGAAGAGGCGGTCGGCAAGTTGGGCGGCGATTACGGTATCGCCGAGGACATAGACGAGAGCGGCTCGTTCGTCATCGGCGAGGGCGAATTCAATGTCGAATATCCCGGCATCATATACGACGGACCGTTCTCGGACAGCCGCGACACGTCGTGGAAAGCGCTCGACGGAAAGGCGGAGATCTCCGCGGAAACGGCGGAGCGCGTCGTGCGCGAACGGCTGGGAATGAATGCAAAGATGACCGGTAAAAGCGGCGGCGACGCGGAAACATATCTGCTCGAAGGCGACGCGGACGGCTGCCGCGCGTATGCGGCGGTGACGGTGCGCGGCGGGCTGATAACGACGTATTCCGTTTTGCGGGAACGCGGAGAGGGAAGTATCGGGCAGAGTGAGGCGAACGCGCTCGCCCTCGGCTATGCCGCCGACGCAGGCTACTCGGATACGCTTACGCCGGTCTGGTATAACGAGTTCGACGGCAAGATCCTCGTCACGCTCGCTCCGGAGATCGACGGCATAGTATATTACCCGGACATAGTCAAGATCAAGCTGCGCGCGTCGGACGGCGCGCTGACGGGGATAGAGGCGTGCTCGTACTGCGCCAACCACCGCGAACGCGATCTGCCGAAAGTCGTTATGGACCGCGATGCGGTGAAAGGATGCGTATCGGATAAGCTGTCCGTGGAGCATATCCGTCTTGCGCTGATCCCCAAGGGCAGCGGCGAGCGGCTGTGCTGGGAAGCGGCTTCCGAATACGACGGGCTGGACTACTTCGTATACGTCGACGCGACAGACGGCAGCCAGGTGGAGATACTCCGCGTCATAGACGATAATCAGGGTAAATCCGTCATATGACGGTCGGCGGCATAAGAGCCGAAAAAGACCTTCCCGCAAAAGGGAAGGTCTTTGCCGCATATGCGGCGCGTCATTTCAGATACGTTATCTTTTCCGTGCGCGGTTTTTTCGGCGCGGACGGCGCGGCGGGGTAGCCGAGCGCGCAGCAGCCGTAGACGCGGTGGTTTTCGGGCACGCCCGCTTCGCGGAGCAGATCGCGCAGCTTTTCGCAGTTGTCGCCGCCGAGCTGATTGATCCAGCACGAGCCCAGTCCGAGCGCGGTCGCCGCGAGGAACATACTTTCGAGCGCGCACGCGCAGTCGTCGCGCGACGTCGGGTACGCCGGATCGGCGGAAACGACGATGAACACGGGCGAGTGGTAGTTGCAGGAATAGCCCTTTTCTCCGTTGCGTTCGAGGTTTGACGCTACGGAAGCGTCCCCCGCGAGAGTGCGCACGCGCGCGTTCATCCGTGCGAGCCAGTCGGCGTTCGTGATGACGGCGAAGTGGCGGGTGAATCGGCTCATTCCGCTGGGCGCGTTGAGCGCGGCTCCGAGCACGGCGGAGATCTCTTCATCCGTCGGCATATCGGGCTTGAAAGCGCGGCACGTCCGTCTCGAACCGAGGCATTCGATGGCATCCATATTGATAGTCCTCCTTATTTTCCGCAGCCTTTGCAGGTCGCGCAATTATGTGTGCATTGCCCGGAGCCGGAGCACGGACCTATGCTTCCGTAGCATTTGCCCGTATAGCTTCGGCGGGTCGCGCCGCCGCAAACTTCGCAGACGGGGGCGTCCTCCGGCGATCTTACCAGTTCTTCCTGAACGTGTCCGCACTTCGTGCAGACGAACGAGAGCAGAGTCATCAGTCGATGACCTCCTTATATTCTTTTCCTCCGCGCACTATCGTCCAATGTGTAAAGCCGAGATCTTTAAGCGCCGCGGCGACGGAAGGGTAATTATATCCCGTCCTTTCCGATCTGTGCGAATCGCTGCCGAAATTGACCTTGCGCCCGCCCAGTTCGTAATATCTCGCGAAAATGCTTATATCGGGCAGGCAGAGCGTGCCTTCCGCGGCGCAGCCGCCTACGGACGAGTTGGCTTCGAGTATCTTGCCTTTCGCGATTACCGTGCGCAGGATGTCATCCAGTTCTTCGGGAAAGTCGGAATATAGCAGCGTCTTGCGCTCGAACGGCGACGGACGTCCGATATAGCCGAGATGTCCGACGGCGTCGTAGCGGTAGGGCGCGTCCAGACTCTCGCGGACGCAGTCGAGATATTCGCGGTACGCTTTTTCGCGGGAGTAGCCGTCCCAGAATTTTTTCCAGTAGCAGTCCAGTCCGTGGCAGATATGCACGGAGTTGACGATATAGCCGAAAGGCAGCGCGCCGAGCTTGTCGCAGATCTCGCCGACGTCCTCCGGCGTATAACCCACTTCCACGCCCGCGCATACCTCGAAGTCGGGGAAGGCGGCATTTATGCGCCGCACACGCTCGAAATATTCGCCCGTGATCATATAATTGAATACGAACTCGCCCTCGGGGCGCGCGTCGTTGGGAAATCCGAGGTCCATATGTTCGGTGAATGCGAGGTATTTTATGCCGTCCTCCCGCGCTTTTTCCGCGCCCTCTTCGGGCGTGCGGCTGCTGTCGGGGGAGAACAGCGAGTGGTTGTGACAGTCAATCTTCATCGTTTGATTTTCCTGAGGTCTTTCCCCGTGAGCGCGACGCTGAGGCACACGCGCGCGTCGAACAGCCTGCTCGCCGTCCGCTCGCCGTAGCGCGAAGCGAGTTCGTCGGGGGACAGGTTGGTCGTTATCAGCGTATGCCGCTTTGCGTTCATACGTTCGCTGACGACGGTATAGAGATATTCGAGCGTGACGTTGCGAAGTATGCTCTCCGTGCCGAGATCGTCGATCACGAGCAGATCCGCGCCGATCAGCGAGTCCAGCGTTTCGGAGCGCGACGGCTCGAACGACGTGTGATATTTGCGGCAGGCGTCGTTGAACGCGAACGCCGTCATAAATATCGCCGAATATCCTCTTGATTCGAGTTCGTTGGTTATCGCCGCGGCAAGGCAGGTCTTTCCCGTGCCCACCGAACCGAGCAGCAGCAGATTGGTGTTCTTCGTCGCGGGGAACTTGTCGCAGAATATCTTCATCGCGCCGTAAGCCGCGCTCATTATATCGCGGTCGCCGCCGTCGAACAGAGAAAGGTTGCAGTCGGAAAAGCAGAACGCGGGCGCGCCGCCTTCGCGGCTTTCGCGGCTCGCCCTGCGGCGCACGCATTCGCAGTACCTGCCACCGACGCGTCCGCTGTCGCCGCAGACGGGGCAGAGAGGAGCGGGGTCGAGATCGGCGGGAGTCAGTCCGTGCGGAGCGAGCAGCTCCGCACGCTTTTTTTTCGCCGCCGATATGCCGCTTTCGTCGCCGCCGAGGATGGCGGCGCGCAGTTCCTTTTCCGCCGCGTAGAGCGCGTCGTCGGCGTTCAGCAGCGCGAGATAGCGGGTCTTTGCCGCCGCCTGCCGCGCCGCGTATTCGCTTTTTATAAGGTTTGCCGCCGTTGCGTAATCCATATCGTACCTTTCCTTCGCTTATATGTCCTCGGGGTTTATGTGCCTGATCTTGTCGTTGAGCTTTTCCGCATCCATTCCGCTGCCGACCGCGCCCCCCGCGATCTTTTTCGCGGATTCTATGTCCGTTACGCCGTTTTCGCGGAAGCTCTTTATAAGAGCGTGCATCTTCACCCGCGGATTGGCTTCGCCCATGCTGCGCTCCGCGGCGAACGCGAGCAGCTCTTCGGGGATATGCCAGTAGTTCGTCCAGATGTTATAACTGTCGCGGTCGCGCGAGGTTACGTCTCCGCTTATGCCCGCCTTGCGGAGCAGGGCGGTTATCGCGGCGTCGAATTTGTTTTCGTTTCCGAACCGCGCTTTGACGGCGTCCGCGCTCGTTACACCTTCTTCGGCGCATTCCTTTAAGACGGCGCTCATTTTTTCGCAGGACTTTTTTTCGCGGCGGAAGCAGTAGTCTGCAACGGTCATCAGCGCAGTCGCGTCGAATCCCGCTTTGAGCCACTCCTTGACGTAAGTCTCCGCGTAGTAGTCGAGATGATTATACCGTACGTCGAGATGTGCGAGCAGTTCTTTGGTCAGCGACAGCAGATTGGAGCGGTTGGTCTTGTATTCCTCTATGTCGCGCAGATCGGTGAGCCCGTCGGCGTGGTAGCGGGTAAGCAGCGTGTCCAGCCCTTTCATCTCGCCGTAGACTCCCGCGGCGACGGACAGCACGGCGGCGGGGGAAAATCCCATTTCCTCCGTCCATTTGCGGTAAAGCCTGACGTCCTCGAAATCCTGCGCGCGGCGTATTTTGAGCACTTTGAACAGCTTCGCGACGTCCGACGAGATTATGTCGCAGGATGAGAGTTTCGCTTCCACTTCGTCCGTGGTGCGGCAGCCCTCGCTCGCGAGATTGCGCGCCACCGTCGTTATGTATTTCCAGCCGACGCTCTTGCCTTTGAGCCGCGCACAGTATGCTATTACGGTCAGCATTGCGTCGGTGTCCATATGACAGTCCTCTATGACCGCGTAATATTCGTTCAGTTCGCTCGGCAAAAACTCACGGTGGGGAAACATCTTCATCAGCATTTCGTTGAACGCCGTGAATTTCTTTTTGGAGTACGTTTTGAGCGAAGGGCGGGTGTAGCGTACGGGCGTGTATTCGATCTCGTACGGCGGCACGGCGGAAATGCGGACGAGCCCCTGCTGTTCCCAGTACGCGAACGCCTGCATCACGTCGTCCTCCGTCATCCCGAGCAGTTTCGCCATACGGTCGGGCGAGTTGTCCGATCCCGAATTTCCCTCGGCGAGCATTTTGCCGTAAATATATACTTTCGTATAGCTTTCGGGCGCGAACGGCATAAGTTCGAGAATGAATACGTTATCCAGTTCTATGCCCGTTTTTGCCGTGAGTTCGCTGCTCAGCCTCGTGAACGCCATCTTTTCCTCCGTCGGCGCTCCCTTACGCGCCGCAATATATATGATACCACTATCGTCGGATTTTAACAAGCGATTTCGCGGGTTTGCGCCGTAAAATTGCCGCAGCCGCCGCACTTCCGCTCCGCGCGCCGCGCGGAAGTACGGAAGCAGTTGCTTCAGGACATAATTTCGACAAATATCCTTAAAATGCTTGACGTCAGGGGGGGGGGGTAATGATACAATAGTATCATACGGGATGATGAAGATGAAAGAATTATCGATCGATCCGATAGGGCTTTACGAGTCCGAACTGCGCGATAAATTCGCCGAAAACGCGGAAAAGTGTTTCGACGATCTCGTGAGCCGTTCGGGTGTGAACGCGGACGAGAACAGGGCGACCGTCGCGCATTGCCGCGAATACGAGGCAAAGTCGGCGGAAGCGGACAAAAAGGTGTCCGGGGCGAAAGGTCTGAAAACTTTCGTGACCGTGCTGATCGTCTTGTTTTTCGTCGCCGCGGCGGCAGGGGTACTTGTCGCCGTTTTCGGTCCGCTGTACGTCGGCATACCCGTCGCCGCGGGCTGTACTCTCGCCGCCGTCGGGTTTATCGTTCTGCTCAAACTGAAAGTAAACAAAACGCTGAGGAGCAGGGAAGCGCTGCTCGCCGAAATGAGGGCGCAAGCCGCAGCGTATCACGACGAAGCGGAGCGGCAGATGGCGCCTCTGAACATATTGTATTCGTGGGAGCATACGTCCGGAATACTTAAAGAAACGACGGATATCATATCGCTGTACACTCATTCCTATTACGGTATGATAGAGGCGTTCCACTCCAAGTACGGGCTCGACCTCGGCCATTCCGACGAGCACGGGTCGGTCGCGGGCGTGCTTTGCGGTCTGGCGGCGGAGCATCCGTTCCTGATATACGATATGCTCTACCAGTCCGTCGGCAGCAAAACGTATACCGGCTCGCTGCAAGTGACGTGGTATGAAACGGTGTACAACTCCGAGGGCAACGTCAGTACACTCACGCACGTCGATACTCTCGTCGCTACGGTAGTCAAACCCATTCCGGTCTATAACGTCACTACGGCGACGTTCTACGGCAACGAAGCGGCGCCTCGGCTTTCGTTTACGCATAAGCCGTC
This sequence comes from uncultured Clostridia bacterium, assembly GCA_944372345.1. GTDB lineage: Bacteria > Bacillota > Clostridia > Christensenellales > Pumilibacteraceae > Protoclostridium. The sequence continues at coordinate 16,623 of CALVYT010000037.1, forward strand.
GTACGCCCATACGCTGACGCAGAAAGAATTGGAAAAGAAGATCAGGACGGGGCAGAAAGAGGCGCGGCGGATCGCGAAAAATGCGCTCGGATCGGACAGGAATTTTACGGAAATGACGAATTCGGAATTCGAGGTCCTGTTCGGCGCGTTCGACAGGAACGACGATCTGCAATTCCGTATGATGTTCACGCCGCTGGCGCAGCGCAATATGGTCGCGCTGATGAAGGACAAGAAGTATTTCGGAGACGATTTTACGTACAGAAAGGTCGGTATGCTGAGCGCGCTGCTGTCCGCCCACGCCCGGCATTTGACTCTCGATACCGATTCCTCTCGGTTCGTCGATTATGACATAGATTCGGCGCGGAATAAATTTATGGATTTCCAGACGTCGTTTTTCCGCGATCTTTATTTCGAGCTTGCGCCGTTCCTCGCCGTTCCGCTCAATTTGCAGCAGGAGCCGTTTGAATTTGAGGAAACGGGGAATTCTCCGCGGAACTTTTCCGAATATACGGCGGAAGCGGTCGCAAACCTGTTCCCGGACAATGTATTCGCGCATCCGGATACGGATACGAAAGTCATACTCAAAACCCGTTTCGCGGGAAAAGCGGGGAATACGGACATACTCGAAGTCACGGCTTATTCGTTCAGAGGCGAGCCGCGCGTGGACTATGTCGCGAAAAAGGCGGGCAACGGCAATTATTACGACGTACCCGTTCCGTGGGTGGAATATATCCCGATCGAGCAGACGTCGTATATGGCTATGCGCGACGTCGGGATGAGCCGCTCCGACTGGCTGTCGATATACGGCAGGAGCGAGATAAACGATTATCTGCTCCGCTATGCCGCCGGCGGCGATTATGTGATGGACAAAGGCATACTCGCGTTCAAACTCGCCGCGCCGTTCGACGAAAACGCCGACGCAAGGTTCGGCGAACTCGGAAAGAGCTTATCGGAAACGGTGAGATCGGCGGCGGTCCCTGTGTTCATACCCGTCCCCGTTCCCGGGGTCGGAACGGACGACGCCGTTGTCGGGAACATAACGGTGAGAGGCGACGACCCGACGGAAGCGGATATGCCCGAAGCGGACGCTGCCGCCGCGGAAACGCCCGAAGCGCCCGCCGGGGACGAAACGCCCGCCGTAGATGGTACGGATGAAGATCCGGCGGCGGATAATACGGATAATAACGACGGAGGTAATACAGAAAATGGCAAATGAGCTTGACGAATTCGACGAAAGCGCGGTATCGACGGGACACGACGTGAACGTCATCGCAAAACGCATTCCCGTTAAAACGGGAGTGGGATCGGTGATCTTCGAAGTGATACTTTGGGTGCTGCTGATAATCCCGGGGCTGATCTTTTTGTTGAGAAAGATTGCCGCCGATAACTATTTGCAGCAGCTTCAGCAGAAGTTGCAGCACGACGCTTCGCAGATAGACAATTATCTCGAACAGCGCGTCGTGATATTGCAGAACTGCGCAAAGCTCCTCGACAAAGCGATCGATCTCGACAAGACGACGATGACGCAGATCGCGGCGTACCGCGGCGGGCAGGCTCCCGGGACGGACGAGGCGCGCAACAAGGTCGCGGGGCAGATAGATTCGCTCAGCAGGAACATCAATCTCGCATTCGAGAATTATCCCGATCTCGAAGCGCACCGCCAGCTTGCGGAAGCTATGCGGCAGAACGCGTATCTGCAGCAGGAGATAACCGCAGCCCGCGAACTTTACAACGATACCGTAAACGCATGGAACCGCGATATTTTCGCGTGGCCCGCAAAGATGATCGTCGCCGCCAAAAAGGGTTACACGACGAGGATCCCGTTCTCCGCGACGCGCGAAGTCAAAGAGGCGGCAAGAGGCACGTTCTTTTAAGCCGCAGGCTTAAAGGCGCGTGAGCCGAAAAACAAAAAGCGCGGATACGTCCGCGCTTTTGCTTTGCGTTTGCGCCGTCTTATTTGTTCTTTTTCAGCGTATAGCCGTCCTTGGAGTCAAGCACGGCCCAGCCGAGGGAAGCGAGCTTTTCGCGCAGAGCGTCGCTCTCCGCCCAGTTCTTCGCTTTTTTCGCGGCAAAGCGCGTTTCGGCGATCTCTCTGACCTCGGGCGGAACGTCGTCCTCTTTTTTGTCCGCACATTTATCGAGGGAAAGCCCGAGTACTTTGTCCGCCCGCATCGCCGCGTCGTATATCGCGCGCGACGGGGGATTTTTGAGCAGCGTCCACAGTTCGCCGAGCCCGAGCGGGATATTCAGATCGTCGTTCACCGCGTCCGAGAACGCCTTGTCGAAATCGGATATTATTTTCGGATCGGTCTCCGCGTCCGAATTTTTGCACGCAGCGAGCAGTGCGAGCAGGCGTGAGTACGCCGTTTTCGCCGCGTCCATTCCCGCGAACGTGAAGTTCAGCTTTTTGCGGTAGTGCGTGTTGAGGCAGAAATAGCGGAAATCCATAGGTGAGTAGCCCATTTCTTCGAGCTGGTCGAGCGTGTAAGTATTGCCGAGGCTCTTGCTCATCTTACGCCCGTCCACCTGCATGAATTCGACGTGCATCCAGTAATTGACGGCAGGGTGACCGAGCAACGCTTCGGACTGCGCGATCTCGTTCTCGTGGTGTATGGGGATATGATCCACGCCGCCCGTGTGTATGTCGAACGTGTCGCCGAGGTATTTTCTCGACATGGCAGAGCACTCTATATGCCAGCCGGGATAGCTGCGCCCCCACGGCGAATCCCATTGCATTATATGCTCTTTGGGAGCTTTTTTCCAGAGCGCGAAGTCGGCGGGATTGCGTTTTTCGTCGTTGACGTCCACGCGCGCGCCCGCTATGTTGTCGGACAGCCTCGTGTTGCCCGACAGCTTGCCGTAAGAGGGGAACTTGGATATGTCGAAATAAATGCCGTCGCTCGTTTCGTAGCCGTAGCCTTTTTCGACGAGCGCTTCGACGAATTCCAGCATATCCCCGATATGGTCCGTCGCTTTCGCCACTATCTCCGGTCTGCCTATATTCAGCTTGTCGGTATCCCGGAAGAACAGCTTCGTAAAATGCTCCGCGATCTCCCACGGGGATTTGCCCGTCTTTTCCGCGGCTTTCTGCATTTTGTCCTCGCCCTCGTCCGCGTCCGACGTAAGGTGCCCGACGTCCGTTATATTCATCACTCCGAGCAGTTTATACCCGTCGAACAGCACGACGCGGCGCAGCGTATCCATAAAGATATACGCGCGCATATTGCCCATATGCGCCCTGGAATACACCGTGGGACCGCACGAATACATACGCACTTCTCCCGGGTGCACGGTACGGAGTTCTTCTTTTCTTCTCGTAAGGGTGTTGTAGACTATCATCGTTATTCGTCCTTTTCCTCGCCGGCGGAGCGCGCTTCTTCCAGTTTGCGCAGCCGCTCGGAAAGGTCGTTGAGTTTATCCTCGACGGGATCGGGAAGAGCCTGGTCGAGATCGTCCGTGCGTTCGCCGTTGAGCCGAACCACGACTCCCGGCACGCCGACGACGGTGGCGTTCGCGGGGACGTCTTTGAGCACGACGCTGCCCGCGCCTATCTTCGCGTTCTTGCCTATGGTTATCGGACCGAGCACCTTTGCGCCCGCGCTTATCATGACGCCGCTTTCGACGGTGGGGTGGCGTTTGCCCTTGTCCTTTCCCGTGCCGCCCAGCGTCGCGCCCTGATAGATCGTGACGTTGTTGCCGATCTCCGTCGTTTCGCCGATGACGACGCCCGTGCCGTGGTCGATGAACACGCCGTAGCCTATCTTCGCGCCGGGGTGGATCTCTATGCCCGTGAAAAATCTGCCGAGCGCGGAGATCATTCTCGCGATCAGTCTGAATCCGCGGACGTGCAGATAGTGCGCGATGCGGTACAGCACGAGCGCGTGGAACCCGTTATACGTCAGAACGATCTCCCACGCTCCCGTCGCCGCGGGGTCGTGCGACTTCGCCGCTTCGAGGTCCATTTTTATTTTGTTGATCTTTCTTTTCATTTCATTTCGCTCTATCCGAGGAAGGAGAGCAGATCGAGCATCTGCCCGAATTTGTTTACACCTTCATCATATTCTTTTTCGTCCGTCAGAATACCCTTGAATTTATCCTCGAGGGCGACGACGGTGCGTTTGAGCACGTCCATTCCGCGCTCGGTTATGGAAAACACTACGCTCCGTCCGTCCGTGCTTCCGCGCGTTTTGGTTATCTCTCCCGCGCGCGCCATTTTCGCGGTCAGCAGCGCGAGATTGGATTTGACCATACACAGTCCGTCCATCAGTTCGGCGGGCTTTTTCGGTCCGCCCGACAGCATATACAGCAAGCGGATGCGCAGCGTGAGCGGCTCGGCGTCCGAAAAGGAGAGGTCGCAAGCGCGCCTCGTCGCCATATCGAGTTCTATCAGCAGTTCTCCCGCCGTCTTTCTCATACCGCATCCTCCGTCGCCGCCTGCTTGCGGTCGGATTATTATTATATAATAACGCGCGGCGGCAGTCAAGCAAAAACGGCTCTCCGCGCCGTTTGCTCCGCGATTTTGCTTCGCTTATGCCGCAGATCGCGCCGTTTTGCGCCGCCCTCGGCGGAAAAATACGCCGCTCACGCAATTTTGCGCAGTCATCGGCGGAGAAAACGCCTCCGCCTTTCACCGCTCGGTATGGTCATCGGCATGGTAATGCCTTTGTTTTTCGTTGTTCGGAGCTGCACGCGGCAGAAGAACGCCTCCGCCTTTCGCCGCTCGGCGCAGCCGGCGGCGGGATAATGTGCGGTCATCACCTCCGCGAGCGGGCATATTTCGTAATTTTATACCGAAATGGAAATTTTTTTTGCCAAAAGTATTGCAAAAAGCCGTCATATATGTTACAATGATAATGCAAAGCGGCGGCGAGCGCAGTCGGCTGCGTAAATTTACGGAACAGGAAGGGTCAAACAATGAACATTACGGAAGTTCGTGTCAGACTGGTCAAAAAGGAGGAGGGGAAACTGAGAGCGGCAGCGTCGGTGACGTTCGACGATTGTTTCGTCGTGCACGACGTCAAGATAATCGAAGGTCAGGATAACTGCTTTATAGCAATGCCCTCCAAGCGTACCCCGGACGGAGAGTACAGGGATATCGTTCATCCGCTCAATACACAAACGAGAGAGGCGATCTCGAAAGCGGTGCTTGCCGAATACGAAAAGGCAAAGCGGGAAGCCGCGGCAGACTGAACATACGAAACGGAACGATAAAGAGGAAGCGCAGATTTGCCGCGCTTCTTTTTTTTTGTCGCCAAGCGACAAAACGAAAAAGAGCAACGGTATCGTTGCTCTCTTTCGTTACTTGTATGCCGCAAAGCCCGCAACACCGTTTACGAAAATATATTCCGTCTTTGCGGTGTTCAAACTCCGGCGACACTGGTGGAGCGTTAGTAACCTAAAACGAATATTCTATTCGTAATTTTTAAGTAGTTCTTCTATTTTTGAGATTGAATGTCTAAACTGCAAGAAATCGCTTTGTGTCCAGTTTTGAGATGACTCTGTGTAACTGTGATCCGGGACTCTTCTCGCTTTATTTATTATATCAAAATCATTTCTTAGTTCATCTTTTGACGTGTTTTCAAAAATGTTTGTAAGCAAGTCAAAATTATCAACAATTATTCTCAATAATACGCTAAAGTATATCTTATTTACACTTGGATTTCTTTTTTCAAGCGTATCTCTTTTCTTCTTTACATTTTTTATAGAAAGTGCTATAATACTTTCGATATTAAAGGAGAGGTTGTACTATGGACTTTGCGGAAAAAGTAAAATATGTTCGAACTAAACTTAAATTATCCCAAGAGGATTTAGCGAGAGAATTAGGTGTTAGTTTTGCCACAATCAACAGATGGGAAAATGGCAACTATCTACCAAGTCGTTTGGCAAGAAAGGCATTTGAAGAGTTTTGCAAAGAAAAAGATATCATTTTTGAGGTTGTGAAATGAGAATTATTAAGGAATTTACTGAAAAAGAACTTAGAGTAGTTCTTGACGACTTTTACTCGTACTTTCAATCCGGATTTGAATTTGAAGAATTTTTAAAACCTTTTTTAGAAACAATTGGATTGACGGAAGTCTTCGTGACAAAAAAGACCGGAGATGGCGGAGTTGATTTAACCGCAGTAAAAGAAGGTATTTCAGAAATCAATAACGTTGACAGCGTTAAGTATCGAATTCAAGCAAAGAGAAATGCGCCTAATAGCACAATCTCTCCGGAAAAAATTGATGCACTGAGAGGTAATCTTGGGTTTAATGAAAAAGGATTATTTATAACGACTGCTAAAGTGTCCGCTAAAGCAAAAGAACAAGCTGTTACAAAAGACCCTTATAAACCAGTTTACGTTATAGATGGCATTGAGTTGGTTCAAATTTGTATTGATAAACAAATCGGGTTTGCATACAAACCAGTGTTTAGCAAAGGTGCGCTAGATACCTTTACCAACAAAAAAATACTGGTTACGCCACCTACTCTACCAAGCACGACAAATGAATACGTAGAAAAAACAATTACGACCAACGATGTTAGGGGGCGAATTCTTTCTCTTCCCCGCGTTATCATTGATGGCATTAAAAGCAATAAACAAAAGCAATCAATGGAACTAATTGTGAACGGAGAAGACCGTTATGCTGTTACTTTTTGTCCAAGTCGAAACTATCTTTCTCAGGTAACAGATATCTTTCGCAAATACGGTTTATTACAGGAAGATGGTGCTATTGTAGAGAAAAATACAAAGTGGGCTATTGACGATAATCAGACTATTTATTTAACAATAATGTGAGGTAATAATGAACTATATCGGATCTAAATATTCATTGATTGATTTCTTGGAAACATCTATCGATAAAACATTAAAACTATACAACGAGTCACGTCAACCTTCGGAAATGGTTTTTGCTGACTTATTTGCCGGCACTGGAGTTGTAAGCGGTTCTTTTAAAAAACAAGGCTATTCTATAATTGCCAATGACATTCAGTATTATAGTTATGTTATTACGAAACATATGATTGAAAACAATGGAAACCTTGATAAATCACGCTGTAAGCAACTTATAGAAGAATTAGACCAATTGCAAGGAATTGAGGGTTTTATCTATAAAAATTATTCCTATGAAGGCACTGAAGGACAAGAATTTCGTAGGATGTATTTTTCTGATTTTAACGCTAAAAAATGTGACGCTATCAGAATTGCCATTGAGAATTGGCTACAACAAGGAAAAATCAATGAGCACGAATATTTCTTTTTATTGGGTTCATTGTTAAATAGCATTGATAAATATGCTAATACGGCATCTGTTTACGGGGCTTATCTTAAAAAACTTAAAAAGTCTGCATTAAAAGAAATGGAACTTGTAGCACTTCCTATAATGCAAGGAACTGTTGACTGTAAAGTATATAATGAGGATATAAGTGAACTCATAAAGAATGTTTCAGGCGATATATTGTACCTTGATCCGCCGTATAATGCGCGTCAGTATTGTTCAAATTACCACTTGCTTGAAACAATCGCAAGATATGATAACCCTGAAATTAAAGGTAAAACCGGCTTGCGTAATTATGCTGACCAAAAAAGTGTATTCTGCATAAAAAACAAAGCCGCAGATGCTTTTAACGAACTCATTAAAAATGCAAAATTCAAATACATCTTTTTGAGTTATAACAACGAAGGACTTATATCTTTCGATACAATTGAAAAAATAATGAGAAAATATGGCAAATACAAAGTGTATATGCAACAATACCGTCGATTTAAAGCAGATAATGCGAGAGATTGCAAGTCTGATTCAACAATAGAATACTTGCATTGTTTAGTCAAGGAAGATATATAATGGGCAAAATAAACGACCTTGATATGTCAAATTGGAAAGAATTGACGGATGTTTGGACTGACAGCCTTTGGATTATTCCCCAAAGAGATAACTCAGGAGCTCACGACGGACATTATCACGGTAATTTTGTTCCGCAAATACCGCATCAATTACTTACCCGTTATACAAAAGCAGGTGACTTTGTATTAGACCCTTTTGCCGGTAGCGGAACGACTTTGATTGAGGCTCAGCGAATGGGGCGTAATTCTATCGGGATAGAACTTCAACCAAATGTTGCAGCAGAAGCAATTGGCAGAATTCATTCCGAACAAAAAGAAGGCATTATTGCCGACACTTTTGTAGATGATAGTAGAACGTTTGATACGAAGAGAATTTTAGAAACTTATAATATTAACAGCGTTCAATTTATTATTTACCACCCACCCTACTGGGATATAATCAAATTTAGTGAAGATGAAAACGATTTGTCAAATTCAACCAGTTTAGACGAATTTATAAATAATTTTCAACAGGTGGTAAGAAACACGTCTGCAATACTTGAAAAGGGGCGATATTGTGCCGTTGTAATAGGTGACAAGTATGCAAACAGTCAATTAGTTCCGTTGGGCTTTTATTGTATGCAAGCGACGCAACAAGAAGGACTTACACTAAAAGCAACAATAGTTAAGAATTTTGAGGAAACAAAAGGCAAAGCAAATCAAAAAGCACTTTGGCGACAACGTGCTTTGCAAAATGGATTATATCTATTTAAACACGAGTATATTTTTGTATTCAAAAAATAAGGGAGAAGAGTAATGTATAATTATAAAAACTCTAAATCAAACATAATAAATATATTAAAATCAACAACTCCGATAGAAAGTAAAGATTTAATCCCATCCGATCAAGAATTTACATATGAAAATGGTATTTCTTGTTGGGTAAGTGCAATTTTCGTGGATATGAAAAATTCTAGTGGTTTATTTAAAACGAAAGATGAGAAATTGGCAAGACTATTACGAGCATTTACATCTGAAATCATTACAATTTTTCAAGATTTTGATCAATATAATCAAATTGGGATAAGAGGGGATTGTGTTTATGCAATTTATTCTACCCCACAGAAAGCAGATATACACAATGTCTTTGAAATTGCTGTGCGAATAAATACTTTTATGAAAATGCTTAACGCGTTACTTGCTGAAAACAAATATTCAACAATTGGTGTTGGAATAGGGTTAGGGTGTGACAATGAATTAATTATCAAAGCTGGTCGTTCAGGAACAGGTATAAACGATAAAATTTGGATCGGTAAGGCTGTTGTTGATGCTTCAAATCTATCTTCCATTGCTAATCGATATGGCTACGAAAAAATCGCAATGAACTCTTGCTTTTATACTAATTTAATGAATAAGTATAAAAAACATCTTGATTGGTTTACAAAAGTTCCGAAATCCAATCATTTTGGGGAGACTTTTTATCAGTGCAATATAATTGAAAGTTCTTTTAATGAATGGATAAAAGGAGGAATGAAAAATGGATACTAAAGATAAAGCAAACGAAAAAATTGCTATAATAAAAGAACAGATAGATAAATTCGATAATAAAGCCAATATTCTTATAGCTATAGTGAGCATCGTTTTTGCTATTAGTTTAAGTATGCTTGATATTTTTAGAGAGTTTGAATCTATTACTGTTTCATACATTTTGTTATTAATTTTTACATCTCTTTATTTTATTTCTTTTTGTTTAGAGATGATTTTTTTAATTATGGTTATATATCCACGCAGAAAGAAAAACAAAGATAAAAAATCATTATCATACTACCTTGATGTTTCGACTATGACAGATGATGAAATCAATGCTTGTTTAGAAAATATAGATTGCTCTTCAGAAATTGATCAGCTTAGAATCAACGCAAATATTTGCACAAGAAAACATAAGTTTTTAGTTCGGGCTATTTGGACATTAATACCATTATTTACCTTTGTGCTAGCAATGTTTTTTATTGCAATAATATAGTAAGTTTCAAATTTCCGAAGAAAAAGGCTACATGGCTGTCCATAGGGATAAGCTTGTAGCCTTTTTGAGTGGATTTCATCAATCCTTTCAATTACTTTCTTTTGATTAAATGTTTCTTAAATTCAAGTGGATCATACCAATAGCAACCCTCGCATGCGTTGGGTTCGTTGTGGTGTTCTGCTACTCCTTTGTAATAAGACATGGGATATCCTAATTTTTTGGCGTCATAACGGATGCCTGTTCTCATACATTCTTTGCAGTATTGACGTTTTGCATCGTTTGCAGCTTTGCTTAACGGTTGAAAATCTTCTAAACGCTGGTCTTCGTTTCTCATAACACGATCTTCATTTTTCATTCCGTTCTTATGGTCAACTTCAGGATTAGAAGTTCCCAACACTACGCAACGTTGAGCCTTTATAGTTCTCTTTATATCTGCTCTTATATGTTGAGAGTAGTCTCCATTATTAAGACCGTTTAAGCGTATTCTATCTATACCATTGCCCGGAGTAATACTCTTATCAAACTCTATTACGAACTTTCTTGCAAGTATAGATTCTTTTCTCGCCCAAGATGCTCCGTTACCAAAAGTCAAGCAAGCATATTCGCCTACAAATTCACTTATATCTACCCAACGACTAACGCCATTTTCGTTTGGTTGTGCAAGTTTAATAAACAATTCAGTTTTTGTCATTTGTTTTTCTCCTATTAAAAATTAAAGAACTCTTTTAATGATACTTTAAGTGCAATAGAGAGTTTTTCGATATTCATTATTGAAATATTTCTTTTTCCGCATTCTACGCTTGTGATATAAGTTCTATCAAGGCCTGCTATATCGGCAAGTTCTTCTTGACTTATGCCAAGTTTGTTGCGCAATTCTTTTACTCTTTGACCTACTAAAATCTTTACGTCCATTTTTATTCTCCTAAATTCATATAGATATATTTTAACAAAAAGTGACTTTTTTCACAACGGACTATAAGTCACAATCACTTCTGAATAAAGCATTAATTAAAAAGGCAAAAACCTCAAATGGAACTGTGGCGGGTACTTGAATAAACGAGCGGTTCGGTTACGCCTCGCCGTTCAAGCACGCGCCATAAGCAAAAGACGGAACAGGGCGAAACTCAAAGCGTACGGGAACGGGCGATCGCCGCTGAACCGCTTGGCGATCCGCCCGTATTCTCTATGCGGCAGACTCTGAGTTTTAACGCCATTTTGTATGAGCTCTTTAATTGGAATTGGCAGCGTTTTCTTGACACTTTGAAAAGAATACGGTGAAATGAGAAAAGAAAAAACCTAAAACGACTTGCACTCAAAGTGGTTCGTTTTAGGTTTAGCTTGGTGGAGATGAGGGGAATCGAACCCCTGTCCGAATAACTTTGCACGGGACCTTCTACATGCTTATTCCGCTTTTGAGTTTAACTCACGGCAGGGGAACGGACGACCCGCCGATCGCGAGGACATAAGTACGGTCGCGGCTATGCCCGCTTGCCGCGAAAGTTTTCACCTGTTTGCGCCCGCCGCGGGTCGGTGACCTCCCGCGGGAACGGCGCGGTCGTTATGCCGCGCAAGCAAGAGCACCGCCGAAGGCGGGAGCGCTTACCTTGGAGTTGTTGTTAGCATTTATTTGCTTTTCGCGTTTTAAGGAAGCCGCTGCCCTTCCGCATGCTTATATCGCGAGTTCGGTTACCCGTCGAAACCGAGCATCCCCGTATGGACAATGATAATATCACAATTTTCCCGGTTTGTCAATACCTTCCGCGTAAATTTTTTCGCCGCGTCTTTCGTTGTACCGAAAACGGTACGTCCCTTCTTCGTATTTTGCCCCCTTTGGCGATCTGCGGCGGGGGAGCGCGGCTGCGCTTTGATCGCGCCGCAGCGGTTTTCCGCTCCGCGCCCGTTTAACGCTTTTCGTTATTGCCGTCCTATCTCGCGTGGTCGTCTTTATTTGCCCGCGCCTGTTTAACGCTTTCCGTTGTTATTGCATTATCTCGCCGCAGTTGTCTTTATTTGCTCCGCGCCTGTTTAATGTTTTCCGTTATTGCTGCTTTACTTATCGCACCGCACTCGTTTCGCCGCCGTGCGCTTTGACCCGCGCCGCGTTTGCCTTTCGCTCGCGCCCTCGGAACTTTCGCGGCGTTCGGATTTGCTCCGCGTACTTTATTTTTATTGCCGCGCTCGTAGTTCGCCGCGCTTATTCATTCCCGCGCCATTGAACTTCCGTGACGTTTCCCGTTTTCGGCTTTCGGGACGAGCGGGCGGGGAACTACGAATGGCCTCGTTTTTTCGATACGTTCCGTAAAATTCATTCCCCGACGAGCACGAACGCTTCGGCGGCGATGGCTTTACCTTCGCCGATGACGCCCGTTTTTTCCGTCGTGGTCGCGCCGATATTCACGACGTTGTCGGAAACGCCTAGCGTGCGCGCTATGTGTTCGCGCATACGCGGTATGAATTTGGCGAGCTTGGGCTTTTCCGCCATAACGACGGCGGAGATATAGATCGGTTCCAGATGCCGCTGTTTAAGCAGCCGCGCGACGTGCCCGAGCATAAGTATGCTCGAACACAAGGAATAATCGGGGTCGTTGTCGGGGAATATTCTGCCTATGTCGGGCAGACCCGCGGCGGAGAGCAGCGCGTCCATTATCGCGTGGACGAGCACGTCCGCGTCGCTGTGCCCGAGCAGTCCCTTTTTAAACGGGATATAAATGCCGCCGAGGATCAGATCGCGGTCCTCGACGAGGCGGTGGACGTCGTAGCCCACGCCCGTGCGCAAGCCGCCGCCGCGTTCGACGAGGTCGGCTGCCGTGGTTATCTTTCTGTTGGCGTAGCTGCCCTCGCTGACGCGCGGTTTATAACCCGCGAGCGCATAGACTTCCGCGTCGTCGCCGTAGCTGCCCGAAATGCGCGCATAAGCGTCTTTGATCTGACGGACGGAGAACGCCTGCGGGGTCTGCGCCATATATATGCCGCTCTTCGGGGGAGAGGACGTGATGAAGCCGTTTTCCACGGTCTTGACCGCGTCCGTGGACGGAACGGCGGCTATACCGCTGCCGAACGCCGCCGCGCTCTCCGCCGCCGCGCATATGACGTCGCGGCTCACGAACGGGCGCGCGCCGTCGTGGATGAGCACTATCTCCGTTTCGGGAAGCAGAACGTCCAGAGCGCGGCGGACGCTGTCCGTGCGCGTATCTCCGCCCGTGCATACCCTCGCGCCGATCTCGTCGGCGTATTCGCGCAGAACTTCCTCGTCTGCGGGGGAGGCGACGCAGATAATGTCGTCCGCTCCCGCGTCGGCGAACGCTTTCATCGAGTGCTCCGCGACGGGTCTGCCGGAAATGCGGAACAGCATTTTGTTATAGCCGAGCCCCGTGCGTTCGCCCTTTCCCGCGCAGAGCACGATCGCCGCGGTGTGCCTGTCTTTACCGTCTTTGTATTTCACTTCCGTTCTCCGTCAGACGAGTTCGTAAAGCGTTTCCGCCTCTTTCGCGCTCACTTTTTCGTTTAAGGACTTGACGCGGAAACTCACTTCGCCGCCGGCAAATCCCACCGTTACGACGTCGCCGACCTTGACCTGATACGCGGGCTTGACGGATCTGCCGTTGACGGTAACTTTGCCGCCCGAACAGGCGTCGCTCGCCACCGTTCTGCGCTTCAATATCCTGCTCACTTTAAGGAACTTGTCTATTCTCATACCCGCATTATACCATATGCGCGCGGGATAATCAAGTGATAGAACGAAAAAGCGCGCCCGAGGTCGGACGCGCACGGCTTATTTCCGCGGTTTCGTCATATCGTTTTTATGCCGGGTATGACGACGGAGCCTTGTTTCGCCTGACAGAGCGGGCAGACCTTGAACGCGCTCTTGCCCTCCGCTTCATAGCCGCAGTCGGCGCACCGCCACACCGTCGGCTCGTCCGCCTTATACAGCCTGCCGCCCGCGAGCAGCTCGTGCAGGCGGGTGAACAGTTCGTTGTGCCGCAACTCGACGGCGGCGACGTTGCCGAACAGCCCGGCTATGTCGGAAAATCCCTCATCCTCGGCAATGTCCGCGTATTCGGGATAAATGCGTTCCGCTTCGTCGTGCTCGTCCTCGGCGGCGAACGCGAGATTGTCCGCAAGCTCCCATTTCTGGCGGAACGGATAGCCGGATGTGATGTCGATATTGCATATCGTATCGTTGGACGCCGCCTGAATGAACGAGTAGAACATTCTCGCGTGGTTGAATTCCTGATAGACTATCTCGTCTATCACCGAGGCGATGTTCTTATATCCCTTCTGTCGCGCGCCGTATTCGATATACTTATATCTGTTCTGCGCCATGCACTCGCCGGCGAAAGCCTTGGCGAGATTTTTGTAAGTCTTGCTTCCGATAAGTTCCATATTTTTGCCCTCCGCATATATTTTGCGCACGTCGGCGGGCGGCAAGTCGTCGGCGGAACAAGCCGCGGCAGTCAACATATTACAGCCGGGTTTGCCGCCGGAGTAAATAATATCCGCGTAAATGCGGCATACTCCGTTTGCGGAGGTGCGGATGAAGATCGCCGTGATATGTGACGTGCTCGGAGACGCGGGCAACGGTACGGCAGTGGCAGCGCTCAATCTGATAGAGAGTATGCGGCGCAGAGGACATACGGTGAACGCGGTCTGCTGCGATCCCGAGAGAATGGGCAAAGAGGGCTGGTATGTCCTGCCTCGGCGTTCGTTCGGACCGTTCGGCGGGTATTTCGCGCGCATGGGCGTGTCGCTCGCCAGACCCGTGCCGTATATGTTGCGCGCGGCGATAGACGGAGCGGACGTGGTGCACTGCATGCTGCCGTTCGCACTGACCCGCCGCGCCGTCGTAATGGCGAAGGAAATGGGCATTCCCGTGACTGCGGGCTTCCATTGCCAGGCGGAGAATTTCACGAGCCATTTCCCGGCATGGCGGTCCGCTCCGTTCGTCAGGCTCGTCTATCGCAGATATTACAGAACGGTATATTCGCAGGCGGACTGCGTGCACTATCCGTCGCGCTTTATCCGCGGCGAATTCGAGCGCGTTGTCGGACGGACGAACGGCGTAGTCGTCAGCAACGGCGTCGGCGACAGATTTGCGGCGGGGAAAGACGAGCGTCCCGACTCGATGAAGGACAGGTTCGTCATTCTGTCGGCGGGCAGATACTCGCGGGAAAAGGACCACAAAACGCTTATACGCGCGGTCGGAATAAGCGCGCATTCGGGAAATATAACGCTCGTGATAGCGGGCAGAGGACCGCTCGAAAACAGGTACCGCAGGCTCGCCGCGCGTTGCGGCGCGCGGGATATGCGGCTGGGCTTCGTCCCGCGCGAAAGCATGCCGAGTCTTATGCGCAGCGCGGACCTGTACGTCCACACGGCGGACGCGGAGCTGGAAGGCATAGCCTGCCTGGAAGCGATGAAGAGCGGCAGGGCTGTGGTGGTGTCCGACTCGCCGCGGAGCGCGGCTTCGTCGTTCGCTGCGGACGGGCGGAGCCTGTACCGCGCGGGCAGCGCGTCCGACCTTGCGCGGCGGATCGATTACTGGATAGAGCATCCGACCGAGCGGGAAGCGGCGGGTAAACGCTATGCGGAGTGCGGTTGCGCCGTCGACGCGGAGCGGTGTATGGACGAGATGGAGCGTATGTTTGCGGAAGCAGCGGCGAAAAAACGCGAAAAAATTCGGTGAAATCACTTGACAATCGAAAAAGATGAGGTATATAATGTACCAAACCGTAGATGCGGAAGATGAACGACAGGCGGGGATACAGAGAACCGGAGGAGCTGAGAACCGGGATCTGCGCAGCGTTCTATGGGCCGCGGAGGCGCGCGGAGGAAATGCCGCGCCGTATCACCCGACGTAACGGGCGAAAAGTGCGGGACTTCGCGTTCCGAAACAAGGTGGCACCGCGGATATCATCCGTCCTTGGCAGAACACTACGCCGAGGGCGGTTTTGTTCACTCCCCCGGCGAAAGACAAGGAGAAAGAACCATGGCGAACAAAATTCCCTACAAGGTGTACCTCACCGAAGACGAGCTGCCGAAAAAGTGGCTCAACATCAAGGGCTTTATGAAGAACAAGCCCGCTCCGATGCTCAACCCCGCGACTATGCAGCCGTGCGTGAAGTCCGATCTCACGCCCGTGTTCTGCGATAAACTCGTCGACCAGGAGCTGAACGCAACGGACAAATTCATCGACATACCTCAGCCGGTGCTGGATTTCTATAAGCTGTACCGTCCCAGCCCGCTCGTCCGTGCCTACGGACTGGAAGAGGCTCTCGGCACTCCCGCGGAGATCTATTACAAGTTCGAGGGCAATAACACTTCCGGCTCGCACAAGCTCAATTCCGCCGCGGCGCAGGTCTATTACGCCAAAGAGCAGGGGCTTGACGCGGTGACGACGGAAACGGGCGCGGGGCAGTGGGGCACCGCTCTCGCTATGGCGGGCGCGTACTTCCACCTTCCCGTATCCGTGTATATGGTCAAAGTGTCCTACGAGCAGAAGCCGTTCAGAAGAAACGTGATGAACGTCTACGGCGCGTCCGTAGTGGCTTCGCCGTCGGATACGACGGAAGCGGGCAGAAAGATACTCAAAGAGCATCCCGGTACAAACGGCTCTCTCGGCTGTGCGATAAGCGAAGCCGTGGAAGCGGCGGTGACGGCTCCCGGCGGCAAAACGAGATACGTTCTCGGTTCCGTGCTCGACCAGGTGCTGCTGCACCAGTCGGTCATCGGTCTGGAAACCAAATCCGCGCTCGACAAGATCGGCGTCAAGCCCGACATCATCGTCGGCTGCGCGGGCGGCGGCTCCAACCTCGGCGGGCTCATCGCGCCCTTCGTCGCGGATAAGCTGGAAGGCAGGTCGGACGTGGACATAGTCGCCGTCGAGCCTGCGAGCTGTCCGTCGCTGACGCGCGGCGAGTTCAAATACGATTTCTGCGATACGGCAAAGACGACGCCGCTCGCAAAGATGTATACGCTCGGCTGCGACTTCATTCCCAGCTCCAACCACGCGGGCGGACTGCGCTATCACGGAATGAGCCCGGTGCTCTCGCAGCTTTACCACGACAAGTATATGCGCGCCGTGTCGTATACGCAGACGCAGGTGTTTGAAACGGCAGTCAGGTTCGCGCGCATAGAGGGCACGCTGCCCGCGCCCGAATCGGCGCACGCGATCCGCGGAGCGGTGGACGCCGCTCTCGAATGCAAGAGAACGGGCGAGAAGAAGGTCATCGTGTTCGGTCTGACCGGCACGGGCTACTTCGATATGAAGGCATACGACGAATATCTCTCCGGAAGAATGACGGACTATATCCCGACGGACGAGGAGATACACGGCAAGTGAGCCGAGGATCGACAATGCGAAACGCTTGCGAAGCGCGCCGGATGCGGCGCGCTTCGCTTTTTCATCCGGCGGCTTTCGCTTGTCCGCTCGACATATTCCGCGCACACCGGGCGGGCTTTTTCGGACGGCGGGTACGGCAGATAAATTGACAATACCGCGGCTATGCTTTATAATATAAATATGAACGTCGCGAAATTCGCAACGGGCGGGCGCAGGATCCGCCCCGACAATTTCATAAGCGTCGTGTCCGTCATGCTCGCCGTGGCGGCGAGCGCGTCCGACATCGTGGTGCGTGTGTCCTGCTGCGCGGGGCTGCTCGTTTACGATATGAACGGTTACGACGGGCTTTATATCGCCGCGGGTGCGGTAACGGCTCTCGGTGCGCTCTATCTCGCCGCAAGCGTGCTCGTCGCGCGGACGGGGCGGATGGGGACGCTGCCGATGATATTCCCCGCCTGCGTGATAGCCGTCGGACTGCTGCTCGATATGCTGTTCGCGCTCCTTTCGCGGGGCAGAGCGTATATGTGCGCGGAGATATTGCTGTTCGTGTTCGGAGCGGCGGGCGCGGTCGCGCTGCAATTCACGGCGACGGGAAAGGTAAGACCGTTCATAACGGCGACGGCTCTGTCTGTCGCTGCGGTCGTATCTGCGGCTGCCGCGTTTATCGCGTTTTTCGCAGGCGGAGCAACGCTCGTCGAGGCGGCGGGCAGTCTGCCTCCCGCGGCGGTCATATGCTCGATGGCACTTGTCGCGGCGGGAATGAGCGACGGCGTGAACGGTGTAACGGGCGGTAATGATATTGGATAAGCATACAGACAACGAAGGAAAACAAAACGTACAGGAAAGCGACGCCCCGGAAACTCGTCCCTTGCGGAACGGCGGTCCCTTGCAGGACGGCGGTCCCTTGCAGGACGGTTCTCCCGAACCGAAAGACGACGACGGCGAAAACGGGCGCGGAGAAAAGAAGCGCGATCTCATCGCGGGGTTCTTTTCGTCGCGCGCGCTGCTGTTCGCGGCGCTCGCAATGCTGCTGTCCGTGATCGTAATGCTCGTGTTCGCGGTGTTTTTCGGCGGGCATGTGTTCGACAAGACGGCTTTTATTTTCGGCGTGCTTTTCGTGGTGCAGTTTGCATATTGGCTCAAAATAAACAGAAAACGGCGGCATCTCGTGCTGACCGTGATATACGGCGCGGTCGCGCTCGCGTTCGTTGCGCTGTACGCGCTCGAAGCTGTGGGCGTGTTGCCGTAAACGCCGCATATCGGAGGAACGAATGAACAACGGTATTCCCGAACAGACTTTTTCCAAGACATACGAGATCACGAGCGACAAAGTGGATTTCAAGGAACGCTACGATCTCCGTCATCTGATGAACGACTTTCACGACATAGCCGGCAGACAGGCGACGCTTTACGGGATAGACTCGGACAATGTGGCGAAGTACGGCGCTATGTGGATAGTCACGCGCGTCAGGATAATGCTCCTCGGTCCTCTTCCGCGCTGGAAGGACGTCGTGACCGCCGAGACCTATCCGCTGCTGCCCGGTATAGTCAGAATGGAAAGGGAAGCCATATTCACGCGCGAAAACGGCGAGGTGTTCGCCAAGCTCGGCTCGGAATGGTGCGTGCTCGACAGGAGCACGGGACGCCCCAAACGTCCCGCGCAGGTGGGCTATCCGACGGAGATCCCGCACCGCGGGCGCGCCGTCGAAACGGATTACACGCCTATGCGTTTCGTTGCCGACGAACGCGACTATGTTTTCAGCCATACGGCGCGGGTCAGCGACATCGATCTCAACGGTCATTTCAACAACGTCGCATATATCACCCTCGGGCTGGACGCATTCTCGTCGAAAGAACTTTCGTCCGACGTCACGCGTTACGAGATAGCGTTCAAAGCCCAGTGCTACGAGGGGGAAGAACTGCGCGTTTACCGCCGCCCGCTCGGGAGCGACCATTACGTCTATTGCGACAAGGCGGACGGCACGCGCGTATTCGACAGCCTCGTGCGCTTCTGACGGCGGGAAATGTCCGTCACCTTGACCAAAGAAAAAAGAAAAAGACCCCGATGGAGTCATTCTTTAACGGTCGGGGTGTGATCGAGCGCCGCAAGGCGCGAACATCACGAGCAGGGAGCGCAAGCGCCCAGCGAAGTTCAAGACGCAGTCTTAGTGCCGAGACCAAAGAAAAAGAGACCTGTTCAGGTCTCTTTTTCTTTGGTCGAGGTGACAAGACTTGAACTTGCGACCTCACGGTCCCTAACCGTGCGCGCTACCGGACTGCGCTACACCTCGTTTTTCCGGTCAATCCGCCGCTCTGACGAAATAGATCGTTTCGGACTCGCCGGGGAGCGTCGCCTGCCCGCCGTCGTTCTCGCCGTTGACGTCGGGAGTGAGGGTGAGGGAAACGGTGTCCTCGTCGATTATGTCGAGGGTATATATCGTATCGCCCCAGCGGTTGTCCTTTTTGAGTTCGATCGTGTTCGCTATATTGAGGTCGAATTTCGCGTAATAGATTTCTTCAAAACCGTTTATGTTCAAATACGCGCGGGGATAGCCTTCGGCGTCCTCTTTGATCGTCACGCCGCGCCCGAAATCGGTTATCGTTCTGTCGCCCGAGATCGAGCCGTCGTCGTTGGCGTATTTGCCGGCGACATAGAAATCGCCGTACATATCGCTCGGGTACGCCACGTTGTCTACGCAAGCGGTAAACAGAACCGCACAGGCTACGGCGGCTGCGAGTATGAAAATTACGGACAATTTCTTTCTCATAAGCTAACACATTATAGCCTATCCACGGTGCGTTGTCAAGCGATTTTGCGCTTTTTCGCAATGTTTGCGTCCCCGCTTGTCTTGCATTTTCCGCGCGCATATGATATAATATGCATTACGGCAGGGAGGACGTTATGAAAAGACATATAGAAGCGGTCGGCGCGTTGTTTGTCGAAAACGGCAAAGTACTCGCGTTCGAGAAAGGCGAAACGAAGTACCCGTACACTTCGCACAAATTCGAGTTTCCGGGCGGTAAGCCCGAACCGGGTGAGAACCCCAAACAGGCGCTTATGCGCGAACTTCGCGAAGAACTCGATATGACGGCGGAAGTCTACGACGTTTTCGACAGCGTTACCTACGAATATCCCGATTTTACCGTTACTCTTCGAGTGTACCTCTGCCGACGCACGTCCGGCTACACGCTCAGAGAGCACACGCGCGTCGCCGCGATAGCCTCGTCCGATCTCCGCGACGAGGAGTGGGCGCCGGCGGACAGTAAAATTCTGCGCAAAATCAGATCCCATTTATTGTGACCCGTTGACGGAAAGGTACATAATGGCGCCGACGCGGGCTGCGCGGCTGCGTCCGTTCCGTTCGGCAGGGCTTCTTCCGCCGCGGCGGGAAAGAGAAAATGTCCGAAATTTCGGACATTGCTTTACGCTTCTTCTTCGCCGCGCAAAAAACAGCCATAAGTCGTCTGCCCCGGGACGTTCACACATAACAATTCTCGCAAATTCCGCCGTATTCCGTAAAACAATAAAGCGCGCCTGCCTTGTCCGGCAAGCGTGCCTTTATATTATATGAAAAGGATTTTTCAGTTTCTCGGGAAATGGTCAAGGGGAAAATGTTCCGGTAAAAAATCATAAAAGGATTTTTCAGTTTCTCGGAAATGGGTGCGGGGAAACCCTCTTTACAAAGAGGGTTTCCCCGCTAAACACTTCTCCGAAAAAATTAAAATGCACATTTAAGTTTCTCGGGAAGGCGGGGTTCCGTCCCGAAAGCGCGCAATCCTTACCGCACTGCTTCGGCGATCATTCGCACTACCTTGTCTATGCCTATGCTGCTGCTTACGGTCATATGGTAGTTCTGCATTCTGCCCCATTCGGTGTAGGCGTATTTCTTGTGGTAATTGGCGCGCGCCTTGTCGTTTTTGCGGATAAACTTGCGCGCGTCGGCTTCGGAGATGTCGTGCCGCGAGCGTATGCGCGCTATGCGTTCGGCTATGGGCGCGTGAACGAACACGTTAAGGCATGGTATGCCGTTCTTGTTCAGCACTTCCGCGGCGCAGCGTCCGACGATCACGCAGTCGCCCTGCCGCGCGAGCCGCACTATGGCTTTGCTCTGCGCCATAAAGATCTGATCGTAAATGGGCAGGAAGTGCTTGGTGCTGAACATACCGTACCCGTACATATAGCCGGAATAGTCCAGAGCCATTGACGCTTTGTCCTCGCTGTCCGCGACCGTCTGCGCGGGGAAACCAGAAATGTCCGCCGTCAGAGCGGTCACCGACTTGTCGTAGCAGGGGATACCGAGCAGATCGGCGAGCTTGTGCCCGATCTCGCTTCCTCCCGAACCGTATTCACGGCTGATCGTGATGACCATGCTTTTTCCCTCCTTATTATAACAATTATATCCCGTTTGTCCGCATACGGCGTTAAAAGCGCGCGAGGCGGTCAAAATCCGCACATATCGTTATTCGACGAGCACGCAGCCTTCGAGAGTGGGGTCGCCGGGATCGTCCGAATATTTGTTTTCGAGCGCGTAGCCTTCGGGAAGATCTCTGGGCGCGTAACCGGTGATCGAGCGGAACATACGGTTGAAATTGCGTATCGTCGTATAGCCCGTTTTTATGGAAAGCTCCGTCATCGACGTTCCGGGTTCTTCACGGAGTATCTCCACCGCGTGGCGCACGCGCACGTTGTTGAGGTACTGCGAGAACGTCATTCCCATCTGCTTGTGAAAGAGGCGGGAGAAGTACGCCTCGCTGAATCCCGCGAACTCCGCGGCGCGCTCGAACGTATAGTCCGCGTATTTTTCCTCCACGTCGTCGAGCAGTTTTTTGAGCGTTTTCATCCCCGTCACTTCCGTAGCTGCAGGCACGCGCTTTTCGCCGCGGAACACGGCGATCATCATAAGCTGCGTCAGAGCGTTCGCCGCCTGCGCGTAGAACGGCGGCTTTTCCCGAAGTTCGTCGCGCACCCGCGCGTATGCGTCGGGAATGAACGACGCGTCGGAAAGCAGGGGTGACGCGAGCTGTTCGTCCGCGGCGATACCCGCGACGAGCCTGTCGTCGAATATGAACACGAGCAGATAAGTCTCTTCACGCGATCTCATATAGTGCAGTTCGCCGCTGCGGATATACATTGCGTTTCCTGCGCGGAGAGTATAGCTTTTCCCGCCGCAGAACACGTCTATCTTCCCTCGCTCGACATAGAGCAGTTCGCAGTCGCGGTGCCAGTGCGGCAGATTGTGCGAGTTGCGGTATTTTCCCACCCATACCTTTTCGTCGCCGTTGTATGTTCGCAGTTCGTGTTTCGCGGGCATAACCTACCTCCATAATAAATTATACCGCACAGGTCAATAAATGTCAATATCTTGTCAATAAATTTCTTTAATCCCGCCTGCGTTTGTGGTATCATATATTCAAATAAACTTTTATAAAGGGGAGTTGCAAATGAAAGAGATCGACTTTGGCAGTGACTGGCTTTACGCCGAGGAGGGCGGAGAGTTCCGTCCCGTGACGCTTCCTCACGACGCTATGTTCTATGAACAGCGCGCCGAGGGCAACCCGAGCGGAAAAAACGGGGCTTACTTCGAAGGGAAAGACTATGTATACGTCAAACGCTTCACGCCGGACAAAGAATGGAAGGGCAGCCGCGTATTCATAGAACTGGAAAGCGTTTATCATAACGCGGAGGTGTGTCTCAACGGCGCGCTCGTCGCGGGCAGACCGTACGGCTATCTTCCGATAACGGCGGACATAACGGACGGATTGCTCTTCGGCGAAGAGAACGAGCTGCGGGTCACGGCGAAAAACTCCGATCAGCCCAACGGCAGATGGTACACGGGCGCGGGTATATATCGTCCCGTCCGTCTTTTTGTGCTGCCCGAGCGTCATATCCTGCCGCACGGCGTTAAGATAAAGACGGATAACGCCGAAACGCGCGAGTTCACGATAACGGTCGCCACGAGCGCGCCCGGAAAGGTAAATGCGGAAATAACGGGCGACGGCGGCGTCATATGGACGGGCGAGGCGGAGAGCGACGGCGGCGCCGTGCTTCGCGGCAGGGCGGACGGCGCGCCGCTTTGGTCGGCGGAAAGTCCGTCGCTGCATACCCTGCGCGTGACGTTCGGCGACGACGGGCGCGAGATACGCTTCGGTTTCCGCACGGTGAGCGTGAGCGCAAAGACGGGTCTGCTCGTCAACGGCGAGCGCGTTCTGCTCTGCGGCGCGTGCATACATCACGATAACGGTCCGCTGGGCGCGGTCGCGCATCCGTTCGCGGAAGAGCGCAAGGTGCGCCTGATGAAACAGGCGGGGTACAACGCCCTGCGTATGGCGCACAACCCGTGCTCGAAAGCCATGCTCGACGCCTGCGACAGACTGGGAATGTATGTGCTTGACGAGTACGTCGATATGTGGTATATACATAAGGACAAATACGACTACGCGACTTACCACGCCGACTGGTGGGAGCGCGACCTGAAAGACATCGTGGATAAGGACTACGACCACCCGTCCGTCATAATGTATTCGACGGGTAACGAAGTCGCGGAAACGGGAGAGCCGCGCGGCATCAAGCTGACGGAGGAGATGACTAATTATCTCCACTCCCTCGACGACACCCGTCCCGTGACGTGCGGCGTCAATATTTTCTTCAACTATCTCTATTCTATGGGAATGGGACAGTACAGCGACAAAAAAGCGGAAAAAGCCGCGCAGTCCGCGCAGAAGAAAAAGAAGAAAAAGGCGGTGGGCAGCGAGTTCTTCAATAATCTCGCGGGGCTGTTCGGCGCGAAGTTTATGAAGTTCGGCGCGACGCTCCGCGGCAGCGACAGAAAAACGCGGGACGCGTTCGCGAAAATGGACGTTGCGGGTTACAATTACGGCATTGGCCGTTATAAAAAGGACGTGAAAAAATACCCCGACCGCGTGATACTCGGTACGGAAACGTTCTGCTCGGACGCGTATAAGTTCGCCGAGTTCGCGAAAGATCATCCGTCGCTCATCGGCGATTTCGTGTGGGCGGGAATGGACTATCTCGGAGAAGTGGGTATCGGCAGCTGGGTATACGGCGACCATACGGACGACTTTTCTTTCGGCATCGGTTGGCTGACCGCGGGCAGCGGCAGAGTGGACATCATCGGCGGCGAGCTCGGCGAAGCCGGATATACCCGCGTTGCGTTCGGACTGGACGATATGCACCTTGCCGTCGTACCCGCGCACCACGCGGGCAAAAAGCATTCGCCTTCGGCGTGGAAGCACACGAACGCGATGGAAAGCTGGTCGTTCGACGGCTGCGAGGGCGTTAAGACGAAAGCGGAAGTGTATGCCCGCGCATACAGAGCGGAACTGCTGCTGAACGGCAAAAAGGCGGGCGGCAGGAAGTTCAAGGACGATTGCCGCGTCGTCATTCCCGTGCGTTATTCGGGCGGAACGCTGACGGCTGTCGCATACGACCGCGACGGCAAAGAGCTGTTCCGCAGGTCGCTGACGACGGCGGGCAAGGAAACCGTGCTGACGGCGACGCCCGAGGACGCGGAGATAACGGAAGACGGGCTTGCGTATATCCGTCTGCGCTACACCGACGCGGCGGGTACGCTCAAACCAACGGCGCGCGCCCGCATAAAGGCGAACGCCGAGGGCGGTGAACTGATCGCGCTCGGGCACGCCTGCCCGTATAACCCCGACGGATTCCTCGGCAGCGATACGGACACCTATCTCGGCGAGGCGCTGGCGGTGGTCAGACCGAACGGAAAAGGAAAAATAGTGCTGACGGCGGAGAGCGAATACGGTACGGCGACGGCGGAAGTAACGGTAAAATAACGCGCGCGAAGCGGAGAAAATATGGAGCTGAAAATTCAAAGCGGGGATACGACCGCCGTGATAGACACATACGGAGGCAAACTCGTGAGCCTGATCTCTGGCGGAAGAGAGTACATATGGCGGGAAACGTACTGCTACTGGCCCGACAGGGCGGGCGTGCTGTTCCCGACGTGCGGGCGGTTGTACGGCGGCGGGATAACGTATCGCGGCAAACGGTACGATATGCCGCTGCACGGGTTCGCCTATACGTCCGAATTTGGCGTGGAGGAGCATTCTCCGCATTCGCTGACGCTCACGCTGCGCAACAGTCCGGAAACGCTGCGGATATATCCGTTCGAGTTCGTTCTGCGCGTGACGTATGCGCTTTCGGGCAGCCGTCTGGACGTGACTGCGAACGCGGAAAACGTCGGCGGCGAGGATATGTACTGCTCGATCGGCTTTCATCCGTGGCTCAAAGTGCCGTTTTCTGACGGTGTGGACTACGAGGAATGCCGCGTGGCGTTCCCTCTGGCGGTCGACGCCTGCCATTGCGTGATGAGCGGCGGAGTGCTCGACACTCTGTTACGGGAGTCCTGCCTGCAAAACGGCGAACTGCGGCTGAAACACTCGCTGTTCGACAACGACGCATATATGCTGTCGGGAACGGGCGGGAAAGCGGTGATAGAATGCGGCGAGGATTCGGTCGCGCTTTCCTACGGCGGTATGCCGTATATAGGTTTCTGGCATATGGAAAGGACGAACGCGGATCTGCTCTGCATAGAGCCGATGACGGCTCTTCCGGGCAGAGAGGGCGTGACAGAGGACTGGCAGACGCGTCCGGACGTGACGCTCGTGCCGCCGGGCGGGAGCGCGACGGCAACGGTCAGCATAGAAACGGGTATAAAATAATCGGGTAATAATATTATGAATAAACGGGAAAACGCGGATTTATTTGAAAAACTGTTCGGCGCGCCTTGCACCGACGTTTACTCCGCGGCGGGAAGGGTGAATATCATAGGCGAGCATATCGACTACTGCGGCGGCAGAGTGCTGCCCGCGGCGATAGGGCTGCGCTGCGACGTGTACGCGCGTAAAACGGGGTCGGGCGTCATAAGGATAGCCGCGACCACGTTCGGGCGCGTCGAAACGCTTGACATTTCCTCGCTTACGCGGTATAAAGATTTAGAGTGGGGAAGATATCAGGCGGGCGTGGCGTATATAATGCAGTCGGAGGGGTACGACCTCGTCGGCTGCGACCTGCTGTACGACTGTTCCGTGCCGTTCGGCAGCGGGCTTTCCAGCTCCGCCGCGATAGAGGTCGCGACGGCGGTCGCTCTCGCCGCGACAGCGGGGCAGCCGCTCGACCCCGTCAAAGCCGCGCTTATGTCGCGCCGCGCGGAGAACGAGTACTGCGGCGTGGCGTGCGGAATAATGGATCAGTTCGCAAGCGCGATGGGAAAAAAGAACGCCGCGGTGCTGCTCGACTGCAGAACATTGGAGTGCGAGTACATACCGTTCGACCTCGGCGGCTACGTCATGGTCATAACGGACAGCAACAAACGCCACAGCCTGACGGACGGCAAATACAACGAACGCCGCGCGGAAACGGACGAGGGACTTAAAACGATCGCGGAGCACTATAACGTGACCTGCCTTGCGGAAGTCACTCCCGAGATGTTCGGGCGCGTGCGCGGTTTTCTCCGCCCGATCGTGGCGAAGCGCGTCGAACACGTCGTGTGCGAGTGCGGGCGCGTGGAGCGCGCGGCGGACGCCTTGCGCCGCGGCGACATAACGGAACTCGGCAGACTGCTTGACGAGTCGCACGAGTCGCTCTCCTCGCTTTACGAAGTGACGGGCAAAGAGCTCGATACGCTCGTCCGCATAGAGCGTTCCCGCCCGGGCTGCATAGGCGCGCGGATGACGGGCGCGGGGTTCGGCGGCAGTACGATAGCCGTCGTGCGCGCGGACGCCGTCGACGGCTTTATGCGGGAAACGGCGGAGCTGTATAAAAAGGAAACGGGTTACGCCCCGACGTTCTACCGCACGGCGGCGTCGGACGGTATCACGCGGGAAAATATGCTCGGGCTTTACATTCCCGATTTCCTGCTGTATGCGGAGAAAAAGCTGGGTCTGCCCGCAGCCGACCGCGTATACGCCGCGAACTCGATCCTTCGCTGCCTCGGCGAGGAGTCGTACGAAGAATGCGACGGAGCGAAGTGCGCGGAGAGCGCGTCCGAAGCCGTATACCGGCTGCGCGGTTTCGCGGAAGCCCGCGGCGCGGACGGCGGTGCGGAATATATCGAGTCCGAACTGTTCGACCGGGTTATGCCCCGTCCTTCGCGGCTTATAGCGTCCTTCCGCCGCGTCTGCGGCAGGAACGCGGAAAAGGCGTTCGACGCGTTCTACGATCTTTGCGTCGCCTGCGATTACGTGAAAAGTGCGGCGATAGCGCGGAACAAACGGTGGAAAGCGGAGGGTACGCGCCGCCCGATAGAGGTCACGATAAATCTCTCCAAACCCGAGAAGAACAACAGGCAGACGGCGAAACTGCGCGGAGCGTCCGCGGGTTACCCGAAGTGTATGATCTGCGCGGAAAACGAGGGATATGCCGGGCAGGGCAGGTGCAGGCAGACGCTGCGCACCGTCCCGCTGAAAATAAACGGCGGCGACTGGTTCTGGCAGTTCTCGCCGTATGCGTATTTCGACAGGCACGGCATAGCGATAAACCGCACGCACACGCCGATGACGCTCGACTCCTCGACGGCTGCCAAGCTCGCGGATTTCGTCGACGGCGTACCCGGGTATTTCATAGGCTGCAACGCGCCGCTGCCCATAGTCGGCGGTTCGATACTCGCCCACGAGCATTTCCAGGGCGGCAAATATTTCTTCCCGATGTTCGGCTGCGCTCTTCGGAGCGCGCGCAGGACGGGCGGCGCGGAGGTCGGCGTGCTCGACTGGTATAACAGCGTCGTGACCGTCCGCACGTCCGACCGCGAAGAACTGATAAGGCTGTGTAACGCGGTCATCTCGAAGTGGAACGGCTATTCCGTTCCCGAACTCGACATAATCGCGTCCGACGGCGAGCAGCATAACACCGCGACGTTCATAATGCGAAGGGACGGCGGGGAGTACGTCGCGTATATCATACTCCGCAACAACAGATGCGACGCGCGTTATCCCGACGGGATATTCCACGCCCACCCCGAATATATGAACATAAAGAGCGAGTCGATAGGACTTATCGAAGCTATGGGTATGTTTATACTGCCCGCGCGGCTGGACAGACAGCTCGCGGAAGTAGCGCAGGTGCTGACGGGCGAACGCGCCGAGCTCTCCGAAGACTCGGCGGTCCACCGCGGAATGACCGAGCGGCTGAAAGCGGAGCACGGCACGGGGCTGACGAAAGAGGAAGCGCAGCGCGTCGTGCGCCGCGCGGTGGACTCGGCGTGCGAGCACATACTCGAAAACACCGCGGTGTTCAAAGAGAACGAAACAGGCAGGGCGGCGTTCGAAGCATTCGTGACGACCGCGCTCGAAGCGGCGGAGTGACCGCCGGGAGGAGAAGCATATGAAGACCGTACTTGTAACGGGCGGAGCGGGTTTTATCGGCTCGCATACCGTCGTGGAACTGCTTTCGGGCGGCTATGAAGTCGTCGTCGTCGACAACCTGTGCAATTCCTGCGAAGAGGCTCTGCGCCGCGTGCGCGCCATCACGGGAAGGGAACTTACATTCTATAACGCCGACATACGCGACCGCGCGGCTGTGGAGCGGATATTCGCGTCGCATAAGATAGACGCCGTCATACATTTCGCGGGGCTGAAAGCGGTGGGCGAGAGCTGCCGCAAGCCTCTCGAATATTACGATAATAATATCGGCGGCACGCTCGTACTGCTCGAAACGATGCGCGACAACGGCGTAAAGACGATAGTTTTTTCCTCGTCGGCGACGGTCTACGGCGTTCCCGAACGTCTGCCGCTCGACGAAAGCTGCCGCACGGGCGGAGTCACCAATCCTTACGGCGCGACGAAGTATTACCTCGAAGGCGTGCTGACCGACGTGTGGAAAGCGGATAACGAGTGGAACGTAGTCCTCCTCCGCTATTTCAACCCCGTCGGCGCGCACGAGAGCGGGCTGATAGGCGAGGATCCCAAGGGCATACCCAACAACCTGATGCCGTACGTCGCGCAGGTCGCGAGCGGCAAACTGGATAAGATCCGCGTGTTCGGCAACGACTACGCCACCCCCGACGGCACGGGCGTGCGCGACTATATCCACGTCGTGGATCTCGCGCGCGGTCATCTCGCCGCGCTGACTCACTGCACCTCGCCGGGCGTGCATATCTACAATCTCGGCACCGGGAAAGGGTACAGCGTGCTCGACCTTATCCGTGCGTTTGAAAAAGCGTGCGGCAAAAAACTGCCCTACGAGATATGCCCTCGCAGGAGCGGCGACGTGGACGCGAACTACGCCTGCCCCGACAAAGCCGCGAAAGAGCTCGGCTGGACGGCGGAGTACGGCCTCGAACGTATGTGCGCCGACCAGTGGCGCTGGCAGTCGAAAAACCCGCTCGGCTATAACGCGGAATAAGCGCTCTGCGTATTTTCCGCGCCGAACCGACCGAAACAATACGGACCGACCCCGCGGGGTCGGTCTTTTCCCGCGCGTGAAATGCCGTATAACGGGGCGGGATATGCGTAATTTCCGCCGCAATTCCGCCGTTTACGAAAAAACCCGTGCAAAACGCTTTATTTATTTATCCGGATAAAGTATAATAGAACGGTAAGTAACCGAAAAGGGGACACGGAATGAAAGCAAAAAGGATAGTAACTCTCATTCTCTGCGCAATGCTCGTGGCGGGGCTGGCGTTCGTGCTGCCCGCGACGATGACGGGCTGCGGGGACGCGCTCCGCATAGGCTATACGCTTTACGAGCCGATGAACTACGTCGATGAGGACGGGGAGCTGACCGGACACGACGTCGAGTTTGCCGAAAAGGCGCTCGGCGAGCTCGGGTACGACTATGAATTCGTCCGCATAGAGTGGGACAAGAAGGTGCTCGAACTCAATTCGGGCAATATCGACCTGATCTGGAACGGAATGACGATCACCGAGGAGTTGCAGAACGCCATGCTGATCTCCGATCCGTATATGATCAACCGTCAGGTCATAGTGGTGCAGACGGAGGATCTCGGGCTGTATTCCTCGCCCGAGGATCTGCTTTCCGCGGGGTCGATAGTATTCGAGAGCGGAAGCGCCGCCGACACCGTTCTTCACGAGATAGAAGGCATAGACGAAAGCATCCTCAAAGGCGCGACTTCGCAGGCGACGGCGTTCAACGAAGTGCTCTCGGGCGCGTCCGACGTGGCTGTCGTTGATGTGACGATGGCGGACACAATGCTCGCGCCGGGCACCGATTACTCCGAAAGACTGTCGTATAAGGATATAGGCTTTCCCGCGGAGGAATACGGCATAGGTATGCGCGACGACGAGGAGGGCAGGATCCTTCTCGAACAGCTCAACGGCAAGATAGCCGAATACAGAGAGGACGGTACGCTTGCCGCGCTGTACGACAAATACATAGGCAATCCGTCGTCGGGCGAGGGCGGCGGCGTTTCGTTCGGCGAGGTGACGCTGTCGCTGCTGTCAGGCTTCGGCACTACCTGCCTGATATTCCTCGTGACGCTCGGCTGCGCGCTCCCGCTCGGGCTGCTGATCTCGTTCGGCACGATGTCGCGGTTCAAGTGGCTGCGCGGTCTGCTCAAAACGATAATATGGATAGTGCGCGGCGTGCCGCTGATGCTGCTCGTCATCACTATATACTACGTCCCGGGCATAATCACGGGCGCGGTGGTGATGCCCGCTCTCGCCGCGGTGTTCGTCGCGTTCGTGATAAACTACGCGTGCTATTTCTCCGAAATATTCCGCGGAGGGATAGAGAGCATATCCAAAGGTCAGTACGAGGCGGGTCAGGTGCTCGGGATGACGAAAGCGCAGATATTCTTCCGCGTCGTGCTCGCGCAGGTGGTCAAACGCATAATCCCGCCTATGTCCAACGAGATAATAACGCTCGTCAAAGACACGGCGCTCGCCCGCGTCATACTCGTCGAGGAGATAATACTCCGCGCGGAGGACTTCATCGTGCGCGGGTTCATCTGGCCTCTGTTTTACAGCGCGCTGTTCTACCTCGTGTTCGTAGGCGTGCTCACGCTCGTATTCCGCGCCGCGGAAAAGAAGCTGTCTTATTTCAAGGTGTGACGTTATGGCATATTTGGAAGTAAAAGAATACAGAAAATCTTTCGGAGGAAACGAGGTGCTCAAAGGCATATCGTTCGGGCTGGAAAAGGGCGAGGTGCTCGCCGTCATAGGCGCGTCGGGCGGCGGCAAGACCACTCTGCTGCGCTGCCTGAATTTCCTCGAAACTCCGGACGACGGCAGGCTCGAACTCGGCGGGGAAGTGCTGTTCGACGCGGCGGCGGAACGCGTGCGCCGCACGGACGACGCTACGCTGCGGAAAAACCGCCTGCACTTCGGACTCGTGTTTCAGCAGTTCAATCTCTTCCCGCAGTACAGCGTGCTCGGCAATGTGACTCTCGCGCGCAGGATGCTCGACAAGCAGGCGGTCAAAGAGGAAAAGAAGCGGCTGCTCTCCGAAATGAATAAGTTGAGCGGCGACGCGCGCCGCGCCGCGAAAGCGGACTTGAAGCGCGCGCTTGCGGCATACGCCGCCGAAGCGGAAAAGCGCACGAACGAGGAAGCCCTCGCGCTGATCGAGCGGGTCGGACTGTCCGACAAACTCAACGCATACCCGTGCGAGCTTTCGGGCGGTCAGTGCCAGCGCGTGGCGATAGCCCGCGCCCTCGCCCTCACGCCCGACGTGCTCTGTTTCGACGAGCCTACGAGCGCGCTCGATCCCGAACTGACGGGCGAGGTGCTCCGCGTCATCAAGGGCTTGAAGAGCGGCGACAGGACGATGATAATCGTCACACACGAAATGGATTTCGCGCGCCGCGTCGCGGATAAGGTGATGTTCATCGCGGACGGCATGGTGGAGGAGTTCGGCACGCCGGACGAGGTGTTCGGCACGCCGTCGGGCGAAAAGACGATAGCGTTCCTTTCCGCTCACGGCGACGCTGAAAATGAATAACGGCGTACCCGCCGACGTCCATACCGAAAAGCGCGCCGCGCCCGACCTCGGCGGCGGACCGCTGCCGAAGCTCGTAGCGCAGCTCGCGCTGCCCGCGATCGCCGCGCAGCTGATAAATCTGCTGTACAACCTCGTCGACAGGATATACGTCGGCGCGCTGCCGGGCGAGGAGGGAACGGACGCTCTCGCCGCGCTCGGTGTGGTGTTCCCCGTGACCCTGATCGTTACGGCTTTCGGCTATCTCGTCGGACTGGGCGGCGCGCCAGTCGCCAATATGCGTATGGGAGAGGGAAAGCGTGAGGAAGCGAACAAGGTATTCTGCAACGCGTTTGTTATGCTGTCGGCGTTCGGCGCGCTGCTGACGGTGTTCGTACTGACGGCGGGCGACGCGCTTCTCGTCGCGTTCGGCGCGCCGGGCGATTGCTTTTCCTATGCTTCGGAATATCTGTTCGCGTACGGTTTCGGCAGCATTTTCGTCATACTCGTCGTAGGACTGAACCCGTTTATCACCGCGCAGGGCAGGAGCGTGACTGCGATGCTCACCGTGCTGTTCGGCGCGGCGCTCAACATTGCGCTCGATCCGCTGTTTATATATGCGTTCGGACTGGGCGTGCGCGGAGCGGCGATAGCGACGGTCATTTCGCAGGCGGCGAGCGCCGTCTGGGCGCTGGCGTTTTTCTTCCGCAAAAGCTCGACGTTTCGCCTCCGCGCGGCGGATATGCGCCCGCGCGCGAAAATAATGCTGTCCGTGCTCGCGCTCGGTCTGTCGCCGTTCATAATGACGGCAACGGAAAGCGCGGTGCAGATAGTGTTCAACGTGAACCTCAAACTCGCGACCGGCGGCAGCAGCGACCATACGGCTGCCTTGACGGTGATGATGAGCGCGCTGCAAATGGTGTCTATGCCGCTGAACGGGCTGGGAACGGGCGTTCAGCCGCTTGTCAGCTACAATTACGGCGCGGGCAACGCGGACAGGGTGAAGCGTACCGTGAAGATCATAACGGTCGCCGCGCTGATATACAGTTCGAGCGTGTGGCTGCTGTCGCTGCTCGCTCCGCAGATATATGCTTTCATTTTCGGCGCGAGCGCGGAAGTGACCGAACTCGTTATCGAATACACGCCGTTCTTTATGATGGGAACGATAATGTTCTTTGCGCAGATGACGTTGCAAAATACGTTCGTCGCGCTCGGTCAGGCGAAAATATCCGTGTTCCTCGCCTGCCTGCGAAAAGTGATACTGCTTATCCCGTTGTGCTTTATGCTGTCGCATTTTCTCGGGACGTTCGGCGTTTTTTTGAGCGAAGGCGTCGCGGACGTAACGGCGGGGATAGTGACCGCGCTGTCTTTTTTCATCGCATTCCCACGCATAGTGCGCAAACGCGTCGCGTTTCTTTCGGAGAGCGGCGGCGGAAAGGATGCAGAGGGAACGGAACGCGGCGAAGAAAAATAAAAAATACATTAGAATTCGTCCCGACATCTTGAAAAACGCGCCGCGCCGCTTTATAATATAGGCGTATGAGCGCGGCGTATGCCGGCGATACAAGGAGGAAGCAAAAATGCTTATAAGTGCGATAGGTCCGTCCGAACTTACGATCATAATCTGCTGCGCGGTGGCTGCCGCGCTCGTGATCGCCGCGATAATAGTCGCGGTCGTTTCCGGCTCGAAGAGCAAAAAGGCGGGAGGCGAACAGCCGTCGCAGTCGCAGGACGCGATCGTTCCGGACAACGCGGAGAGCATCCCCGCGCCCGCGGCTGTTCTCCCCGAAGAAGCCGCCGAAGATCAGCCGGCGGAACGGCCGGTCGAAGAAGTCGTTGCCGATCAGCCGACGGAAGAAGCCGTTGCGGAGGAACCGCCTGCCGAAGGACCCGTTGCAGAACAGCCGGAAGAGCCGACGGAGCAGCCGGCGGAACAGCCGGTCGAAGAAGTCGTTGCCGATCAGCCGACGGAAGAACCCGCTGCAAAGCAGCCGGCGGAAGAAGCCGTTGCCGCGCCGCCTGCAGAAGAAAAGCCCAAGCGCACGCGTACGCGCAAACCAAAAGAGGAGCGCGCGGAGAGCGCGGCTGCGGAAGAAAAGCCCAAGCGTACCCGTACCCGCAAACCCAAAGAGGAGAGCGCGGAAAGCGCAACGGCAGAGGAAAAGCCCAAGCGTACCCGTACCCGCAAACCCAAAGAGGAAAACGCGGAAAGCGCGGCTGCCGAAGAAAAACCCAAGCGCACCCGCACCCGCAAACCAAAAGAGGAGGGCGCGGAGAGCGCGGCTGCCGAAGAAAAACCCAAGCGCACGCGCACGCGTAAGCCCGAGGAAAAGCCTGCGGAAGCGGAAAAGCCTGCGAAGCCGAAGCGCAGGAGCGCACCCAAGCCGAAGCCGAAAAAGCAGGAGATAGAACTGCACGAAAAGGTTACCGCCGCGGAAGTGACGGAGATAGCGGACGAAGCCGCGGCGCGCGTCATAAAGCGAGAAAAGGTGGAGCGCAGGCGGGACGGAGCGGTGCGCGGTATCGTGAACGTGGATACGCTGTCGCAGAATTATTCGGCGGGAGAAGAGGTCAATTTGCAGAATCTGCTGGAAAAGAAGCTCGTGCCCGCGGGAACTACATACGTCAAGGTGCTCGCGCGCGGATTTATCGACAAACCGCTGAAAGTCCACGCCGACGACTTTTCCCTCGACGCGGTCAAGATGATCGCGGTGACGGGCGGAGAGGCGGTCAAAGCCGACCCGACGGAAAATAAGTGAGCGTATGCTTTTGCCGCCGCGGCGATAAAGCCGCGGCGGTTTTTACGTCCGCGGGCGGGGCTACTGCCCCAAAAGTGTTGACGGCGGATATGCCGATGTGATATAATATGCGATATGAGCGACGAAAGGCTGGAAAAACTCCGCAGGTATTTCGAGAACGACAGATTCGTGTCGCATTCGGACATCGAGATAGCCGAAGTGGGCGACGATTATGCCGTGACCGCAGCGGACGTGCTTCCGTGCCACCTAAACGCCGAGGGCGCGGTGCAGGGCGGAATGATATACACTCTCGCCGATTTCGCGTTTGCGGTGCTGGCAAACAGCCTCCACCCGACGACGGTGACGCAGTGCGCGCACGTCAGCTACATACGCGCCGCAAGGACGGCGCGGATCACGGCGACGGCGAGGGAGACCGAACGCGCGGGGCACAACTGCATAGTCGAAGTCATAGTGCGCGACGACGAGGGCAGAACGGTCTGCGTGTGCAATTTCAACGGGTTCGTCAGCTCGAAAGAATGATCAAACGGGACGTCGACGATGAAATTTTACGACAAGAAGATCGAAACGATGAGTCGCCGCTCTATGCGCGCGCTCCAACTGAAAAGACTTAAAGAGATAGTGGCGTACGCATACTCGCGCGTGCCGTTTTACAAAAAGAAATACGACGAAGCGGGCGTAAAGCCCTCGGATATAAAGACGCTGGAAGACATACGCAAACTGCCGTATGTCACCAAAGCGGATCTCCGCGACAACTATCCTTACGGATTGCTCGCGGTGCCTCTCGGCGATCTTTCGCGCATACACGCGTCCAGCGGCACGAGCGGCAAGCCCACGGTGGTGGCGTATACGAAAGAGGATATGGAGGACTGGACGGAATGCGTCGCGCGGCTGGTGGTCGCGGCGGGCGGACGTTCGGACGACATAGTGCAGATCTGTTTCGGCTACGGACTGTTCACGGGTGCGCTCGGGCTCCATCAGGGCTGGGAGCGCATAGGCGCGGCGGTAATCCCCGCGTCGACGGGCAACAGCGAGCGCCAGCTTATGCTGATGAAGGATCTCGGAGCGACGGCTCTCGTCGCCACTCCGTCCTACGCGCTCCACCTTGCGGAAGTTATGGAGAAGTCTGGGATAAAACCGGAGGATCTCAAACTCCGTGTGGGCATGTTCGGCAGCGAGGCGAGCTCGGAGGAAATGCACCGCGAGCTTGCGGAAAAACTGCATCTGTTCCCGACGGACAACTACGGGCTCAGCGAGCTTATCGGTCCCGGCGTGTCCGGCGAGTGCGAACATAAGTGCGGCATGCACATCAACGAGGACTATTTCTATCCCGAGATAATCGATCCGACGACGCTCGAACCGACGGACGGGAGCGACTACGGCGAACTCGTGCTGACGAGTCTGACGAAGCGTTCTATGCCGATGATAAGATACCGCACCAAGGACGTGACGAAGATAGATTACTCTCCCTGCGCGTGCGGAAGAACGACGGCGCGCATGGCGAAGCTGAAAGGGCGCACGGACGATATGCTGATAATCAAAGGCGTCAACGTGTTTCCGTCGCAGATAGAGGGCGTGCTGCTGTCGTTTAAGGAGATAGGCAGCACATACGAGATAATCGTTACCCGCGAGGACTATAAGGACAAGCTGGAAGTCAAAGTGGAACTCGTGGACGACTCGATCGTGGGCGACTACGGAGCGATCGAAAAACTTTCGCGCGAGATAAAGCACGCGCTGCGCACGGTGCTGCAGATCGACGCGAAGCTGACCATAACCGAGCATATGAGCCTCGCCCGCAGCGAAGGCAAGGCGAAGCGCGTCATAGATTTGAGAAAATATTGATCGGAGCTGCGATATGAAAGAACTGATGCTTACAAACCATGCGGTGGCGCGGGGAGCGTACGAAGCGGGAGCGCGCGTGCTTTCCGCATATCCCGGAACGCCGAGCACGGAGATAGCCGAGAGTTTCGTCAAGTACGACGACGTTTACGCCGAATG
Organism: uncultured Clostridia bacterium; assembly: GCA_944372345.1. Taxonomy (GTDB): domain Bacteria; phylum Bacillota; class Clostridia; order Christensenellales; family Pumilibacteraceae; genus Protoclostridium. Next base: position 53,457 of record CALVYT010000037.1, read on the forward strand.
GGCGCCCAACGAAAAGGTTGCTCTCGAAGTCGCCGTCGGAGCGGCGGTCGCGGGGGCGCGCGCAATGGCGTGTATGAAACACGTCGGGCTTAACGTGGCGGCGGATCCGCTGTTCACGGCTGCGTATACCGGCGTCAACGGCGGGCTCGTCATAGTTGTCGCCGACGACCCGGGCATGCATTCGTCGCAGAACGAGCAGGACTCGCGCTTTTACGCGCGCAGCGCGCATATAATGATGCTCGAACCGTCCGACGCGCAGGAAGCCAAGGATTTCACCAAACTCGCGTTCGAACTCAGCGAGCGTTACGATACGCCCGTACTGCTGCGCCTGACGACGCGCGTCGCGCATTCGCGCGGGCTTGTCGAGCTTTGCGACAGGGAGGACGTCAAACTGCGCCCGTACGAAAAGTCGGTCACGAAATACACGATGATGCCCGCGAGCGCGATACTCCGCCATCAGGTCGTCGAGGAGCGCGACATAGAGCTTGCGAATATGGTGAACACGCTGGACGTCAACCGCGTGGAGCGCAGCCGCCGCGGCGGCAAGATAGGCGTCGTGTGCTCGGGCGTCGTATACCAATACGTCAAGGAAGCCCTGCCCGACGCGAGCATATTCAAGGTGGGGACGGTCTATCCTCTTCCGATAAAGGCGATAGAGAAATTCGCGTCCTCCGTACAGCAGCTTTACGTCATCGAAGAACTCGAACCGTTCATCGAAAACCAGCTCAAAAAAGCGGGCATAAAGTGCAAGGGCAAGGAGATATTCTCGTTGCAGGGCGAACTGTCCGTTCTTAAAATACTCGAAAAATTCAACCGTAACGTGCCCGTGCCGACGCCCGCCAAGGTGCCCGGACGTCCGCCCGTGATGTGCGCGGGCTGCCCGCACCGCGGCGTGTTTTACGTCCTTTCCAAGTTAAAACTGACGGTGAACGGCGACATAGGCTGCTACACTCTCGGCGCGACGCCGCCGCTCTCTGCGGTGGACACCGTGCTCTGCATGGGCGCGTCGATAGGTATGGCGCACGGATTCAAGAAAGCGACGAAGGGCGTCAGCCGCAACGTGGCGGTCATAGGCGACTCCACGTTCATACACAGCGGTATAACGGGGCTCATAAACGCCGTATACAACGAGAGCGGCATAACGCTAATCATACTCGACAACTCGACGACGGGCATGACGGGTCATCAGGATCACCCCGCGACGGGCAGGAACCTCAAAGGCGAAAAAGCCCCCGCGGTGCTCCTCGACGATCTGTGCCGCGCCTGCGGAGTAAAGGACATCTCGATAGTGGACGCCTACGACATAGCCGCCGTGGAGGACGCCGTCAAGAAAGGTCTGGCGTCGCCGGAGGTCAGCGTCATCATCGCGCAGCGCCCCTGCGTGCTGCTCGACAAGCGCGTAAAGCCCTTTATGGAAACGGACGGCTGCCGTAACTGCGGCAAGTGCATGCAGATAGGCTGCCCGGCGATCTCGCGCACGGCGGACGGGGTGAAGATAGACCCCGATCAGTGCACGGGCTGCGGCGTGTGCGCCAAGGTGTGCCCGTTCGGAGCGATCAAGGAGGGCGTGAGGAAATGAACATCCTGATAGTCGGCGTAGGCGGGCAGGGAACGCTGCTCGCGAGCAAGGTGCTCGGAAGATACGCGGTGCTCTGCGGCAAGGACTGCAAACTCAGCGAAGTGCACGGTATGAGCCAGCGCGGAGGCAGCGTGGTCACGCACGTCCGCATAGGCGATAAAGTGCATTCTCCCGTCATATGGGCGGGCGCGGCGGACGTGATACTCGCGTTTGAAGTGCTCGAAGCGGCGCGTATGAAGCATTTCCTGCGCCCGGGCGGCATACTGCTCGTCAACGACGTGCGTATCCTCCCGATGCCCTGCATAACGGGCGCGGCGAAGTACCCGGCGGGACTGAAAGAGCATATGCTCGAAGACATAAACGGCGCGTATTTCATACCCGCGGGCGAGATCGCGGAACAGGCGGGCAGCGTCCGCAGCGCGAACGTCGTGATGATCGGCGCGATGTGCCGTCTGTTCGGTTTCGACAAGGCGAAAATGCGTCAGGCGGTATCGGATTGCGTTCCCGAAAAATTCGCGGAGATCAATCTCGCCGCTTTCGATCTCGGATACAACAGAGTCAAAAAATAAATCTGCCAAAAAGGGAAAAACAGATGAAATATTTTCAGCCTGAACTGGAAACGATGAGCGCCGCAGATAAGCGCGCGCTCCAATCGGAAAGACTGGTAAAAACAGTCGCTTACGTTTACGAACGTCAGAAGCCCTACCGCGAGAAGATGGATGCGATCAAACTCCGTCCGTCTGACATAAAGGGTATAGAAGATATATGGAAGCTGCCGTATACCGTCAAGGCGGATCTGCGCGCGGCGTACCCGTTCGGTATGATGGCGGCGGACAGGAAAGACCTCGTGCGCTTGCACGCGTCGAGCGCAACGACGGGCAAGCTGACCGTATCGGGATACACCGGGCACGACATAGACGTGTGGGCGGACTGCGCGGCGCGGTCGCTCGTAATGGCGGGCGCGGACGAAAACAGCATAGTCCACGTCTGCTACGGCTACGGGCTGTTTACGGGCGGACTGGGCATGCACTACGGCGCGGAGCGCCTGGGCGCGATCGCCGTACCCGCTTCCGCAGGCAATACGCAGCGCCAGCTCCAGCTTCTTGCGGATTTCGGCGCGGACATCATATGCTGCACTCCGTCGTATGCGATATACCTCATTGAGGAGATCGAAAAGGCGGGGCTTAAACCGGGACGCGACATCAAGCTCAAAGGCGGGTGCTTCGGCGCGGAAGCGTGGACGGAAGAGATGCGCGCTGACATAGAACGCCGTCTCGGCATACGCGCGTGCGACATATACGGACTCAGCGAGATATCCGGTCCGGGCGTGGCGAACGACTGCGAATACAAGCGCGGCATGCACTTCCAGGACGACCACTATTTCCCCGAAATAATCGATCCCGATACGCTTGAGCCGCTGCCTGTGGGCGAGCGCGGCGAGCTCGTCATCACGACGCTCGACAGAACGGGAATGCCGCTGATACGTTACAGAACGCGCGACATAGCCGCTCTCGACGATTCACCCTGTCCGTGCGGCAGAACGACGATAAGGATGAAGCGTATCACGGGACGCAGCGACGATATGCTCATCATCCGCGGCGTAAACGTGTTCCCGTCGCAGATCGAGAGCGTGCTTCTCAAACATCCCGACGTGCGCCCGCACTACCATATCAACGTCGACAGAGTCAACAACCTCGATACGCTCGAGATCGTGGTCGAGCTTTCGCCCGAAGCGTTCTCGGATACGGTCGCGGACGTCGAAGCCATCCGCGCAAAGCTCGCGGCGGATATGGCTTCGGGTATCAGCGTAACGGCGAAGATAACTCTCGTCTCTCCGGGAACGATAGAGCGCAGCGAAGGCAAAGCGAAGCGTATCACGGACAGACGCGTACTCAAATGATCCGAAGGAGGGAGAAAAGATGATAAACCAGCTTGCCGTTTTTCTCGAAAACAGAAAGGGCAGAATAGGCGAGTGCTGCAAAGCGCTCAAAGACGCCGGAGTGAATTTAAGTTCGATGTCCATAGCGGACACGACGGACTTCGGCATACTGCGCCTGATGACGGACGACAACGACAAGGCGTACGCCGCGCTCAAAGCAAACGGATTTATGTGCGCGTCCGTGCCGCTCGTGGCAATGCGCGTTTCCGACCGTCCCGGCGCGCTTGCGGATATACTGATCGCTCTCGACGAAAGCGGAGTAAATATTGAATATCTGTATTCGTTCGCGAGCGAAACCGGCAGCGCCCACATAGGCTTCAAAACGGACGACTCCGCAAAAGCGGTGTCCGTGCTTGAAAAACTCGGCGTAGAGATAATCTGACGCCGATCCGAAAAAAAAAGACCGCGCGCGTTTTTGCGCGCGCAACGCGCCGCCGTGGTGAAATTGGCAGACGCGCCGGACTCAAAATCCGGTGGTAGTGATACCGTGTCGGTTCGACCCCGACCGGCGGCACCAAAAGAACGAGCGACCTTTGACGGGTCGCTCGTTCTTTTGCTGCCGCCGCGAGGGGTGCGGA
>CALVYT010000038.1 GCA_944372345.1 uncultured Clostridia bacterium
GGTGGATGTCGCGAGTTCGAGTCTCGTCTTCCGCTCCATTCGCACCATTAGCTCAGTTGGTAGAGCACCTGACTCTTAATCAGGGTGTCCGGGGTTCGAGCCCCCGATGGTGTACCAATATCCCCCCGAAGCGGGGGATATTTGTTTTATCATCGGGGTTTACGAGCCCTTTATGCGCGTGCGCATAAATTGTCGGGTTCGCTCAGCCGAGCAATGCGCAGCATTGCGAACGCCACAAGGGCGCGCAGCGCCCGCAGTAACCCCCGATGGTGTACCACAATGCTCTTCCCGCAAGGGGAGAGCATTTGTCATATCACCGGTGCAAACGGGATCCTTTGCGCCGTCCGGCGCAAACAGGGGGCGCTCGGCAGAGCATTGCGCGGCATTGCGAACGCCGCAAGGGCGCCTCGCGGCGGGTATGCTTTCGTTTATTTTTGCAAAAAATTTTCCGCATACATATTTACAAACGGAAAAAAGTGTGATAGAATGGTGATAACGTCAAAAAGGAGGGCAAAATGGAATATAAAATGAAACTGACGGACGAGCAGAAAGCCGTGCTCGACGGAGCGAAGGGCGAGGTCATGGCGAAAGTTATGAAGACCGTCGTTATGTTCGGCGATATTTTCGGTGCGGAAAAGCTCGTCCCCGTGACGCATAAGGACGGGCATCTCGTGACGAGCTTCGGCATTGCGCTGATGAAGCCGCTGTTCTCGACGATGGACAAGCTGATAGACGCGGGAATAACGACGGAGGGCAAATTCACCGTTGATCCGCGCCCGCTCGATTATGCGAACGTAAAGTGCAACCTGCTCGAAAAGATAGCGTTCCACGTTATGTATAAAAAGCAGAAGGACTACGAGGAGCAGCTTGCGAAAGTGGGTCTGCGCGACTCCGATTCGTTTACCTGCACCTGCTATCTCGACGAGGTGGGGAATATTCCCGGCAAGGGGGACGTGCTCAGCTGGGCGGAGAGCAGCGCGGTAGTATACGCGAACTCCGTGCTCGGCGCGCGCTGCAACCGCAACAGCGGTATGCTCGACCTGTTCGGTTCGATAGTGGGCTGGGTGCCTTACTTCGGGCTGGTCACCGACGAGGGGCGCAAAGCGAAGTGGAAGGTGATCGTCAAAACGACGAAAAAGCCGGAGGCGCAGGTGCTCGGCAGCGCGATAGGGATGAAAGTGATGGAGGACGTGCCTTACGTCGTCGGACTGGATAAATTCATCGGAACGCAGCTGACGGACGACGCTAAAGCGTATCTCAAAGATTTCGGCGCGGCGACGGCGAGCAACGGCGCGGTCGGGCTGTATCACATAGACAACCTGACCCCCGAAGCCAAGGAACAGGGCGAGAGCCTCATACTTCCGGACGCGAAGGAATATGTGATAGACGACGAGGAGCTCGAACGGGTATACGCGTCTTACCCCGTGATGTGGAAGAACAAGGACGCAAAGCCGGGGCTGTGCTTTATAGGCTGCCCGCATCTGAGTTACAAACAGCTCTGCGATTGGACGGACGCTCTCGACGCCGCGCTCGGCAAGGCGGGCAGGAAGAAAGTCGCCGTGCGCACGATAATGACGACGAGCCCGCAGGTGAAGAAGAAGTTTGCGGAAACGGGATATTACACGCGGCTCATTCGGATGGGAGTCAAACTCACGAGTATATGCCCGCTGATGTATACGAACAATCCGATGACCAAGGGCAGGGCGATCGTGACGAACAGCAACAAGCTGCGTACGTATTCCGTGGCGCGCTATTATAAGGACAAAGAGATACTGGACGTGCTCGCGGGAAAGGAGGTCGGAAAATGAAAGAGTTCAAAGGCAGAGTGATCGCGGGCGGCGAATGGAAGGGCGAAGCGGTTGTTTCGCGGCAGGGCGTGAACACGCTCGCGACGTTCCAGAAGAGCGCGCTCAAAAACGCGAAGAGGGTGATAGTGTCCGACCAGAACAACGCGGATATCTACGGCAAGGACATAACGGGCAAGGCGCTTTGTCTGCCGATAACGATAGGCTCGACGACCGGCGGGCTCGTCATACAGACGGTATGCGCGATGAAGATCGCGCCCGCGGCGTTCCTGTTCTCCGAGCACATAGACAGCCTTGCGGCGAGCGGGATAGTGCTCGCGCGCATATGGGAAGACAGCGACGTCATAGCGATAGATATGCTCGGCGAAGATTTCCTTTCCTCCGTAAACACGGGCGACAGGATAGAGATCCGCTCCGACGGCACGGTCGTCGTGGAGTAACGAACAGCTGAAAAACGGAGACCCGCGTTCGGACGACGCGGGTTTTCGCATATCCGTGTATAATTCGTATGCGCGGCAAGCTATACTACCGACGTGAAAGCCATAGTTCTTGCGGGCGGATACGGGCGGAGAATAATGCCGCTGACGTATTATAAGTGCAAACCAATGCTGCCGGTGGCGAACCGCCCGGCGGTGGACTATACCGTCGCGCGGCTGTATGCGGCGGGAGTGCGCGACGTCACGTTCGCGCTCGGATACCGCCCCTGCGACGTGGCGGAATTCGTTTCGGGATATACGGACGTGCGCGCCGAACTCGTCACGGAGGACGAGCCGCTGGGGACGGCGGGCGCGGTCAAGGCTGCGGCGGGCGGGTGCGACGACGACATACTCGTGTGCAGCGCGGATACGCTGTCGGACGCCGATCTCGGCGGGCTTATGGAGGCGCACGAGCGCGGCGGCGGGATCGTAACGATTGAAACGGCGGAAACGGACGATCTCGGTGCATACGGGGAAGTGATCTCCGACGGCGGCACGGTGCGCGGGATCAGGGAAAAACTGCCGGAAAACCGCGGACGCCGCGGGATCGCGAGCACGGGGACGTATATTATGTCGCCGCGCGCTCTCGGCTATGTCCCGAGCGGCGTGCCGTTCGACTTCGCGCGCGATCTGTTTCCGTATCTGCTCCGCCTCGGCAGGCGGATATGCGAGCACCGCACGTCGGGGCGGTGGCGTGACATCGGCAGTCTGCGCGACTATTACGCCGCGAACTTCGAGATGAAAAAGGGCGCGCCCTTTCCCGCGCCGCGGCATATTTACAGACCTTACTGCGAGAGCGTCGGCGGCAATCTGATCGCGGCGGGAGCGCGCGTGTGCGGTACGGCGACAAACTGCATAATAGGCGAGGGCGCGGTCGTCGCGAGTTCGGCGCGCCTGGATTCGTGCATAGTGCTGCCCGGCGAGTACGTCGCGGAGAGCCGCAGCGGCTGCGTCATAGGCAGAGATTTCGCGGCGGATCCGCTGCTTTCCGGCGTAAATCTGCGGAATACGGATAATTCGTCAAATATTTTCCGCCTTTTCGCGTCAATAAACTTGTAATATGGCGCAAGTTGTTGTATAATAACTGTCGTAAACGATACGAATGAAGGGGCGGCGGGACCCGCCGCCCGCAAACGATAAATAATTTCATACAGCGGAGGATAACTTTGCACAGATCCAAGACCGATTCGCCTGCACTCAAGGTGATTTTTTTGGGCGGCGTCGGGGAGATCGGGAAGAATATGACCGCGCTCGAATTTGCCGGCGACATCATCGTCATCGACTGCGGCTCGTCTTTTCCCAATGTCGATATGCCGGGAGTGGACCTCGTCATTCCCGACACCTCTTATCTGCTTGCCAACAAGGACCGCGTGCGCGGGATCGTGCTTACGCACGGGCATGAAGATCATATCGGCGCTCTCCCTTACGTTCTCAAAGAGCTCAACGTACCCGTATACGGGACGAAAATAACCCTCACTCTCGTCGACGCGAAGCTGCGCGAGCAGAAAGTGGAGAACGTCAGACTGAACATCATCAAGCCGGGCAGCACGGTGCAGTTCGGCTGTTTCAAGGTGGAGTTCGTAAACGTATCGCACTCGATAGCGGGCAGTTGCGCGCTGTCGATAACCACGCCGGTCGGAACGGTTTTCCACACGGGTGATTTCAAGGTGGATTTCACGCCGATAGACGGGAATATCATCGACTTGCAGCGGATCGCCGAAATAGGCAACCGCGGCGTTTTGCTGTTGCTCTGCGAAAGCACGAACATAGAGCGCAAGGGCTCGTCGATGAGCGAAGCGACGGTAGGCGCGTCCTTCAACGGCATATTCGCGGACAATCCCGAGCGGCGCATAATCATCGCGACGTTTGCGTCCAACATACACCGTTTGCAGCAGATCATCGATCTTGCCGTCAAATACAAGCGCAAAGTGGCGTTCTGCGGACGCAGTATGGTGAATATCGCGGCAGCCGCCGCGAAGATAGGCGAACTGCGCTATTCGGACGACACAGTCGTAGACATAGACAGGATAAAGAATATAGACGATAAAAATCTCGTCATCATTTCGACGGGCAGCCAGGGCGAGCCGATGAGCGCGCTCACGCGTATGGCAAGCGACGAAATGAGCAAGGTGCGCCTCGGTTACAACGACACCGTCATAATCTCCGCGTCGCCCATCCCGGGGAACGAGCGGATGGTCTATAACGTCATAAACAATCTCTACCGCCACGGCTGCAAGGTAATTTACGAGTCGCTCGCGGAAGTGCACGTTTCGGGACACGCGTACCAGGAAGAGCTCAAACTTATGCATTCGCTCTTGAAACCCCGCTTCTTTATGCCTGTGCACGGCGAGCACCGTCACCAGAAAAAGCACGCGGAACTCGCTATGCGCATCGGCACGCCGTCGTCCAATATCATCGTTCCCGACATAGGCAACCAGGTGCTCGTCACTCGCCGCGCGATGAAACTGGCGGACAACGTCCCCGCGGGAGCCGTCCTTGTGGACGGACTGGGCGTGGGCGACGTGGGCAGCACCGTACTGCGCGACCGCAAACACCTCGCCGAAGAGGGATTGTTCGTAATCGTTATAGGGATCGACAGAGAAGAGGGCAGAGTCACAGGCGTGGACGTCATAAGCCGCGGATTCGTTTACGCGGAGAACGCGGAAGAACTGCTCGAAGAGGCGAAAAAGCTTGTGCTGCGCGTAAGCGCAAAGGCGGACCTCAAAGAGATGGAGGACCCCGCGGTCTATAAAAACGTCATACGCCGCGAGATGAAAGCCTTCCTTTACAAGGAAACTCGGCGCAGCCCGATGATACTTCCGATAGTCACGGAGGGCTGACAAGCGCGCGATGAGTTATTACGAATACGGCAAAACGGAAGAATATCTGCTTTCCCTGCTGCCCGCGTCCGTCGCGCCCGGACTCGAAGCTGTGCGGCGCGAGGCGGAGGAAGCGGGAGTGCCCGTGATAAGCGAAACGGGCGCGCAGCTGTTGCGGCTCGTCACATTGATGGTCCGTCCAAGGCGTATTCTCGAAATAGGTACGGGAACGGGATACAGCGGACTTATAATGCTGGAAAACTCGCGCGCGAGATTATATACGATAGATTTCGACGCCGTCGCGGTGGACGCCGCGGCGCGTAACTTCCGCGACTTCGGTATGTCGCGCCGCGCGGAGATATTCGAGGGCGACGCCACGGACGTGCTGCCTATGATAGAGGGAAGTTTCGACCTGATATTCCTCGACGGTCCCAAGGGCAGGTATCACGAATTTTTGCCGTATCTTATCGGCCTTATGCCGTCGGGCGGGACGCTGCTGTGCGACAACGTGCTGTATTCGGGGCGTATGAGCGGCGAGCGTCCCGTGCCGAGGAGCAAACGGACGATCGCGGACAGGCTGGATCTGTTTATGAAAGCGGTGACGACCGATCCGCGTCTGGTCACGTCGGTGCTGCCCGTCGGCGACGGGATGAGCCTTTCGGTGAGGATAAAATGACGAAGACACCCGAGTTGCTCGCTCCGGCGGGCGATATGAATAAACTGCGCACCGCGCTGCGTTTCGGCGCGGACGCCGTGTATGCGGCGGCGGACTCTTTCGGTCTGCGCGCGTATGCGGGCAATTTCACGTTCGACGGGCTGGAAAGCGCGGCGGCTCTGCTGCATGCGGCGGGGAAAAAGCTGTACGTCACCGTCAATATCTATGCGGATTCGGACGATATAAAGCGGCTGCCGGCTTTCGCCGAGCGGCTGGCGGAAACGGGAGCGGACGGCGCGCTCGTGTCCGACCTCGGAGTGTTCTCCGTAATGCGCGCCCGCGCGCCCGCGCTGCCTCTGCATGTCAGCACGCAGGCGAACGTCACCAACGCCGAAGCGGCGAAAGTATGGGCGGATCTCGGCGCGTCGCGGATAGTGCTCGCGCGCGAAACGCGGCTGGACGAGATCGCGGAGATAAAAAAAGCGGCGGGCGTGGAGATCGAGGCGTTCGTGCACGGGGCTATGTGCGTGGCTTATTCGGGGCGGTGTCTGCTGTCGGCGTATTATACGGGCAGGTCGGGCAACCGCGGAGAGTGCGCGCAGAGTTGCCGCTGGGAATACGGACTGACCGAACTGTCACGCGGGGACGAACTCCGCGCCGAAGAGGACGGCAGAGGCACTTACATACTTTCTTCCAAAGACCTCCGTATGATCGACAGGCTGAAAGAGCTGACGGACGCGGGCGTGGATTCGTTCAAGATCGAAGGGCGGATGAAGAGCGAATATTACGTCGCCGGGATCGTGAACGCATACCGCAGAGCGATAGACGATATGGTTGCGGGGAAGTCGTTCGATCCCGCGCTTCTCGCGGAAACGGAAAAGGTATCCCACCGCGAGTATACTACGGGGTTTTATTACGGCGGAGCGGTTGCGGAAACGGGCGCGCGTAAGCCGGAGACGGACTACGATTTCGTCGCCGTCGTCACGGACGCGGGGGACGGGTACGCAGACGTCGAAATGCGCAACCGTTTCGCGGTCGGCGACGTGCTCGAAGCGCTTTCGCCGTCGCTGCCGACGGACGCGCACTTTACCGTCACGGACATAACGGGAGCGGACGGTGCGGTCGCCGTGGCGGATAAGGTGCAGGCTAAGCTGCGGCTGAGCTGCCCTCTGCGTCTGGGAAAAGCGGATATACTGAGGCGGAAACGCGCGCCGCGCGGATGATGGGAGTAAACCGAAGAGGAAACGTGAAATGTACTTTCTGTCTGTGTTTTTAAGTGTGGCGGTGCTGCTCGCGCTGCTCGTGCCGGGTTACGTTCTCCGCAAGACGCGCATAGTCGGAGATACGGCGGCAAAGGATCTGTCCGGCGTGCTGATATACGTCGGCATGCCCGCGCTCATTTTTTATTGTATGATGGGCGTGGATAAAACGCACGTTAAGTGGCAGGACGTAGTCATATGTCTGCTGCTCGCCGTCATCGTGCATCTCGTCGGGTACATAGCGATAAAGCTGGTCCTGATGAAATGCGGAGACCGCGGGGCGAAAGCCGCCGCGTCCTTTTCCGCAATGTTTTCCAACTGCGGATTTCTCGGCATACCGCTGTCCGAGATCGCGATAAAGTACTGCGATGCGTTCACGGCAACGCCGGACGACTCAATGAGCCGTATGCGGCTGTATGCGACGCTGTTCAATGTCGTGTTCAATCTGCTCAACTGGACGCTCGGGGTCGCGCTGTTCGGCGGCGCGGAGAAAAAGAGCGGTATGCTGAGAAAAGCACTGTTCAATCCCTGCACGATCGCGCTCGTAGCGGCTTTGCCGTTTACCCTGACCGGGCTTTCGCTGCTCGAACCGATAAATATCGGGGGAACGGAAATAACCCAGATAGCCGATCTCATCACTTATCTTTACAATATCTGCGTACCTGTTTCAATGTGTATACTCGGTATTCGCCTTGCTGACATCAAAGCGGGCGCGATATTCAGAAACGGGTATGTTTACGCCTCTCTCGGCGTGAAAATGCTGGTCGTTCCCGCGCTCGTGTGCGCGTTCTGCCTGCTTTTGTATTCGTTCGGCGGCATAGGCGGGGAAATGGTCGTCTGTATGGTCGTCATGGCGGCGACGCCGACGGCTACGACGGCGTTAGCGTTTGCCGAGCGTTTCGGCGGAGATACGACGGTGGCGGGTTCGTGTATCGTATCGTCTACGGTATCGTCTCTCGTCGTCGTGCCGCTGTTTCTGATGCTGACGGCGAATTTCCTGTAACGCTCGTAAAAAACGGTTTACAAACGGGGGAGCGTCTGCTATAATCGTATGGTAGCGCATAGCCGCCTTTGCAGCGGAATATGATTTATCGCGGATTTTTTCGCGGCGGGAGCACGGTCTAGCGAATGGAAAAGAACTCTGTCAAAAACTTTTTTCTGAATATACTTCGCGGAGTGCTGATGGGCATAGCTCTCATCATTCCGGGCTTTTCGGGCGGGACGGTCGCCGTCGTGCTCGGGGTGTATTACGGGCTGGTCAGCGCGGTGTCCGGGCTGTTCAGGCATTTCGTGAAGAATTTTCTCTATCTTCTGCCTTTCGCGATAGGTATGGCGGCTGCGGTCGCGTCGCTGATATTCCCCATACAGGCGGCGTTTGAATACCTGCCTCTGCCCACGATATGCCTGTTCGTCGGGCTGATGCTCGGCGGGGTGCCGCCGATAGCGCGCGAAGCGGGCAAGCCGAATAAATTCGCGTATATCCTTTCGTTCGCGATAGCGTGCGCGGCTGCGGTCGCGCTGTGTTTCGTGCCGCGTCTGGAAGCGGTGTCGTCCGACGTCGCGCCCGACGTCGGGACGTATTTTGCCCTCGTCGGCGTGGGATTCGTCGGAGCGTGCGGATTCGTGGTTCCCGGAATATCCGGGTCGATGATACTGATGGTGCTCGGTTACTACGATTATGTGCTGGGCGCGGGCGCGGGACTGCTGTCGCTGAACGAGGTCGGCGATAACCTGCTCATACTCCTCGTGTTCGCGGTCGGCGTCATCGCCGGATTTTTCGCGCTCTCCTTTTTGATGAAGTTCCTGCTCACGCGGTTCAAGCGCGGCACATACTACGCGATACTCGGGTTCATAGCCGGCTCTGTGTTCACTCTGTTCTGGAACAGGGCGCACGACGAGGACGTCGGGATGTTCAATCCGGATATGTCCGTGCCGCTCCAGATCGTGTTCGCCGCGCTGCTGCTCGCGATCGGGTTTACCGCGGCGTATATGTTCTGCCGATATGCCGAGGGAAAGGACCGCGCCGTGGAAGTGAAAGAGTCCGCGGACGGAGATAAAAAATAGATATTGAACGCCGTAAATACGACGTTTAATCTTGACTAACGCGTCCGTTTTGTGGTAAACTGATATTATCGTTATCTGCATTTGCGAAAAAAGGCGCTTTTTGCGGATAAAGGGCTTGGAAGCACAATGGGAAAACCTTTCTATTATTTCAGTAAATTTCTCTACGGTCTCGGTCGTCCGTTTTATCCGACCAAGGTGATCGGCAGGGAGAATATAATAAAGGACGGGAAGTGCATTTACGCCTGCAACCATTTGTCCGCGATAGACATACCGCTGACGCAGGTGCATATCCCGGGATACAGAAGATATATAGGCAAGGTGGATTTCACCGAAAAGAAGCTCTCGAAATTTCTGCTCGGGAAGTTCGGCGTGATATTCATCGACCGCGACAAGCCCGCGCTGTCCACTATGCGCGAGATATTCAAAGTGCTCGAGGACGGGCAGATAATGATATTCCCCGAGGGCACGCGCAACAAGAGCGACGACTGCACTATGCGGGAGATCAAAACGGGACTCGCGCTGTTTGCGGCGAAGAGCGGCGCGCCCGTCGTGCCCGTGCTGATATACCGCCGCCCGAAGATATTCCGCAAGAACTATATGTATATAGGCAGTCCGCTGGACGTCGTGGCAGTCAAAGGCCGTCTGCCGTCCGCGGCGGAAGCGGAGGCGATCACGGCGAGATACGCTTACGAATTTGCGCGGCTGCGCGTCATTCTCTGCGACTGGGTGGAGAACAAACGCTGGAAAAAGAAGAACAGACTCAAAGAGGGAGAGGTGCCGCCGACCCTCGCGGCGTTCGACGCGGAGCATCCCGTCCCGCCCGTCGGCGAAGCGGCGGAACGATCATGATAAAGATCATAATAGACGTATTCAGCGGCGACGATCCGAAAGCCCTGATAAGGGGAACGGCTGCCGCCGTCAACGTATATCCCGACGTGAAAGTCATCATGCCGGGCGATCCGACGTATCTCGAAAGGGAGCTGGCGCTCTGCGATTACGACGCGAAGCGGCTGGAAATACTGCCCGCGAGCGAGGTCATCGGCAACGACGAGTCGCCGACGACGGCGATCAGGCAGAAAAAGGATTCGTCGCTCGTCCGCGGCGCGACGCTGCTCCGCACCGACCCTGAAGTGGGCGGTATGATAAGCGCGGGCAGCACTGGCGCGATACTCTGTTGCGGCATATTCGTCGTGGGCAGGCTGCGCGGCATAGACCGTCCCGCGCTCGCTCCCGTCCTCCCGACGGTGGACGGCGGGAATATGTGCCTTATCGACTGCGGCGCGAACGCCGACTGCCGCAGCGAATATCTCGCGCAGTTCGCTCTGCTCGGCACGGGACTTATGCGCAGTCTGTGCGGAGTGAAAGAACCGAGAGTGGCTCTCGTCAACGTCGGAGCGGAGGACCATAAAGGCAATATGCTGACTGCGCAGACGGCGAAACTGCTCGCGGAGATGCCCGTCAATTTCGTGGGCAATATGGAGGCGAGGGAAGCGCTGTCGGGCAAATACGACGTGCTCGTGTGCGACGGTTTCGTCGGCAACGTGCTGCTCAAAAGCATAGAGGGCACGGCGGCTTACGCCGTATCCGAAATGGCGGAAACACTGCGCCGCAAACTGCCGGGCGAGGAGAACGCTCAGCTCATCGACGCCGCCGCGCGGGAAGTTATGCGCCGCTACGACTACAACTCCTACGGCGGGGCGTACCTGCTCGGCTGCCGTAAGCCGATAGAGAAGATCCACGGCGCGGCGAACGAACGGACGATACCTTACGCGGTGGGGCTGATGCGCTCGATGATACTTTCGGGAATGACGGATAAGATCTCCGAGCAGCTCGACGCTATGTCGCGCGCGTGACGGAAAACGACAAGAAAACGACATAATAGTGTTTGAACTTTATCGAGATAGTGAGTATACTGAAATTCGTTAGTAAACTCACTATTTTTAATTGCCGTTTAACCTTGTCGGAATAGATTTTGTATGACGGCGGCGCGGAGGAATAGCCGCGCGCGGTTAGCGGCGGAGTCGGACATTATGGAAAAACAGGTTTTATTCGAAGAAAGGCGGCTGCACAATCTGATATTCAGGAAAATGGGCTGCGTGCGCGAAGGCGAAGGCAAGGGCGAGAAGCGCAGCTTTCGTCTTGCGGGCATGATAGTGTCCTATCTGTGCGAGCACGCGGGCGAGCGTATCTGCCAGAAGGATCTCGAAGCGGAATTTTTCGTCAGGGGTTCGACGATGGCGGCGGCGCTCAACAGGCTGGAAAGCGAGGGGTTCATCTGCCGCCGCGCGGACGAGGCGGACAAACGTCTGAAAGTCGTCACGGCGACGCCCAAGGCGGAGGAGGCTTACGCGCGGCTGTCGTCGCACGTCAGGGCGATGGAGAAGTCGCTCGTCGTCGGGATAACTCCCGAGCAGCTGTCGGTGTATTTTGAGGTGGTAGACAAAATTTGCAATAATCTGGAGGCGGTAAATCAATGATAGGCAAACTGGCGAAAAGCGTCAGGGAATATAAGCTCCCGAGCATACTCTCCGTCGTGTTCGTCGCGCTCGAAGTGGTGCTCGAAGTCTTTATCCCTCTCGTCTGTTCGGACCTGATAAATTTCATCGAGGGAACGAAAACGGCGGGCGCGGAAGCGACTGTCGGAACGATCCATCATTTCACTCTGATAGGGATAGATACCGGAGTGCAGTTTGACGCGCTCGGCGGCGACAGTATAGGATATATATTCATATACGCGGGCATGCTGCTCGTAATGGCGGGACTGTCGCTGACGTTCGGTATGCTTTCGGGCATGGTCTGCGCGAAGGCTTCGGCGGGCTTTGCGAAGAACCTGCGCAAGGATCTTTATTATAAGATACAGGATTTCTCGTTCGAGAATATCGATTCGTTCTCCACATCCTCTCTCGTGACCCGTCTGACGACGGACGTCACCAACGTGCAGAACGCGTATATGATGATAATCAGGATAGCCGTGCGCAGCCCGCTGATGTTCGTCGCGGCGCTCATCATGGCGTTTACGAAGAACTGGTTCATCGCGCTGATATTCCTCGCCGCGGCGCTGCTCCTCGTCGGAGCCATGGCGCTCATTCCCAAAAAGGCGATGCCGATATTCGACCGCGTGTTCAAGAAGTACGACAATATGAACCTGCGCATACAGGAGAACGTCCACGCGGCGCGCGCCGTCAAGGCGTTCGTGCGCGAGGACTACGAGATAAAGAAGTTCGACGACGCGGCGACGGACGTGCGCAAGGATTTCACGAAAGCGGAAACTCTGCTCGCGCTCAGCAACCCGATAGTCTATTTCATAATGTTCGTGCTCATCCTCACGACGTGCACGCTCTGCACCGTGTTCATAGTCAGGGGCAATACGGAGCCTGAGTTTCACCCGATAGGCGGCGACCTCAACCTCGGCGACCTGTCCGCGCTCGTGCAGTACGCGATAATGATCCTTATGAGTATGATAATGCTCATAATGGTATTCGTGATGATCGTCATGGCGGCGGAGTCCGCGCGGCGCATAGTCACGGTGCTCGGAACGGAAAGCACGCTGCGCTCTCCCGAAAACGGAGTCACCGAAGTGGCGGACGGCTCGATAGAGTTCGACAACGTCGATTTCTCGTATGCGGGCGACGACGACAAGTGCGCGCTCAAAGGCGTGGATCTGAAAATTAAGTCGGGAGAAACGATAGGCATACTCGGCGGCACGGGTTCGAGCAAGACCACTCTCGTCCAGCTCATACCGCGCCTTTACGACGCTACGGTCGGCACCGTCAAGGTGGGCGGCGTGGACGTGCGCGACTACGACCTCGAATCGCTGCGCAGGAACGTCGCGATGGTGTTGCAGAAGAACGTGCTGTTCTCGGGAACGATAAAGGAGAACATACGCTGGGGCAAGCAGGACGCAACGGACGAGGAGATCGTCGCGGCGTGCAAGCTCGCGCAGGCTGACGAATTTATTTCGCAGATGCCCGACGGCTACGACACCTATATCGAGCAGGGCGGCACCAACGTCTCGGGCGGTCAGCGCCAGAGACTGTGTATAGCGCGCGCTCTCATAGCCAGCCCCAAGATAATCATATTCGACGACTCGACGAGCGCGGTCGACACCAAGACGGACGCGCTGATACGCAAAGCCATGGCGGAAACTCTGCCCGACGCGACGAAGATAGTCATCGCGCAGCGCGTATCCAGCTTCGAGGACGCGGACAGGATACTCGTTATGGACGGCGGTAAGATAGTCGCGGCGGGAACGCACGACGAACTTATGGAGAGCTGCTCCATATACAGGGAAGCGTATACGATACAGAACAAGAAGTCGGACGAGGACTTCGACGACATAGACGAGCCGACTAAACAGACCGGCGGGAGGGACGAATAATGCCTTCTTTCAATAACAAGCAGACGGGCGTTGTGCCCGACGGGTTCGATCCTGCGGGGATAAACGACCACAAGGAGCTCAAAAGACTGCTGCGCGAGCATAAGAAGCAGCATAAGTCGGAGCCTAAGACCAAGGTGTTCCGCCGCATACTCGGCTATATCTTCAAATACTACAAGGCGAGATTTATCCTCGTGATATGCTCGATAATCATCGGCTCGGTCGGTACGGCGATGATACCCGTCATACTGATGATGCTGACGAACACCTATATCGAGCCTGCGGTCGGAGGGTCCACTCTCGGCGGCGCGGGAACGGGCGTGATGTCGCTGTGGACGTTCCTCGTGCTTGCCGCGGCGCTGTATATGGTCGCGGTCGCGTTCTCGACGACGTATAACGTGCTGATGGCGCGGATAGGTCAGGGCGTGCTCTACCGGATCCGCCGCGATATGTTCGTAAAAATGCAGTCGCTGCCGATCAGTTATTTCGACAGACACCTGTCCGGCGACATAATGAGCGTATACACCAACGACGTCGACGCGCTCCGCCAGTTCATCTGCCAGACGCTGCCGCAGCTGATAATCTCCGCGGTGACGCTGACGGCTCTGCTCGTCATAATGCTCGTATACAGCTTATGGTTGCTGCTGATAGTGCTCGGCGTGGTCGGGATAATGATACTCGTCGTGACCAAGGTGGGCGGCGCGTCCTCGCGCTATTTCATCCTTCAGCAGACGGCTCTCGGCAACGTGGACGGTTATATAGAAGAATCTATGCACGGGCAGAAGGTCATCAAGGTGTTCTGCCACGAAGAAGAGGCAAAAAAGGACTTTGACGCGAAGAACGAAACGCTCTGCCGTCACGCCACGGCGGCTAACAAGTATGCGAACATACTTATGCCCGTGCTGCAAAATATCGGCAATATACTCTATGTAGTCATAGCCATAGTCGGTTCGCTGATGATAGTGCTCGGCGGAAGCAACGTAGGGTTAGGTTATGCCATTCCGGGATTCGATATGGGACTTATAGCCGTGGTCGTCGGTTTCCTGTCCATAGCCAAGTCGTTCACGCAGCAGATAGGCGCGATCTCGCAGCAGATCAATTTCGTCGCCATGGCGAAAGCGGGCGGCAACCGCATATTCGCTATAATGGACGAAGCGCCCGAGGAGGATAACGGATACGTCGAACTCGTCTGGGCGAAGCGCACTGCGGACGGCGGCGTGGAGCCCAGCGACGTCTACACGGGACTTTGGGCGTGGAAGCATCCGCATAAGGCGGAAGGCACGGTGACGTACGCGGAGCTTAAAGGCGACATCGAAATGCACGACGTGGATTTCGCTTACGTCCCGGGAAAAACGGTGCTCCACGATATAACGCTGTACGCAAAACCCGGTCAGAAAGTGGCGTTCGTCGGCGCGACGGGCGCGGGCAAGACGACGATAACCAATCTTATAAACCGTTTCTACGACATAGAGGACGGTAAGATCCGTTACGACGGTATCAATATCAACAAGATAAAGAAGCCGGATCTCCGCCGCTCGCTCGGCATAGTGTTGCAGGACACCAACCTGTTCACGGGCACGATAAAGGACAATATCCGCTACGGCAAGCTGGACGCGACGGACGAAGAGGTGATAGAGGCGGCGAAGCTCGCGAACGCGCACGACTTCATCATGCGTCTGCCCGACGGTTACGACACCATGCTCGAATCGGACGGCGTGAACCTGTCGCAGGGTCAGCGTCAGCTGCTGTCCATAGCGCGCACGGCGTGCGAAAACGCGCCCGTCATAATCCTCGACGAGGCGACGAGCTCGATAGATACCCGCACCGAGCGGCTCGTGCAGAACGGTATGGATAAACTGATGGCGGGACGCACGGTGTTCGTCATCGCGCACAGGCTGTCCACCGTCCGCAATTCGGACGTCATAATGGTCCTCGACCACGGACGCATCATAGAGCGCGGCACCCACGAACAGCTGCTCGAACAGCAGGGAACGTATTACAGGTTGTATACGGGAGCGTTCGAACTCGAATAAACCGCGATATGCGCGTTAAAAGGGGCTTGCTTCGGCAAGTCCCTTTTAACGCGTTTTTCGCCTTACGGCGTTTTTCAGAGGTCGTCTGCGTCCTGTTCGGGCGCGCCCCATTCCGAATTGCCTGTATACGAGCCGCCTGGGTCGTTCTTCGCCGTGCGGCTGCCGTGCTTTTTCTTCATATCCGTTGTATGCGCATCTTTCGCGCGTCTTATACGCCGCCGTATAATAAAATCCGCGCCGCCGGCATAAATTGATAACGATGAGTTTTTTCGACGACATCAGGCGGAGCGTGGCGACGGGCGTCAGGTACGGCTACTCTATCGTGCTGTTCGGCGGCGGATCCGCATATATCTCGGGGATAACCCGCGTGCTCGGGATAGACCCGCGCCGTATGGAGTTCGCGTCCGAAAGGCGGGTGATCGCTGTGGAGGGCGAGGAACTTAAAATGGAAAGCCTCGAAGGCGGCTGCGCGATCGTCCGCGGGCGGATAATGCGGGCGGGGGAAGAATGGTAACGCTGCATATCGACCGCCCCGCCGCGAACGTGCTTTCTGCTTTGCGCGAAGTTGGGATATGCGGAGCGGAAGAAACAGACGGGTGCACGAAAGTGTGCATAAAGCAAAAAGAATTGCAAAAAGCTATTGCAATTTGCGGCGAAAGGTGTTATAATTATAAAATTACCGATATAAGCTCGCGTTCGGCGGCGCGGCGATTGCTCGCAAAACTGCCGCTCGCGCTCTCCGTCGTTGCGCTTGCCGCGATGATGTTCGCGTCCAACGCGTTCGTGTGGAAAGTGGAGATCACGGGGCTGGACGGTTCCGCTCGGCTGCTTGCGGAGCGGGTGCTGGCGGAGGAGGGAGCACGCGCGGGCGCAGTCAAGTCGTCGATAGACCTGCGGGAAACCGAACGCGCGCTGACGGCTCTCGGCTGCATATCCGCCGCGAGCGTGACGGTGCGCGGCAACACGCTGTCCGCAGACTGCCTTGCGTCGGACGGCGGAGCGGCTATCCGTCCGGGCGGCGAAAACCTCATAAGCAGGTACGACTGCGTCGTGACGCGCGTAGTCGCGGAGAGCGGGACTCCCGTCGTTTCCGCGGGCGACGTCGTGGCAAAAGGGGACGTGCTCATCGAGGGGCGGGAATACCGCACGGCGGACGGTACGGACGCGGGCGCGGTGGCGGCTCGCGGCAGGGCTTACGGCAGGGTGACGTTCGCGTATCCCTGTCCGCTCGGCGGCGGCGGACTGCGCCGCACGGGCGAAAGCATGACGACGACGGGCGTCGGACTGGCAGGCGCGGAGCTTGCGGGAGCGGACTGCCCGTATGAGTTCTATGAAAGCGAAACGGAGCGGAAGCGGCTGTATCCTCTGCCCGTCGAGATCGTGCAGACGACGTACTACGAGCTTGAGGAGGAGAGTTTCGACGGCGAAGCGGAGCGTTTCGCGGAAGAAAAAGAAGAGGAACTGCGCGCGCTTTACGGCGCCGGATTTGAAAGAAGGGCGTCCGTTACTGAAAGCGGCGGCGCGAAAACGGTGACGATATACTTTACGGCGGAGATCTGCATAGGAGAAGTATGACGGAAGAAAGGGAAATACGGCTCGGCGGCGGCGTGTTCGCACGGCTGACGGGAGCGATGGACGGCAATCTCGAACTTATGGAGAAGCGTTTCGGCGTGCGCATAACGGCGACGGACGAGGGTCTGCGGATAACGGGCGAGGGAGCGGGCGTGGATGCCTGCGCCGAACTGACGGACGCTTTGAGCGAACTGATAAGCCGCGGAGTGAACGTGGACAAGGTAACGGTCGAACGCTGCGCGGATATGGCGGAGCGCGGCGACGCGGGCGAGATAACCGAACTGTTCAGAGAGCCGGTGGCGGTCACCGCGCACGGGAAGAAGATATATTGCAAGACGTTCAATCAGCGCGAATACTGCCGCGCGATAAAGAAGAACACGCTGACGTTCGGCATAGGTCCGGCGGGAACGGGCAAGACGTATCTCGCGGTCGCGCTCGCGGTCTCCGCGTTCAGGCGCGGCGACGCGGACAGGATCATCCTCACCCGTCCGGCGATAGAAGCGGGGGAAAAACTCGGTTTTCTCCCGGGCGATCTGCAAATGAAAGTGGATCCTTATCTTCGTCCGCTCTACGACGCGCTCGAAGAGCTGTTCGGCGTGGAAAATTACAACCGTCTGATAGAAAGGGGCATAATAGAGATAGCGCCGCTCGCGTATATGCGCGGCAGGACGCTGTCGCGCGCGTTCATCATTCTCGACGAAGCGCAGAACACCACCGAAGAACAGATGAAGATGTTCCTCACCCGTATGGGCGAGGGCAGCAAGGTCGTGGTCACGGGGGACGTCACGCAGATCGATCTCCCGCAAGGCGGCAGGAGCGGACTTAAACAGGCGGCGGCGATACTTTCGGGCATAGACGGGATAGCCGTCTGCCGTCTGACGGACAGGGACGTCGTCCGCCACGAACTCGTACAGAAGATAATTCGTGCATACGAAACGCGAGGTAAAAATGAAACCGATGCTTAAAACGCGCAAATATACCCGCAGGCAGCTGCTGTTCGCCGTGCTCGACACGGTGATATGCGCCGCCGTCGCGGTATTCGCTTCGATGATAAAGTTTTATCTGACGGGCTCCGCGATAACCGCGGAATTTGCGCTGTGCGTGATCTACGCGCTTATACTTGCCGCGGGCTTTTACGGCGGACTGCTGATGTTCGTTATGATCTCGCGGTCGTTCGTGATAAAAAACAACAGATATTACAGGGCGTTCATCGTAGCGATGACGTTCGCGTTCGTATATCATCTGTTCATAAGCATAATTTCTCCGCTTCTGATTGCTCCCGGACTTACTGCGATGATGATAGTTATGATCTCGCGTAAGAAGCAGGATGCGTTCGTGTTCAATTTCGTGGAAACGGGAATGACGCTCTGCGTGCTGCTGTACGAGTCGATAATGACGGAGGGCGGAGTGTCTATGCTGATAGACGGCGGGGCGGACGCGCAGTCCAATCTCTATCTCTGGCTGCTTATCGTCATATCCGTCATAAACGTGGGAGTGGGCGCGTTCATGCCGGTGGCGCTGCGCGACAAGACGGGAAGACTTTACACCGTGCTTATGGGGCTGATCGTGACGGCGGCTTCCGTCGTGCTGTATGTTCTGATGTCGCTCGCGTATTCTGACATCCCGCTCGTGCTCTCGCTGTTCTGGCTCGTGGTGATCTCCGGCGTGACTCCGATAGTCATCTCGCAGTTCGCCGTGCCGCTGCTCGAAAAGATATTCAATCTCGTGACGGACAGCCGTCTTATGGAGCTGGCGGACGCGCGCCGGCCGCTTATGCGCAGACTGGCTTCCGAAGCTCCGGGAACGTATAACCACAGCCTTGCGGTGGCGAACTTTGCGGAGATGTGCGCGAACGCCATAGGCGAGGATCCGTATCTCGCGCGCGCCGCGGCGTATTACCACGACGTAGGCAAGCTGTCCAATCCGTTCTATTTCGCCGAGAACCAGGCGGGGTACAATCCCCATGACGACATACTTCCCGAAGTCAGCGCGGAGATAGTGCGCAAGCATACGACGGAAGGGTATAAGCTGTGCAAGGAGTACGGCGTTCCCGAAGAGGTCGCGTGCGTGACTGTGCAGCACCATGGCACGCTGCCGATGGCGGTGTTCTACGAGCGCGCCAAACGCCTGACGGACGGCGAGGTGGATATCCGCGATTACAGCTATCACGGCACCTGCCCGACGAATAAGATCGCGGCGATAATAATGATATGCGACAGCAGCGAAGCGGCGATCCGAGCGATGGATCACCCCGATGGGGAACGCGTCGACAGGCTGCTGCGCGGGATAATAGCGGACAGGATCGCGCGCGGACAGTTCGATAACTGCTCCATATCCCTTATGGATCTCGACGCGATCCGCCGCACGATCATAGGCGCATACGGCGGGCTGTTCCATTCGCGCATAAAATATCCGGGCGGTGAAAGATAATGATAAAACTCATAGGCGAAGCTACGGAAGAGATGAAGGCGGCGGCGGAAGCCGCGTTCGGACTGCTCGCGCTCGAAGGCGAGTGCGTGGCGGAAGTGGAATATCTCGACGGAGAGGAAATGCGTGCGCTCAATGCGCGTTCGCGCGGCGTCGACGCGGTGACGGACGTGCTCAGCTTTCCGGCGCTCGACGAAGTGATGCCGCTGACGTACGAGAATTATCCGTTCGAATACGACGACTATAACGGCGGAGTCACTCTCGGCTCGATAGTCATATGCCCGGAAAGGGCGGCGGAGCAGGCGGAGGAATACGGGCATTCGGTAACGCGCGAAACGACGTATCTGTTCGTGCACGGACTGTTGCACCTGTTCGGCTACGACCACGAGCGGGACGAGGACAGAAAGGCAATGCGCGAAGCGGAAGAAAAGATACTCGGCGCGATAGGGGTGAACAGATGAGATCGGGATTCATAGCGATAATAGGACGGCCGAACGCGGGCAAGAGCAGCCTGACGAACAGGCTGATAGGCGAAAAGATCTCCATAGTTTCCCCAAAACCGCAGACGACGCGCGACGCCGTCCGCGGGATACTCACGACGGACGAATATCAGATGATATTCGTAGACACGCCGGGTCTGCTGCGCCCGCGCACCGAGCTCGGCAGGTATATGAGCCGCGAAACGGATATGTCGTCCCGCGACGCGGACGCCCTTGTCATCGTCATAGACGCGAGCCGTCCGTTCACCGCAAAGGACGTCGAACTGGTAGAGAGCAGGCTCAAAGGGAATATGCCTGTTTACGTCGTCGTCAACAAGACGGATCTTGCGGGCTATGAAAAGACGTACCCCATACTTGCCGCGCTGTCGCCGCTGACAGCGGAAGCGGAGGGCAGGCATGCGATAAAGGAGATCGTTCCCGTGTCCTGCGAAACGGGCGACAATATCGGCGTGCTCCGCGATCTGCTCGCGCGCGAACTGCACGACGAAGTGATGTATTACCCCGAGGGCGACGTGACGGACAGACCGGCGAGATACGTCGCGGGGGAGATCATACGCGAAAAAGCGCTGCTGCTGCTCCGGGACGAAGTACCGCACGGAGTGGGTATCGTCGTCAATCTCTATGAGGAGAAAAAGGACGCGGTGTATATAGAAGCGGACGTCGTATGCGAAAAAGAGAGCCATAAGCGCATCGTCATCGGCGACGGCGGCTCGATGATAAAGCGCATAGGCGAGAGCGCGCGCAAGGGCATAAGCGGTATGACGGGCAAAAGCGTATATCTTAAACTGTTCGTCAAGGTGCGCGAGGGCTGGCGCAACAGGCGCAACTATATGCGCGATCTCGGTTACGGCGACTGATATGGATGAACTGACGGTAAACGGGATAGTCGTGGGCGGCGAGGACGTCGGCGAGGCGGACAGGCTCGTGCGGCTGCTCACGCCCGAACTCGGCGTGATCGCGGCGAAAATGCGCGGCGTGAAAAAGGAAAAGGCAAAGCTGAAATTCGCGGCTATGCCCTTTTCTTTCTGCGAATACGTCCTGATAAAGCGCGGCGCGTACTATTCGGTCAAGACCGCATCGCAGACGGAGAGCCTGTTCGGTGTGACTTCTTCGCCGGACAGATATGTGATAGGCTCGGTCATGCTCGAAGCCGCGGCGGCTGCCGCGGGGACGGACTCTGCCGAGATATTCGTGGAACTGCTGACCGCGCTGAAAACGCTGATATATTCTGATACGGACGCGTATTCCGTAGGTCTGAATTTCGTTTATCGGCTGCTTGTTCTCGGCGGGCATATCGCGGCGGGTCGGAGCGACGGCGATTATAACGTTCCCGTTTCCGAACAGAAAAGTCTGCCGCGCGGGCGGTCGGAACGTTTGCTGAAAGCGTATCTCGGATTGTTTTCGGACAAGTTCTGCCGTCGTTTGCTTTCGGCGGAATTGATAGGAAAGTGACGATGTGAAAAAACGCCGTCATTTTACGAAAAAAATCGTCAAAACGGAAACAAACGTCTTGATTTACGGACGGATATGTGGTATAATGAAAAGGTCTTGAAGAGGACGAAACTATGATAAAGGAGAAAAACGTGAAAAAGTTTGTTTACAAGTTCGAAGAAGGCAACGGAAAAATGCGCGAACTTCTCGGCGGAAAAGGTGCGAACCTCGCGGAAATGACCGTGCTCGGTCTGCCGGTTCCTCCCGGATTCACCGTCACGACGGAAGCGTGCACTCAGTATTATGCCGACGGCAGAGCGATCAACAAAGAGATTCAGAAACAGATTTTCGATGCGCTTTCGCAGCTCGAAGCGAGAATGGGCAAAAAGCTCGGGGACGAGAAAGACCCTCTGCTCGTTTCGGTCAGGAGCGGTTCGCGCGCGTCCATGCCGGGAATGATGGATACCATCCTCAACCTCGGTCTGAACGACAAGTCCGTCGAAGGACTTGCGGCAAAGACGCACAATCCCCGTTTCGCTTACGACTCTTACCGCCGCTTCATACAGATGTTCTCGGACGTCGTTATGGAGCAGGACAAGACGGTCTACGAGCGTATTCTCGATACGATCAAAAAGGAAAAGGGATATTCTTCCGATCCCGAACTGACGGCGGACGACCTCAAAGAGATAGTCAAGCTGTTCAAGGACAACTATAAGAAGAACCAGGGCGTGGAGTTCCCGCAGGATCCCAAACAGCAGCTCATCGAAGCGGCGAAAGCGGTTTTCCGCAGCTGGGACAACCCTCGCGCGAACGTATACCGCCGTATGAACGACATTCCTTACGACTGGGGCACGGCGGTCAACATACAGTGCATGGTGTTCGGCAACAAGGGCGAAACGTCGGGAACGGGCGTCGCGTTCACGCGCAACCCCGCGACGGGCGAGAAAGGTCTGTTCGGCGAATATCTGATGAACGCGCAGGGCGAGGACGTCGTCGCGGGCATACGCACGCCCAAGCACATAGACGAACTCAAAGCGCAGAACCCCAAGCTGTACGACGAGTTCGAGAAGATCACGCAGAAGCTGGAAAAGCACTACAAGGATATGCAGGATATGGAGTTCACCATCGAAGAGGGCAAACTCTATATGCTGCAAACGCGTAACGGCAAGCGCACCGCGCAGGCTGCGCTCAAAATAGCCGTCGACCTTGTTTCCGAGGGACTTATCACGGAAAAGGAAGCGGTGTGCATGATCGAGCCCAAACAGCTCGACACGCTGCTCCATCCGCAGTTCAATCCCGCCGCGCTCAAAGCGGCGAAACCCGTCAGCGCGGCTCTGCCCGCGTCGCCCGGAGCGGCTTGCGGCAAGATCGCGTTCAGCGCCGACGAAGCCGTCGAGCGCGCGGCGAACGGCGAAAAGGTCGTGCTCGTCCGTCTGGAAACCAGCCCCGAGGACATCGAGGGAATGAACGCGTCCGAAGGCATCCTGACGGCGCGCGGCGGTATGACGAGCCACGCGGCCGTCGTCGCGAGAGGTATGGGCGTCTGCTGCGTATCCGGCTGCGCCAACCTCAAAGTGGACGAGGAAAACAAGACGATAACCCTTGCGGGCAAGACCTACGGTCCCGACGACTGGCTCAGCCTCGACGGTTCCACGGGCAATATTTATGCGGAGAAGATCCCCACGCAGCCCGCTGACGTGGGCGGCGATTTCGGCACGCTGATGAACTGGGCGGATAAATACCGCGCTCTGCACGTCCGTACCAACGCCGATACGCCGAGGGACGCCGCGCAGGCGGTCGTGTTCGGCGCGGAAGGCATAGGGCTGTGCCGCACGGAGCATATGTTCTTCGATCCCGAGAGGATCCCCGCGATACGCGAGATGATCGTGTCCAAGACGCAGGGCGAACGCGAGCGCGCGCTTGCGAAGTTGCTGCCTATGCAGAAGAGCGACTTCAAGGCGATGTACATAGCTCTCGAAGGCCGACCGATGACGATTCGCTTCCTTGATCCGCCTCTGCACGAATTCGTGCCGCACGAGGACGAGGAGATCGAAGCGCTCGCCAAGGAAATGGGACTGACGTTCGACGAACTCAAAGCGACGGTCATCGGTCTGCACGAAGCCAACCCGATGATGGGACACCGCGGCTACCGTCTTTCGATAACCTATCCCGAGATAGCGAAGATGCAGACGCGCGCGGTCATCGAAGCCGCTCTCGAAGTCAGGGAAGAGAAAGGCTGGGATATAGTTCCCGAGATAATGGTGCCGCTCGTAGGCGACGTCAAGGAACTTAAATATGTCAAGAATATTATCTGCGCGACGGCGGAGGAGATCATCAAGGCGAAGAATTCGGATATGAATTATCTCGTCGGCACGATGATCGAGATACCGCGCGCCGCGGTCACCGCGGACAAGATCGCGACGGAGGCGGAGTTCTTCTCTTTCGGCACGAACGACCTGACGCAGATGACGTTCGGCTTCTCCCGTGACGACGCGGGCAAGTTCCTTCCCGAATATTACAATAAAAAGATATACGAATTCGATCCGTTCGCCCGCGTGGACGTGGACGGCGTGGGTCAGCTGATAAAAATGGCTGCGGAAAAGGGCAAAGAGACCCGTCCGAACATCAAACTCGGAGTTTGCGGCGAACACGGCGGAGATCCGTTCAGCGTGGAATTCTTCCACCGCGCGGGACTTACGTACGTGTCCTGCTCGCCCTTCCGCGTACCCATAGCGCGTCTCGCCGCCGCCCAGGCGAACATACGGTATCCGAGGTAATACAGACATTATTTTGCGAAGGCTTATCCCGCGGGATAAGCCTTCGTGCGTAATGCCGTGCTCGGTTACGGCGTGCGGAAAAGCGCAGAGGAAAAACAATGTATACCATCATAGACGGAACGGAACTGAACGACAAACGATTGCGGCAGGCATTGGAACTCGATCGTTCGGTATATCCCGAAAATTATCTGCTCGACGAAGCCGTCGTTTTCGGTTATTGGCGAGAGCACCCCGAGATATACATATGTGCCTGCGACGGCGACGATCTCGTCGCATATCTGAATGTAAGCTGCATTGACGAGCGGTCGTACCGTAAGTTATGCAGCGGAACGGAAAACGATCTGTGCATCAGAGCGGAGAATATCCGTGTGCCGGACGCAAACGGCGTGAATTATATGTATTTGTCGTCTGTCGTGGTCCGTCGGGATCGCAGAAAGATCGGCATTGCCGAAAAGCTGCTCAGGGTATTCGCCGACAGATTGGAGGATCTGCGCGACCGCGGAATATATTTTTCGGATATGATAGCCGACGCGATAAGCGAACACGGAAAGCGGATTTGCCGATCTTTGGGAATGGCGGAGGATATATCGACTTCGTGCGGAGGCAGATTGTTCCGTTACCCGATGAAAGTCGGGGAACCGAATGAAAAACTGGATATGCTTTTGTTGAAATTGAGGAGACGATGATATGGACAACTTGTACAGATACGATCTGTTTATTTCTTATGCGACGGAAAATGCGGATATAGCGTCGTATATAGTCGAACGGATAGAACGGCGCGGGCGGTATTGCTTTATCGCTCCGCGGGATATTCATACCGGTGCCGATTATGCTTCGGAAATAGTTAAGGGCATAAGTAATTCGAGAGCGGTACTGCTGATCTTTTCGAGCGATTCGGATAGATCGGCGTATGTCCTTCGCGAGATAAATTCCGCGGTTTCGCGCAATAAGACTGTTATACCGCTTCGTATACAGAATTTCCTTCCGTCGGAAGCAATGGAATTTTACTTGGGACCGACGCATTGGCTGGATGCGTTCCCTCGGGTGCTCGACAGTCATTTGGAAAGTATATTCGCGATTCTCGACAGCCTTGCCGCTCCTGTCGCGAAAGACGATGCTCCGTTCAGGTTCCCGGGGCTGCAAATAGCGGGCATAGCGGATCTGTTGGATGCGGGCTGGACAAAAAAGCAAATAACTTTGCGCGAGATCGAATTGGATTATCTCTGTGTTTCTCCCGATAAATATGAGATGAACGATATGACGGAAGGGACGTTGGACGACTGGGTCGACAGCGTCGGTGAGACCGCAGACGTATCCTGCGCTCTTATGAAAGATGACGAAATGATAGGCTATTGCGATTTTTATCCGGTAGACTGCGATTCATTCGACGTTTTGCGCTCCGGCAGCGTTATGATAAAGGAAAATATGACGGCGCTTTACGCGTTCGGCGGCGATTTTGACGCATATATAGCTATGCTTGCCGTAGATCCCGCGTACGCTTCGCAAAAAACATATATGATGTTGTTCGACTGGGTGACGGACCGTCTTGCGCAATGGGAAAAAGAGGATATTTGTATCGACCGTATCGGTATTTCCGTTTATCTGCCTATCGTGGAGAAGTTTGTATGCGCGCTGGGTTTCGTTTTTTCCGCATACAATCCGGCAAAAGGAAAAGTATACGTTACGACGTATTCCGAATTGCGGGAAAACAGTCTGTTCCGGAAGCGTCGGCAGGCGAAAACCGAAAGAGAGTAAAAGCGGAAGCGTTATATGCGGCTGACGAATATCCGTTCATACGCGTAAAATAAATGCGGTTTCCGCATCGGACGGGCGGGTGCGCTTGTCCGTATACGTTCATCGGCGCGGCGACAGGATGCCGTCCGAGCGGTTTTCGACTGCAAATTCGCTTGACACGGCGGGCTGCGTTTGATATTATATATACAACAAAAATTGTCCGACGAAAATAGCGGATAGCGGGGGATATGGATCACAGAAAGGTCGTATACGAAATAGAGGACAAATACCTTTCGCCTTATGCGTGCAAGTCCGCGCAGACGAAAGGCAGACGTTTTCCGATAACGCCCTGTCTGATCAGGACGGATTTTCAGCGTGACCGCGACCGTATCATCCACTCCAAGGCGTTCCGCCGCTTAAAGCATAAGACGCAGGTGTTCCTCGCTCCCGAGGGCGACCACTACCGCACTCGCCTGACGCATACTCTCGAAGTGAGTCAGATCGCGCGGACGATAGCGCGAGCGCTGCGGATGAACGAAGATCTGACCGAAGCGATAAGCCTGGGGCACGACCTCGGTCATACGCCGTTCGGTCATGCGGGCGAGCGCGCTCTCGACAGGCGCATGCGCGAGT
Organism: uncultured Clostridia bacterium; assembly: GCA_944372345.1. Taxonomy (GTDB): domain Bacteria; phylum Bacillota; class Clostridia; order Christensenellales; family Pumilibacteraceae; genus Protoclostridium. Next base: position 26,561 of record CALVYT010000038.1, read on the forward strand.
TCGACGGGTTCCGCCACGAAGCGCAGTCGCTGCGCGTCGCGGACGTGCTTGAAAGAATGAACCTGACCGAAGAGGTGCGCGACGGCATAGCCAATCACAGCCGCCGCGGAGATCCTTTGACGATAGAGGGAAAGATAGTCAGGATCAGCGACCAGATAGCGTATCTGAACCACGACGTGGACGACGCGATACGCGCGGGCGTGCTTTCGGCGGACGAACTGCCGGAGTCGGTGAAAAAAGGATTCGGCGACACGCACGGAAAGCGGATAGACTCTATGATCTCGGATATAATCGATAACAGCTACGGCAAGCCTGACGTCGCTCCGAGTGAGCGCGCTCGTCTGCTCACCGAAGAATTCCGCGATTTTATGTTCGAGAAAGTCTACGTTTCGCCGATAGCCAAAGCCGAAGAGGGAAAGGTAGACAACATAATATTCTTTATGTTCGATTACTATCTTGCCCACGGCTCGGAAATACCGGAATACATACGCGACGCGTCGGAAAGCCCCGAACGCCGCGTGTGCGACTACATAGCCACGATGACGGATAACTATCTCGTGCGGATGTTCGAGAAGATATATGTGCCGAAGGGCTGGGCGCTCATCTGAAGAGGCGGAGAATGGATTTCAGGGAATTTTGCAGTCGGCTGCTCGACAACACCGACATAGTCAAGTTGATATCCGGGTATGTGCCGCTCAAGCGCGCGGGCAATTCTTATAAGGCGTGCTGTCCGTTCCATAACGAGCGCACGCCGTCGTTCAGCGTTGATCCGTCCAAACAGCTGTATCACTGTTTCGGCTGCGGCAAGGGCGGGAACGCCATCACGTTCCTTCGGGACATAGAGAATATCGAAACGATAGACGCGGTGCGTATGCTCGCGGACGCGGCGCATATGGAGCTGCCGGCGTTTTCGGGGGATCGGCATTCGGGAATAAGCAAGGACAAGCGTCTGCGGCTTTACGGACTGATGCGGGAAGCCGCGCGGCACTACAACGCCAATCTGTCGCTGCCGGGTGCGCAGGTCGCCCGCGATTATATCGGGAAGCGCAAGCTGCCCCCGAACATAGTGACGCGTTTCGGGCTGGGCTATTCGCTGGGTTATACGGAAGTCCTGACCTATCTGAAAAGCAAGGGCTACACCGAAGCGGAGATGAAGGAAGCGGGACTTGCGGATCTGTCCGGCGCGAGGTGGTACGACGTGTTTCACGGCAGACTGATCTTCCCGATAATAAGCAATACGGGAGAGGTCGTCGCGTTCGGCGGGCGCGCGCTGCAAAAGGACGTGCCCGCGAAATACCGCAACTCCACGCAGACGGCGATATTCGACAAGAGCAGGACGGTATACGCGCTCAACCTGCTGAAAAAGAAACGCCGCTCGGGTCCGCTGCCTTACGTCATTATGTGCGAGGGGTATATGGACGTTATTGCCCTGCACAAAGCGGGGTTTGACACCGCGGTGGCGAGCATGGGTACGGCGCTCACGGCGCAGCAGGCGCGGCAACTCAAAAACTATTCGGATAAAGTCATCATAAGCTACGACGGCGATTCCGCCGGGCAGAAAGCGACTATGCGCGGACTGGACATACTGCGCGACAGCGGACTGACCGTCAAGGTTGCGCGGATGCCCGACGGGCTGGATCCGGACGAAGTGGTGAACAATATGGGCAGGGAAGCGTATGAACGGATATTGGAAGAAGCCGTACCGCTGACCGCCTACAAACTGGAAAATCTACGCGCGAAGTACGACCTTTCCGACAGGGACGACAAGACCAGATACGCGGCGGAAGCCGTAAGGTGCATAAAGCAGCTGGAAAATCCCGTCGAGCGGGAAGAGTATCTGCTCTCGGTCTCCGCGGAAACGGGGTACGACATAGGCGTGTTGCGCGCGCAGGCAAATGTGTTCGCGGGGGACGAGGAAAAGCGCGTCGAGCCGCCGCCGCTGCCCGAGGAGAAGCGGGACATAAGCGAAACGTATCTTCTCGCGGCGTATGTGGACGGCAGACCGTACGTCGATCCGGCGGATCTTACGGAGATATTCCCCGACGGATTCGAGCGCAATCTCGTGGATTCGGTCACGGACAGCAGACTGCGCGGCGTAAAAGACACTGCGGCGATGCTGTATACCGATCTTCCGGAGGGACTGCACGGCAAACTGTCCGAAATACTGGAATTCGAACTGCCGTCGGTCGACGACGAAAAGATATACCGGTCGTGCGTGAAAAAACTCAAAATAGCGCGGCTGGAAAAGAAATGCAACGAACTCGCCGCGGAATACGACAGAACGAACGACGTCGAATTTCTGCGGATGAGCGGCGAATACAGACGGCGGATCAACGATCTGAGAGAAAACGGAGGCAACTGAATGAGCGAAAGCGAAAAAGAAACGACGCAGTCCGGCGTCGCGGCGAGAGAGCCGGTGCAGCTTAACGAAAAGATACAGAAAGAAGTGGCGAAGCTGATTTCCGTAGGCAAGCACCGCGGTAGCGTGACGTACGACGAAGTCGGCGAAAAGATAGCGATAGGGTGCGACGCGTCGGTAGACGAGATAGAGGAAGTTCTCCGCATACTCGAAGAGAATCACATAGAAGTCAAGGACACGAAGATAGACATCGTCAAGGACGATTCCATCGACAAGCTGATAAGCGACGCGACGATCTCCTCCGACGACCCTGTGAAGGTGTACCTCAAAGACATAGGCAGAGTGCCGCTTTTAACGGGCAACGAGGAAGTGGAGCTTGCGCAGAAAATGGCGGAGGGCGACGACGCGGCGAAAGCGCGCCTGTCCGAAGCCAACCTGCGTCTTGTCGTATCAATCGCAAAACGGTACGTCGGCAGAGGTATGCTGTTCCTCGACCTCATCCAGGAAGGTAACCTCGGACTGATGAAAGCGGTGGAAAAATTCGACTACACCAAGGGATTCAGATTTTCGACGTATGCGACGTGGTGGATACGCCAGGCGATAACGCGCGCGATAGCCGACCAGGCTCGCACGATACGCATACCCGTGCATATGGTGGAAACCATCAATAAGCTGACGCGCACGACGAGGATACTGTTGCAGGAGCTGGGGCGCGATCCTACGCCGACGGAGATCGCCCGCGAAATGGGTATCAGCGAGGACAAGGTGCGCGAGATACAGAAGATCGCGCAGGATCCTGTTTCGCTTGAAACTCCGATAGGCGAGGAAGAGGACAGCCATCTCGGCGATTTCCTCGAAGACAACCACGTCACCAGCCCGCAGGACGAAGCGACGCATACCATGCTCAAAGAGGAGCTTATGAGTGTGCTCGAAACGCTGACCCCCCGCGAGCAGGCGGTCATCCGTCTGCGCTACGGTATCGACGGCTCCCACCCGAGAACGCTCGAAGAAGTGGGCAAGCGTTTCGGAGTCACCCGCGAGCGCATAAGGCAGATCGAAGCCAAGGCGCTCCGCAAGCTCCGCAATCCCGCGCGCAGCAAGCGGCTCAAAAGTTTCTATTCGGAAAGTTGAGATCGGAAACGATAATAAGCGCGGTCGGAAAAGCGGACGTTCTCGCCGAAGTGGGCTGCGACCACGCGAAGCTGACGGAGCTTGCGCTCGAACGCGGGCTTTGCGGCAGAGCCGTGGTGTCCGACATAAGCGCGAAGTGCTTGGAAAAGGCTGAAAAGACGCTGCGACGGTTCGGCGCGCGCGTGACTTACGTCGTTTTCGACGGAGTGCCGCCCGAAGCGGAACGCGCAGACGTCATCCTGATCTGCGGGATGGGCGGCAACGTAATGAGCGGCATTTTGTCGCGCTACCGCGGCGAAGCGCGGCTCGTGCTGTCGCCGCAAGGGCGGGCGGACCTCGTGAGGCGGGCGCTCGCCGATAACGGATATGCAATAGACCGCGACGAGTGTTTCGAAGCGGACGGTAAGTTTTACGACCTCATCGCGGCGGGAAAAGGCGCGTTCAGCCCCGACCCGATGCAGGCGGAATTCGGTACGTTCTGGCAAAAGCCGACGGACGCGCTCGTAAAACGGCTGACGGTGCGGCTGAACAAGCTGCGCGGCGGCGGAGAACGGACGGCGGAGGAAGCGGAACGGATCGCGGAGGTGCTGAAATGGCGGACAGATCGGACATAATAGCGCTTATGCGCCGTTTTGCGCCCGAAAGCGCGACTGAGCCGGGCTTTTCCGACAACGTGGGACTGCTCGTCGGCAGCGCGCGCGGCGTGTGCGGGCGCGTATTGCTCTGCCTTGACTGCACCGAGCGCGCGGTTGAAGAAGCTGCGGCAAAAGGCTGCTCGCTCATCGTGGCGCACCATCCGCTCATATTCCGTTCGGTCTCGCGCGTTACCGACGAAACGCCGACGGGAAGAGCTGTGCTCGCGGCGGCGCGGCTGAACGTGTCCGTATATTGCGCGCATACCAACCTCGATTTCTGCGACGGCGGACTTAACGACTTTGCGGCGGAGACCGCGGGATTGAAAAACGTGCGTCCGATGACGACGGACGGCGGGATAAAAGTGGGGAGAACGGGCGACCTGCCCGCGCCGACGACGGCGGCGCGGCTTGCCGCGAAGTGCGCGGAAGCGTTCGGCGATCCGCGGGCGGCGGTCGCGGGTGACGGAAGCAAGACCGTGCGCGCCGCCGCGATAGTGAACGGCGGAGGCGGCGACATAGAATTTCTGAAACTCGCAGCGGAGTCGGGCGCGGACTGTTACATAACGGGCGACGTGCCTCATCACGTCGCGCTGTATGCGGCTGAGAGCGGTATGCCCGTAATCATCGTGCAGCATTACGCGACGGAAAGAATATATATAAGCAGGCTTAAAGACATATTGACGGAAGCTGCCCGCGCCTGCGGGCTGGATGCGGAGTTCATCGTGAGCGAGAGCGAGCGCGATCCCGTAACGACCGTAACGGAGGAACTATGAAAGATCTGAGTAAGATATTGGAATACCAGAAGCTGGACATTGAACTGAAAAAGACGGACAGCGAATTCAACGCCAACGCAGACAAAAAGAAGCTGGATTCGGCTAAAAACGAATTCAACGCGGTGCAGAAAGGCTTTAACGCGGACGTAGCCGAAGCGGAGCGTCTTGCGGCGGAAACGGAGCGCGCGTACGCCGACGCCACGGCTGCGGGAAAGCGCGTCGAGGAACTGGAAAAGGCGTTCGCTGCGGCTGCGGACGACGCGGCGAAAGCCGCGCTCCTGCCGTCTATGGAAACGGAGAAATCACGGCTGGACAGTCTGAAAAACAAAGTCACGAACAACATAGAGCGCATAAAGAAGCTGCTTGCGACGATAACGCAGAAGCAGCACGAGAAGAAGAATATCAAAACGGAGTTTGACCGGATCAAGGCTTTGCTCGAAAAGCAGCTCGCGGAGATCCGTCCGCGCCGCGAAGAGATAAAGAAGCGTATGCGCGAACTGCGTGAAAGTACGGACAAGGAACTTATGGAAACGTATGTTCTCTGCCGCAAGGACGGAGTGCCGCTGCCGGTGTTCGTCGAAGCGCAGAGCAGCGGGAACGGATACGCCTGCCGCTGCGGAATGACGTTCTCGCCGAGCGGCGCGAGCAAGTTGAAAAACGACGGTTTCTGCAGGTGCGAGACCTGCCGCCGTATAGTCTATATCAAGTAATAAGGGGGAAAGCTATGGTAAGGAAAGGAGTAATTCTTTGCGGCGGACAGGGCACGCGCTTTCTTCCCGCGACGAAAGCGCTGCCGAAGGAAATGCTGCCCGTCGTGGATACGCCCGTACTGCAATACATAGTCGACGAAATGATCGACAGCGGCATATCCGACATCTGTATCGTCATTTCTCCGGGAAAAGAGGAGATAGTCAGGTATTTCTCGCCCAAAGGCAAACTGGAAAAGACGCTGCGCAAAAAGGGCGACGAGCGGGGCATAGCCGCGCTCCACAGCATAAACAAGGGCGCGCGGTTCATATTCGCGGTGCAGAAATACCCCAAAGGCATGGCGGACGCGCTGCTCAAAGCGCGCGAGTTCATCGGCAACGAGCCGTTCGTGCTTTCGACGGGCGACGACCTCGTGCGGGCGGACGTACCCGTTTCCGCACAGCTCATCGAGGCGTTCGACAAGGGCTGCGACGCCGTCATCGGCGGGCAGATGGTAACGCCCGACAAAATACACCTTTACGGCAGCGCGGAGCTCGGCGGGCATATGTTCGGCGACGAGCGGGCTTACGAGTGCAAGCGGCTCGTGGAAAAGCCGAAGAGCGCGGAGGACGCGCCCAGCCTTTTCGCCGCCCTCGGCAGGTATGTGCTCGGACCGCGCATATTCGACAAGATAGGAATGATAACGCCGGACAAAAAGGGCGAGTTGCAGATCACCGACGCGCTCGGGCTTATGTGCGGCGACGGCAGAGTGTGCGCGTATGACTTCGAGGGCTACCGCTACGATATGGGCAGTAAGGCGGGAGCGGTGCAGGCGACGATCAGCTTCGCGCTCCGCCACCCAGAAACGAAAGACGAAACGCTGGCGTTTCTGCGCTCTCTCGAATTATGACGGTAAACGCGCTCACATTCGATGAAAACATACTTTCCGCAAGCGGCTCCGCGCCCTGCGGAAAGATATTTTATGCAGGAAGCGGCAGGCTTTTTGACGAACGGGTCGTACATTTCGTGACCGCGGGCAGCGGCGCAAAGTACGAACTCGGCGACGGGGTATATCTGCCGTCCGTTATGGACGACGCCGCCGCGGACGAGGCGATAGAGCGCGCCGCGGAGGGCAGGAGGATAATAATATCCGCCTGCGTCACGCTGGACGAGGTAGGGACGTGCGACAAGAAATACGGCGCGACGCCCGTCGGGCTCGCCCATAAGCTGGGTCTGCTCGGCGAGTCGACGTATATCGCGGGCGGGGTGTATCTCGACAAGGATGACATAGACCTCATCGTGCAGTCGGGCGCGAAAGTGATCCTCACGCCGTCGGACAGTATGGGCTTCGGCTGCGGCATACCGCCGCTGCGTATGCTCGAAACTCTCGGCGCGCGCGTCCTGCTCGGCACGGGCAGCGGAAGATTCAACGCCGAAGCCGACCTCGGCTTCGAGCGCAGACTGATGCTCCTCGCCGCGTCGGGCATGCTATGCACTCCCGACCCGGTGAGCGCAGATTTTCTGGTGCGTATGACGGAGGAGTGACGATGCCCGACCCGAACGTACTGATACCCAACGAAAAGATAAAAAGCCTGCGTTTCATCAGGAACGAGATCACCCGTCCGAACATAATCGCGGGGGATTACACATACTACGACGATCCCGATCCGACGGTCACGTTCGAGAGCCGCGTCACTCATCACTATCCGTTTATCGGCGATAAGCTGATCATAGGCAAATTCTGCGCGATAGCCAAAGGCGTGGAGTTCGTGATGAACGGAGCGAACCACCGTATGAACGGCGCGACTACCTATCCGTTCAATATCATCGGCGGAGAATGGGAGCGTTTCGCGCCCGCCCTTTCCGACCTGCCGATAAAAGGCGACACGGTGGTGGGCAACGATGTGTGGATAGGGCAGAACGTGACGATCCTTCCCGGAGTGCATATCGGCGACGGAGCGGTGATAGGCGCCAATTCCGTGGTAGCCTCCGACGTGCCGGCATACGCCGTCGCGGCGGGCGATCCGTGCAGGGTCGTGCGTATGCGTTTCGACGGCGAAAAGATCGCGCTGCTGCTCGCTCTTAAATGGTGGGACTGGAGCGAAGAGAAGATAACGGCAAATCTCGGCGCGCTCTGTTCGGGAGATTTCGACGCGCTCGGTAAACTTTTGTGAAATTTGAAGTCAGCCCTTTCGGGGCGTAAGAGGCGGCGCGTCCGATATTCGGGCGCGCCGCCCGCTTTTTGTCTGTTCGTTATCTGTTTTTGATAATATATCCCTCCGCTGTCATTTTTGACAGCGTTTTTCGTATGCGCGGAATAAGAAACGGGAGAAAACGACATAATACGACAAAAATGAGTTGACAATATAGTGTAAATATGCTACATTGAGGCGTAAAGCCCTATGCGGGAAATGCGTCGGGCGGTCGGAGGGCGAAGTGGGCGAAACGACGGCGAAAAGAAAAAGAACGAAAGGCGAGATAGCGAGCATAGTCGTTCTCATAGTTCTCGCCGTGCTGCTCGTTCCCGTGCTGGCGATAAATCTGACGCTCATCATCAAAGGCGCGGCATATCCCGATACGCCGCCTTCGGTGTTCGGCGTCGCGCCCATGGCGGTGACGAGCGGCTCTATGGACGGCGACAAAGAGGATAGTTTCGCCAAAGGCTCGCTGATATTCGTCGACCTGCTTTCGGACGAGGAGAAACAGGAGCTTGCCGTCGGGGACGTAGTGACGTTCCGCGCGTCGGGCACGTTCGTCACTCATCGCGTGATCTCGCTCGTAAGAGAGGACGGCGACGGCTCTCCCGTGGTGTCCGTCATAACGCAGGGCGACGCCAACGACGCGGCGGACTCCGCGACTCCGATAGAGAACGTCGTCGGCAGGTGCACGGGCAGTATCGGCGGGCTGGGCGCGTTCTCCGTGTTTTTGCAGACCCCCGTGGGCATAATAGTGGTGATAGGCGTGCCGGTAGCCGCATATATCGTATATGACGTTGTCAGGATAACGCTCGCCCGCAGAAAGGAAAAAGCGGAGGAAGCCGCGTCGGCTGCGTCCGCCGAAAGCGACAAGGACGAGGAGATCCGCCGCCTGCGCGCAATGCTCGCGGAAAAGAACGGCGGCAGCGAAAACGTCGGAAACTCCGACGCGGGCGATACGGAAAGCCGGGACGAAAACGAAAATACGGAAAGCTCCGAAAAGAGCGGAACGGAAGATAACAAAGAAGATAATAAATAATATACGGGTATTATACGGGTGTTTTTCGGCGGACGCGCGTCCGCGTGCCGCATATGCGTGCCGCGCGCCGTCGGGATACATAAATAATCGATCCTTACAGGAGGAATGCTATGGAAAAGAAAAAGAGGATAGTATCCAAACTCGTGCTCGCGCTCGTGCTCGTCGCCGTCGTCAGTATGTGCTTCGTCGGCGTCACGCTTGCACGTTACGTCAGCGGTACGAACGGATCGTCGACGGCTAACGTCGCCAAGTGGGACGTTTCCTTCGGCGACGAAGAAACGATCTCCGTCACGTTCGGAGCGTTTTCGCCGAGAGACGCCGAATATTCTTCGGATACCGGCGCTGCAACGCCCAGAACCAACGAGTCCGTGAGAACGCAGGCGGTAGTCATCACCAACAACGGCGATGTCGAAGCGGACGTGACTCTCACTCTCGGAAAAAATATGACGGTTACGGAAGCGGCGGGCGCGGAGGAGTTCGGTACGACGGGTTACACCGAAACGTCCATCGACGACAACCCCACCGAAAATCAGGTCAAGGGGCTGTTCACGTTCAAGTTCTACGACGCGCCAAGCGATGGCAAAGAGATCAAGAGCGGCGTGGCGTTCACGCTTGCGCCGGAAGCGAGCAAAACGATCTACGCTACGATCGTATGGACTTCCGCGGACGCGAGTCTGAAAACCAACGCGGACGCTCTCGACACCTGGGTGGGCGAGAACATAGAGTCCGTCGGAATTGAGTTCACCGTATCCGCGGTGCAGGGTTCCGTCGCAGACGGTTCTGCGGGAGCCTGAGGGCGGCATTTCTTTCGCATTATGACGCGGACCTGCTTTTAATGCGGGTCTGCGTCGGAAGCGAAAAAGAGGACATATCGGAGTGATGGCTGAAATACCCGAAAACGAAGATACGATCGCGTCCCGCGGCGACGAAAGCGGAACGCCCGCGGCAGATGTTAATTCTGCCCCTGCGGGCAGGTTTACCACTGTCGGAAAATGCGGCTTTCCGACCAGGATGCGGGAAGCGGGGTATCTCGCCGGCAGGCGTTACGACACCGTGAAGAACGCGCTGATGAGTTACGTCCGGGCGGACGGAAAGCGCGTGCGTTCTCACGTTTCCGCGTCGGGGGAGAAGTTCTCCGTCGGGCGCGGCGCGGTGGCGATGATAGGCGTTTCGGGGGAGACGGTGCGGCTTTTTCTCGCGCTCGATCCCTCCGCTTATCCCGAGGGGAAATACCACCACAAGGATATGTCGGGCAAGGCGAAGTATGCGCGCTGCCCGATGATGCTACGTCTGTCGTCCGACAGGCAGGTCGGTCACGCATTGTCGTTGATCGCGGAACTTATGGAAAAGCTCGGGATGTCGCTCGATCCCGAATACGTTCCGCAGGATATGGCGGCGGCGTTCTCCAAGGCTAAAAAGCGCCGCCCCGCGCCCCGCGCGCAGTCTGGCGACTTCGGCGAGATCGCCGCGGCGACGGCGGACGCGCCGGCGTCCGACAAGGAAGAAGCCGACGGGGACGGCGATGAGGACGACGAGGAGGAAAGCGCGGCAGCCGGGTTTATATCGGCGTCGCTTCCCGTCCGCGCGACGGTGTATGCCGCCGACGGCAGAAAGACGGGCAAGGTGCGCCGCGGAGTGTGGCGCGACGACGAGGGGGAATTGCAGGGCAGCTTCGGCAGGGACGACGGGCGCGTCGTGTATTACGGCGCGGACGGCGACGAAAAGGGGTATGTCGACAAGCACGGCAACGTGCTCCGCACGGACGGGCGGTATGTCGCCACTCTCGGGCGGGTGCGCGCGTATCCTTTCATCATCATCGCGCTCTGTCTTGTCGCGATAGTCGTGCTTTCGGTGCTGCTCGCCACCTGCGGACTGGGCGTTTCGCAGGATATGTACGCTCCCGTAATATTCATTGCGGACGAAGACGGCGTATCGTGGGAGGAAAGAGAGGAGCTCGGCGTGTTCGAAAACGATACGTTCGGGGATTCCGTCATTGCGCCCGGACTGTCGGGCAGCTATGCGTTTGTGTTCGAGAACCGCAACGAGCATACCGTCGTATATTCGCTGACGTTCTCCGAGATCAACGAGCACGGGATCGATATGGGCTATCGTCTGGTGCGCGACGGAGCGCACGTCGCGGGGCACGCGGACTACGTTTCCGCGGCGGAGCTGGGAGTGAGCGGACTTACGCTGTCGTCCGGTTCGAGCGCGAAGTTCGAACTGCAATGGCTGTGGCGGCACGACGACGCCGCCGATACGAGCGCGGGCGAAAGCGGCGCGACGTATACGCTCGTCATCGATATGTCGGCGGAGGTCGTGCTCGATTGACGCGGAAAGCGGAAAACGGGCGCAGCGGCGCGCGGCGCGCGCTTGCCGTCGTCGGGATCGTCGTCAAAGTCGTGCTCTGCGCGGCGGCGGCGATACTGCTCGTATACAACGTATATGTGATGATCGCGCGCCTGGCAGGCAACGGTATGCCCAAAGTGTTCGGCACGGCGTTCGCGTCGGTAACGACGGGCAGTATGTCGCCGGAGATAAACGCGGGGGATTTTATCGTCGTGTGCGGTCAGGACGATTACGAAGAGGGTGACGTTATCACGTTCTTCGACGAAAGGAGCGGCGTTTATGTAACGCACCGTATAGCGGAAAAGCGTGCGGACGGGAGCGGTTTTGTCACCAAGGGCGACGCTAACTCCTCGCCCGATCCGTATATAGTCGCAAGCGACGATATAGTGGGCGAAGTGGTCGCCGTGGCGCGCGGGCTCGGCTCGTTCGTCACGTTCGTGCAAAGTCCCGTCGGTACGGTGACGGCAGTAGCCGTTATCGCGCTGATATGGGCGGCGTCGGTATCTATCCCGAAGATAGTCCGCGCGGTAAAGGCGAAAAAGACCTCCGCGGACGAAGAACAAGGCGGTAAGAGCGAAGAACAAGGCAGTGAGAGCGAAACGGACAGTGAAAAGAAAGGCTGAAAAATACCATATATTCGCATACCTGTGCGCGCTTGTCCTCGTCGGAATACTCGTGACGGGGGTGAGTTTGGCGCGCTATGCCGCGTCCACCACGGGCGAGATAGGCGCGGGCATAAGCAGCTTTGCCTGTTCTTACTCGATCTCCGACGCGTCATCTCTGACTTTTTCCGACTCCGATTACTGGCTGAAAACGGACGACGGCAAGTTCAGCGCGATGAATACGGCGCGCTCCGTTCGTTTCGACATACGCAATTACACGCAGAGCGGCGGAGAGGTCGACAGGATAAGCGCGGTGGACGTGGCGGCTTCCGTGCGCTTTTACGCGCCCTCGGAATTTGTCCGTTCGCTCGCCGTGCAGGTGGTCATGGCGGACAGCTCGGCTTCGGGTTACACCAACACGGCGGTGACCCCGCAGTACGTCCTCGCCGATCTTATCGCGGCGGCTCCCGGTAACGGCGGTGCGGCGGAGTTCGACACCTCGACTTCCGTCGATTATGACGACAGGAGCGACGGACTGACGGAAGCACCCGAGGAAACGCTTTCCGTTTCCGGCGGGATGACGGGGACGGGCGATAGCGAAACGGGCAGGATCGTGGCGACATCCGCGGCGGGCGACGTGATCTCGATCTCGGCGGAGACCTCGACGGCTTCGTATTCGGTGGGCTTTATGCGGACGAACGCCGACGACAGCGCGGTGATCGGCGACGGCTCGTTGATGAAGATCGCGCCCGCGATCTATATAGACTGCGAAAAATACACGTCGTTTATGACGGTGGATATATCTCTGCCCGAAATGCGCTTCGAGCACGGCAAGGCGGAAACCAAGACGTTCGTACTTTATATCACGTCCGTAACGGAGTCCTCGTCGTCCGATCTCGATCTTGCGTGGGACGCGTCGACGGACGATCTGCTCGTCGCGCCGAAAGCGGGTGACGCATATAAGACGCTCGGCGGCGCGCGCGTGGTCGGCTATCATTTCGACCGCGAACTGCCCGTCTGCGGCGCGGACGGCGCTGTAACGGGCGACACGGACGTCCGTGTGAGCAAAACTTACGACTACGAGAGCGGCGGCGCGTCGCTTTCCTACGACCATATCGCTCCGCCGGGAGAGGGCGCGGCGTCCGTAGCCCATGCGATAAACGATTTTTTCACGTTCTCCGGCAGTGATTACGCTCCAGTCGGCAGCGTGGATTTTTCTTCCGTCGTCGGCGTGCAGGAGCTGTACGGAACGTGCTCCAACGGCGGCACGAGCGGGTATATCGATTTCAGCGGACTGTCCGACGATCCGTATTACGATACTTATGCCGAACAGACCGCCGCGGGCGAGCGGGTATACGAATTTTCCGAAGCGATCAGCAAGGGGTATTCCACGTTGCTGAACGTGCTTTTCATCCAGGCTTCGGAAGCAGGAGGCGGCAATGAAAACGCTTAAAGACAAACGCGGATTTTTCGTTTTCCTGTTTCTGCTTTCCGTACTCGCAACGATGCTCGGCGTGTTTTTCACGCAGGGGCGGTACTCTGAAGAGATAAGCTCCGATTCGGGCATATACGGCGGCGATTTCGAATATATCGTCGCGGAGAAAGTAGAGGTCGAATCCGTCGAAGAGCTTATCGCGGCGGTGGAGAACGGTTATTCAAATATCACGATATCCGACAGCGTGGAGGATCCGCTCATCATAACGTCGGGCGTTACCGACGTCGGCAGCGATCTCATCCTTGATCTCAACGGTCACGAGATTCAGCGCAACAACCGCAATCCGATGCTCAACATAACCGACGGCGTGCGTATGACGGTCATCGATTCGTCGTCGGCGCAGACGGGCTCGTTCTACAATCCCGTCGGCAGCGTGCTCGAAATAAGCGGCGGGACGCTGACGGTCACGGGCGGTGATTTCGTCAGCGGACCCAAAAAGTCGGAATACGCCAATGCCGGAAACGGATTCGATTCGGATTCCGGCGGCGCGCTCGGCGGGAGCGCAAACGGCTTACTCCGCACGCTCGATACGGCAACGGGCGAGTATACGGAAGCAAAGGAAACGACCGTTCCGCGCATAGAACCCACCGTCACTCCGACGGCAGCGGCGGTGTTCGTCAGCGGCAATATGTATCTCGAAGAAGCGCCGACGAACGACTTCGGCGGACTGCTCGAAAGCGACGCTTATCTGTATTACGTCACCGACGAAGCGGGCGTGACCGGCAACCGTATCGCGGCGAACGGCAGCGCGGATTTCATATATTCATACGCCGACGACGGCAGCGAGATAACGGTCTACGGCTATTATTCGGTCAAGGACAGCGCGACCGCGGAAACGAACTACGCGACCATCCGTATGAGCGCGGGCAATATGTATGCGCGCGGCGGGGATTACTATTCGTATTTCGGAAAGAGCGACGCGTACGGGATATATGCGCAGGGCGGTTATATGGCTGTCGGCGCGGGCAGTTCGTTCGAAGCCGTCGAAGCGGGAACGTGCGTCGCGTGCAACTATTCGGGCAATTCCGTCGAGGAATATCTGCGTATCGGCGGCGGCAGTTTCGTCTCCGATTACGGCGATACCGTCCGCGTTTCGGGCGGCAGAACGGTGGTCTCCGGCGGCTCGTTTGAAAAGGTCACTACGGGCGCGGGCGACGGAAACAAGGGCAGCGCGGCGATACGCGTAACGGGCGGCGAGCTGGACGCGTCGTCGTCCGCACGGCTTTCGTTCGACGTCGTCGGTTCGGACGCATACGGCATTTACGTTTCGGGCGGCTCTGCGGCGGTAACGCATTCGGATTTCACGTTTAAGCCTTCCGACGGCGGCAGTCTGCTGGAAAACGTCACGGGCATATATGCCGAAAGCGGAGCTTCCTCGGGGTCGGTATCAGTCTCGGATACTTCGCTCGTGTTCGGCGACGAGAACGAAACGTATATGCTGAAAGGTGCGACGGGCATAGGCGCGGCGGGCGGCAAGGTGGAAGCGGAAAACGTCGACGTGCATATTCACAGCGCGTCCGACGATAACGCGGATGACCGCGGCGGCAACGGCAACCGCGGCATACTCGCGACGAACGGCAGCGTTTCGCTCAAAGGCGATTGCAACGTGACGGTGGACGGCTCGTATTCCGTCGGCATCTATGCGTCCGTCACGGCGCATTCTGCGGGCGGCGAGGGAAGCGGCATATCCTATTCCGAACCGGGTGAAAGCGGGCTTAAAGTGGAAATGAACGGCTCCGTCGCGCAAAAAACAGGTTCGTCCGATAATGCCCTCACGTCGACGGCGGTCAGCACGGACGGCGGAAATATTTCCTTCGACGGTGACGTGGAGATAACGTCTGACGGACTGGGCATAACCGCGCAGAGCACGGGCAGCGGCGGCAATATCACGTTCGGCGCAAGCGACACGGAATACGTTTATAACGTAAAAACAATTAACGGCACGGCTGTATACGTCAACGGCGGGAAAATAAACTTCGCGTCGGGAACGGTGAACATAGTTTCCGCGATACACAGCGAGGACGGCACGGCAGCAGGCGCGTATAAGTGGAACGGTGCGACCGCGTTCTACGACGGCATATGCGTGCAGGGCGGCTCTCTCGACGCCCGCGGCGCGATGCTCAACGTCACGCATAAGGGAATAGATAATGACTATTCGGGCGCGTATAACGAGCTTATCGTAAACAGCTATGCGGTGCGCGTTATGTCGCCCGACAGCGGCTCGGCGACCGTATCGGAGTCCAAAGTGTATATCACTAAGGGCGAGTTGACCAACACCGTCGGCGGCGGACTGTACGTCGGTACGGGCAGCAGCGGGCTGAACGCAACCGTGACGCTCGGCAATGAGAACGACGGCAACGACGACAACGAGAATATTAAAATATCCGCTGCCTACTCTCTCGACAAAAACGGCAACATTATTGAAAGCGGAGAAGATAAAGTCGCGGCAGGAGACCATACGCCAATAGAGATAGGCGGCGCGAACAGTAACTGGGCTTACAAGAAGAATATCAAAGGCGGTCATGCGGTCGAAGTCGTCGGCGGCACGCTGACTGTTCATTCGGGAACTTACGACGCCGTGCAAGGCAACGGCATACTTGTCAGCGGCGGTGAGGCGAATATTTCGGGCGGTAAATTCACTGGCGCGGACGTATACAAAAACAACGAAGGCGGGTCTATGCCGGGTGCGGCTGCGTCCTATGCGCTCAAAATGTACGGCGGCATCCTGACGGTAACGGGCGGCGAGTTCGGCTCCGCCAAAGCGGACGGCAGCGGCGAGTTCGGCTCCGCCGAAGCGGACGGCAGCGGCGCGTTCATTATGGGCACAATCGGAGCGCGCGCCTCGGCGAATATCTACGGCGGCTCGTTCAACGTCGGCGGTACGGCGGGGCTTTCCGTCTATGCCTATGCGGATATCACGCTCGGCAAGAACGCTCCGAATTCTACGGCGGACTCTACGGCGGTGGACGTGAGTATGTCGGGTACGTCGGCGGGCATTACTATCGAGAGCGGCGCGACGGACGCGGAAGTGAACATATTCAGCGGCGAATATTTCTGCAATATGGCGTCCGCCAATCATAACAGCGACGGTATCTGGTACAGCGAAGACAGCGCGACGCTGAATATTTACGGCGGCACGTTCGTCGGCGGGCGATACATCGAAGGTTCGCGAGCAAGCAGCGCCGCCGAGCTTATAAACAGAGGCACGATAGTGCAAGCAAGTGGGCACGACGCCGCGGGACTGTTCTTCGATAAAGACCCGGGCACGAACGTAAAGGTGTACGCCGGCGACTTCTACGGCGGCAATGCAAGGGTAGATAGGGGGTGGGTTGGTGTTTCCGTATACGTCCTCGGCGGCGCATTCGGTGTCAAAGGCAGCGCGAATTGGGGATCCTATAACGGCGTGGAAGTGAACGTGGACGACATTATTTCTGCTGACAGCAACTACGATCATAAACAGAACAACGTCAGCCTGCACAGTTCATTTTCTCAATATAACGAGATCCACGTCTGGAAATGACCCGCGCCCCCGCGCGATTCCGTCTCTAAGCATAACGCGATCCGTGTTC
The DNA here is from genome assembly GCA_944372345.1 of uncultured Clostridia bacterium. Lineage (GTDB taxonomy): Bacteria > Bacillota > Clostridia > Christensenellales > Pumilibacteraceae > Protoclostridium. The sequence continues at coordinate 43,392 of CALVYT010000038.1, forward strand.
ACAGCGATCCGTAACGACCCGCATCGTTTTTTCGCAGTAAGTAACCGCAAAAAGGAGCGTCCATATTGCACGCTCCTTTTTCCTCTATTCTGTTGCACTTAATTATAATTCACAGATCTCCTCTTGTGTAAATTTTGTTTTGCAACTCTATTTTACCACAGATTTGTATGAACTCCTTTTTTCTCTCAACTGTTGCACTTAATAGTATAATTCACCCGCAACAGAAAAACGGGCGCCCTTATCGGACACCCGTTTGGTGCGGTTGACAGGAGAGCGGTTTTGCCGAGCAAACCCGCCGGCTTCGCAATCGCAGATTGCTCGCCCGCTCGCTGAAAACAGGACGCTGAAGTCCTGTTTTCTTAACGCTTCGCGCCTTCTTAAGGTTCAACTCCTGTCAACCATAATTAGCAAAAGGGGTACCCCGATGGGATACCCCTTTGGTGCGCCAAGCAATTTAATATCCGAACCGCAAGTTGCTTCAAATTCTGCAAGGCTTACGGTTTGCGTTCCGTCTTTGTAGTTGAAAATAAATGTAATTTTGTCGTCATAGAGATAGATTGCGTTTATAAAACTGTCTATCAAGCATTGTTTACCTTCTTTCGTGGAATAGTCAAGACTTTTGAACTTATCTATTCCGAAACGGATTTGTTCTTTTGTAAGGAACGGCTTTTTGATTTGCTCTTGCAAAATCGTTACTTCAATCTCGCTTTTGCGTTGCTCTAATTCCGACAATCTTGCTTTCGTAGATTCAAGAATTATTCCTTGCTCGATTGCCGTTACCATATTCTTGATACGCTTTTCTATATCGGCAAGCTGTTCTTTCAATCTCGGCAAACGCGGATTTTCTTCGCCTTGCAACGAGTAAATCTTATCTATAAGATACTCTATTATTCGCTCGTCGTCAAGGATTTCAAGGGCTTTTCTTACTGCTAAATCTTCAATCCATTCTTTCTTGACCGTTTTCTTATCGCAAGTATGCTTTTTCGCGTGGACGCATTTATAATAGCGGTGTACTTCTTTGCTTCGTCCCGTGCCGCTTTCTCCGACCATATACGCGCCGCACTTTCCGCAAAACAGGCGTGTAGTGAGTAAATAATCATCTTCGGCTTTGTGCCGTGCAGGTGCTTTCTTATTCTTTTTGAGTAGCTCTTGCACTTGCTCGAATAGTCTTTCGTCCACAATCGCAGGCGCACCGTGCGGAATGATTATATCGCGGTAGCGGTATTCGCCTATGTACTTGCGATTAGACAGCATATACTGAACGATATTGATTGACATAGGTTTATCGAACTTCGTACGAATATTCTTTGCGTTTAGATAGTCCACGATTTGCTTGACCGTCTTTCCATCGTTGTACATACGGAAGATTTCTTCCACAATAGGGGCGGTAGTCGGTTCAGGCTCTAATTTTTGCTCGGCATTAATAAAATATCCGAAAGGAACTTGACCGCCGTTTACCTTGCATTTTAAGGCGTTTTCGGTTAATCCGCGAATAACTTTCTCGGCAAGCTCAGCGGAATAGTATTCAGCCATTCCTTCCAAAACCGATTCAAGGAGTATGCCTTCCGAGCCTTCGGCAATCGTTTCCTTTGCCGATACAACTTTTACGCCGTTCTTTTTGAGTATGCTTTTGTAATGCGCGCTGTCGTAACGGTTACGGGCAAATCGGTCTAATTTCCACACGATAATCATATCGAAACAATGCTTGTAGCTGTCCTTTATCATTCGTTGAAATTCGGGGCGATTGTCCGTCTTTGCCGACATAGCGCGGTCTATGTAATTGCTGACAACCGTAACGCCCGTATGATTGGCAAACTCCATACATTCACGGAGTTGTCCTTCGATACTTTCTTCGCGTTGACTGTCGCTTGAATAGCGAGCATAAATAACGGCTCTCATTGTGCTTTAATCTCCTTGTGTTGGTATGGCGAGGTACGCAAGTGGCAAGCCATTTGCACGAACTTCGTTCGTCCTCGTTAGGGGAATGCTTCCCCTAAAACCCTTTGTTCTTGCGTGGACGTAAACCCCGTAGGGCGAACGCAACTTAGCTTGCTAAGTGTAGTGAGCTACACTTACTGCTTAAATTATTTTACTGTTTGATTTTTGTTTCGTCAAGAATAAGCAAGTGCGGGTCGCAAGTGCCTACACTCAAATTGTCTTTGTTGACTTCGCCACAGTTTAATATTTGCACGGTATTTCCTTTTACTTTACCGCTGAAAGTAAATTCGCATCTGAATTCCGAATGGCAATGCGCACATAGAAAACGATACGCCGCCCCGTCTTGTTTTACATACAAATCTTGCGGATTGCCGCAAAAAACACAGTCGGGAGTAGTCTTTTGGAAAAATTTGATATATACGGAATTTAATCCGGAATTCTTATATCCTTGATACGGCAAGTCTTGTAAATATTTGTCTTTATCGGCTACACCACCGTCGTATTCGTGAGAAAATCCGCATTTAGCGCATTGATATGTAGTTTTTTGCTTACCGGAAAAACCTGCGGCTAAACCAATACCGCCTAAAAAAACGCCGCCGATGACAGCGTGCTTAGCATTAAATCCCTTTTTCGTTGTATCAATCAATTTCCAACCGTCGCTTTCTCCGCACATAGGACACAAATTCGGTGCTTTCATAAATCAATCCTCGCTCATATATTCTTTTTTAACGGTAATATAACCGCCCCAATGATTAGTTACAAATCCCGCCCAATCAAGAATAGCGGCATAATAGGTGGAACGACGCATAGTTTTATCTCCAATCTTTTTATTGTAAAACTCTATGGAAATAAATCCGTCGATTGTATCAACAGGCAAATCGTCGCTACCAATTCTTTTGCCATTGTTAGCGGCACTAGCACCGAGATACATTTTACCACCAAGTGAAACAGCCATTTCATAAATTGCATATAAAATTTTGAACTTGCAGTTAAGCGTATAATGGTCATTTTTAATACCGTCGTTTTTCTTAGACAGCGAAAAATTCATAACGCAACCTTTAAGCATAGGGAATTGTGATTGCCCATTTTCACGCTCCAATTTGTCGCGTATGGTCTTTTCGAAATCCGAATAAGTGATTTTCATAGTCACACCTCAATTAAATTAAGTTTTTGACGAAAGTAACGGTATCGTTATCTACATCTACGCGCGTTTTATAGCCCACAGCCATCCAACTCGAAGCATAAGAGTGTGTTTCCGTATTCGCCCAATATGATTGCTTGAACTTTCTTGCGGTATCGGGTAAAGCAAAACCCAATATTTCTTCTATTTGAGAATAGGTAAGCGTAACTCTTGTTTCGTTTGACGATAACAAGTATTCCGCCAAACCTCTATATTTTGCGCTAACCTTGCCAAGTTGTATAGCCGTTTGCGATTGAGCGGTAGATGTGCTTTCGATTTTTTCTTCCAATACTTTTACTTTGTTTTCCAGCACCTTAATGCGTTCCAACATTTCTAACATTACTTGACTGTACTCCATTTAATGGTCATCCTGTTTGAATTTTGAGATAATTGTAGCAAATAGTTTTAGGTTTGTCAAGCACTTTTCGCAAATAAATACTAATTTCTACTATAAAATACTAATTTGTCATTATTTTTGGCTTTTGAACGGCATTATAATAGGTTAAACGGCATTTTTAAGATAAAAAATAAATCCGAACCAATCACTTGTTACAAGTATTTGGTTCGGATTTAATTGACTTGGTGCGGTTGACAGGAGTTGAACCTGCACGGTCGCCCACAAGATCCTTAGTCTTGCGCGTCTGCCAATTCCGCCACAACCGCACGCGCTTATTCAAAGCCTTGTTATAATACTACATTTGCGCGCGATTGTCAACCGTATTCGGGCGAAATCCGATAATTTTTTTACGCTTTGCTCTCCTTATCGCGGGCATTTTATTCTCTTTCGATCGGCGTGTATATTTTCGCGCAAGGGCGGCAATAATATGCGGATATGAGAGGGTATTCCGTCTGGCAGAAAAACAATCCGTGCGGCAAGCGTTATCCGCGGCTGACGGGAGATATATCGGCGAACGCGCTCGTAATCGGCGGCGGCATAGCGGGTTATCTTACGGCGTATATGCTGGCCCGTTCGGGGAGAAAAGTCGCGCTCGTCGAGGGGTATCGGCTGTTCTCGGGAACGACGGGCGGCACGACGGCGAAGATAACTTATCATCAGGGAGGCATTTATCCGCGGCTTGTCAAAAGCAGCGGCATATCCGCCGCGCGGAGATATTACGAAGCGCAGCGGGCGGGTATGGACGAACTGATCTCACTGGCGACGGAGCATAATATCGACTGTTCGCTGTCGCCGATCGACGGTTATATATTTTCCGCGGACGGCGACGAGGCGCAGCGAATTTATGCCGCAATGTCCGACATAGGAGTCAGAACGGAGCTCGTGCGGGCGGATACGCCCGTCGGGAGCGCGCTTGCCGTCCGCGCGGAGGATCAGTTCATATTCGATCCGCTGCGTTTTCTGCGCGCTCTGCCCGTCGGCTTCGAAATATACGAAAACACGCGCGTCAGCCGCGTGGACGTGGAGAAAAAGACGGCGTATACGGAGGAGGGCAGCGTGCACGCCGATATGATAGTGGTAGCGACGCGCTTTCCGATCATCGATTCCCATGGGTCGTATATCTTCCGTATTCGCCCGTCCGAATCGTATACGATAGCCGTCGAGGGTGCGACGCTGGATGCGACGTATCTCGACGCGCGCGAGGACGGGCTTTCTCTGCGTCCTTACGACGGCGGCGTGACGGTGGGCGGGCTGGACCGCAGAACGGGCACGGGCGACGGTCACGCGTTTTTCGCGCTGCGCGCCGCGGCGGCGCGTATGTTCGGCGAGCGGCGTATCGCCGCGGAATGGTCGGCGCAGGACTGCGTTACGTTCGACGGCGTGCCGTACGTCGGGTATTATTCGCCCGAACTGCGCGACGTTTACGTCATAACGGGCTTCGGTAAATGGGGAATGGCAAATTCCGCCGTTGCCGCAAGACTGGTGACCGATCTCGCCGACGGCAGGGATAATCCGTTCGAGCGGCTGTATTCGCCCGCGCGCAGGCGCAAGGGCACGTTCGGAGCCTTCCTGCGCAACGCGGCGCGCAGCGCGGCGTATCTGATAGGCGGCAGACTGCATTTTCCGCTGCGCGGCGCAAGGTCGATAGAACCGGGCGGGGGAAAGGTCGTCCGGCTGCACGGCAAAAAGCGCGCCGTCTATAAAGAACCCGACGGACGGCTGTATGCGATAGACGCGATGTGCCCGCACCTGCGCGCGGAACTGCGCTGGAACGCCGACAGCAAAACGTGGGACTGCCCCTGTCACGGCTCGCGGTTTGACAGATACGGCAATCTGCTTTCCGCGCCGAGCGTGCATTCGTGTAAGACTCACGCGCGGTTGGCGGCGGAGGAAGAACGGAATAAGAAGAAAAAAACGGATACTTCCGAAGCCGACGTCTGACGGTCGGTAAAGCAACCGCCCCGTGTCCGAAAGGACGAGGGGCGGAAAAGTCATTCATAATTTTCGGCGTTTCGTCTGCGCGCGACTTTTTCGTTTGCGCGTTTCGCCTGTAACAGCCTCGTTACGGCGATATATAGGAAGGCGATGCCCATTATCCCGCAGAATATGAGAGTAGCGACAAAGAACGGACTTATAATGCACATCATAACGATCGAAGCTATGGCAATGCCGATAGAAATGACCGTAAGAACGATCCAGGGCGCGCTCACCGCGCTCAGTTTGCGGGCTACCGTTTCGTCGTAATCCGCCATGATTTTTTCCGCTCTGCGGAGGACTTCTCCGTATTCGGCTTCATACTCGGCATTGCCTTTCACCAGGCGGGCGAGCGGCTCGTAAAAGCGGTGCATCGGGAGAGTGAATTCCTTTGCGAACGGGTGGAAGTGCAGCGCGGTCACGCAGCGGTTGTTCAGCATTTCTTCATACCGATCCGTGCCGAAAGCGCGGTATTCCGCGAAAGCCATTACGGCGTAGGCGTACCCGACGGGCGACTCGGGACGGTCAGCCGTCAGTTCCGTCGCCGTATCGAGGCATTCCTGTAACATATCCGCGGCGAGCAGTTTTCTGCATTTTTCTTTCGCTTCGGACAGCTTCGCCGCCTGCGCCAGACCGAACGCTTCGTCAGCGTTTTTGCCGTCGACGGTGATGTGCGCGGTGACGTAAGTGTTGTAATTGTTGATCGCTTTCTGAGTGACGAACGCCGTGCCGCAATAGGGGCATACGCCTGCGTCGGCGCCGTCGTCGATCTCGATATTTGCGCCGCATTGCGTGCATTTTGCGGGTACTTTTGCCATATCCGTTGTTCTCCTTACGGCAATTATATCACGCCGCCGTTCGTTTGTAAAGCGAAACCGAGCGCGGCGAATGCGCTCTTCGCGCGGTTTTTTTGTTTGACCGCCCGCGAACGCTTGACAAAGCCGCGCAAAAAGAATATACCGATAAGCGGGGAAAACCGGAGGTTTTTCGTTGGTCAAGGATCTTTCCGTAGGCAATCCGTTCAAAGTGCTGTGGCTGTATTCTCTGCCGCTGATAGGCAGCGTCGTCTTTCAGCAGATGTATAATATGGCGGATACGGTCATCGCGGGCAGGGCGATAGACGATTACGCGCTCGCGGCGGTGGGCGCGTCGTACCCGATCACAATGATATTTATGGCGGTCGCGCTCGGTTGCAATCTCGGCTGCTCGGTCATCGTGTCGCGCTTTTTCGGGCAGAAACATATGACGGAAGTGCGCGAGAGCGTTTCTACGATACTCATCGCCGTAGCCGTGCTCGGCGCGGTGATGACGGGCGCGGGCATAGGACTGGGCGACGCGCTGATGCGGCTCGTCGATACGCCGGAAACGGTGTTTGCCGACGCCCTCGCTTATCTTTACATTTACATAGGCGGCTTTCTGTTCGTGCTGATATACAACGTCTGTACGGGCATTTATACCGCGCTCGGCGACTCGATGACGCCGTTCTGGTTTCTCGTTGCTTCCAGCCTCGGAAACATAGGGCTGGATTTACTGTTTGTGCTCGCGTTCGGTATGGGCGTGGCGGGGCTTGCGTGGGCGACGTTCATCTGCCAGGGCATAGCCGCCGCGTTGTGTCTGCTCGCGCTTATGCTGCGCCTGCGCAGGCTCGGCGGAGAACGCAAACCGAAAGCGTTTTCGTTCGCGCTGCTCAAAAGTATGTGCGCCGTCGCCGTGCCGAGCATCTTGCAGCAGAGTTTCATTTCCGTCGGAAATCTGTTCATTCAGGCGCTCGTGAACGGTCACGGCGAACTCGTGCTCGCGGGGTATACCGCGGCAGTGAAGCTGAATACCTTTCTGCTCACGACGCTTACGACGGTGACGGGTGCGCTTTCGAGCTATACGGCGCAGAACCTCGGCGCGCAGAAGCCCGAACGCGTCAGAACGGGACTGCTTGCGTGCTGTTCGATCTGCGGCGCGCTGCTCGTGCCGTTCAGCGTGTTCTATCTCGCGTTCCCGCAGGCAGCGCTGCTGCTGTTCACGCAGGACGTTACGGGCGGAGCCATGGCGACGGGCGTTCGCTTTCTGCATATGGTCGCGCCGTTCTACGCCGTGGTCGCCGTCAAGCTGCTGTTCGACTCTGTACTGCGCGGCAGCGAACGTATGGTGCCGTTTATGATAACCACGCTGTCCGACCTTGTCATACGCGTCGCGCTCTGTTTCGTGTTCGATCCTCTGCTCGGTATGGGCGAAACGGGCTTGTGGCTCTCCTGGCCGATAGGCTGGACGGCGGCGACGATCCTCTCCGCGGTCCTCTGCCTGTTCGTCGGCAAAAAACGATTGATAACGCTGTCGGCGGGAAAGAAAAAAGCGCAGGACGGGCAGCGCAAACAAATATGATCCGTCTTGAAAGCGGCGCAAAACGCGCCGCTTTTCGTATATTCCGCCGCAAGTGACGAAAACTACCGTTATGAAGCACTATGATTATATGTGCGTGAGGTATGAGCGCGCGGGGGAGTGTATCGGGCGATACCGTCCGTTCGGCTGGCGGTATGTGCGCGACGCGAGCGAGCGCGGTGGCAGGCTGTCTTTCAGGCGCGACAGGGAAACGCCGGAAAAGCGTGCTCTGGACGCTTTGCAGAAGGTCTGCGACGAAGCAGCGGCGGAAGCGGACGGAGTGCGGATGAAATGCCGCGCGGCGGGGCATATAGCCACGCTGCCCGTGTGGCTCGTCGGGCTTGCAGTCATCTGCTCGGGGCTTAACGGCGCGCTGCGCGGGGCAACGGCATATGCCGCCGCGGCGTGCGCTCTCGGCGTGTGCATAGTGTTCGCGTCGGTCGCCGTGCGCCGCGCAGCGGCGGCTCTCGGACTGCGCGTGACGCGGAAACGCCGCGCCGCTCTCGGGGAAAAAATGTCGGCGGCGGAGCGGGAGGCGCGGAAGATCCGTGACGCTGTTTGAGTATTACGGCGAGCTGTCCCCGTATGAACGCGCCAAACTCACGTCTACGCCGTCGATGCTGTTTAATTTCGCCGCCGCGGCGTTCAAGTTCGCGCTGGGGCTGTCGTCGTCCGTCGCCGCGCTGTGCATAAGCGGGCTGTATTCGTTTTTCTGCGGCGCATCCAAGCGGATATATTTCAGGGGAATGACCGCGAGCATGGGGGACGAGAGCCGCGAGTGCGGATATTATCTGCTCATCGGCGTCGTGCTGACCGTATCGTCCGCGGTATATTGCATATATATGTATTTCTGGTCGGAGGGCGCGTCGGGCAGTCCGGGCGCGTATGCGACGGCGGCGGCTTGCGGGATCGCGTTGTTCGAGCTTGTCGCGTCCGTTTCCGGGCTGGTGCGGGCGCGCAGGGACGGAGATCTTTTGATGGAAGGATTGCGCTTCGTCAATCTGGCCGCAGCATTCGCGGCGATAGTGACGGCAGCGACGGCGGTATGCGCTTCCGTCGGGTTTGAAGATCCGCGTTTCCCCGTATACGGCGGCAGGTTCGGAGTCATAATGGGAGGAGTGAGCGTGCTGACGGGGATATATATGATCGTCAAGGGCTCGTGCCTCGTCCGCAGATACGCTGCGCGGGAAAGAGTCAGGATAATAGAGCGATAGCAGATGAAAATGGCGGTTATCTGCTCCGTTTCCTTGACTTTTTATGTGCTCGTTTGTATAATGTTTTATAAAGAGCGACAAAGGATGTACTGATGGATTACACGTTTTCCGAAAGAATGAAAAATATGAACGGCACCGCGACCCGCGAGATATTCAAACTGCTCGGCGATCCCTCGATAATCAGCTTCGCCGGCGGCAACCCCGCGATCGAGTGCCTTCCGACCGAAAGAGTGAAAGAGATCACGGGCGACATATGCGCCGCGCCCGATTTTGCGCGCGTGCTGCAATACGGACTGACGGCGGGCTTTCCCGAACTGCGCGAACTGCTTTGCAAATACGTCGAGTCCGCGGGTATTACCGGCGCGAAAACGGAAAACGTCCTCGTTATAAGCGGAGGACAGCAGGGCATAGACCTCGCGCTCAAAGCGTTCATAAACCCCGGCGACGTCATCCTCGTCGAAGACCCGACTTATCTCGCGTTTTTGCAGCTCGCCAATTCCTACGAGGGAGTGTGCGTGGGAGTCAGGGCGAACGACGACGGGCTCGACCTTGCCGACCTTGAAGAGAAAATAAAGAAGCACAGCCCCAAAATGCTCTATTGCGTACCGACGTTCTCCAATCCGACGGGCAAGACGTATTCGGCGGAAAACCGCAAAGCTATCGCGGAGATGACCGCGAAGTACGGCGTGATCGTGATTGAGGACGACCCTTACAGCAAACTGCGTTTCAAAGGAGAATATGTCCCGTCGCTGAAAAGCTATGACACGGCGGGCAACGTGATATTCATATCCTCGTTCTCCAAGATAATCTCGCCCGGCAACCGCACCGGCGTCGCCGTTGCCGATCCCGCGGTCATACGAAAAATGGAGATAGGCAAGCAGGGCACGGATCTTCATACGCCCAATCTTTCGCAAATGATAACTTACGAATATCTGCGCCGCGGCTACCTCGCTCCCGACCTTGAAAAAGCCGTGAAAATATACGGCGAAAAGAAAGGCGCGATGAGCGAAGCGATAAGAAAATATATGCCCGAAGAGTTTGAATGCACCGATCCCGACGGCGGACTGTTCATCTGGGGCAGACTGCCCGAGCGCATAGACGCGGCGAAGCTGCTCCCCGAAGCGGTCGCGCGCAAAAAGGTGGCGTACATACAGGGCAGCGTGTTCTTCGCCGACGGCGGCGGCACGAACTATATCCGTCTTAACTATTCCTACGCGAACGTCGCGCAGATAGAAGAAGGCATAAAGCGGCTTGCGGAGCTGTTCAAAGAAAAACTCGCTTGATAATTACGGAGACATCGATGACAAACGCACTCGACATATTGAGAGAAAGAGGATACGTCGGACAGACGGTATACGAAGAAGACCTTTACAAAGTGCTCGGCAGCGAAAAAGTGCCGTTCTACGTCGGTTTCGACCCGACGGCGGACAGCCTGCATATTGGGCATTACATACCCATTATGGCTATGGCGCATATGCAGCGCTGCGGTCACAAGCCCATCGTTCTCGTGGGCGGCGGTACGGGCATGATAGGCGACCCGTCGGGCAGGAGCGACCTGCGCAGCATGCTGACGAAAGAACAGGTGGAGCACAACGTCGCTTCGATAAAGAAGCAGATGGAGCGTTTCCTGTCTTTCGAGGGCGAGAACGCCGCGGTCATCGTCAATAACGCCGACTGGCTGCTCGATCTGAATTATATAGAATTCCTGCGCGATGTGGGAGTGTATTTCTCCGTCAATAAAATGCTTACGGCGGAATGCTTCAAAATACGTCTCGAAAAGGGACTGACGTTCCTCGAATTCAACTATATGCTGATGCAGGCGTATGACTTTTTGATGCTCTATAAGAAGTTCGGCTGCCTGCTTGAAATGGGCGGCAACGACCAGTGGAGCAATATCCTCGCGGGCGCGGATCTGATCCGCCGCAAGGAGAGGAAGGACGCGTTCGCGATAACCTGTCCGCTCCTGCTCAATTCTGACGGCACGAAGATGGGCAAGACCGCGAAGGGCGCATTGTGGCTGAGCGCGGACAGAACGACGCCTTACGAGTTCTATCAGTACTTCCGCAACGTAGAGGACGTCAAGACGGAGGAGTGCCTGCGCCTGCTGACGTTCGTTCCGCTGGATGAGATAAAGGAACTGACCAAATACGGTGACGAGCGCATAAACGCAGCCAAAGAACGCCTTGCGTACGAGGTGACGAAACTCGTCCACGGCGAAGAGGCGGCGGACAAGGCGCGTGCGCAGGCGAAAGCCGCATTCGGCGGCAACGCCGAAGATATGCCGACCGTGACGGTCGCCGCGGACGGTTCGACCCCCGTGACGGATATTCTCGTCGCGGCGGGAGCGTGCGGCTCCAAGAGCGAGGCGCGCAGACTCATAGAGGGCGGCGGCGTGAAGATAGGCGAGGACAAGGTCGCGGGAGTGACGGACGCGCTTTCGGCATATACGTCGGAGCGTGAGTTCGTACTGCACAAGGGCAAGAAATTCCACGTCCGCGTGCTTCTCGGATGACGGAGAGTTACGTCACTCTTTCGGACGCCTTCGCCGAGATCGTCATACAGCGTTCCCGTTTTCTCGCATACGTCTTTCATTGCGAGAGCGAGGAAGAGTGCGCGGAGAAACTCGCCGCGCTGCGCAAAAAACACTACGACGCGACGCACGTCTGCTACGCGTACTGCGCGGATACGGACGGACGGACGGTGAAGTTCTCCGACGACGGAGAGCCTTCGTCCACGGCGGGCGCGCCAATACTTTCCGTCATAACGAAGGGCGGATACCGACAGACGCTCATAGCCGTCGTCAGATATTTCGGCGGCACGAAGCTGGGCGCGGGCGGGCTCGTCAGAGCGTATACCGACGCCGCGGCGGCGGGAGCCGCCAATGCGGAGAAAAGGCATATGCGGCTCTGCACGGTGCGGAGCGCGATTGCCGACTACAACACGTTCGCGCGGATAAGCGCGGCGGTTCCCGGACTGGGAGGGAAGATAACGTCCGTAAATTACGGCGAGAGCGTCGAGTTCGAGCTGGCTCTGCCGTCGGGGAGCGGCTTTCCTGCGGCGCTGACCGATCTGACGGGCGGTAAAATCGAATTTATCGTAAGAGGCGAAAGATATGAAATTTATTAAGCGTACACAGCTCAAAGAAAGACCTTCCGATCTTCAATTCGGAAAACATTTCACGGACTATATGTTCATGATGAAGTATCACGACGGCGGCTGGGATTACGACAACGCGTGCATAAAGCCGTACGAGCCGTTCGTACTCGATCCGTCCACGTCCGTGTTTCACTACGGACAGGCGGTGTTCGAGGGGCTCAAAGCGTACAGGAACGACAAGGGCGAAGTGCGTCTGTTCCGTCCGATGGACAATATGAACAGAATGAACGAGTCCTGCTGGCGGCTGTGCATCCCGCAGTTCGACGCTGAGTTCGTCCACGACGCGCTCGTCGAGCTGGTGAAGATCGAAAAGGACTGGATCCCGACGGCTCCCGGCACGTCGCTGTATATCCGCCCGTTCGTCATCGCGACGGACGAAACGCTGGGAGTGCATTCGTCGAAGAACTACATAATGGCGATCATTCTTTCGCCCGTCGGAGCGTATTACGCGCACGGTTTCGATCCCGTCAGACTGTACGTCGAAGAACACTACAAGCGCGCGTGCAAGGGCGGCACGGGTCACCACAAGGTGGCGGGCAACTATGCGGCTTCCATACTCGCGGCTGACGAGGCGGAAAAGCGCGGTTACGATCAGACTCTCTGGCTGGACGCTGCGGAAAACAAGTATATGGAAGAAGTCGGTTCGATGAACATCTTTTTCGTGATAAACGGCAAGGTGGTGACCCCTATGCTCGGCGGTTCCATACTTCCGGGCATCACGAGAAAGAGCACGATAGAATTGCTCAAAGCGCGCGGTTACGACGTCGAGGAACGGCTCGTCAGCGTCGGGGAAGTAGTCGGTGCCGCCAAGGACGGCTCTCTCGACGAGATATTCGGCACGGGTACGGCGGCGGTCGTTTCCCCCGTAGGAGCGTTCGGATACGAAGGCAAAGATTACACGGTTGGCGACGGTAAGCTCGGCAAGATAACCAAATACGTCTACGACGAACTGACGGGCATCCAGACGGGCGCGAAACCCGACGAATTCGGCTGGGTCGAGCGCATAATCTGATCCGCGCCGTCATATGCCACACATAACACAAGGAGCTATATGAAAAAAGATACCCAATGCGTGCGCGCCGGATACGTTCCGGGTAACGGCGAGCCGCGTCAGATACCCATAGTGCAGTCGACTACGTTCCGCTATACGACGAGCGAGGAAATGGGCGCACTGTTCGATCTTGAAAAGTCGGGATATTTCTATACCCGTCTGCAAAACCCCACGAACGATTCCGTGGCGGCTCGTATAACCGAGCTCGAAGGCGGCGTCGCCGGTATGCTCACGAGTTCGGGGCAGGCTGCAAATTTTTTCGCGGTGTTCAATATCTGCGAAGCGGGAGACCATTTCGTAGCGTCGTCCACGATATACGGCGGTACGTTCAACCTGTTCTGCGTGACGATGAAGAAAATGGGCATAGAATGCACGTTCGTCGATCAGGACGCGAGCGAGGAGGAGATCGCGAAAGCGTTCCGCCCGAATACCAAGTGTATGTTCGGCGAAACGGTGTCCAATCCCGGCGTCAAGGTGCTTGACATAGAGAAGTTCGCGAGGATAGCGCATTCTCACGGAGTGCCTCTCATCGTGGACAATACGTTCCCGACGCCCGTCGGCTGCCGTCCGTTCGAGTGGGGAGCGGACATCGTGACCCATTCCACGACCAAATATATGGACGGGCACGGCGTCGCGGTCGGCGGCTGCATAGTGGACAGCGGCAATTTCGATTTCGCGAAGTATGCGGATAAATTCCCGGGACTGAACACTCCCGACGAGTCGTATCACGGCATAGTCTATACGAAGAAGTTCGGCAAGGGCGCGTATATCACGAAAGCCACGGCGCAGCTGATGCGCGACCTCGGCTCCATACAGTCGCCGCAGAATGCGTTTTATCTCGGGCTCGGACTGGAATCGCTGCACCTGCGTATGCCGCGCCATTGCGCCAACGCGCTTGCCGTGGCGGAGTTTCTCGAAAGCTGCCCCGCGGTCGAGTGGGTGACTTATCCGGGACTGAAGTCGGACAAGTATTACGAACTCGGCAAGAAATACTGTCCTAACGGCGCCTGCGGCGTGCTCTGCTTCGGTCTTAAAGGCGGCAGAGCGGCTGCGGAGAAGTTTATGGACAGCCTGAAACTCGTGCGCATTTACACCCACGTCGCCGATTCGCAGTCGTGCATGCTCCATCCCGCGAGCCATACGCACCGTCAGCTGACGGACGAACAGCTCGCCGCGGCGGGTATAGATCCGTCGCTGATCCGCTTCTCCGTCGGGATAGAGGACGTGGACGACATCATCGGCGACATCAGACAGGCTCTCGCTGCCGCAGGTCTTTGACCTGTATAACGTTCTCCCGCCCGCACTGAGACGGATCGAACATAAACCGCTTGTTCGCGCGGCGGAACGATGAAAACGCAAAACAAACGCCCCGAAAGTCCGATCGGCTTTCGGGGCGTTTCGCCGTATATCGTGAAAATTTTACATTGCCGTATTGACAAAGCGTGAAGTATACGCTATAATTAAGTTCAAAGGGAGGGGTTTATGCTTCGTATTGCCATAGTTGAAGACGATGAGCGGGATGCGCGCACGCTTGCGGAATATTGTCGAAAAGCGGCTCATGAACTGGGGGATCATGTAGATACAAAGATATATTCCGATCCGGTCGTGTTTCTTGAAAAATACAGAGCGGACTGCGATATTGTTTTTATGGATATTGAACTTCCGGGTATGGACGGATTGGAAACGGCGCGTAGATTGCGCAGAAAGGATGGCGGCGTCGTTCTCATCTTTGTGACTAATATGGCACAGTTCGCACTCGAAGGCTATACTGTGGACGCGATGGATTTCATTGTCAAACCCGTTGTATACGAAACCTTACGCGTCAGGTTTGACCGGGCGGTCAAGCGGGTAGATCTCCGTAGAGGTGAACGCATAATCGTTGCGGGAAGGAATCAGACCCGCGTCGTGTCCGTACCCGATATCAGATACGTCGAAGTGATGAACCACAAACTCACGTTTTATACGACGGACGGCGAAGTGGAGGGGATAGGTTCGCTTGCTTCGCTGGAAGAAAAACTTAAAAAGTACGATTTTTCGCGCTGCAACGCCTGCTATCTCGTCAATCTCGATTTTGTGGATAAAATAGAAGACGGTCATGCCGTCGTGGGCGGGAGCCGCCTGTCGATAAGCCGCAGCCGCCGCACGGGATTCATCCGCGATCTCGCCGACCACCTCGGCGGAGGGGGGGGGGGTCTGAATGCCGTCCGTAATGCTTTCAAGGCTGTTCTTTATGGCGGAACTTGCGGTGGCGGAGTCGCTGCTCGTGTATCGCTTCCGCCCGCGCAGGCTGTTTTTGCTCCGCCTGCTCTTTTGCGTAGTCGTTCTTGCGGGCGCAGCCGTGCTTTCCGCACTGCTTCCGGATAATGTTTTTGCCGCAATAGCGGCATATATATTATTATTCCTGCTAACGTTCCTTGCAATAGCTTTTTGCTTCAAGGAGCGTTTTTTAACTGTGTTGTTTTATGCCGTCGCTGCGTATACGGTGCAGCATATATCGAGCGAGTTGTTCGGGCTGTGTTCGCTTGCAATGCGGTTTGACGGTAATTATCCCGTAGCGTCCAGTCCCGGCAGAGAGGACATATTCATATTGTTTTCCAACAGTTCCAACGTCGTCGGAGCCAATCCGTTTACGCTGATAGTTTATTTCTTCGTCTACGGCGTAACGTATTTCTTCGGATATTATTTCGTCAAGCGTCGCGTTGCCGGCGGATATGAAATAGAAATGAAGAACGTAAAAGTGCTTACGCTTGCCGCTGTGATATTGCTTTTCGACGTGCTTGCGAGTTCGTTCGTTTCGCATTATGCGGGTATGGATTTCAATCGAACGTATCTTATAATGATTTCAGCGTTCAATGTGACATGTTGCGTGTTTTCATTTGCGTTTCAGTTTTTCGTCGAGCGGCACGATAAACTCGCCGACGAGCTTAAATTTACGGAAAAAATGTATAAAGAAAAACTTGCGCAATACGCCATGACGAAAGAAAATATAAATTTGATGAATCAAAAATGTCACGATATGAAGCATCAGATCCGTATGATAGGCAGTACGAGCGCGGTGGACCGCAGCGTGGTCGTGGAAATGGAAAAGCTCATTTCCGTGTTCGACGCGCCCGTGCGCACGGGGAACGAGGCGCTCGACGTGATACTTACGGAAAAGAGTCTGCTTTGCAGCAGCAAAAACATCAAACTGTGCTGTATAATAGACGGCAAATGCCTGGATTTCATCACTCCGGCGGATACTTACGCGCTTTTCGGCAATATGCTCGATAACGCTATAGAGGCGGTTTCGTCGCTGGACGAAAAATATCGTACGATCAGTTTGTCCGTGATGAATAAAAAATCGTTCGTCGTCGTGAATACGTATAATCGCTGTGCCGTCCGTCCGGAGTTTGACGGCGCGCTTCCTTTAACGACGAAAGCGGACAAGTCCATGCATGGTTACGGAATGAGATCCATGCGGATGATATGCGAGAAATACGGCGGAGAAATGTCCGTTTCCGTGAGCAGCGATCTTTTTACTCTTAATATCCTGTTCGGCGTCGGTTAGTTACGCACGAAAGATACCTTTTACGAAATAAATCTTGTTTTTGTCTGCCTTGCGCCGTATTATGTTCATACGTAGCGCGGAGATTTTTTGCGTTGCGAAAATCGAAAAGGAGAAAAGATGTGAAAAAGGAAAAAGAGTACAGACCGACAACGACGCGGCAGCTTATCATCCGCATAGTAACGGTAGCGTTTCTGCTTATCGTCGCGGTCGCGCTCATCGTCGGAGACGTGTTCGCGCGGCGTTACGCCACGGTCATATCCAACTTCCTCGGAGTCGGGGAACAGATAGAAGGGGATAAGACGAAAGTGGACGAGGCGGCAAAGACGAGCGACGAACTTGTGCGCAAGATTGCGGACGAGGGCATTGTTCTGGTTAAAAATGAGGATGAAGATGGCATTCCCGTATTGCCTCTTGCAAAGGATAACGCAACGGTTAATCTGTTCGGGTTCGGCGCGACCGATGCCGGAATTTTGCTTTCCGGAGACGGTTCCGGCAGATCAAATCCGCACGAGGACCTTATAGTCACTCTTACGGAGGCGTTTACCGATTGCGGCGTTATGTATAACCAGGAGATCATAAATATCTACAAAGGCTACCGCACGACGCAGGATGCGGACTGGGGGCTCAGCGCGGCGTTTGCAAACCGTTATTCGACCACTTTGAAAGAGCCGGTAACGGACAGGTATTTCACGGATGACGTTATGGAACGGGCAAAGGCATTCTCCGATACCGCGGTCATAGTGCTTTCGCGTTACAGCGGCGAGTTCCTCGGAGACAACACGCAGAAACAGCAGAAGAAGTATAACCTTCCGACGGATACGAGCCGCGAGTACGGACAGATCTCTACGGAAGAGCAAAGTCTGATAAAACTTTGCAATGAAACTTTCAACAATGTGGTAATCGTATTCAACTGCGGTTCGATGATGGATATGACGTTCCTCGAAACGGGACGCGCTCCCGACGGCGAGGAGATCGGCAGACCTGACGCGGCGCTTGTCGCCGGCTATCTCGGTCAGTCCGGTGCGTCGGCGATCCCCCGTATAATTTACGGCGACGTGAATCCGTCGGCAAAACTTGCGGATACTGTAGTCTATAACCCGCGCGAAAACGAACTTACGCGCTATAATTTCACGGAGAACGAAGCGGACTGCGTTTACACCGAGGGTGTGTACGTCGGCTACAAATTCTACGAAACCGCCGCCGCGGAAGGATATTACAACGAACGGACACTCGACGGGACGGATAAAACGGGTTACGACGCTGTCGTGCAGTATCCGTTCGGCTATGGTTTATCGTACACCGACTTTTCGTGGAGCGTGAAAGAAACGAGTCTTACCGACGGTTCCGTCCTCGAAAAAGACGATACAGTTACTATTACCGTCACTGTGACGAATACGGGCGACGTTGCCGGGAAAGACGTCGTTCAGCTTTATTATGCTCCTCCGTACGTGGACGGCGAGATAGAAAAACCCGCAATCTCTCTCGTGGATTTCGCAAAAACGCCGACCCTCGAGCCAGAAATGTCTGCGGATGTGACGCTCTCGTTCTCCGCATACGATCTTGCGTCTTACGACTGCTATGATATGAACAAAAACGGTTATGCGGCATGGGAACTGGATGAGTCTGCGGCTCATACGCTTAAATTCATGAGTGACGCGCATACACCGAAAGCGGATATGGACAGAGATGCGAACGCTCCGGGCGGCGAACTTACTTACACCGTTACCAAGGATATTGTCTGGACGACCGATCCTGTTTCCGGCAACGAGGTAGTGAATCGCTTTACGGGCGATACGGCATATCTCGGCGTGCCTCTTGACGGGAGTACGCTCGGTCAGGACTGGACGTATCTTACCCGCGCTGCCTGGGCGGACAGCGTGTGCGCTTCCGAGTATCCGAATCTGAGCGTTAATGTCGACGATAAAGCGGTTGCGTATTCAGGTTACGATTCGGTATTTACGGAAATGCCGCTGTTCGGAGTCGACGCAGGCGCGGAATATAAACTTGTGCTGCGCGCGGACGGTACCGTGGCGCAGAACGGAGATTTCACAAATGCCGGAGTGGAACTCAAATACAATGACGACCTTATGTTCTACCTTGCCGACCCCGAACATTACAACGATCCGGACGACGCGAAATGGAAGACGTTCCTTGACCAGCTTACGAAAGAGGAAATACGTCTGATAGTCGAAGATGCCGGATACGGTTCCAAAGAAGCGTACGGCATAGGTAAAAATATTTGGACGGATCAGGACGGTCCGGGCGGATTCAATACATCCAATTTCAACCCCAACAACGATTCCAAGCTCACGGCATTCCCGACGGAAAATATGGTCGGACAGACGTGGAATAAAGATTTGCTGTTTCAGATGGGACAGGTTATCGGCGTGGATGCCGAAAACTTCAATATGTCGGGCATATATGCTCCCGGAGTAAATCTGCATAAAAATTCGTTTGGAGCGCGTAACTACGAGTATTACAGCGAGGACTCCATACTCTCCGGAATTTACGCTGCGCAGTTTTCTCTCGGAGCAAAGTCCAACGGTGCTATGGTATACGTCAAGCATCTCGTTTGCTACGATTATCAGACGATCGGTCGCGTATGGCTGGACGAACAGACTTTCCGCGAAACGTATCTTCGCCCCTTTGAGATAGCGATCAAAGAGGGCGGCGCGACGGGACTTATGTCGTCGTTCAATAAAGTGGGACCCGAATGGACAGGCGGCAACCACGCTATGATAAACGACGTCATTCGCGGCGAGTGGGGCTTCCGCGGAGTGGTCATAACCGACTATCAGGACGGCAGCACCGAGAGAATGGCAATGCCTCATTCGCTCCGCGCCCGCGCGGGACTGCAGCTTAATCCCAACAGGGGTACGGCAGGACGATATGGCAGGATAGATACGGACAGCCCTGTTGAAATGAATCTTGCCCGTCTGACGGTAAAGGACATCGTATACGCTAAGTGCAATGTATATTATGCGGCAAAGAACAACACGATACAGAATGAATTCACGATCGAAATATCCGGACCGCGCGCCGTCACTTATGGCTTTGCATGGTGGATAATGCTGCTCGTGTTCATCAACGTCATCGTGTTCGGGTTGCTGATATGGAGGGGTATAGCGCTCGCGCTGCCGCTTGTCAGGGATGTTCGTATGCGTAAGAAAGCGACTGCGGGCGGACCGGACGACGATCCGTTCGGCGGGCCTCGTAAGCGTGATGCGACGGAAGTAAAAACCGATCTTTCCGTATTTCCCGCGCAGAGCGAAACCGATACAGACGGGGAGCATGCGTCGGACGGCAAGGAAGAAAATAATAAATCTGAGTTTACCGTGGCCGTCGCCGAAAGTGCTGCGACAGCGGAAGAAAGCGTTGCTGCATACGCCGCTTTGCCGGAAGTTTCCGTATCTTCCGAAGTGCGCGCCGAGATTGATGCCATACGCGGTCGGATCGACGGAATGGATAAAAAGTTGGAAGAACTTGCTGCTGCGGTTGCGGCGATAAGCGCGAATCAGGCGGCTAAAAAATCTGCTTCCGGCGGGAAAAGCTCGTCGGCGAAACGCAGACCGACATCGCAGACGGCGGAACTGCGCAGCGGTATGGAGCAAATGGATAAAAAACTTACCGCAATGAATGAAATGCTTGCCGCATTGACGGAAATGCGTGCCGGCGGAGACGATAGAACGGACGATTCGTCCGAATAATAAAAGGAGGATAATGAAATGAAAAGAACGGTAAATCGCTTTGCGGCAATATTGCTTGCCGTCCTGATGACGGCGGCGATAGCATCGGGCATGATCCTTACGGGGTGCGGTGAATCTGAATCTCCGCCGGCTACGGAGACGAAGCTCGTGCTCGATTACAGCGGGGTAAAAACCGAATTTGAATACGGCGAACCGTTTACTTACAACGGGCTTAAAGTAAAAGCGGAAATGAGCGACGGTACGACCAAAGATCTGACGACGGGTTATAAGGTAACGCCGCCCGAAATGACCCCCGGTATGCTTATGGTGACGGTTACTTACGGCGAGCTGTCCGCCAAATATCCGATATTTGTCAACGACCTGACTAAAGGTTTCGATAACGCCCAATTCGCGAGCATTACGGGACCGGGAATATATTCCGTTGAAGCCGAGGATATAG
Organism: uncultured Clostridia bacterium; assembly: GCA_944372345.1. Lineage (GTDB taxonomy): Bacteria > Bacillota > Clostridia > Christensenellales > Pumilibacteraceae > Protoclostridium. The sequence goes on from CALVYT010000038.1 coordinate 64,368, forward strand.
ACCTTGACGCGTGCAAAGCGCAGCCGATCGACAGCGGAGAAGCTACCGTGATACGCACGTCGTCCGTTTTTGCGAGCGAAAGAGAGGTGCTTTCCAACTTCGGCGCGGCAGGCAACAGCGTGGGATTCATGTTCGATTCCAACGGCGATTACAACGACGTGGAACTTGCCGTCAGAATAGGGAATATGACGGATGCCGAGATAGACGTTGCCGATTCTGTAAAGATGTATCTCGATTTTGAGGGCTCGGCGGATACCGGCGAAATAGACGTTTCCGGAGTTCCGCGCTTGGCGTCTCACAGTTGGGCTACGCTTGTGTTCGACGGGCTTGAATTTTCCGGTTCAAGTAACTTTATAATGGAGTTCGAGTCGACTGCCGACATCGTATGGGACGGAGTGAAAATTATCGTCGGCTCCGCCGGTGTCAATTCGGATTCTGCGGTAACTCCTGCCACGGCGGACGATCCTGTCGTCATTGAGGCGGAAAATATGAACCTCGAAAAGTTCTCCGCGACCGATGAAGCGATCGAAGAGCATTCTCTCGCGGTCGCACAGCCGTTTGTCGTCGATTCCGATGACGGATCATACGTTGAAGAGATAAAGACGGGTTCGCAACTTTCTACGGTCATCGAACTCTCCGAAGACGCTAACGTGGAAATCTCCGTGAGAGCAAATATCCCGAGCGGATATTCGTTTGCGGATAACTGGTCGTTTGCTGTTGATACGTTTGTGTTTGCTCCCGCTGCGTCTGCGGATACCGACGGCTGGCAGACGGTATCTCTCGGCACTGTTCCTCTTGCCGCGGGGCAGCATATATTCACGGCGGCTGCGGTCGGAACGACGTGCGGGATAGATAACTTCACGTTCGATGCTGCTGTGTTTGACGGCGACGAAGCGCTTCTTGTGCGCGACGATCCGAATGCCGATCTCATCGTTTACGAATATGGATCTTATACCGTACAGGCGGAAGATATGCTCGACAGATCGGGGTGGATTCCGCAGTTCGGTGACGTAGACGGCATGATAGAAGAATGGGAATGGACGGATGAAAGCGGTGCAAGCGGTTACAGTATAGGTAAAGTAGCGGAGAACACGGTGCTTCGTTTCAAATTCAGCCTCAAAAAGAGCGCAAAGCTGACGCTTTCGATGAGAGCTGCCAAATCCGATGTATCTTCTACGGGAAAACTTCCTTCCAATTCCGTGAGCACTACAGTCGGGGATGTCAAACTTCCCTGGACGTCAGATCACGTATTCGGCAATATCGGTGCGCCGTATACTTATTGGAACTGGGGGATGTTGGAGTTCGTTCCCGTCGTGCTTGAACCGGGGGATTATACGATAGTTTCCGAGAGAGTAGCCGGCATAGGATTTGACTTCTATGAACTTAAATTTGAAGATCCGATAACGCGTCTTCATCCTGGCGATTCGTTGAAAATAGAAGCGGAAGATCTGTCTGATCGGTCCGGCTGGACTCACAATCAGAGCACGGTGGATAATCCAAAAACTCCTGAAGATATGATCGAGAGTTGGCAAAACCCCGGAGCCGGTACGTCAGGCTTTTGTGTGACGAAGATCAAGAGCGGTTCAATATTCCGCATACCGTTCACGCTCGGCGAAAGATCGGTCGTTCGTCTGAACATTCGCATAGCGAAATACGGTTCTAACGGCAGGATACCGGCAGGCGATGTGATCATCAAACTCGGAGACAAATATCTCACATGGAATTCTGATGATAATTTCTATAACCCTGGTGTAGAAAGTACAGATGAATTCAAGGAATACAGTTATTTCCGCTGGGGAACGCTGGCTAGTGCTCCGATCACGCTGGATGCCGGGGATTACACGGCGGAAATAGTGTCGGGCGACGTTTCGTACGACTGGTTCGAGATCTCTGCTTACGATATTTCCGCAGCAGACGCACGCATAACGGGCGCGGGCGAATACAAATTCCAGGCAGAGGATCTGCTCGCGAATTCTGATATAAAACACGCGTGGGGAGGGACTAATCCCGTGGAGTATGATCCGAACAATGCGGGTAATACCTGCGTGACGTCGTGGACAAACAATGCCGATAATAACGACGGCGGATATTGCGTGACGCGTATAGCAAACGGTTCGGTGTTCAGGTTTAAAGTTTCCGTCGAAACGGCAGTAGATGTAACGCTGTCCGTCCGTGTCGCTAAATACGAGTGCGTCGGATCGTTGCCGACCGATTCGTTTACGGTCAAAGTGACCGGAGGGGAAAGCGAACTTACCCCGACATGGAGTTCGGACGACGATTTTACTCACGATGAGTCGACGTATGGTTTGGTCCACTTCGGTATTGCCGAGTGCGAACCTGTGACGCTGTTGCCGGGCGAGTATACGTTTGAGATAACTTCGGGCGATGTGTCGTATGACTGGTTTATGTTGACGGCCGTCGAAGCGGCGTGAGGTTTTGCTGCATGCAAAATACTTGAACGGGTCGCAGGATCCGTATGAAGTCACTGCGATATTGCGTAAAACTGCTTACTTTTGACAAAGCGATGTCATATCGATCCTTCGGACAATAAAAACATTTGTTTAAACATTGTTTCCGCGGCGCTGGGGTAGTCCGGTGCCGCGGTTTTTTTTTGCGTGCAGATCCGTTTACGCATATTCCGAATTTTGCGGATAAGCGCGGTTGCGGCTTTGATGAAAAATATATGTTAGCTACGGATCTTTACATGAAAGGCGCTTGCTCCGTCTGTGAAAAAGTGTGACCGGAATTTCCTGAAACCTGAAAAGAGATAAAATAAGGACGTCTGTTGAAAACGAGCAGACTTGACAAAACAGAAGATTTGTTGCTCTTTTCGGACCGGATCCGGAAACTTAAGCGTATCCCTGCTTTCATGCAGAGATACGCTATTTTGTCGTTGCGTTTGCCGCGTGCCGTAATTTGTCTGTTTTATGCAGGCGCATTGGAATACTGCATCTCGCAGATACGTTTTACGCGAGCATTTTATAGAGCGTGCCGATGATGTCCGCTGGGGCGAAGGGCACGACGGCTTTAAGCCCGAGCGGGCGGTGCGATCTTTGCTTTTCTCTGTTTTTGAGCAGTCCGAGCAGTCCGCTCGCTTCGGGCGGCAACGCGTCCGCGAGCATATCTTCGGGGCTGCCCGACGCAAGCGCGGAAAACAGCTTCGCTTTGTCTTTCATTTCCGTCTTTCCGAGCAGCAGAGGAAGTATCGCGCTTATATCCATAATTTTATCCTCCTTTCACAATATTTTATATGCCGGCATATATCGGAATGTATGCGTAAAAGTTTAAGGAATTTCAAAGCGCAGGAAACGGGGGAGCGGCGCGCCGCGGAACTTATGGAAAAATACGGCAGTATGAGCGAGGACGCGCTTTACGCGAAACTTATGCAGGAAGTCGCTTCCGCTAAATCCGACGGCAGTTTTTCCGCCGCCGATCTCGCCGCGGACGTGGACCGTATGCGCCCGTACCTGACCGAACAACAGGTGGAAAAACTCAATCATCTTCTGCGGATAATAGCGGGCGGCTGAACGCAATGGACAGCTACATAGTCAGGCTCTCCGACGTCAGCGCGGGAGTGCGTATTCTGGCGCGTCGGTTGAGGCTGACGCATATTTTCCCGTTCGTTTCGCGCGCGGTGTTCGAGGGCGAGGCGGAGGAGCTCGGCGGCTGGGCGGCTTCCGCCGTCAAAGTGACCAAAGTGACTGCGGATATGTGCTCCGCTCGCGCCGCAGTCGGCTGTCCCGATTTGCCGATAGAGCCGTTCGCGGGCGCGGGAGTGACCGTCGCCGTCATTGATACCGGCATAGAACCGCATGTAGATTTTCTGCTGCCCAACAGGCTCGTTGCGTTCGCCGACCTCGTGGCGGGCAAACAGTCGCCGTATGACGACAACGGGCACGGCACGGCGGTGACTGGCGCGCTCGCGGGGAACGGACTGCTGTCTGGCGGGAAGTATACGGGCATCGCTTCGGGCGCGCGCATAGTATCCGTCAAAGCGCTCGACTCGGACGGCGAGGGCAGCACCGCGGATATTTTGCAGGCGATGCAGTGGGTGTGGAGCAATGCGGAAAAATATGCCGTAAAAGTGGTCTGTATGTCGTTCGGCGCGGCTCCGCAGAAGCGCAACGATCCGCTTGCCGCGGGCGTGCGCGCGCTCCACTCGAAAGGGATAGCCGTAGTCGCGAGCGCGGGGAACGGCGGCCCTGCTCCGGGCACGGTGATGTCGCCGGGAATAAGTCCTTACGCGGTGACCGTCGGAGGCGCGCGTATCACGGAAAGCGGAGCCGAAGCGTCCGAATTTTCGTCGAGAGGACCGTTCGGCGGCTATAACAAGCCCGATCTGGTCGCGCCCGCGGAGGACGTATTCTGTACGGAAGGGCGCGATTACGCGTCTTTTACGGGCACGAGCATAGCCGCGCCCATAGTGGCCGGAGCGTGCGCGCGTATTCTGTCCGCCCATCCCGAATATACTCCGGACAGAGTAAAGGAAGAATTGCGACGACTCGCATCGCTCGTGCCGGGCGGAGCCAATGCCGTTGGCGCGGGTCTGTTGCGCATAGACGGGATATAACGGGTTTTTGCCCGCCGTCCGTTTGTCGGTTTTCGCTTGCTTGTTCACTGATCGTCTGCCCGCTGTCTGCTTGTGCGCTTTTCGCTTGCTCGCCGCCCGCTTGTTTACGATTCGTTTGTTTGCCGTTTTTTCACGCCGTTCGCTTTGTTCGCCGTCCGCGCCGCCGCATAGGTTACGCGGCGGCGCGGACTCTGTTCGTTTCAGAAAGACCGCTCGGCTTCCGGATCCTTTGCTGCGGAGCGCTGACTATCTTGCGATTTCCGAAACGGCTTGCAGAAAGAAATTTATCTCGTCGGGCGTGTTGTCGACGCCGACGGCGGCTCTTACCATTCCGTCTTTGAGCGTGCCGTAGTGTTTATGCGCGAGCGGCGCGCAGTGCAATCCGCAGCGCACGCAAATATCGTATTCGTCGGAGAGAATATTGCCGGCTTCCATGCTCGTCATCCCGCGAACGCAGAACGCGATTACCGGTCCGCCGAATTCTTTGCGCGTATACAGGCTCACGCCGCTTATCTTGGAAAGTTCACCGAGAGTGTAATAGAACAGCCCGTTCAGTTTCTTTCGGTGGGCGTCCTTGTTTTCCGCGTGGTATTTGAGCGCGGCGTTCAGCCCCGCTATCGCGGGGGTGGGGAGAGTGCCGCTTTCGAGCGCTTCGGGCAGTTCCTTAGGCTGCGGCTTCGCGCTCTCCGTGCCCGTGCCGCCGTATCTGAACGGTCGGACCTCGGCATTCCTTACGAGCAGCAGTCCGACGCCCTGCGGCGCGTGCAGTCCTTTGTGCGGAGCGAGGGCGAGCAGTGAGATCTTGTCGCGCTCCATATTTATGTCGCGGTAGCCCGCGCTCTGAGCTCCGTCGACGAGAAAGAGCAGCCCGTACTTTTCCGCAAGGTAACCTATCTCGGCGACAGGCTGCGGCGCGCCCGTCACGTTGCCGACGTGGTTGACTATGATCATATACGTGTTTTGCCTGATCGCTCCCGCGATCTGTTCCGCCGTGACCGCGCCGCCGACGAGAGGGGAAACGACGGTGAAGTCGACGAGCCCGAGTTCTTTGAGCCGTATCAGCGGGCGCAGAACGCTGTTGTGTTCGAGCGCAGTCGTCACGATATGCCCTCCGCGCTTCGCCGTTCCGAATATCGCCGTGTCGAGCGCGTCCGTACAGTTTAGCGTAAATATTACTTTGTCAGGCGTAGTACCGAACATTTTAGCAGTGAGTTCGCGCGTTTCTTCCACGAGCATACCTGCTTTGACGGCAATCGAGTGCGACGAACGCGTGGGATTGGCGGACAGGTATTTAAGCGCGTTTCCGACGGCGTTGATAACGGGCGTCGGCTTGAAATATGTGGTTGCCGCATTATCGAGATATATCATCGACAGTCCTCCGGTCGGCGGAATATAATGTAATGTCCGCCGTTTCTAATCTATGGAGCGGCGGCGCGAAAGAGAACACCCGACCGTAAAAGTCGGCGGAGGATGAATGGAAATACTGCTTGTTTTCGGCGCGCGCTCGCAGACGCTCAGGTGCGCGAATATGCTGCGGGCTTCGGGTTACCCCGCGTCCGTCACGCAGTCGCCGCTGCGCATAAGCGGAGGCTGTACGCTCGCCGTTGGGACGGACAGGGCAGGGTTCGCGTTTTTTTCGCGTTCCGCCGCGCCGTACTGCACGTTCAAGGGCGCATACGCCGTGCAGGGCGGAAAGTACGTCAGAATATTTTGATAACGCTTTACAAACTCCCGCTCGTGTGTTATAATCGAAAAAACGAAAGAGGAGAGACGTTATGTCCGACCGTGCGGACGAAATAATGCGGCTGCTCGAACAGGCTCATCCCGACGCGCATTGCGAACTGAACTACCGCTCCGACTTCGAGCTTCTCGTGGCGGTCATACTGTCCGCGCAATGCATGGACAGGCGGGTGAACCTCGTGACGAAGGAGCTGTTCGCGAGCTATAACAAGCCCGAGGATTTTGCTTCGATGCCGCAGGAGAAACTGGAAACGCTGATACATTCGTGCGGGTTTTTCCGCGCCAAGGCGCGCAGCATAATCTCCGCTTCGACGGATATCATCGAGCGCTTCGGCGGGAAAGTGCCGTCCACGATGGAAGAACTTCTGACGCTGCGCGGAGTGGGGAGAAAGACGGCGAACGTCGTGCTGTCCGTCGCTTTCGGCGAATCGACGATAGCGGTGGACACCCATGTGTTCCGCACCGCGCGCAGGCTCGGGCTTTCGGACAAGCCGACTCCGGAGGGCGTGGAAAGAGATCTTACGGCGGAAATAAGCGAGGATATGCGCTCAAAAGCACATCATTTGCTTATTTTCCACGGAAGATATGTCTGTCATAGCAGAAATCCGGAGTGCGATAAGTGCAGTCTGACGGAATATTGCGAGTATTATAAAGGGAACTTACAGGAAAAATAATGTTTGTAGATACTGCGAGAATTTTCATAAAGGCGGGCAACGGCGGCAACGGCTGCACGTCTTTTTATACGGAAAAATATGTGAACAACGGCGGTCCCGACGGCGGAAACGGCGGCGAGGGCGGCAGCGTGATATTCCGCGCGGCGGCGAATAAGAACACGCTCGCGGATTTTAAGTACGCCAAACATTTCCGCGCGGACAACGGCGAGAACGGAAAATCGCGTTACTCCGCGGGTAAAAAAGGCAAGGATCTCGTGATAGACGTTCCCGTCGGCACGGTGATCAAGGACGCGGAAACGGGCGGGATCATAGCCGATATGTTTGCCGAGGGACAGACGGTCACCGTTGCCGAAGGCGGGCGCGGCGGGCGCGGCAACGCGTTCTTCCGTAACTCGCGCCGCCAGGCTCCGCATTTTTCGCAGGCGGGAGAGCGTGCGGAGGAGCACGCTGTCCTGCTTGAACTGAAAACGATAGCGGACGTCGGACTGATAGGCTATCCCAACGTCGGCAAATCGACGATACTGTCCGTCATAAGCTCCGCGCGCCCGAAGATAGCCAACTATCATTTCACGACGCTTTCGCCCAATCTCGGCATGGTGAGCGTATACGACGACTCGTTCTCCGTCGCAGATATTCCGGGACTCATAGACGGCGCCGCGGAAGGCGCGGGGCTGGGGCACGATTTCCTGCGGCACATAGAGCGCACGCGGCTGCTTGTCCACGTCGTGGACGGGAGCGGGATCGAGGGGCGCGACCCCGTGGAGGACTATAAGTCGATCTGCCGCGAGCTGGCGGATTACGACGCCGCTCTTGCGGAAAAGCCGCAGATAGTCGTGGTCAATAAAGCGGATCTGATGACGGATTATTCGGTGGTCGACGCTCTGGAAAAGCAGACGGGCAAGCGTCCCGTTCTTATGAGCGCGGCAGTACGCAGCGGCGTGGAGGAACTGATAAAGACGATATATTCCGAACTGTCGGTACTGCCTCCGCCGAAGCCGCTCGAATTTGAGCCGTTCGTATACGAGAAACCGGACAAGACGAGTTTCGAGGTAGTCAGAACGGACGACGGCGAGTACGAGGTATTCGGCGGGCTCGTGGACGAGCTTGCGCGCAACGTAGTGCTCGATAGTTACGACAGTATGCAATATTTTCAGCGGCAGATCCGCGAGCGCGGCATAGACAAGGCGCTGAAAAAAGCGGGCGTAAAGACGGGCGATACCGTCAGGATGCTCGACGTGGAGTTTGAATACGTTGAATAACGGCAATATAATTTACGGCGGCACGTTCGACCCGCCGACGGCTGCGCACGCGCGTCTGATAAGAGAGCTGTCCGAACGGTTCGGGAAAGTTACGGTAGTGCCGTGCAAAGTTTCACCGTTCAAGGTCTCGACGGGCGCGACGGCGGAGCAGCGGCTGGAAATGCTGCGGACGATCGTGCGCGGAGTGCCGCGCGTCGTCATATCCGCGTTCGAGCTCGACCGCGAAGGCACGGACTATACCTATATCACTCTCGGTCATTTCGCGGACGGCTCGCCGCTGTATATGTGCGTGGGCAGCGAGATGATAATAGAACTCGAACGTTGGAAGCGGACGGACGAGATAGCTCGTCTTGCGCAGCTGTACGTCGTGCCGCGTCCGCATTTCCCGCTGACGGAGGAAGGCAAGGCAAAAATGCGCGCGCTGGGAATGAGATATTCCGTCGCGGATTTTTCGGGAGGGGAAGGGTCGTCGTCCGAAGTGCGGATATCCGTCGCTATGGGCAAAGCAGATATGTTCCTGACGAAAGAGATCGCCGATTACGTCACGCGGAACGGACTTTACGGGGATTACTGTTATGTAAACGGTTTGTACGCCCGTTTCGGGATGAAGAGATCGCGCATAGAGCATTCGTTTTCTGCGGCGCTCTGCGGAGTAGGTCTGGCGAAAAGACTGTGCGTGGACACGCATAAAGCGACGACGGCGCTGCTGCTGCACGACATAGGCAAATATGTGACGAAAGAGGACGCGGAAAAACTCGGCGTGAGATTTGACGGCAGGATAGACGGTATGCCGCTGCCCGTCAGGCACGCGGAGATAGGCGCGGAACTACTGCGGCAGGTGATCGGGATCGATGACGACGACATAATAGAAGCCGTCAGGTGGCACACTACGGGCAGAGCGGCTATGACCCCGATCGAGAAAGTCGTATATCTTGCGGATTATATAGAGCCGCTCCGCGATTTTCCGGGCGTGGACGAACTGCGCGCGGAAACGGAAAAGAGCATAGACGGCGGACTGCTCGCCGCTCTCCGCAATTCCGTCGAACATGTCGGGAAAGACGCTCTGTACCCCGCGACGGCGGAGGCATACGAATATTACAAGGAGAAAAAATGAAAACCGTTACCAAAGAACAGGCGCACGAGCTTGCGGAAAAGATAGCCGCGGTCATCGACGAAAAGAAAGGCAGGGACATAGTTATAATAGACATCTCGGAAAAATCCGTGCTCGCGGATTATTTCGTGATAGCGAGCGGAAGATCGACGACGGCGGTCAGGTCGCTGTGCGACAACGTGGAAGAAAAGCTGTCGAAAGAGGGCATAGAACCCGTGCGCCGCGACGGAATGAACGAAACGAAGTGGATAGTTATGGATTACGGCAGCGTTATCCTTCACGTCTTTCACGAAGAGACCCGCGAGTATTACCGACTCGAACGGCTTTGGGTGGACGGAGCGAACTGCGAGCGTTACGGAGAGTAACTTATGGAGTGGGAAGCGGCATTTCTCGAAACTCTGCAACGCAGCCGCAACGGATTTTTCGACGCGTTCTGGCAGGGAGTGACCCTGCTCGGCGAGGAGATATTCGTCATTGCGGTCATTATGTTCGTGTTCTGGTGCGTCGATACCCGCAAAGGGTTCAAGATGATGAACGTCTATTTCGTCGGCGCGGCGATAGTCGCGGGCGTAAAGGCGCTCGTGGGGCGTGTGCGCCCGTTCACCGAATACGACGGCAGGGTGGTATCGGTAGGCGAAAAGAGCTCCGACTACTGTTTCCCGAGCGGGCATACCAACAGCATCACGATGCTGTCCGCGCTCACGGTGAGGGAGTTTCCGAAAGCGCGTAAAGTAACGCTGCCCGTCGGGATCGTGCTTGTCCTGCTCGTTATGTTTTCGCGTATGTATCTCGGTCAGCATTATCCGACGGACGTGCTTGCGGGTGCGGCTACGGGCGTGCTTATCGTGCTGCTTTTCGGTTGGCTTTACGATTTTCTCGGGAATAAGGAAGAATATCTCGCGTTCGTGCTCGTTCCCGCAGCGGTCATAGCTACGGTATTTATCGGCATTTTCGCGATGGATACGGGCTTTGCTGATACGGCGCTCAAACTGACCGGCGTTATGTCGAGCGTATACGTCTGTTATTTTCTGCAAAAACGCGTCGTGCGTTTCGACGCGAAAGCGAGCGTCAGGCAGAATATCGTCAAATATCTGATCGGCGCGGCGGGAGCGATGGTGATCTTTCTGCCGTTTGAACTGTCGTTCGTCGCGGAGCTGTCGCTGTGGATAACGGACTATCTGCGTTTCTTCCTGCTCGGCGTGTGGCTTGTTCTCGGCGCTCCCGCGCTGTTCGGAGCGCTCGGACTTTGCAGGACGCCCGCCGGCAGTGAAAATATACGTCAAAACGGTTGACATTCTTTCGGAATTGTAATAATATATCGTCAGACAGCTTTAGGGGCGGGGTGAAATTCCCCACCGGCGGTGACAGTCCGCGAAGCCGAAAGGCCCGATGGGGTGGAATTCCCCGACCGACGGTATAGTCCGGAGGATATAAAGCGTTTTTGTTTTTGCGTTTTGTATTGAGCGAAACCGCCTCTTTTGCGTGAAGGAGGCGGTTTTTGATAATGAAAAAAACGATAGCGAAGGTAAGCGGGAGCGCGAAGATAAAACCCGCGGACGGTGCGGCGGGCGCCGACAAGGAAGTGAAAGCGCCGTCGCGCGGAAGAGAGATAGTAAAGCGGTATTTTACCGCGCAGCGCATAGCCACGCTCGCGATGCTGACGGCGATAGGGTACGCGCTGTCGTGGCTGGAATTTTCCGTATTCCCGCCGGCGTCCTTTCTGAAATTCGATTTTTCCAATGTCGCGACGATGCTCGGGGCGTATATGCTCGGACCCGTCGGCGCGATAGTCATAGAGGGCGTCAAACAAGCGTTGTGCCTGATAACATCGACGTCGGGCGGAGTGGGACAGTTGGCGAATTTCCTGACCACGCTCTCGTTTATAATAGTGCCGTCCGTGCTCTATAAGTTCAAAAAAGGTTTGCCGTGGGTCGCCGCGGGAATGGGGATAGGCTGCGTGCTGCAAATAGCCGTTTCGCTTGTCTGCAACAGATATATCAATTTCCCTCTGTATATGGGTGAAGAAGCGGGCAATATGTTCGCCGATCTGTTCTGGTATATCATCGCGTTCAACGCGATCAAGGGAGTGGCGATAAGCGCGCTTACGCTGCTGCTCTATAAGCGGCTTTCCAAAGTGATGAAACTGATATTCGGCGGGAATAAAAAGGCGAAAGCGGGCAATGCGCCGCATGGCGGCAATAAAGAGACGCGCCCTGCGGAGAATGGCGGCAAATCGGTTGCAAATCGCGCGGAAGAAGTGTATAATATACATATGCGCAAGGTCGTTACGAAAAGCGAAGAGGAAACGCGCGGAGTCGCGCGCGGGCTCGCCGCCGGGTTTACCGGCGGAGAGGTCGTTCTGCTTTCGGGCGAACTCGGTGCGGGAAAGACGGTTTTTGCGAAAGGCGTCGCCGAGGCTCTCGGTATAACCGACGACGTTAAAAGTCCGACGTTCACGCTTTCCTGCGAATATTCCGGCAGACTCCGCCTTGTTCATATAGACGCGTACCGCCTTTCGGACGGAGCGGAAGCCGAAGCCTGCGGGCTTGACGAAAATTTCGGCGAAGCGGGAACGGTATGCCTTATCGAATGGCCGTCGCGCATACAGAGCATATTGCCGCGTAAGCGCATAAGCGTGGAGATCGTGCGCACGGGCGATACCGAAAGGGAGATCACTATAAATGCTGACGAGTAAACAAAGGGCGAAGCTGCGGTCGCTTGCTTCGACTATGCCGTCGATCTTTCAGATAGGCAAGGGCGCCGTTTCGGACAATCTGACCGAGGGGCTGGACAGTGCGCTGTCCGCGCGCGAACTGATCAAGATCACCGTGCTCAAAAACTGCGACTACGAGGCGGACGATCTTATGCGCCTGCTCGAAGTGAAACTGCGCGCCGAAGCGGTGTGCAGGATAGGCAATAAGATAGTGCTCTACCGTTACAGCCGCAAAGAGGGGGTCAAACACATAGAGTTATGAATTATCTCGCGATAGATACGGCTTCCGAATCCCTCAAAGTGCTCGTATCGTTCGGCGGCAGGCGCGGATATTACGAATGCGGGGACTTTACGGCGGCTTCCGTCAGGCTTATGCCCGAGGTGGACAGACTGCTCGGCGAGTGCGGAGCGAAACTATCCGATATGGACTTCTTCGCCTGCGTGACGGGTCCGGGGTCGTTTACCGGCATCAGGATAGGACTTGCGACGGTCAAGGCGTTCGCCTACGTCTGCGGCAAACCGACAGTGGGTGTGACCGCGCTCGAACTTCTCGCATATAACTGTAAGGGCGAGGATCCCTGCGTCGCAGTGTGCGACGCGTCCAACGGTATGCGTTACGTCGCCGTATACGACGGCGCGATGCGCGAACTGCTTTCGCCGAGAGCGATCTCGTCGGACGAACTGGACGCGTTTCTTGCCGAGATCGAAGAGCCGCACGCTCTCGTATCGGATAAACGCTCTTCGGCGGGGATAAATTCCTTCGTGCCCGAAAACAGCGGCGACGCGTTCGCCGCTCTTGTGGAAGCGCACGCCGCGGAGGCTGCGGACGGGAACGCGCTCGTTCCTCTCTATATCCGCAAGCCGCAGGCGGAGCGCGATCTGGAAAAGCGTAATGGTACGGCGGGCGACTGACGGGGATATACCCGAAGTGGCGGGCATAATGCGCGGCTGCGTCGTTCCCGCGTGGACGGACGAACAGGTGCGCGCGGCGTTCGCGTCGGAAAATACGGACGTATTCGTATTCGACGACGGAAAGATAGAAGGCTATCTGATAGCGGAAAACGTGCTCGGCGAACGCTGCATAGCGTCCGTCGCCGTGCGTGAAGATATGCGGAAAATGGGGATAGGCAAAGCGCTGATGAACGCGGCTTTGTCTGGAGACGCGGAGTCCGTTTACCTCGAAGTGAACGAGCACAACGCTCCCGCGATCTCGCTTTACGCGTCGTGCGGATTTGAGCCCGCGGGGCTGCGCAAAGGCTACTACGGCGACGCGTCCGCCGTTATAATGACGCGAAGGCTCGGCTTACGCTCGTAAACGGACTGGAAACCGAAACTGAATATATCGAAGGTACGGGCGTTCCGCTCGTGTTTCTGCACGGTTGGGGCGGCAGCGTGCGCTCGTTCGGCGGCGCGTTCGATTGGTTCGCGGCGCGCGGCAGGACGTGCCTGGCGTTTTCTTTCCCGCCGTTCGGCGGATCGGATATGCCTCCCGAGGACTGGGTACTGCGCGACTATTCGGCGCATACGCTCGCATTGCTCGACGTGTTCGGCATAGACAGAGCGGTGCTCGTCGGGCACAGCTTCGGCGGGCGTGTAGCGATAGACATAGCGTCTGGATCCGACAGGCGCAGGGCGGCTGCGCTCGCGCTCGTATCGGCGGCGGGGATCAGACCGCGCCGCGGACCCGCTTACGCATTGCGGCGGCTGCGGTTCCTGTATGACAGGAAAAAGGGGCGCGACGTGACGAAATACTATTCGCCCGACTGGCTCGCGCTGCCCGAACGTATGCGGGGCGTGTTCGCGCGGATAGTATCTCTCGACCTGACTGACAGACTGCGCGGTATCGGCTGTCCGACGGCTCTTATGTGGGGCGACCGCGATACGGAAACTCCGCCGTATATGTGCAGGATGATGAAACGCCGCATACGCGGCTCGGAGATCGTAAAATTGAGGGGAGGGCATTTCGCCTACGCCGAAGATCACCTTACGTTCGTGACTTCGCTGGCGGATCTGATTGACAAATGGACACGGCGCTCGACATAATTTTCATATTCGTATCGACGGTATTGCTGACGCTTTCGAGCGTTAAGATGCTTCATATGTATCAGCTTTCGTCCTATCGTTTCAGAGGCGTTCTCGGCTGGCTCAGGGCGTCGCATTTCGACTACGTTCTTCGCTATTTCACGTACTCGCTTCTGACGGCGTGCTTTATGCTGCTGTTCCGTTTCTGCTTTCCGTGGCATTGGGACGACGGGGAAACGGGCTCGCATTATTTTTCCTATCTGTTCTACGTCGCGTTCGGTATCGCGCTGATCGCCGTCTCGTTCGCGAAAAAAACGAAAGTGCCCCTCGCGGTCACTCCGCGTATGCGCAGACTGATACTGACGCAGACCGTAGTCTGCCTCGCGTTCAGCACGGGCGGCTGGGCGCTTTGCGAGTTTACTCCGCTCTATGAGTGCGGTTATGCCGTACTGCCCGTTCTCATCCCGCTTATGGCGGCGATTTACTATTTCGTGACGTATCCGTTCGAGCGTGCGTCCGCGCGTTCGTTTATGAGGGACGCGTCGGAAGAGATGAAAAAGCTCAAAGCGGGCGGACTGATCGTGGTCGGCATTACGGGAAGTTACGGCAAGACGACGGCGAAGAACATACTGTGCGCGATGCTGTCTTCCAAATACCGCGTCTGCGCCACGCCCAAGAGTTACAATACTCCGCTCGGGATATGCCGCACGATAAACGACGTGCTCGACGAGAGCGACGGCGTTCTGCTCGCCGAAATGGGTGCGCGCCGCCGCGGCGATATAGCGGAGATATGCGGGGTCGCCGAGCCCGACTACGCGCTCATAACGGGCGTGGGCTGCCAGCATTTTGAAACGTTCGGTTCGCTCGAAGCGATAGCGGACACTAAATACGAGCTTGTCGAAGCCGTCGGAGAGAACGGGCTTGCAGTGTTCAACTGTGCCGACGAGGGCGCTCGCGCATTGTCGCTTCGCCGCACGGGCAGAAAAACTCTCACGGGCGGCGACGGTTGCGATATAAGATTTTCGGGGCTGACTATGTCGCCCGAGGGAACGCGTTTCACCGTTACCGACGGAACGGAAACGGTCGAGGTATATACTCCGCTTCTCGGCAGGCATATTCCCGCGCTGATTTGCGCGTGCATGGCTGTCGCCGTGGATATGGGCGTGCCGCTCGACATATGCGCAAAGGCGTGCGAAAAACTTTCGCCCGTAGAACACAGACTGGAAGTGATGCGCGTCGGCGGCAGGGTCATAATAGACGATTCGTATAATTCCAATCCGGGCGGCGCGGCGAACGCTCTCGAAGTGCTCGGCTGTTTCCCCGGGAAAAAAGTGGTAGTCACTCCGGGAATGGTGGAGCTCGGCGGACTGGAAAACGACGCCAACAGGCGTCTGGGCGGGCATATCGCCGCGACGTGCGACGTCGCAGTGCTCGTCGGCAGCCGCGCGAAAGCGATAAAGGAAGGCGCGCTCGAAGCGGGAATGGATGAAAGCGCGATAATGACGGCGTCCTCTCTCGACGCCGCGAAGAAATATCTCGCGGGGCTGGGCGAGTGTTCGGTGCTGTTTGAAAACGACCTGCCCGACAATTATGTCTGATAAAGTCGCCGCCGTGAGCGGCGGAGCAAAGGGGATAGGCGCGGCGGTGTCGCGCCTGTTTTGTCGACGCGGATATTCCGTCGCGATAGGCTACCGCACGAGCCGCGCCGCGGCGGTAACGCTTGCGGACGAGCTCAACGCGGCGGGCGGGAAAGCAGTCGCAGTCTATGCGGATCTTTCGGGTATGAAAGGCGCGGAGGAGTTCAGACGCGGCGTTTTTGGCGCGTTCGGGCGCGCGGACGTGCTCGTGAACAATGCGGGAAGCTGCGAGCACGGCGTGCTGGCGGAGTTTTCAGAAGAGCATATCCTGCGCTCTGTGACGGATAACCTGCTCGCCGCCGTTTACGCGTCCAAAGCGTTTTACGATGATTTCGCGTTCGGCGGCAGCGGCAGTATAGTGAATATCTCCTCCGTCTGGGGCATATGCGGAGCGAGCACGGAGTCGGTGTATTCCGCGGCGAAAGCGGGAGTGATCGCGTTTACGAAGTCGCTTGCCAAGGAGCTTGCGCCGTGCGGAGTGCGCGTCAACGCCGTTGCCCCGGGCGTGACGGATACGGATATGCTGGCGCGCTTCGGAAATGACGAACGTGCGGAGCTGAAAAACGAGATACCGCTCGGCAGGTTTGCTTCTCCGGGCGATATTGCTTCCGTCGTTTATTTTCTTGCGAGCGACGCCGCTTCGTACATAACGGGGCAGACGTTCAACGTGAGCGGCGGTTATGTGATATGACAAAAAAACATACCGCAATGTCATACGAATATATACGGGAGGGGGCTTGACAAATTTTTCCTTTCGTTGTATAATGAATCAAAGAAGCAGTTAAGGAGGGTGCGGAAATGACTAAATCTGCGGATCCTGCCGATTCCAGGAACCTTTGCAGCAGGCTGAATAAGATCATAGGTCAGCTTGAAGCTATGAAGCGTATGATCGAAAAAGACGCCGGCTGCGAGGATCTGATCATACAGGTCAATGCCGTTAAATCCGCTATGCACAGTTTCGGAAGAGTGGTGCTCGAAAAGGGCATTTCGACGGCGATGAATAATTGCCTTGACGGAGCGGACGCGGCGGAAGCTGCGGAAGAATGCAGCGTGCTGATAGGGCGCTTTGCCGATCTGTCCAAGTGACGTCGCTGCCGGGCGAGCGGAAAACGTCCGCTACGAAAGGCGGGCTGTTTGAGCGTGTGCACTATGCGCAGGTGAGATAAAAGAGTCCGCCGCAAAAAAGGTCATCCGACCGGATCGTCTTAAAATCAAAACGACTGCCGTCACGACAGCCGTTTATTTTACGGCCGGGTGGTATGCGGATCGATAATAAATGTGACCGGGATCGCTTCGGATCCCGGTCACATTTATAAAGTGTCGGGCTTGTTTGCGTCGTATCGGACCCGCGCAGCGCGGATCACTCGCTCCGATAAGCGGCATAAATGTTTTTATGTCTGCCCGGATCATAGGCGTCGCAAGAAATTATAGGCGGCGCCGGGCGGGTCCGAATGCGAAAAAATAAAAGAAGCGGACGAACTTGCGTTCATCCGCTTCTTGACATTACGTTATCAGTCCTCGAAGTCGTCCCACTTGTTGTAGCGGCGGGTGGCTTCTCTGCGCTCCGCTTCGAGACGCGCTCTCGTCTCTTCTTCGGCTTTGCGCGCGGCTTCCTTTTCCGCCTTTCTGCGTGCTTTTTCCGCCCTTGCTTCTTCAAGTTCGCGGCGGCGTTCTTCGCTCGGCGTGAAGTCCACTATTTCATCCGAATAGAGATATGTGTCGTCCTCGCTTTCCGCATCGGGAGCGGCTTCGGCGTTCTCGGTTTCGGTTACTCTTTCCGCGCTTTCGGCAGAGGGAGTTTCATCTGCTTTCGGCTCGTTCGTTTCTTCCGCGGTCACGGTTTCATCCGTCGCTTCGGCTTCGGCAGATGCTTCGGTCGCCGTATCTTCGGCTGCGGGTTCCGTGCCGTCCGCTTCGGAAGCGGGGGACTCTGGCGATGCGGGAACTTCCGCATTCGCGTCGACTGCTTCTCCGCGGTTCTCGGCTGCAAGCGCTTCGGCTTCGGCGAGAGCCTTCTTCATCTCGATAGCGTCCTCGATATCCTCGTCGAATGCCTCGTAAGCGTCGGCGGGCAGTATGCCTTCATCTTCTCCCGCACGCTCGTTATGCTGAATGCGGAGCGTGGTCTCTCTGTCGTAGGAGAGTTTGCCGGAAGCGGAAGCTCCGCCGTTCCTCTTGCGCCTGATGGCGAGGTAACGTACGATCGCCGCGATGACCGCAATGAGTATGACGACCGCGAGAACCACGGAGATGTAGATGTACCAGTCGTTGCCGGACTCGTCGGTGTCGGAGGGCGTGTCGGTATCTTCTTCCGTCGTTTCCTGTTCGCCGCCCGTGTAGTCGGCTATCGCGTTATGGCTGCTGGCTATCGCGCCCGAATTTTCTATCTCGCTGCGCGCGTCCTCGAATTGCGAGCTTTCGATCGTTTCGAGAGATATGTCGTTGATTATCAGCGTGCCGCGCGCGTATTCGGAAACGGCGTTTCCGCCTATCCCGAACGCCACGGTCATAGACTTGGTCGTACCGCTTTCGGTCTCCTCGTCCTCGCTGTCCGACTCGGTGGGAGCCGTTCCGTCCGTATGGATATAGATGCTGAATTCCTGGAACTCGCTTTCGCCGTTATCGTTCTTCGTGGTCTTGACGTCGAACAGTCCGTACTCGGTGTCGTCTATCGCGATATACGCGCCCTTGTATTTATCGGAGAGCTGATCGATGGGGATGATCGCCTGCATAACGACGGTCAGCTTGTAATACGATCCGCCGTTCAGCGTATAGGTCACGTCGCCCGTTACTTTGGAGTATGCGGGAAGCGCGTTCTTTATCGCGAGCGAATCGTCGTTGACGGCGTTATTTCTCGTATAGGAGGAGGGGAGAGCCGCGCCGCTTTCGTCCGCGCTGCCCGCGTCGAACGCGCCAAACGACACCGCGCTTACGCCTTCCGCGCCCGACGACGAGGATTCCGCGAGCGTCCAGTTGTAAGGAGTCTTGAAGAAATCGTCGTCGTAGTTGTTGTAGGAGTCGATCGTGCTTCCGTAAGTCGAATAGCACGCGAAGTCGGGGATTATCCCGTGATCGTTCATCGACGCTTTATATGCCGTCTGCTTGGCGGCGAACTCTTCGCGCTGTTCATTGAGCGACGCTTCGTTCGTCGTTTCGTTGCCGTCGGCGTCCTCCGTCATCGCGTTGAGCTGCGTCATCGAAACTTCGCTGACGTATACGGTGCCCGTTGCGAGCTTGGTCGTGTTGTCTTCGTCGTCATAGAAGCCCAGCCATATCTCGACGTACATTTCGCTGAGACTGCTGTCGCCCGTCTGGACGAAGAAGGAATAGGTCTTATATCCCGCCGAACCGGTGTCGGTTATGCGCTGAATGGTCGCGACTTCCTTGTCGCCGTTTTTGAGCGCGAGGTTCGCGCCGTAGCCTTCCACGTTCTCCGTGCGCATCGTGATGTCTATTCTCTGCACGGTGTTCGCGGAAACGCTGAAACTGAGGGAGCGGTAGCCGACCGCGACTCCTTTGTTTTCATCCGTCGGCAGACGGCTCTCTTTCGCTTCGATCATAAGCAGATTGTCGGGAAGCGATTCGGTTTTAAGCGCGGGGTTTATCTGCCCCTTGACGGTGTCTAACGTGCCGGGAGCGCGGTAATTGTATTCCGTCATATCCGACGAAACGACGCCGCCGACGACGTAGTCGCGGTAGTTTTCGTTATATACGTTGCCGCTCATTCCCGTCGTGCCGTCCTCGCCGGCTGCCATAAGCGTCCAGTCGGAGGGAGTGTACGGGGTCACGTCGTTGCCGTCTTTGTCGCGGACGATGTCCTCGATCTCGTTGAAGCTGCCGTTGTTTATCGAAAGATCGGCGCTCGCCGCGTCGAACGTCACGGTCGTGCCGTTGCTGCTGTTGGACGTGTATTCGCTGTTGGATATCTCCTCTATGCGGATATTATCGAACAACGCGATGCCTGCCGCGCTCGTCGCCGCAGCGTCGCTCGTGGCGCACATTCCCAGCCAGAGTTCGAGGCTTATCGTGTAGTCGGCAAAGTCCGAACCTTTGATATAGAATACTTCTTCGCTCCAGCCGTAACGCGAAGTATTGTCGGGATCTCCCGCAAGCCCCGAGGACGTTACGAGGAGCTGACCCTTGCCGTTGTTTGAGGGGTCGTCGTTATCTTCGAGCGGACCTCTGTAATCCGTGCCGCGGATAGCTATCCCGGCGATCGCGTCGTCGCTCGTGTGGTCGTCGACGACGGTCTTGACCCACACGCCGAGACGGTAATTCTTGCGGCGTTCGATCTTAAACTCCGACGTGGCGAAGCCTGCGGATGCGGACGAGAACGCCCCGGTATTTTCGTTGTAAGGCGAGGATATGACGAATATGTCGTTATCCGGTCCCTCGGGGGAGTAGGGGATATCCTCGCTGTCGTTTATGCCCATATCCTCGCGCACGGAACCGTAGTATCCGGTGTCGGAGAAGAACTTGTCGTAAGACTGCGGAGCCGCCTGCCAGCCCTTGTTGCCGTTGCCGTCGAAGCTGCCTATCTCTCCGTCGGCATAGCCCGCGTCGTCGGAATCGAGCAGGTTTCCCTCTGCGTCGACGGAGAGGTAAGCCGAGTCGTTCTCGCTGTAAAGCAGAGCCGTGCCGTCGTCGGAAAGTTTGTAAGTGCGGTCGGCGAATACGTCGCGGAAGTTATGCTCGTCAGTGACGGAAGCAGTCAGCGATTCGAACCTGCTCGGCGCGTACTGTTTCGCCGTGACGTGGTCGAACAGCGCCCAGCCTTTGGCGGTGTCCATAAGCGTCTGTTCCGCGCCCGACTGATCGGTGAACTTGATGCTGCTGCCGAGCTGCAGACTGATCGTGACGGAGGGAGCGGACATCGTGGACGTAGCGACGTAGAATTCGTATTCGACCCAGCCGTAGTGGTTGGATGCGTCGTAAGAAGTTCCGTCGCCGTAGTAGTCGACGGTGTCGATATCCTCTATGATTATGTCGTTATCCATTCCGGACAGCTTTATACTCGCGCCCTCGCCGTCGCTGAAATCGCTTGTTCTGACCCATACGCTTATCGCGTAATAGGAGTTTGCGGAAAGGGAGATGCTTGCGGAATCATAGCCGTAAGCTATATCCGCGCCGCCGGAATTTATCAAAAGCGCGTAAGCGTCCGAACCCGCGAATTCATCGGCGGGATTGTTCTTGCCGAAAGGAGTATATACCGGTCCGTCGAGTTCGAGTTCTTCGAGATCGTCGTTGTCGAGGTCGGAAAGGTTTATCGTTCCGGATATGACGCTGCCCTCGGGAACGGAGGTTATCGCCGTGCCCGTCCAGCTCGTCGGGGTATTGACGAGGTCGCTGCCTGCGGGATCTCCGAAGTCGCCGTTGGTCACTTCCGTCTCGGTGACGGGGCTGTACTGCGACGTGTCGACCGCGGCGGCGCTCCGCGAGTTGTCCGCAAACGATATGAACGTCAGCACAGACAAAACGAGCGAGAGTATCACGACGGCGGCGACTGCCGCAAGCGCTTTTTGTCTTAACGAATTGAATTTGTATTGCATCTGTTAAGTGTCCTTGATAATAAAACCGCATAAGGTTTCATCATAATAATACTTGTTCTATTATACCGTAATCGCTGTCAATATGCAAATGTTTTTATCCGTAAAGCGCAAATTTTTTTCCGACTTTTGCGCAATATATTATATTGAAAGACGGTAGCTTGCAATGGTGAAGAAAGCTGTGGGAAAACGCGTTCTCGAAGCGGCGGTCGGCGTCGCCGTCGGAATGATAAACGGATTGCTCGGCGGGGGCGGCGGTATGCTTTGCGTGCCGTTTCTGGAAAAGATACTCGGCGAGGAAGTGAAGATATGCCACGCGACGACGGTGCTCGTCATCTTTCCCGTGTGTCTGGCGGCGGCGACGGTGTATTCCGCGACGGGCGGGGTGCGCGTTCCCGACGTGTTTTTCGTGATGGCGGGCGCGGCTGCGGGCGGCGCGCTCGGCTCTTTCGCGCTGCGCGCGGCGGCTCCGAAAGCCGTATCCGTGATATTTTCGCTCGTCGTGGCGACGGCGGGAGCGAGGATGTTATGGACAGGCTGACGCTTGTATGCGCGGGGCTTGCGGGCGGCGCGCTCGGCGGGATGGGAATGGGCGGCGGAACGCTGCTCATACCTCTGCTGACGCTGCTGTGCGGATTTTCGCAGCACGCCGCGCAGGCGCTCAACCTCGTTGTATTCATCCCGATGTCAGCGGTCAGCCTGCTCGTGCACGCGAAGAACGGACTGCTGCGCACGTCGTATTTTTTCACTGTCGCGCTTCCCGCGGCGGGTGCGAGCGTCGCGGCGTCCTTTCTCGCGATGAACGCGGACGGGGAACTGCTCGGACGGATATTCGGAGGGTTTCTCGTTGCGGCGGGCGCGTTCGGCGCGGTCGCCGCTTTGACGAAGAAAAAGGAGCGGATGCCCGTTCCGATAAAAAAGCTGCGCCGCCCGGAGTGACGGAACGCATTTTGCCGAAGCCGACGGATCCGTCGGCTTTTTCGCATACGGCGGGAGCGCGCGGCATATCATTTAGAGCGGGGGCAGCGGTCCGTTTGCGCGGCGATAAGACGCGAAGCGGCAAAAACTGCCGTATTTCGCGCAAAAATCATGGTATAATCGGGAGCAGAGGATTGAGGACGGCGATAATAAGCAAACGCAGCCTGGCGGCGGTCGCGATAGCCGTGGCACTGATAGCGGCGGCTTCGGCAGCGGTCGCGACGACGGACAGCGCCTGCGTATATCTCGGGTACAGCCCGCGGCTCGTGCCGGTGTATTCGGTGGAGAGAGAGGACAAGGTCGTGGCGTTGACGTTCGACGCCGCGTGGGGCGCGGAGCGCACGCCGGATATACTGGCGACGATAGAGGAGTACGACGTGTGCGCGACGTTCTTTTCCGTCGGTATGTGGGCGGAGAAATACCCGGATCGGCTCAAAGCGCTGTATGACAGCGGGCGGTTCGAGATAGGCACGCACAGCAACACTCACCCCGATATGGGCGGAATGAGCGCGAGCGACATAAAAGACGAGCTGACCTTGTCCTGCGACATCATAGAGCGCGTGACGGGCGAGCGCCCCGAACTGTTCCGCCCTCCTTACGGGTCGTACAGCGACGTGCTGATCGAAACGGCGTCGGAGCTCGGGCTGATCACCGTGCAGTGGGACGTGGATACCCTCGACTGGAAGGGGCTTTCCGCGGGCGAGATAGCCGAAAGAGTGCTCGGGTCGGTGAGAAACGGCAGCATCGTGCTGATGCACAACAACGGCGAGCATACCGTCGAAGCGCTGCCGCTCATACTCGAAGGGCTGAAATGCATGGGATATACCTGCATGAAAGCGGGCGATATGATATACAGAGATAACTATACGATAGACCATACAGGAAGACAGATAAGGAGCGTATGACATGACAAGCGAAGATCGCACGACGACGAACAGGGTACACCTTTGCGGCGAGATAGTCTCGCAGCCGGTGATGACGCACGAGATATGCGGCGAAGGGTTTTACGAGTTTCTCGTGAGCGTACCGAGATTGAGCAGCCAGCGGGACGTGATCCCCGTGACGGCGGCGGAGCGGCTGCTCTGCGGCGCAGACCTCAAAGAGGGCGACAGGATAGCCGTAGACGGACAGTTCAGGAGCTACAACAAAATGACGGATAACCGTTCCAAGCTGATGCTGACGGTATTCGTTAAGGAATTTGCCGATCCCGATGACGGCGGTGTCAATCCTAATTTCGCGGAACTGACGGGATATATCTGCAAAGAGCCGATATACCGAACGACGCCTCTCAACCGCGAGATATGCGATCTGCTGATAGCCGTCAACAGGGCGTTCAACAAGTCGGATTACATACCGTGTATCGCGTGGGGACGGAACGCGCGCTATTGCAGAACGCTGCCCGTGGGGACTAAGTTGTGTATAGCGGGGCGCATACAGTCGCGGCAGTATGTGAAAAAACTGTCCGAGGAAGAGTCCGAAACACGCACGGCATACGAAATATCCGTGGGGAGGATAGAAACTGTACATACTGAACTGCGCGAAGAGGACGGCTGCGCGGCGACCACCCGCGACGAGCCCTCTGCGTGAAAACAGTGCGCGTCCTGCGCGGGACAAGCGCAGAGTAAAACGGCGGCGTTTCCGGAGATCGGGAACGCCGCCGTTGTTTTCCGTTGTTTTATATAAGGTCAGTCTATCTTTTTTCTGCGTTTGACGAACACGATCACTAGCACGGCGAGGAACAGTACGACGACCGCAGCCACTATAAACATTACCACCTGATACCAGCCCGCTTCCGTCATCCGCACCTGCGAGGTGAGCAGCCAGCATTCGCGGACGGTCCCTTCTTCGTCCGTATA
The DNA here is from genome assembly GCA_944372345.1 of uncultured Clostridia bacterium. GTDB lineage: Bacteria > Bacillota > Clostridia > Christensenellales > Pumilibacteraceae > Protoclostridium. Next base: position 88,474 of record CALVYT010000038.1, read on the forward strand.
GCGCACGCGGGTGTATTCTTCCGATTTGGTATAGTCGCCGATCACTTCGACGGGAGTGCCGTCCGCGACGGTCATACCGTTTTCGACGTAATTGCCGCCGACGAGATCGTAGCATACCGCTCTGCCGTCGGGCGCGTGCACTTCGCCGTTATACCGCGGCTCGATCTGACTGCCGCTCCTGTCCGACATCACGCTTATGCGCACATACCCGTCGTATTGTCCGCTTTCTTCGTCCACGATCACGCGGTACCATCTCTCTCCGTCGCTGTCGCGGTAATCGCCGACGAACGGCGCGAGAGTGAATTCCGCGTTCGTTTCCGCCGCGTACACCTCCGCGTCTTCGGAGAGCGAAAGCCCGGGGGCGGAGAGAGAAGGATACTTGCGGATGACCGTTCCGCTGATCCTTACGTATCTGCGCAGGTCGGCGCCGTAGGCTTCTTCCGTTTTTTCATCCGTCATATACGCGCATTTTTCGAGGGCGCGGAGATCGACGTATCCGATCAGGCTCCCGCGCGTTTCCGATTCGACTATCGCATAGCCGTAATCTGAATCTTCGTATGCGGCGACGAGTATGACGTAAGCTCCTTTTTCTATATCGCCGCTCGTAGAGGGGGATTCGACGGGGAACGGATAGATTTCCGTAACGACCGCCGTGCGGTATATCTGCGCCGCTTCGTCTTTCGGGAGAGGCGCGCTCGTCATTGCGGCGTTCTCAAAATCCGAATAGTCGCCGTTTTTCATATCGGTCAGCGCGCTGCTCGCGGGGACGATGTCCGTCGCTCCCGAGTATTTGCCGACGGTTATCATATCTCCGAACGAGATCGCGTAACCGTCGGAGGAAAATTCCGTTTCGCATATCTCGAACGCGGCGAGGTCTTTCGTATCTTGTACTTGTTCGGCTGCGCCGTAAACGCCGCCGGACAGTATGTATGCGCTTATCCCGCCGTCCGTGAGGACGAACAGATCGCCCGCTCTGTCGGAATCTATGTCCGTTCCGCCCGCCGCGGTCACGCCCGTGCTTTCCGTCGCGAAGCCGTCCTCCGATGGGAAGTATTCCGTCACGCCGCCGTCCGAGCCGAGCGCGAAAACTCCGCCGTCGGGGCGCGCCGCGATCGCGGTAACGCCGCTTGTCACGCTTTCAGGCGTGCCTTGCGCGCGCGTATCGATAAAGAGCAGTTCTCCGCTTTCGGTCAGCACATACAGCGAGTCGGCAAGTATGTCGGCGGTATCTACGCATATATCCGTTATTATCGCTCCCGCGTCGTAAGAAGCGACCTGATCGTTACCGTCGAATGCGACGACGTTTTTATCCGACGCGACGAACAGCGTTCCCGTATATCCGATCGCGGCGGCGGCAGGATTTTTGACGCGTATCTCGCTCTGCGAACCGTCGCGCATCACGGTGACTCTGTCGTTTCCGCCGTCGGCGAACGCCACCGTTCCTCTGCGGGAGGCGACGGAGATCTTTTCGGACATTGAAAGCAAGGGCTTGTCGTCGCCGAAGGCGTACAGCTTGCCTGCCGCGGTGGTGTAGTACGGTTCGCCGTCGAAGAAGGTCAGCGAAGTTATCCCGCCGACGGGTGATTCGGTAATATCTCCGCTTTCAAGGGAGAGGGAATAGAGCACGCTTTCCGTGGCAAAGACCAGTTCGTATTCGTTCGCCGCGGCAGCCGCGACCGTGTTGCCGTATGCGTTGAGATCGATCACAAGCATTTCGGGCGTATTTTCGTCGTCCGAAGCGGAAGCGTCATAGGCGAGCAGTGAGAAGCGGTAGCCGCCGGCGGTATCGCCGCGCTCTATGAGATACAGCGTGTCGCCGTAAGCCGCTCCGCCGACGAATTCGCAGCCGGAAGACGGCTGCAAGCCGCCGAGTTCGACTGCGGCGGAACTTTCCGCCGTCGGATCGATATACTTGACGGACGAATCGTAAATTTCGTAAAAGACGGGATTTCCGCCGTTTGTTCCCGCGGTCACCGCGGTCGTGGCGGCTCCGCAGAGGCGGATATATGTCTGCTCCGTATCGTTTTCCGTCAACGTGAGAACGGAGATCTTGTCGGCTTCATCGGCGGACGGGATCCCCGACAGCGCGATATTATCGTTTACGGAGGCGGTGCGCCCGGAAGAGGCGACGCGGGTCACTCCGCCGTCGTCGTCGAGAACGTAGATATATCCGCCGTCGGCTGCCGCCGCTTCGGGCGCGCTCATAACATAGCGGTAGGCGAGCGGCGCGGGCGGCTCGGCTTTTACGTCTGCGGCAAGAACGCCGCGCGCGGAAAAAGGGGAAATGGCGAGCGCCGAAAGCAGCGTCGCCGCGGACAGTATCGCGGCGAAAACCGCCGCTCGGATTTTACCCGCAGATATCATACCTTTGAATTATACCACTTCCGGAGGGAAAAAGTAAACGATTTCGTAAATATTATGTAAATTATTTTTCAAAAAGGTATTTACAAATCACAAGCAATGTGTTATAATACCGTTAAGGTTAATGTGGTGGTATAAAGTCTTGAAGAAAGAAGGAGTCGTATGGAAAAAATTGCCGTAATAGACATGGGGAGTAATCTGGCAAAGCTGATACTCGCTTATGTGCTCGAAGATGGTCATAACGACGGTCATTTCGTTGTGTTCGACGAATTGCAGGAAACGGTAAGGCTCGGACAGGATATGGAACGCGACGGATATATCAAACCTTCGCGTATCGCCCAGGCGGTAAAGACGCTTAAAATGTTCAAGAAGCTGTGCGATACGAACAACGTGGACAAGGTATACGCCATTGCGACCAACGCCGTCCGCCGCGCCAAGAACCAGAAAAGTTTCCTCGAAGAGGTGAATTCCACCTGCGGATTCAAGCTGAGGGTGCTGACCGACGAAGAGGAGACGCAGCTGATCTACCACGGCGTCATCAATTCGCTCGACATACCCAAAGGAGTAATCATAGATATCAGCGGGAGCAGCTTCCAGCTCGTGCAGTACAACAGGCGCAATATCCTGAACCGCACGACGCTGCCGTTCGGCGCGATAACGCTCAGCGATCTGTTCAATGACGGGACGAACCCTCCCGAACGCGTATCCGAGCTCATTGAGGAGTATATAGGCAACCAGCTCGCGGAGATCCCGTGGCTGCGCGAAATAGAACCCGACGTCCAGCTTATAGGCGTGGGCGGGTCTTTCCGCAACCTCGCGACGATAAGCCAGCGGCTGCGCCGTTATCCGCTTTCCGCGATACACAACTATCCGATAAGCAAAGAGGAGTTCCTGAACATTTACGATACGATACGCGTTCTGCCCGTGGATAAGCGCGCGAAGATCAAGGGGCTCAACGAAGAACGGGCGGATATATTCGTTGCCGCGCTCGCGGGGATAAAGTCGTTCTTCGACTGCACGAACTTCACGGGGGCGGTGGTTTCCGCGTCCGGTATACGCGAGGGCATAATGTTCAATCACGCGGTGCCGACGACGTTGGAAAAACCGATAGGCGATATCGTCGCTCACTCCGTATATACGCAGCTGTACTACTGCGATCAGAACATCAAGCACTGCGAGCAGGTGTGCAATCTTTCGATAATGCTCTATAAACAGCTCCGCGTGCTCCACAAACTTCCGAGAATGTACGTCAAAGTGTTGCGCGTCGCGGCGCTGATGCACGACATCGGCGTGCGGCTCAAATATTACGCGCACAACAAGCATTCGTTCTACTTTATTCTCAATTCCACGTTGTACGGGCTGTCCCACCGCGATATGGTGCTCGCGGCGTTCGTCGCGCTCGGTCATCATCCCGCGGAGTTCAATATGCAGGAGTGGAATAAATATAAGGATATAGTGCAGGAAGAGGATCTTGCCGCGGTGATGAAGCTGTCCGTGATCCTTCGGATAGCCGAATCGCTCGACCGTTCGATGAGCGGCGGCATCAAGTCCATCAACTGCGACGTGCTCGGAGATTCCGTGATAATGAAAACGGAAGCGGAGGGCGACTGCTCTCTCGAGATCAAGGACGCGCTTTCAGCGCGCGCCGAGTTCGCGAAGGCATACAAGAAAAATCTCGACATACTCTGATGAAACTCATTCTCGCGTCTGCGTCGCCGCGCCGCGCGGAACTTGTGCGCAGACTGGGGCTTGCGGTCGTCATACGTCCTGCGGACGTGGGCGAAGTCGCTCTCGGCGACTGTGAAAGCACGGCGGCGGCGAACGCGCGGCTCAAAGCGCTTGCCGTCGATCCCGACGGCGGGGTCGTTCTCGGCGCGGACACGGTGGTGTCGTCCGCCGACGGCAGTCCGCTCGGGAAACCGCGCTCGGAAGAGGACGCCTTTGCAATGCTGAAAGATCTGTGCGGCAGATCGCATACCGTCGTTACGGCGGTGTGCCTGACGGACGGAAAGAAAACGGTCGAAGCCGCGGAAAAGACGGAAGTGACGTTCGCGCCGTTCGACGAAGCGCTCGTAAGGGCGTATATAGCGACGGGAAAACCGTTCGATAAAGCGGGCGGGTACGGCATACAGGACGAAGAACTTGCGCCGCTCGTCGAAAAGATCACGGGAGATTACGACAACGTGGTCGGCTTGCCTGTAAAGCTGGTCGGCCGCTTGCTTTGGGAGAACTTTTTATGACGGAAGAGCTTGCAATATCGCTCGGAACATCCAATACTTCGATATTTATGCCGGGAAACGGCATAGTGCTTTGCGAGCCTTCGGTCATCGCGTACGACGGTAAGCCGGAGCGCCGCCGCGTAAAAGCGGTGGGAAAGAGCGCCGCCGCGATGGAAGGGCGCGCTTCGGACAGGATAAACGTGATCCGCCCCGTCGAGGACGGAGTGATCGCCAATGCGGACGCCTGCCGCGACATGCTGACGGCGTTCCTTCTTAAAGTAGTCTGCCCCGGGTTGTTCGGACCGAAGATCAGGGCTGTCGTCGGCATACCCGTCGGACTTTCTCTCGAAGAACGCCGCGTCTACGACGACGTGTTTGCCAAAGCGGGCTGCACTTATGTGACGATGGTGGAGAACGCCATGCTGTCCGCGATAGGCGCGGGGCTGCCCGTGCATACGCACAAGAGCAGTCTGATCGTCGACATAGGCGGCGGCATGACGGAGATCGCCGTAATCTCTCTCGCGTCCATTGTCAGCGGCTGCGCGATAAACGTCGGCGGCGATATGATGGATAAAGCGCTGCGCGACTTCATTATGGGCAAATACGACTTCGGCGTCGGAACGGAAACGATAAAACGCATCAAGAGCCGTATCGGCAGCCTGTATTCCAACGACAAAACGGGACTGCTCGTGTCGGGTACGGACATCGCGGCGCGCGCTCCCGCCAATTTCAGGGTGAGGGCGACGGACGTTATGGAAGCGCTGATGCCGTACTATCTGCGCATAGCGGACGCGGTTGACAGCATTCTGCAGGTGCTCCCGCCCGAGACCGCCGCGGACATAAGCACGGACGGCGTGCACGTTACCGGCGGCGCGAGCAAGATCCTCGGACTGGATAAACTTATGTTCGGCAGGCTCAATCTTCCCGTCATCGTACATAACGACGCGGAGTACGCGACAGTGCTCGGCGGCGGCAAGCTGCTTGAAAACGCGGTGCTTCTCGGCGAGATAACGGGCAAGAGGGCGTGATCCCGTAAGGTTTACGTCTCCGCCGGAAAAGCCGCCGCGGCCGTAACGACCGTTGCGCGGCAACATAGGAATAAGAACAGACGGCGCGTCCGCTTCGGCGGGCGCGTTTTGCGTTTCGTTTTCGCGTTTAGGAAGCGGTCGATCGCCGAACGGTCGTACTCGTTCGGAAAGTCCGGCGACCGCTTTGCCGTTTCGGTCATACTTCGTCATCATTCGGCGTATCATATCATTCTCCGCGCCGCGTATCGTGGTATCATACGACGAGAATATGGCGAGGACATTTGTGATCACAAGCGGAAAGGGCGGCGTGGGAAAGACTACGCTGACGGCGACGCTCGGGCGTATATTCGCGTCTATGGGCGAGCGCACCGTCGCGCTCGACGCGGATCTCGGGCTGAACAATCTCGACGTGCTGGTCGGGGCGGATATGCGTGTGGTATATGACATCGTGGACGTTGCGGAGGGCAAGTGCCGTATGAACCAGGCGCTGATACGCGACATGGACGAACCGGGTTTTTACATACTGCCGGGCGCGCACAGCCGCGACCGATCCGCCCTGAACGCGCAGAGCATGAAGGAAATAGTACAGCGGCTCGCGCGCAGTTTCGAGATCGTGCTCGTGGACTGCCCTGCGGGGATAGACGGGGGATTTCGCCGCGCCGTAGAGCCGTGCGACGAGGCGGTGCTCGTGACTACGCCGCATATCAGCAGCGTGCGCGACGCCGAAACGGTCCTGCGCATTTTGCGCGCGGGCGGTATCGACCGCGTTTACACCGTCGTGAACAGAGTTCGGGGAGATCTCGTCGTGTCCGGCGAAATGCTGTCGCGCAGCGATGTGGAACGGCTGCTCGGAACGGAAGTTTACGGTATGATCCCCGAGGACGACGGGATGAATCTTCTGAGCAACTCGTTTGACTACGGTATGGGCGCGGGCGTTTCGGCGTGCGGCGCGCTCGCGCGCGGCATACTGTCCGGCACTCCCGAAGTTTTCGATCTCACAAAAAAATACAGAGGACTGTTCGGCGGAATAAAAAGGAGGATGAAACGCAGATTATGAAAGCGGACGTTTCGGATAAACTCAGATCGTATCTTCTCGGGGCGAGAGCAAAGTCGCTCTCCGCGCTGCTCGCGCTCATACGCTCCGATCTCAAAAAACTGCTTTCCGAATATATGGCGCTCTCCGGAGAAATGTCCATTGTCGCCGATATCGACGAGAGCGGCAGGGAAATACTGTTCCATCTGGACTTTTCCGCGGACGAGGTATACGACGTCGGGGATATGCTCGTCACGCGCTCGGAGTTTGCATAAGCGGCATATGCGTGACGCAATACGCGTAAAATAGAGGGTGCGTAAGCGTAAGACCGTAAAAAACGAAGGGATATATGTTTCGCCGCTGACGATCGTGCTCGCCGTCGCGCTCGTGCTTCTCGGGCACGGGATCGCGTTGCTTTCCTATGCCGCCGCGCTTCTTCCTCACGAGTACTCCCACGCCTGCGTTGCGGAAAAGCTCGGATACAGGCTGCGCCGCGTCCGCATAATGCCGCACGGAGTATCGCTCGGCGGGGAAGATCGGTATATCAAACCGCTCGACGAGGCGAAGATAGCCGCGGCGGGTCCTGTCGTGAATATTGCGATCTTCGTTCTGCTCGCCGCGGTTTGGTGGTTTTTCCCCGCGGCATACGCGGCGACGGAGAGTATTGCCTATGCGTCGCTGTTCACGGCTGCCGTAAATCTGCTTCCCGTGTTTCCTATGGACGGCGGCAGAATACTTCACGGCGTTCTTTATCACTGTTTTTCCGCAAAAAAGGCAGGTATTATATCACGCATAGTAAGTATTTTTACGGGTATGGCGGCTTTATGCTGCGCTTTTGTCATGCTCGTTACGGGCGTCAACGCGTCGTTTGCCACACTCGGCATATTCGTGCTGGCGTCTTTGATGATGCCGTCGGACGGCGGACTCGGGAGGATGTATGCGATGAATGAAATGAAAGTAAGACTGCGCGGCGGACTGCCGGTGCGGGAGATAATGGTCTCGCAGGACAGTACGCCCGCGGAGCTTTTTGCTATGCTTCGCCCTGACAGATATACGCGTTTTATGGTGTGCGATGACGCGGGGACTCCGCTTTTCGCCGTCGGAGAGGGCGATCTCGAACGTATGATAACACAATTTAGCTGTTCCGATACGGTAATTTCTCTTGCAAAACGCGCATTGTTGTGATATAATATATGGCGTTATGCGAACGGATAATATGAAGAAAAACATTATTTTGGTCGATAGCGAAAAAATTTATACAACCGTCGGATTGATAGAAAACGGGCGACTCTGCGAACTTTACGGCGAATCGTCCGACGAACGTCAGACCTCGGGCAACATATACAAGGGCAGAGTCACCGACGTGGTGGACGGACTGCAGAGCGCGTTCGTGGATATCGGGCTCAGCAGGACGGGTTTCTGGTACATAGACGAAACGCTGGATCATAAGTCGGTACTCGGAGAGAGGAATGCGCTTCCTCATAAAATATCCGCAAAGAAAGGCGATTACGTCATGGTGCAGGCGATCAAGGAGGGGACGGATCTCAAAGGACCGAAACTTTCCTCGAACATCTCCATTCCGGGGCATTTCGTCGTATATCTTTTCAATCTTCCGTTCGTGGGCGTTTCCAACAAGATAACCAGTCCCACTCTTCGGGACAAGCTGACCGAGCTGCTCACGGGCATCGCGCCCGAGGGCGGCGGTTTCATCGCGCGCACCAACTGCCTGACCGCGACAGACGAGGAGATCATTCAGGAAGCGAAGTTCCTCATCAAGGCGGGTGAACGCATACAGCGCCGCTGGGAGGAAACGGACGGAGTCGCGCTCATCCACAACGAGGGCAATATCCTCTACCGCACGATACGCGATATGCTGTCCGACCGCACCGAGAGCATAGTCTGCAACGACAGGCGTATGGCGGACGACATACGGCAGATGGTCGAGGTATTCTGCCCGTACTTCCGCGGAAGCGTGGAATTCTACGACGAGGAAGAGGACATTTACGATCATTACGGGATAGGCGAGGATATGGCGACGATATATTCGCCGCGCGTGGAACTGCAAAGCGGCGGCTTCCTCGTCATAGAAAAGACGGAAGCTCTGACGGCGATAGATGTCAATACGGGCAAGTATATCGGCACGGACAACCGTGAAGATACCGTTTACAGAACCAACCTCGAAGCCGTCAAGGAGATCGTCCGTCAGCTTCGTCTGCGCAACATAGGCGGGATCATCGTCGTCGATTTTATCGATATGGCAGACCCCGAGCACAAGATCTCCGTCGTCGAAGCGATGAAAAACGAACTGTTTTTCGACAGGGTCAAGACCCGCGTCCTCGATATGTCGGGGCTGGGGCTGGTGGAGATCACCCGCAAAAAAGTGGGGAAGGAGCTCGGTTCGATCACGCAGGACAAGTGTCAGTATTGCGGCGGCACGGGATTTCTGCTCATAGACGCGTATATTTCACGCCGTATAAAATACGATCTGAAAAAGCTGTTTATGAACCACGCCGTTTCCATCGCGCTTATATACGCGCACCCAGTACTTGCCAGACATATGATCGAGCATAAGGCGTTTTCTCAGGAGTGTTCGAGCGGCATATGGTCGCATAAGCGCATATACGTCGTGCCCGACGACGGTATGGATTTTTCGGGTTTCCGCGTGGTGTCAGGCATGGGCGGAGTCCCGTCCGGCGCGGAACTACTGACATGACAGGCATATGCGGAACTGACGATCTGACGATTCGGTTCGTCGGGAGTGACGTCGGGGCTGACCCGATAGCATATGCGGAACCGCTGATCTGACAGATATTTTTCATCTGCAAGGCAAAAAGAAAGCGCACGCTTGACGCGTGCGCATTTGCTTTATAATGCCTTATCGCCGACGGGCGGATCAATACATTCCGCCCATTCCGCCGCCCATATTGCCGCCTGCGGGAGGCTCGGGAGCGGGGATATCGGTGACGATGCTCTCCGTCGTAAGCAGGGTAGCTGCGACGCTCGCCGCGTTCTGCAGCGCGCTTTTCGTGACCTTCGTCGGGTCGATGATACCCTGTTCGACAACGTCGCAGTATTCGTTTTTGAGAGCGTTGTAGCCGTAATTTTTCTTGTTGCGGGAGGTGAGTATCGTGTTCACTACCACGCCGCCGTCGATACCGGCGTTGACCGCTATCTGGCGGATAGGCTCTTCGAGCGCCCTGAGCACGATCGCCGCTCCCGTGCGTTCGTCGCCTTCCAGCTTTCTGACGAGGGACTTGACGGTGGGGATAGCCGACAGGAGAGCCACGCCGCCGCCGGGAACGATACCTTCTTCGACAGCCGCGCGGGTAGCCGCAAGCGCGTCCTCGATGCGAAGCTTCTTTTCCTTCATCTCCACTTCGGTCGCAGCGCCCACTCCGATGACGGCGACGCCGCCCGCGAGTTTGGCGAGCCGCTCGGAGAGCTTCTCCTTGTCGTAGTCGCTCGTCGTGGTCTCTATCTGCGATCTGATCATCTTGATACGGTCTTTGATCGCGGTAGGATCGCCCGCGCCTTCGACGATGGTCGTGTTCTCCTTGCTGACCTTGACCTGCTTTGCGCGTCCGAGCATATCGAGTTTTGCGTCTTTGAGTTCGAGACCGGTCTCTTCGCTGATTACGGTGCCGCCCGTCAGAACGGCTATATCGCGAAGCATTTCCTTTCTTCTGTCACCGAAGCCGGGCGCCTTGACGGCGACGCAGTTGAACGTGCCGCGCAGCTTGTTGACGACGAGCGTCGCAAGCGGTTCGCTCTCGATGTCCTCGGCGATTATCATCAGTTTCTGTCCGCTCTGAACGACCTGTTCGAGGAGAGGGAGGAGCTCCTGGATATTGCTTATCTTCTTATCCGTGATGAGGATCACGGGGTTGTCGAGCACGCACTCCATCTTGTCGGTGTCCGTGACCATATAGCTGGAAGCGTAGCCTCTGTCGAACTGCATACCTTCGACGACGTTGAGCACGGTATCCATCGTCTTGGATTCCTCGACGGTGATAACGCCGTCTTTGCCGACCTTCTCGAACGCTTCCGCGATGAGCTTGCCGACGGTCTCGTCGCCTGCGGAAATGCTCGCGACCTGCTGGATGCCCGTCTTGGAGTCAACTTCCTTGGATATGCTTTTAAGGTAGTCCACCGCAGCTTCGGTCGCCGCCGCGATACCTTTCTTGACGATCATCGGGTTCGCGCCTGCCGCCACGTTTTTAAGACCTTCTTTGATTATCGCCTGCGCGAGCACGCAAGCGGTCGTCGTTCCGTCGCCGGCAACGTCGTTGGTCTTGACTGAAACTTCCTTGACGAGCTGCGCGCCGAGGTTCTCGAACGGATCTTCGAGTTCGATCTCCTTGGCTATCGTCACGCCGTCGTTCGTGATCAGGGGAGCGCCGTACTTCTTGTCAAGCACTACGTTTCTTCCCTTTGGTCCGAGAGTGATCTTTACGGTATTCGCAAGCGTATCGACGCCCGCTTCGAGAGCCTTTCTCGCTTCTTCGCCGTGTTTAAGCTGTTTTGCCATTTCATTGCCTCCTTATTATTCTACGATCGCGAGTATATCGCTCTGACGGAGAATGGTGACTTCCTTTCCGTCGATCTTGAATTCGCTGCCCGCATACTTGGAGCAGAGAACTTTGTCGCCGACTTTTACGTTCATAACGACTTCTTTTCCGTCGATAACGCCGCCGGGGCCGACAGCCACCACGCGCGCCATCTGGGGCTTTTCCTGATCCTTGGCGAGAAGAACTATGCCGCTCTTCGTCGTCTCTTCGTTGTCGATCTGCTCGACTACGACTCTGTCAAACAAAGGTTTAATGGTCATATATGCCTCCTGAATGTTTTTTCGTATTTTCCGCCGGAGCTTTGCGGGATGTTTCCCGATGTCCGACTGTAATCTATTTTATTATCGACGCGCGCTTTTGTCAAGCGTGGAGAGCTTGTTTTTTGCCGTAATTGCCGTGAAAATTGTTTTCTTATGCAAATTTCGGGCGACAGACAGACTCTGCGTGCATATCTTATGCGTCAGACGGCGCGTCTTATGCCGAAAATCGATCGGTCAAGCATTTTTGACTTTCTTTGACTTTCACGCATATTATAGTCCCGTCCGCCGCCGTTGTCAAGGGTTTTTGCGTAATTGCGAAAAAAATTTTTCAAAATACTTGCGCGGGCGGGAAACGATATGCTACAATATCGGAAAACGGCAGATCGTAAGGAGCGCGGATATGGGCGATAATTTCGATAAGTGGGACAGGCGGTTCATGCAGCTTGCGGAGACCGTGGGGTCGTGGAGCAGCTGCTGGCAGGAGAACAGGCACGTAGGAGCGGTGATCGTAAAGGACAAGCGGATAATGACTACGGGATATAACGGCGCGCCCGAGGGGATAAAGAGCTGTGCGGAAAAGAAAGTATGTATGCGCAGGGAAATGGGCATACCGAGCGGGATGCGCCACGAGCTGTGTTATGCGGTCCACGCCGAACAGAACGCCGTGACCCAGGCGGCGCGTATGGGGATAAACATATACGGCGCGACGCTGTACTGCACTCATCAGCCCTGCATAATATGCACGAAGATAATCATCAACGCGGGGATAAAGCGGGTCGTATATAAATACGGTTATCCCGACGATTTCGCGCTTACGCTGCTTAAAGAGGCGGGCATAAAGCTCGACAGAATGGAAGAATGAATTTTTTGCCGCGGCTGTTTTGTCCGCGGTTTTTCCGTACACGGCGATAAGAGAGTGATACACGTATGAGAAAGTTTGGAAAGAGTTTTTGCAGAGCGTTGTTTTTCGCCGCGCTTTCGGTTGTCGCCGCGGCATTTGTTTTCGCGTTCGCCGCGTGTTCGGACGGCGGCGCGGGCGGTGCGTCGGGGCGCGATCCGATCGACGATGGCGGCGCGCAGACCGCGGTCTACGCGTTTTATGCGGCGGACGGCAGCGAGATACTGTCGGGTAGCGCGGCAAAGGGAACGGAAATATCCGCTCCCGCGCCGCCGGAGAGGGAGCATTGCGATTTTATCGGCTGGGGCTCGGAGGGCGAGATCGTTGATTTTCCGTATGTCCTGACGGGCGACCGCGAATTTACGGCGGTATATTCGGCAAAGCAATATTCGTATTCGTTCACCGCAGACGGCGCGGTAGTTGCGGAGGGCAAAGCGGACGCGCTCACCGAGCTGGACTCTCCGTCCGCGCCCGAAAAAGAACATCTCGATTTCGTCGGCTGGGCGGAGGACGGCGCGTCCGAAGTAACGGAGTTTCCGTATGTTCTGGCGGGCGACGTGAATTTTGCCGCCGTCTATAAGACTGCGGTGTACGAATATTCGTTCGTTTCCGGCGGAGTGACGGTGAGTTCGGGTGAAGCGGAAGCGCTGACGGAGATAAGCGAGCCTGCAGACCCGTATATGGAGCATTACGATTTTATCGGCTGGACGGCGGACGGCAAAGCGGTCACGTTCCCGTTCGTGCTGGAAAAGGACACCGTGCTGACGGCGGAATACTCGAAAAAGCAGTACGGATATTCGTTTGAAGCGGACGGGGAAACTGTATTCGCGGGCGTTTCGGACGCGCTCTGCGAGGTGACCGCCCCGTCCGATCCCGAAAAAGAGCATTACGATCTCGTCGGTTGGAGCGTGGACGGGAAGCTCGTTTCTTTCCCGTATGTTCTGATGGGCGACACGCGTTTTACCGCCGTGTTCGCGGTGAAAAGCTATGAATATTCTTTCGTCGCAGACGGAGTGACGGTGAGTTCGGGTGAAGCGGAAGCGCTGACGGAGATAAGCGCGCCCGCCGATCCGCATAAGGACCATTACGATTTTATCGGATGGACTGCCGACGGCGAAGCGGTTTCGTTCCCGCACGAACTGACGGGAAACACGACGTTTACGGCGGAGTTCGCGCTCACCCGCTATAAGATAACGTACGAACTCGGCGGCGGAACGGGCGATCCGCTTAATCCGTCGTATTACACGGCGGAAACGATGAGCGCGGATCTGCGAGATCCCGTGCTGCCGTGCAGGACGTTCGAGGGCTGGTATTACGACGGCGGGTTCTCCGTCCCGTTCGTCGGCACTTTTCCCGAAGAGTGCGGCGACGTCACGCTGCACGCGAAGTGGTCGGAGCCGGCGCATACGTTCGGGACGGATCACGTCTGTTCGGTATGCGGTGAAAACGCGGAATCGCCCGATCACGTCTACGACGGCAGCCACGAGTGCGTAATCTGCGGTCATGAAACGGCCGGGCACGAGTTTGAAAACGGGGTCTGCGTTATGTGCGGATATGCGTGCGAACATACGGAGTACGGCGAGGACCATTATTGCACCGTCTGCGGGCATTACTACGGCTCGGACGCGCACGAATACGGAGAAGACCACATGTGCGTTATCTGCGGAGCGGCGCACTCGGAGCATAAATATACGGAAGAGCATATCTGCGAAGTGTGCGGAGCGCCGCACGAGAGCAAAGAACACGTTTACGAGAACGGGAAGTGCGTCGTATGCGGCGCGTCCGAAGTCTGGAACGGCGGGAGCGCCGATGCGTTCGCTTCGGGCAGCGGCACGGAGAGCGATCCGTATATCGTTGCGGACGCCGGTCAGCTCGCATATCTCGCCGAACTCGTTGCGGGCGGAGATACGTTTGCCGGCAAGTATGTCGCGCTCGGCGCGGACATATATCTCGGCGGTCACGAATGGACGCCGATAGGCAATTCCGGCGACGACGGGTACGCGTTTGCGGGCAGCTTCGACGGCAGGGGACACACGGTATACGGTATGACGGTCGTAATGAAAGCGGGCGCGGACGAAACGCACGCCGCGGGGCTGTTCGGCGCGGTATGCGGCTCGCGCGACGACGATGCGGGCGTGACGCTGGCGGCGTCGGTGAAGAATGTGCGCGTTTCCGGTTTTTCGATAACGCTGTCCTCATCCGAAGGCGCGTCGTTTTACGCCGGCGGGCTGGTCGGATATGCCCGTATCGCGGAGATATACTGCTGCGCGTCTGACGGCGGGATAAGCGTAGCTTCATCGGGAGCTTCCCGCGTCGGCGGACTTATCGGCGCGATCGAGGATACGAACAAATTCGGTTCGGTGCGCGACTGTTCGGCATACGTTTCGATCTCCGCGACGGGCGGGGCGCATACCGCGTCGGGCTTCGTCGGTTATGCGGAGATGTGCGACATATCGTACTGCGTCGCGGTCTCGGAGATAGTATCGTCCGGCTCGGGCGCGGGGTTTGCCGTGTGCGGGGAGCGCGGCGACTTTTCGCATTGCTTCGCGCAGACGGAGGCGGATACGGAAGGGGCTTTCGCCGCGTGTGTGAGCGGCGGGCGTGAGCACGACATCACCGACTGCCTGTACGGGAGTTCGTCGCTTATCGGCGGCGTGCCGGCGTCCGACCTTAATGCCGATCCCGTCGGCGGGGCGGAAGAAGCTGTCGCGCTGTGGGAGGGCGAAACGACGCTCGCCGTTTCGGGAGAGACAGTTATCCCGTCGGTTTTTGCGGAGGATAGCGCGGCGGCGGAGGGCGTATGACGCGCCGCAATATATATAATGGAAATTTTAATGTGAATTTTTCGGAAAAGCGGCGTCAAATCGCTTGCTAACGCCGCGCATTTATGCTAAACTTTCCGTTAGTGACTTATGCGGTCCGCCGGCGCAGGAGATTGCGCCGTGAACGCGTATGAATACAGGAGTTATGTCATGAGCAATTTGATTACGGAAATCGAAAAAGAGTACATGAAAGAAAATGTACCGCAGTTCGAAGTCGGCGACGTAGTAAAAGTTTACGTCAAAGTCGTCGAAGGCAACAGAGAGCGTCTGCAGGCGTTCGAAGGCACGGTGATCGCGCGCAAGAACGGCGGTCTGCGGGAGACGTTCATCGTCAGAAGAGTGTCGTTCGGCGTCGGTATCGAGCGTTCTTTCCCCGTGCATTCCCCCCGCATCGACAAAGTGGAAGTCGTCAGAAAGGGAAGAGTGCGCAGGGCTAAACTTTATTACCTTAGAAAACTCTCCGGCAAGGCCGCGAAGTTAAAAGAAGCAAAATAAAGGTGTGAAAGAGTTTGGGCGCTCCAAACTCTTTTCGCGCTTTTTCGGAGGTAGATTTGTTCGCTAACATTTCGCAGATAAACGCCGATATAGCGGCGGCAAACATGGTCGTGATCGTGCTGTTCGTCCTGCTGACGGCAGCCGTCAGCCTCGTTTCCGTGTTCATCGTCGGCAGATACCATTCGCTGAAAAACGAAGAGACGGTATCCGTCGGCAGAATGAAGCCGCTGTATGTGTTTTTCATAATTCTTGCCGTCGGGATAGCGGTAAGACTGCTTTTGACGTTCGTCATAAAGGGTTACGGTCCGACGTACGACACCGCCTACGGCATCGCCAATGGCGTGATCGACAACGACGGCTTTGCGGGATATACGACGGAATATATGTCCGTTTCTCCTCTTGCGGGGTATATCTACGCGCTGTTCGGCGGCTGGGGCATCTCGGCGGGGCTGGGCGTGGAGGACACGGGAATGCAGTTCTTCGTCAAACTGCCTTTCCTCCTTGCCGACGTTGCCCTCGCGTGCGTGATATACGCGCTTGCCAAAAAGTATTTCAACCGCTACGTCGCGCTCGCGCTCACGGTGCTGTATTTCCTCAATCCGCTGTTCTTCGTGATGTCGTCGGTATGGGGATCGGAGATAACGTTGCTTGCGCTTGCGCTCGTCGTCACGTTCGCGTTCGTACTGAGCAAGAATATGTTCGGTATGTGCCTCGCCGCGAGCATATCCTGTCTTGTCAGCCCGTATGCCGTGTTCGTCGTGCCCGTCGTGGGATTCTACGTCGTGTATGCGACGGTCAAGTCGGTCATCAATATCGTCAAAGCGAAGCCTTCGTTCGATTCGGTAATGAAAGACCCGGCGTACTATAACGTATTCTACGCGCCTCTGTGCGCCGTTCTCGGCTTCGCGGTGATGTATCTCGTCAGCCTGCCCGCATACTTCGCGGACGGCGCGGTGGGATTTGCCGACGTGATGAACCAGCTGTTCGTCGCGCCGTTCACCGTCGACTCCAACGCAATCAACTTCTTCGGAGAGAACGCGCTCGGCATATATACGGTTGTTACTAACAACTACGAGACCTTGGGACCCAATTTCCGTTCTCTCGTGTTCGCGATAGTGTTCGTCGTCATTTCCGCCGTATTCGCGACGGTGTTCTATCTGATAAAGCGCAACCGCGCCAACCTCGTGCTTATGGCGTCCTTCCTGTCGTTCACGGCGGCGGTATATATGGTCGGCTCGAACGAATGGTCGCTTATGCCTTCGCTCGCGCTGATGCTTCCGGCGTTCCTCGCGACTAAGGACAAGCGCATACTCAAAGTATTCGCCGTTACGGGAGTGTTCGTGGTGCTCAACGCTCTGCTTGCGCTGTACGGCGGCGGTATGCTGTCGGGCGACTATATCGCGGACGCGAACGCGACGAATATGACGACGATAGGAGCGCTCAACGTATTCTCCATACTGCTGTCCGTGCTGACGGTGCTCGTGCATATGTATTACACGGTCGTCGTGCTCGACGTCACGGTTGCGAAGAACAGAAAGGTATTCATAACCGACCGCACTTCCGGCTTCGGCGAGTGTATGAGGTATTGGGTGAGAGGCTGATAGAAGCGCGAACGGGGGATCGGGATGCTTGCGAAGATAAACAGTTTCGGACTGCGGGGAATAGACGGATACGCCGTATCGGTGGAGATCGATATAAACAACGGTCTGCCCGGTATGGAGATCGTCGGACTTCCCGACGCCGCCACGAAAGAATCCAAAGAAAGGGTGAGAAGCGCGCTGAAAAACAGCGGCTTTCGCCTTTCTCCCAAGCGTATCACGGTCAACCTCGCTCCCGCGGACACGCGCAAGGAGGGCTCGTCCTTCGACCTTCCGATCGCTCTCGGCATTTTACAGGCGACCGAGCAGCTGCCTGCGGCGGGAACGGCGGATACGATATTCGTCGGCGAACTGTCGCTTAACGGCGGGCTCGGCCGCGTGAACGGGATACTCCCCGTCATAATAGCCGCAGCGGAAAGGGGCTTCAAGCGTGCCGTCATACCCGAAGGCAATGCGGAGGAAGCCTCGTTCGTTTCGGGCATAGCGGTATACGCGCTGCCCGATCTCCGCTCGGTCGCGGAGTTCGTATCCGGGAAAGGAGAATTTCGCCCTATTGTGACTAAAGACCCGATATCGGTTGCCGGCACGCGCGGCGGCGGGGAAGATCTGAAATACGTCAAGGGTCAGTATGCGGCGCGCCGCGCTCTCGAGATTGCTGCGGCGGGCGGACATAACATACTTATGATAGGTCCTCCCGGCGGCGGCAAGACAATGCTCGCGAAGTGCCTGCCTTCCATTCTTCCCGATATGAGCGCGGAAGAAATGCTCGAGACCACGAAGATACACAGCGTGGCGGGGATGCTGCCGGAAGGCGAAGGGATAATAAGCAGACGTCCGTTCCGTTCTCCGCACCATACGGCGTCCAGGATAGCGCTGACGGGCGGCGGAACGTCCGCACGCCCCGGCGAGATCTCGCTGGCGCATAACGGCGTGCTGTTTCTCGACGAACTGCCCGAATATCCGCGCGCTACGCTGGAAATACTCCGTCAGCCGATAGAGGACGGCAGGATCACCGTTTCCCGCGCGGCGAGAACGGTGGATTATCCGGCGAGATTTATGCTTGTAGCAAGTATGAATCCGTGTCCGTGCGGCAATTACGGCAGCTCATCGGCGGAATGCACCTGTACTCCCGCGCAGATAAGCAAATATCTGTCCAAACTGTCCGGACCTCTCCTCGACAGGATAGACATACACATAGAAGTGGGCAGCGTGACTTACGACGAACTGTCGTCGTCATCCGACGGAGAGGACTCGGCGACGGTGGCGGCGCGGGTGAACGCCGCGCGCAGGGTACAGCTGGAACGGTTTGCGGGCAGCGGGATACATTGCAACGCGCAGATGTCGGGCGCGGATGTGAGAGAATACTGCGCGACGGACGGCGACAGCGAACGGCTGCTTCGGTCCGCGTTTGCGAAACTCGGGCTTTCCGCGCGCGCGTACACGCGTATCCTTAAAGTATCGCGCACGATAGCCGACCTTGACGGGTCGGAGCGCGTGCTCAAAAAGCACGTTGCCGAAGCGGTGCAATACCGCAGTCTGGACAGGAACCGCGGGATATTATGACGGACGAGCGCAAAGCGTATTATTGGCTGCACACGAGCGGACTTTCGCCGCGGCGGATGTACGCTTTGCTGGATATTTACGGCAAGCCCTCGGAGATAATCAAGGGGCTGGATTCGGATAAGCTCCGCGAATTTTGCGGCGGCGCATATGAAAATATGGCGCGGCGCGCGGACGAGGAACTCATTACGGAAGAACTGCGCGCGATAGGTCGGCGCGGACTTCGGCTGCTCGTCAGAGGTTACGGCAACTATCCCGAAAAGCTCTCCGCCTGCGAGGAATTTCCTCCGCTCGTGCTGTACGCGGAGGGCAACGACGAACTGCTCGGCAGACCGTCGCTCGCCGTGGTGGGCAGCCGCGCGTGTACGGATTACGGCAGACGGGTCGCGACCGAATGGGCGGAAGAACTGTCCGCGTCGTTTGTGATAGTGAGCGGTCACGCTACGGGCATAGACGGCTACGCGGTAAAGAGCGCGCTCGCCGCGGGCGGCTGTGCGATATGCGTGCTTGCGTGCGGACACGACGCGTTCGCGCGCCCCGAATATATGAAAGACGCGGGGAACAGGCTGCTGCTCGTCGGAGCGTATCCTCCCGACAGAAAGGCGAACAAATTCGTCTATCACGAACGCAACCGCGTCATCAGCGGCATTTCGGACGGAGTGCTCGTCGTCGAGGCGGGCGAAAAGAGCGGCGCGCTTATAACGGCGACCGCAGCGGCGGAGCAGGGCAAACCTCTGTTCGCCGTTCCGGGAAGCGTGCTTTCCACCCGTTCGGCGGGAACGAACGGACTGCTCCGCGGAGGAGCGGTCGCGGCGACGAGCCCGTCGGACATATTCGAGGATATGGGGCTGGACGCGCCCGCGCGAAAGCGGTATGCCGAACCTACGGGCAGATACGCCGCTGTCGCGGAGATACTGCGGTGCGGGGAC
This sequence comes from uncultured Clostridia bacterium, assembly GCA_944372345.1. GTDB lineage: Bacteria > Bacillota > Clostridia > Christensenellales > Pumilibacteraceae > Protoclostridium. The sequence goes on from CALVYT010000038.1 coordinate 108,245, forward strand.
GCGCATTTCGATACCGTTGCGGAAAAACTGGGTATGAGAGCGGGCGATACCGCGGAACTGCTCGGCGAAATGGAAATGGAAGGGTTGGTGGAACGTAAAATGATGAATTATTATTCATTGCTCGTGAGGTAACACCGTTTGAAACTCGTAGTAATAGAAGGTGTGGGCAAACGGCCCGCGATACAAAAATATCTCGGAAGCGGCTATAAGGTATTCGCGACGATGGGGCACGTCAGGGACCTGCCCGTCAGAACGCTCGCCGTCGACGTGGAAAAGAACTTTGAGCCGACGTACGTCGTCATGTCCGATAAAAAAGACATAGTAGCCGACCTTAAAAAAGCGGCGCAGTCCGCCGAGTGCGTATACCTCGCGACCGACCCGGACCGCGAAGGCGAAGCGATCTCGTGGCACATCGCGACGCTGCTCGGCATTCCGGAGCACGAGCGCGCCCGCATAACTTTCAACGAGATATCCAAAAAGGCGATAACCAAGGCGTTGGAGAACCCGCGCGAGATAGATAAAAATCTCGTGGACGCGCAGCAGGCGCGGCGGGTGCTCGACAGGCTTGTCGGTTACAAACTTTCGCCCGTGCTCTGCCGCAAGATACAGAGCAAGCTGTCCGCGGGGCGCGTGCAGAGCGTGACTCTCCGCCTCGTGGTGGAACGCGAACGGGAGATACAGAGCTTCGTGCCTGAAGAATACTGGCCGTTCTATTCCATACTCGACAAGCGCGGAAAGATCAAAGCCGCTCTCAGCTCGCGGCGCGGAGAGAAGTATAAGATAGGCAGCAAGGCGGAAGTGGACGAGGTCATACGCGGGCTGGACGGAAAGCCGTACATCGTGACGAGCGTCAAAAAGACTGTGACCAAAGCGCACGCGCCCGCGCCGTTCAGAACGAGCACGATGCAGCAGGACGCAATCAACAAGCTGGGGATGAGCCTCAAACAGGTATCCATGGCAGCGCAGTCGCTGTACGAGGGCGTGGACATTCCCGGCGAGGGTAAAGTCGCGCTGATCACATATATCAGAACGGACTCCACCCGCGTTTCTCCCGAAGCGCAGGCGGCGGCGCGCGAATTCGTCGCGCAGCGTTACGGCGCGGATTACGTTCCCGAAAAGCCCAACGTATACGCGAGCAAGGGCAACGTGCAGGATGCGCACGAGGCGATCCGCCCCATTTCGCTCGACCGCACGCCGGACAGTCTTAAAGACGTCATCAACCGCAACCACTACCGTCTGTATAAGCTGATATACGAGCGGTTCCTCGCAAGCCAGATGAGCGAGGCGCGTTTCAATTCGCTGACGGCGGACATAGAATGCGGCGAATACGGCTTCAAGGTAACGGGCAGAACGCCGCTGTTCGCGGGCTATACCGTGGTATACAACGACAGGGAAAAGGACGAGGACGACATAAAGAAGCTGCCCGATCTCTGCGAGGGCGACAGACCGGAATTCATAGAATATTCCTACGAGCAGAAGTTCACGAAGCCGCCCGCGAGATACACCGAAGCGACGCTGATCAAGGCGATGGAGGAAAAGGGCATAGGGCGCCCCGCGACGTATCAGCCGACGGTATCGCTCATAGAAAAGCGCGCGTACACCGAGCGCGAAGGCAAGTCGATCAAACCGACGGAACTCGGCTGCAAGGTGTGCGATATGCTGATGATGTATTTCCCCGACATAATGGACGTCAAGTTCACGGCGGATATGGAATCCAAGCTGGATACGATAGAGGAAGGCGGAAAGGTATGGCAGCAGCTTGTAGGAGAATTTTATACGGGCTTTGAAAAAGAGATAGAAAAAGCGATGGGGGACGGATATAAGATGAAAGCTCCTGCGCAGGAAACGGATTACAAATGCGATAAGTGCGGCGCGCCCATGGTGATAAGAGAGGGGCGTTACGGTAAATTCCTCGCCTGTTCCGCATATCCGAAGTGCAAGAACACCAAGCAGCTCGACGAAAACGGCAACATAAAAGAGCGCGTCGAAGAGCCGCCCGTGGAAACGGACGTCATCTGCGACAAGTGCGGCGCGCGCATGGTGATAAAGACGGGCGTCCGCGGAAAATTCCTCGCCTGCCCGAACTATCCGAAGTGCAGGAATACCAAGGAATACGGAGAGGAAGAACCTCTGCCGCCCTGCCCGTTGTGCGGAAAACCTCTGCGCAGGATAAACTACCGCAAGAGCGTGTTCTACGGTTGCACGGGCTATCCCGAATGCAAGTTCTCCGTTACGGATAAACCGACGGATAAAAAATGCCCCGTATGCGGCGATATGCTGCTGGAAAAGGCGAAAAAAGACGGAGTGTATTACAGATGCTCGAACAAGGACTGCAATTACTCCGCGAAAAAACAGGACGAAAAGACGCAGCAATGACTCGGGTCACCGTTATAGGCGCGGGGCTTGCGGGCAGCGAAGCCGCGCTGACGCTCGCCGCGGGCGGAGCCGACGTAACGCTCGTCGACTGCAAGCCGAAAACTCTCGGACCCGCGAGCGCGAACACCGATTTCTGCGAACTCGTGTGCAGCAACTCTCTGAAAAGCAACGACCCGCTGACGGCTCACGGGCTGCTGAAAGCGGAACTGCGCACTCTCGGCAGCTTCGTACTGGCGGAAGCGGACGGGTGCGCCGTCCCCGCGGGATCCGCTCTCGCGGTCGACAGGGCTGAGTTCGCGCGGCGCGTGACGGAAAAGCTGCGCGAAAGCGGCATAAAGACGGAGTGCTGCATTGCGGGAGAAGCGCGCGACGGCTATACCGTCATCGCGACGGGACCGCTGACTATGCCGCCGATGGATGCGTATATCGCGGAGAACTTCGGCTCGCTTCACTTTTTCGACGCGGAAGCGCCGATAGTGAGCGCGGAGAGCATAGACCGCGACAAGTCGTTTTTCGCGGCAAGATACGGCAAGGGAAACGCGGACGATTATCTCAACTGTCCGCTGACGAAAGAGGAATACGACGCGTTTTACGAGGCTCTCGTTACCGCGGAGCGTGCGAACGCGCACGAGTTTGAAAAGGGTGAGATATTCGAGGGGTGTATGCCCGTCGAAGTCATGGCGGCGCGGGGGCGCGACGCTTTGCGCTTCGGACCGATGCGCCCCGTCGGGCTGACCGATCCGAAAACGGGCAGGCGCGCTTACGCGGTGCTCCAGCTGCGCAAGGAAAACGCGGCGGGGGATATGTACAATCTCGTCGGATTCCAGACCAATCTGAAATTCGGCGAACAGCGCAGGGTGTTCGGAATGATCCCGGCTCTCGCAAACGCTGAATATCTGCGCTACGGCGTGATGCACCGCAACGCGTATATAGACGCTCCCCGGTCGATAGATATGTTTTTCCGTGCGAAGAAAAACGGCAGGGTGTTCATCGCCGGGCAGCTTTCGGGAGTGGAGGGCTACGTCGAAAGCATAGCTTCCGGCAAGGCCGCCGCCATGCATTTGCTGAGGCTGCTCGGCGGCAAAGAGCCGCTGCCGCTGCCGTGCGAAACTCTCATAGGCGCTCTGTCGCGGTATGTCGCGGCGGAAAACGCGGACTTTCAGCCGATGAATGCGAATTACGGACTGCTTCCGCCGTTCGATCCGCAGATAAAGGATAAGCAAAAGCGCAAGGAAGCATATATGGCGCGCTCGCTCGAAGCGATCGCGCGGTATACGGAGAATTATTGATATGGAGATCAGAGGAACTACCATAGTAGCCGTCAGAAAGGACGGAAAGATCGCTGTCGCCGGGGACGGACAGGTCACGGCGGGACAGACGACGGTGATGAAAAACAACGCAGTCAAGGTGCGCCGCATATTCGACGACAAAGTGGTCATCGGCTTTGCGGGCGCGGTCGCGGACGCGTTCACGCTGTGCGAGCGTTTCGAGGAAATGCTGAGCAAATACTCGGGCAACCTGATGCGCAGCGCGGTGGAGCTCGCGCAGCTCTGGCGGAGCGACAAAGTGATGCGCAAGCTGGAAGCGATGATGATAGTCGCAAGCGATGAGGGAATGTACCTCGTGGACGGCACGGGCAACGTCATCGAGCCGGACGACGTGTGCGCGATAGGCAGCGGCGGCAATTACGCGCTCTCGGCGGCGCGCGCTTTGCTGCGCAATACGGATATGACGGCGAAGCAGGTTGCGGAAGAAAGCCTGCGCATAGCGGGCGAGATCTGCATATTCACCAACGACCACATCACGGTGGAGGAGGTCTGACGTTATGAGTATGTCGCCCAAACAGATAGTAGCCGAACTCGACAGATATATCATCGGGCAGACGGACGCGAAACGCGCCGTGGCTATCGCTCTGCGCAACCGTTACCGCAGGAGCAAGCTGTCCGACGAACTCCGCCAGGAGATAACCCCGAAGAACATCATTATGAAAGGGCCTACGGGCGTGGGCAAAACGGAGATAGCCCGCCGCCTCGCGAAGCTCGTTAAAGCGCCTTTCATCAAAGTGGAAGCGACGAAATTCACCGAAGTCGGCTATGTCGGCAGGGATGTCGAATCGATGATACGAGATCTCGTGGAAACGTCCGTCCACCTCGTCAAAGAGGAAAAAATGGCGGAAGTGGAGACCGTCGCCCGCGAGGAAGCGGAGAAGCGCATACTCGACGTGCTGCTTTCCGAAAAGAAACGCAAAAATTCGGACGGGTCCGCGGCGGTTATGCGCGAAACGCTGCTCAGATCTCTCCGCGAAGGCAAAGAGGACGACAGGATCATCGAGGTTCAGCTCGTCGACGCGCCAAAGCCCATCGAAATGCCGGGCGGAGTGGGAATGGAGATCAATCTCGGCGAAATGCTCGGCGGTCTTATGCCCAAGCGCACCAAAACGCGTAAGGTGACCGTTAAGGAAGCGCTCGAATATTTCACGATAGAGGAGAGCGAAAAGCGTCTCGATCAGGACGCGATAAACGCGGAAGCGGTGCGCCGCGCGGAGCAGGAAGGCATAATCTTCATCGACGAGATAGACAAGATCACCTCTCGCGGGAACGGCGCGTCCGGCGCGGACGTGAGCCGCGAGGGCGTTCAGCGCGACATACTTCCCATCGTCGAAGGCTCTACGGTGCAGACCAAATACGGCAGTATAAAGACGGATTTCATTCTGTTCATCGCGTCCGGCGCGTTCATGCTCGCCAAAGTGGAGGATCTGATCCCGGAACTTCAGGGAAGATTTCCCATACGCGTGGAACTCGGCAGCCTCACATTCGACGATTTCGTAAAGATCCTTACGGTTCCGGAAAACGCAATAACCAGACAGTACGCGGAACTGCTCCGCGTGGATAACGTCGACCTGTCGTTCACCGACGACGCGATAGAGGAGATAGCGCGTATCACCGTCGCGGAGAACGAAACGATGGAGGACATCGGCGCGCGCCGTCTGCACACCGTTATGGAGAGCCTGCTCGACGACATTTCGTTCAACGCGAGCGGCGACCATCCTTTGGTGGAAGTGAAGATAGACAAGAATTACGTTTCGGAGCATCTCGGCAAGGAAGCGAAGATACTCAATCTGAAAAGATATATCATCTGACGGTTATGATAAACATACCAAAAGGCACGAAGGACGTGCTTCCTTCGGAAAGCTATAAATGGCAGTACGCCGAAGAGCGGCTGCGCAAAGTCGCGAAGCTGTATAACGCCCGCGAAATACGCACTCCGACGTTCGAGCATACCGAACTGTTCGTGCGCTCGATAGGAGATGAAACGGACGTCGTTTCCAAGGAAATGTATACGTTCGAGGACAAGGGCGGCAGGTCGATAACGCTGCGCCCGGAAGGTACGGCGTCCGTTGCGAGAAGCTATGTGGAGAACTCGCTCGAAGCGATGTCGCTCCCTCTGAAAACGTATTATATCATTTCGGCGTTCCGTTACGAGCGCCCGCAGGCTGGCAGGCTCCGCGAGTTCCACCAGTTCGGCGCGGAGATATACGGAGCGACGAGCCCTTACCTCGATTACGACTGTATACTTTTCGCATACGACGCGCTCGGCGCGCTCGGGCTGGATAACGTCAAACTCCGCCTCAATTCGATAGGGTGCGGCGAATGCCGCAGAAAATACGTCGAAGCGCTGCGCGGATATTTCGCGGAACACCTCGGCGAAATGTGCCCGACCTGCCGCGAACGGTACGGCAGGAACGCCCTTCGTCTGCTCGACTGCAAAACGCCGTCGTGCAGGGAGATCGCGAAAAACGCGCCCGTGATACTCGACTATCTCTGCGACGACTGCCGCGCGCACCACGAAAAACTGTGCGGGCTGCTGGATAAGAGCGGAGTGCCGTATGAGGTCGACCCGGGCATCGTGCGCGGGCTGGACTATTACACGCGGACGGTGTTCGAGTTTGTGACGGACGAGCTCGGCGCGCAGGGAACGGTGCTCGGCGGAGGGAGATACGACAACCTCGTCGCGTCCATCGGCGGTAAGCCCACGGGCTGCGTGGGATTCGCGATGGGCATGGAGCGCGCGCTGATGCTTATGGAAAAACGCGGGACGGATTTCGGCGATACGGGCATAGACGCGTTCGTCATCAGTCAGTCGCCCGAACACACGGAAGCGTGTATGCGCATCGTCGCGGAACTTCGCCGAGCGGGCGTGAGCGCGGATACCGAAACGACGGGGCGCAGTATGAAAGCGCAGTTCAAGTACGCCGACAAACAGCGAGCGAAATTCGTCGTCGTCGTGGGCGCGGACGAGTTCGCAAGCGGGAAAATGAAGATAAAAAGACTTTCGGACGGAACGGAAAAAGAGTGCGCCGCGGCGGAACTTGCCGCGCGCATAAAGGAGAGCATATAATGGCAGAACTTATGAGCGGTATGAAAAGGACCGCATATTGCACGGAATTTTCCGCCGGCGACGTCGGCAGGGAAGTGACCGTTACCGGTTGGGCGGACAGCTGGCGTAACCACGGCGGACTGATATTCATCGATCTACGCGACAGAAGCGGCATAATGCAGGTCGTGTTCGACCTCTCGTCCATCGGCGAAGAAGGCTTCGCGAAAGCGGAAGCCATCCGCACGGAATACGTCATCGCCGTAAGAGGCACGGTGCGTATGCGCGACGACGACAGGATCAATCCTCGTCTTAAAACGGGCAATATAGAAATACTCGCGGAAGAACTCCGCATACTTTCCGAATCGGAAAATCTCCCGTTCGGTATTTCCGAAGCCGCGTCCGTCAACGACGCGACGAGGCTCAAATACAGATATCTCGAACTGCGCACGCCCCGTTTGCAGGAGATACTTATGCTGCGCAGCAGGATCTGCCACACGGCGAGAAATTATATGGACGAAAACGGCTTCGTGGAAATAGAAACTCCCTTCCTCTGCCGTTCCACTCCCGAGGGAGCGAGGGATTATCTCGTTCCCAGCCGCGTGCACAAAGGCGAGTTTTACGCTCTCCCGCAATCGCCGCAGCTTTATAAGCAGATACTTATGATCAGCGGAATGGATAAGTATTACCAGATCGCCAAGTGCTTCCGCGACGAGGATCTGCGCGCGGACCGTCAGCCCGAATTTACGCAGATAGATATGGAAATGTCCTTCGTATCCGATCAGGAGGACGTTATGGGCATTGCGGAGGGAATGATGCGCCGCGTGTTCAAAGAGACCAAGGGCATAGAACTCCCCGAAAAGATCCGCCGTATGACGTATAAAGAAGCTATGGAACGCTTCGGCTCGGACAAGCCGGACACCCGCTTCGGACTCGAACTCGTGGACGTGACGGATATTGTCCGCGGCTGCGGTTTCCAGGTGTTCTCGGGCGCGGTGGAGCGCGGCGGCAGCGTGCGTCTTATCAACGCCAAAGGCTTCTATAAAGGCGGCGATCAGGCGATACTTTCGCGCAAGGACGTGGACGCGCTGCTCCCGTTCGTCAAGGCATACCGCGCGAAAGGTCTTGCGTGGATAGCCGTGAAAGAGGACGGCTTGCAGTCCCCGATAATCAAATTCCTCGGCGACGAGGTCACGAAGAAGATACTCGACCGCGCGGGCGCGGAACCGGGCGACATAATATTCTTCGGCGCGGATTCGGACGATATCGTGTTCGCTTCGCTTGGCGCGCTCCGTCTGAAACTCGCGAGGATAGGCAAACTCATCCCCGAAAATACTTACGACTTCCTCTGGGTCACGGAATTCCCGATGTTCCATTACGACGAGACGGAAAAGCGTTACGTCGCGGAGCACCATCCGTTTACGATGCCTATGGAAGAGGATATACCTTTGCTCGACACCGATCCGTCCAAAGTGCGCTCGCAGGCTTACGACTTCGTCATCAACGGTTATGAAGCGGGCGGCGGCAGCGTCAGGATACACTCGCAGCAGATACAGAGCAAGGTGTTCGACCTGCTCGGTTTCTCCGAAGAAGAGCAGGCGGCGAAGTTCGGATTCTTCGTAACGGCGCTCAAATACGGCACTCCTCCGCACGGCGGTCTCGCGTTCGGTTTGGACAGGCTCGTGATGCTGCTTGCGGGAACGGAGGATATAAAGGACGTCATCGCGTTCCCCAAAGTACAGAACGCTTCCGACCTTATGAGCGAATCGCCGTCGCCGGTCGACGTCAGACAGCTCAAAGAGCTCGCTCTCAAAGTAGACATATCCAAAGCATAACAGGAGAAGATAATGGACCTCAAACTCATCGAGAAAACGGACAAAGAAGTTGCCGATTCCATGCTGCGCGAACTCCGCCGTCAGCAGGGGAACATCGAACTCATAGCGAGCGAGAACTTTGTTTCCCGCGCCGTTATGGAAGCCGTCGGTTCGCACCTCACGAACAAGTACGCCGAGGGTTATCCCGGAAAGCGCTATTACGGCGGCTGCGTATACGTCGACGAAGTGGAAGAGCTTGCGATAGAGCGCGCGAAAAAGCTGTTCGGCTGCAACTATGCGAACGTACAGCCGCACAGCGGCGCGAACGCCAATCACGCCGCGTTCTTCGCTCTGCTCGAAACGGGCGATACCTATATGGGAATGAGCCTCGCGTGCGGCGGTCACCTGACGCACGGCAGCCCCGTGAATTACAGCGGCAAGCAGTATAACGTCGTGCCTTACGGACTGAACGCGGAGACCGAAACCATAGATTACGACGAGGTCGAACGGCTCGCTCTCGAATGCAAGCCCAAACTCATCCTTGCGGGCGCAAGCGCGTATCCGAGGGTCATCGATTTCGCACGCTTCCGCGAGATATGCGACAAGGTAGGCGCGTACTTTATGGTGGACGTGGCGCACATTGCCGGGCTTATAGTGGCGGGGGAGCATCCGTCTCCGTTCCCGTATGCCGACGTCGTGACGACGACGACGCACAAGACGCTCCGCGGTCCCCGCGGCGGTCTGATCCTCTCCAACGACGAGGAGATAGCCAAGAAGATAAACAAAGCCATATTCCCCGGCACTCAGGGCGGTCCGCTTATGCACGTCATCGCGGGCAAAGCCGTGGCGTTCAAAGAAGCGCTGTCCGACGAATTCAAGGAATATCAGAAACAGGTCGTGAAAAACGCCCGCGCGATGGCGGACGAATTCCGCGCGCAGGACATCGATATGGTCTCCGGCGGCACGGACAACCACCTGATGCTCATCAAGCTCGTCAAGAACGGCGTAACGGGCAAGGAGCTTGAACACCTGCTCGACGAGTGCCATATCACGGTCAATAAGAACGCGATCCCCAACGATCCGCAGAAACCGTTCGTGACGAGCGGCATAAGAGTGGGCGTGCCCGCAGCGACTACGAGGGGAATGAAAGAGCCGGAAATGAAGACCATCGCACGGCTCATCAGCAAAGTGATAAAGGAAAAGGAAGCCGTTCTCGAAGAAGTCTCCGCAGCCGTTGCGGAACTTTGCGGCAGATTCCCGCTTTATCCCGATCTCGGCTGACCGGAATAACGGGCGCCCGTTCCGCACGGCGGACGGGCGCTTTTCTTAAAAAGAGGTGAGTGCAATGCGAAGAATATATCTCGACTATGCGGCGACGACTCCCGTTTCGCCCGAAGTTCTGCGCGATATGCTGCCGTATTTTTCCGAAACGTTCGGGAATGCGGATTCTCCGCATTCGTTCGGCAGGGATGCGGCAGATGCTCTCGACCGTGCCCGCCGCAGGATAGCGGAGATCGCGGGCGCGAGACATACGGAGATATATTTCACGTCGGGCGGCACGGAAGCCAACAACTGGGCGGTCAAAGGCGCGTTCAAAGAGGGCGTAAAGCGGGGCAGAAACCGCATTATTACGTCTGTCATAGAACACAGTTCGGTGCTTTCCGCCGTATCTTCGTGCGGCGCCGCCGTAACATATCTGCCCGTCGGTGCGGACGGGACGGTCGATCCCGAGTCGCTCGAACTCGCGATGGACGGCGACGTTGCGCTCGTGTCGGTCATGGCGGTGAATAACGAAACGGGCGCGGTGCAGCCGACGGAGCGGCTGGCGGAGATAGCGCGCCGCGGCGGCGCGCTGTTCCATACGGACGCCGTGCAGGCGGCTTGTTTCGGCATAAGCCGTTACGCCGCCGTATCCGATCTCGTGACGCTTTCGGCGCATAAGCTGTACGGTCCGAAAGGCATAGGGATGCTTTACGTCCGCCGCGGAACGCGGATAGGAAAGCTCATTGAGGGCGGAGAGCAGGAACGCGATATGCGCGGAGGTACGGTCAACGTCCCCGCGGCGGTTGGGTTCGCATCCGCTCTTTCGGCTTACGACGCCGCGCGCGAAGAGGAAAACGAAAGGCTGCGCGCGCTGCGGGACATATTCGTTTCCCGCGTGCTCGGTTCGGGGATCGGCGCGGTCGTGAACGGAGGGGAGCGCTCCGCTCCCGGCATAGTCAATCTGCGCGTCCGCGGGATAGACGACGATTCGCTGCTGCATATGCTCGACCTCGAGGGAGTGGCGTGCAGCGCGGGCGCGGCGTGTTCGTCCGGCTCGGCGGAGCCGTCCCATGTGTTGCTCGCGATGGGGCTGACGGAAAGCGAAGCCCGCTCGTCCGTACGCGTTTCGATGGGCAGAAGTACGACGGAAAGCGACGTATCGGAAGCCGCGGAGAGGTTCGTCCGCGCGGCGGAGCGCATAATTTCGGGCAGGAAAAAACAGTAAATCCCTTTCGCGCATAAGGCGGAGCCGCCGGACGGAAAATAAATGCGGAGGTGCCTTATGAAAGGATTGATATTCGGTCTTGCCGCCGGAATGGCGGCGGGCGCGCTGCTCGCGGCGAATTTCCCCGCGGTGAAAAAGTTCGCGGAAAAAGCAGGCGGCGCGATGAAGGAAAGGCAGAGCGGCGGATCCGGCGGAAGCGTGAGCGAAAGCTGCGAATGCGGAGAGGACTGCGGCTGCGGCGCGCGCGCTCACGGCTGCGAGAGCGGCTGCGGCTGCGGACAGAGCGAAAGTGAGGACGAATGACCGCGCGGCGGAAAACGAATTTACGCGTTTTCCGCCTTTTGCTTGCAATTTGATTTACAAACCGCCGCAGGGTATGGTATCATAAAGCGGAATGAAAATACTCGGTATAGATTACGGGGACAGATACATAGGTTTTGCGGAATGCGATCCGGACGAGATCATAGCTTATCCGCTCGAAACCGCGAAAGTGAAAAGTATGCGCGAAGCGATAGACGCCGCGGCGGAGATAGCCGCGCGCGACGGAGCGGAGCTGATAGTCGTCGGACTGCCTCTGCTTCCGGACGGAACGGAGGGGGCGCGCGCGTCCAAAACGCGGGCGTTCGGCGGAGTGCTTTCGCGCGTGTCGGGACTGCCCGTAGAGTATTCGGACGAACGGCTGACGACGCTTCAGGCGGAGGAATACCTTGCGCAGGGCGGCGTGGGAAAGCGGGATATGAAAAAGTACACGGACAAACTGTCCGCGCAAATAATACTGACAGACTATATAAACGCCAAAAAGGCGGGGAGAGATAAAAATGGCAAACGATAAGGTTCAGATCATCGACGACGAAGACGTGATCACGCTCTTCGACGAGGACGACAATCCGATGGATTTCTATGAAGTCGCCGTGGTCGACTACGAGGGAGAGCTTTACGCTCTGCTCCAGCCCGCGGAGGAGATCGAGGGCATAGCGGACGACGAAGTGGTGATATTCCGCATAGCCGAGGACGAAGAGGGCGGCGACGAAGACGAGCAGTTCTTCTATCCCGTCGAGGACGAAGCGGTGCAGGAAGCGGTGTTCGAGGAATACCTGCGCGCGACCGCCGACGGATGCGACGGCGACTGCGACGGGTGCGGAGAACCCTGCGACGAAAAGAACGTAAAAGAGACCGACGAAGAGAAATAACCCGGTCCTGCGGCGGGCGGCGCGTGAATTTTGCGCCGTCCGATGCAAAATACCGTGCGAAATCGGTTGATTTTCGTTTGCGGTTATGATATAATTCATACGTTTGAATACACACCCGTGCGCGCTCCCACTGTGCGGCGCTGCCGTTTGACGAGCCTAATCCAAACGCGCGGGGAGGTAAACAGGAGGACAAAATGGCAAACGTTGTTTCCATGAAACAGCTTCTCGAAGCGGGCGTTCATTTCGGTCACGCGACCAGAAAGTGGAATCCCAAAATGAAGAAGTACATCTACACGGCGAGGAACGATATCCATATCATCAACCTCGAAAAGACCGTGGGACTCATCGACGAGGCGTATGCGTTCGTAAAGAGCGTCGTCGAAAGCGGCAAGTCCGTGCTTTTCGTCGGCACCAAGAAGCAGGCGCAGGACGCGATAGCGACTGAAGCGCAGCGCTGCGGTATGTTCTACATCACCGAACGCTGGCTGGGCGGCACGCTCACCAATTTCTCCACGATCCGTCAGAGCATAGACAAGCTGAACAGGATCAATCAGATGGAGACGATGAACGAGTTCGCATTGCTTCCCAAAAAGGAAGTTCTCAAACTCATCCAGACGAGGGATAAGCTCGAAGCCAATCTCGGCGGTATCCGCGAGATGCGGACTCTTCCGGGCGCTCTGTTCGTCGTGGATCCCAAGAAAGAGCATATCGCGATCAGTGAAGCGCGTGCTCTCGGCATACCCATCGTCAGCATGGTCGACACCAACTGCGATCCCGATCTCGTGGATTACGTTATCCCGAGCAACGACGACGCGATCCGCGCGATAAAGCTCATCGCAAGCGCGATGGCGGACGCCGTTATAGAGGCGAGAGAGGGAGAAGAAGCGCTCGCGGAGAAGCGCGAAGCGGCTGCCGCGGCGGCTGCTGCCGCAGCTGCGGCGAAACAGGCGGCCGCGGAAGCGACCGAGACCGTGACCGAATAATTACCGGAGGGACCGATAAATGAATTTTACGGCTAAGGACGTGGCGGAGCTTCGTGAGATCACGGGCGCCGGCATGATGGACTGCAAAAAAGCGCTCGTCCATACGGACGGAGATAAAGAAAAGGCGATAGAATATCTCAGAGAGATAGGCGTTAATATCGCGGCGAAAAAGGCGAGCCGCATAGCGAGCGAGGGTCTTATCGGCGGATATACCGACGACAAGACGGGCGTTCTCGCCGAACTCAACTGCGAGACGGACTTCGTCGCGAATACCGACGGGTTCCGCAACCTCGTTGCGAAGGCGGCGAAAGCGGTCGCGGACAGCGACCCCGCGGATGCGGAAGCATGGCTCGGCTGCAAAGTGGACGGAATGACGCTCACCGATCTCATCAACGGCGAAACGTCCAAGTGCGGCGAAAAGATCACGGCGCGCCGTTTCGTGAAGTTCTCGCTTGCGGGCGAAGGCGTCGAGGAGATATACCTCCACAACGGCGGTAAGATCGGCGTTATGCTCGAAGTGGAAACGGATAAACCCGCGACGGACGAAGTCAGGACGATGGCGCACGACATCGCGATGCATATCGCGGCGTTCTCGCCTTCGCACATTTACGACAGCGAAGTGCCCGAGGAGTACATCGCGAAGGAGAAAGCGATCCTTCTCGCGCAGGCGAAGAACGATCCCAAGAACGCGAACAAACCCGACGCGATCCTCGAAAAGATGCTTATGGGGCGTTTGCAGAAGAGCCTGAAAGAGATATGCCTCATCGATCAGCCTTTTGCGAAAGATTCGTCGATAACCGTTGCGCAGCTCGTTGCGAACGTATCCAAGTCCGCGGGCATGAACATAAAACTCGTGAAGTTCGTGCGGCTCGTTATGGGCGAAGGGCTGGAAAAGAAAACGGATAATCTCGCCGAAGAAGTCGCGAAGATGTCGGGCAAATAAAATCGAAAAAAGGAACGCTTCGGTGTTCCTTTTTCTTAAAACGCATATAAAACCGGAAAGGAAGGCTCAATATTATGTATAAGAGAGTGCTGCTGAAAATAAGCGGAGAAGCCCTCGGCGGGGAAAACGGGATGGGGATCGATCCGAAAATGGTCGATCACGTCGTCGATCAGATCATAGAGATACATTCGCGCGGGGTCGAAGTCGCGGTCGTGATGGGCGGCGGTAACTTTTGGCGCGGCAGGCAGGGCATCAATATGGACCGCGTAACGGCGGATCATATGGGAATGCTTGCCACGATAATGAACGGGCTTGCCTTGCAGGACGCGATAGAAAAAAAGAACGTCCCGACGAGGCTGCAGACCGCGCTTTCCATTCCGTCGGTGGCGGAGCCGTTCATTTTGCGTAAAGCGCTCCGTCATTTCGAGATGGGCAGGATAGTTCTGCTTGCGTGCGGCACGGGAAATCCGTATTTCTCCACCGACACGGGAGCCGCTCTCCGCGCCGCCGAGATCAACGCGGACGTGCTCCTGATGGCGAAGAACGTGGACGCGGTCTACGACAGCGATCCGAGAAAGAACCCGAACGCAAAGAAGTTCGACAGAATATCTTATCTCGACGTGATAAATCTGCGCCTGGCGCATATGGATACGACGGCGATAACGACGTGTATGGAGAATAATATTCCGATAATAACTTTCGCCCTCGGAGAAAAAGACAGTATAATAAAGGCGGCTATGGGCGAAAAAATCGGCACATATATAGGCTGATCGCATAAAAACGGTTGTAACGGCGGTCGATTTGTGATATAATCACCGTATAAAATATCGGAGGGAATAAATGTTACCCGAACTCGAAGAAGAACTCCTCGTATTCGAGGAAAAACTCGAAAAAGCAATAGGACATCTTTCCGGAGAGTATGCGACTCTCCGCGCCGGGCGCGCCAATCCCAAGGTGCTCGACAATATCACCGTGGATTATTACGGCTCGCCGACGCCGCTCAAACAGATGGCTAACATAACCGTGCCCGAAGCGCGTATGCTTGTCATAAATCTGTTTGACAAGAGCGCGACGAAAGAAACGATCAAAGCCATCTCCGCGTCCGACATCGGCATAAATCCGACGGACGACGGCAAGGTGATCCGTCTTGTGTTTCCGCAGCTGACGGAGGAGCGCAGAAAGGAGCTTGTCAAGCAGGCGAAGAAAATGGCGGAGGACTGCAAGGTGGTGCTCCGCAACGAGCGCCGCGACGTGCTCGATAAGGCGAAGAAGCTGAAAAAGGATATGAATTTCTCCGAGGACGAACTCGCGTCGTTTGAAAAGGACGTGCAGAAGCTGCTCGATAAGTACATTGAGAGCGCGGACGGACTTTACAAGGACAAGGAAAAGGACATCATTGAGATCTGAGGGGCGTCTGCCCAGGCATATTGCCGTCATTATGGACGGCAACGGCAGATGGGCGAAAAAACGGTTGATGCCGCGCAGCTTCGGTCATCGCGAGGGAGTCGGAGTCATAGACCGTATCGCCGACGACGTATTCGGCAGAGGCATAGAATATCTGACTCTGTTCGCTTTTTCCACGGAAAACTGGAAGCGTCCCGCCGACGAGGTGAAGGGACTGCTCTCGCTGTTCGAGAGATATCTGAAAAAGAATATCCCCAAGCTTGAAAGCAAAGGGATCGTTCTGAAAATACTCGGCTCTGAGGCGCATTTAAGCGGGCGGCTGAGTTCGCTGATCGCGGAAGCCGAAGCCCGCACGGGCGGCGGAACGCGCGGGACGCTGACGATAGGTTTCGATTACGGCGGGCGCGCGGATATCGTGGCTGCAGTGAACAGGTGCGTGGACGAGGGCAGAAAGGTGAGCGAAGCCGATTTTCCCGATTTTTTGCAGACGGCGGGAATGCCCGATCCCGATATAGTTATACGCACGGGCGGCGAAAAACGCATCAGCAATTTTCTTTTGTATCAGATGGCGTATTCCGAAATATATTTTTCGGATACGCTGTGGCCGGATTTCTCTTCGGAGGAACTTGACGGCATACTTGCCGATTACGCCTCTACCGACAGGCGTTTCGGAGGATTGAACGGCAAATAAGTAAGATGAAGACAAGCGTTAAAAACAGATTTTTTTTCGGAATGATCATGTTTCTGATATGCGTAGGCGTGCTGTTCCTGACGTTTTATTTTTACGGACTGATTTACGACATATTCATTCTCATTCTGATGATATGCGCTGCGTACGAAATGTCGAACGCGCTTGCGTATAAGTTTGAAAAACCCGGTTTTGTAATGCAGGTGCTGACCATACTTGTCAGCTATGCGGCGTTCAAAACGGTCAGTTTGCTGTCCGATCCCGAAGAGGATCCTTACGGTTTTCACGCCATCGTGGCGTATTTCATCGTATTCCTGCTTATGTGCGTGTTCATCTTCGTCGCCAATATGGCGTCGTCGCGCCGCACGGGCGAAAGCGTGATTGCGTCGTTGTTCTGCATGATGTATCCCGTGGCGATAATGTTTTTTATGCTCGCGGTGAATCACTTGCCGGGCGCGGAGAAAGGTTTGGCATTCACCGGCTGGGACTACTATGCCGGCGAAGGAGACGCGTTTGCTCCCAATTACAGAGCAGTCGCGATTGTTATGACGTTCACGGCGGCGTCAATGAGCGATATAATGGCGTTTGCCGTAGGATCCGCTTTCCGCGGTCCGAAATTTGCGCCGATGATAAGCCCCAAAAAGACTATATCGGGCGCGATAGGCGGCTTTATAGGCGGCGTTATGGGCGGCGCGATAGTGTTCGCTCTGTCGCTGTGGGGCGTGGGCGGGATTACCGCTCTGCACGAAAATACGGTCATCAGCATAGTGCTCTATCTGTCGATGGGGCTGTGCATAGGCGTTGCCACGGAAATGGGCGATCTTATGGCGTCGTACGTCAAACGCTATTGCGGCGTCAAGGACTACGGCTCGCTGATCCCGGGGCACGGCGGGATAATGGACAGGATAGACGGCATGATGGTCGCGGCTTTTGCGACGTATATCTATATGGCGATACTCGTTTACGTCTCGTGACACGGAGGTGGTCGGAATGAAAACGGTAGCGGTCTACGGCAGTACCGGCAGCATCGGCGTACAGACATTGAATGTCGTGCGCCGTTTTCCGCATGAATTTCGCGTAGTCGCGCTCGCCGCGGGGAAAAATACCGCGCTTCTTGCAAAACAGGCATCGGAATTCCGTCCCGACCTCGTTTCTTCCGAACTTCCGTTCGACGCGCCCTGCAAGGCGTTTTGCGGAAAGGACGCCGCGCTCCGCCTTGCCCGTGAAACGGACGCGGATATTACCGTTATGGCGATCTCCGGCGTAGCCGCGCTCGGACCTCTGTGCGAGTGTATAAAGAGAGGGAAGCGCATAGCGCTTGCCAATAAGGAAGCCATAGTTTGCGCGGGCGAGCTCGTGCTCGGCGAAGCGAAACGTTGCGGCGCGGAGATCATACCCGTGGACAGCGAGCATTCCGCCGTGTTCCAATGCCTGTCGTGCGGCGACGCGCGGGACGTAAGGCGCATCATCCTCACGGCGAGCGGCGGACCGTTCTATTTCTCCCGCCGCGATCTTTCGTCGGTGACTCCCGAGGAAGCCGTCAGGCACCCCACATGGAATATGGGCGCGAAGATCTCGATAGACAGCGCGACTATGGTCAACAAGGGGTTGGAGATCATCGAAGCGGGCAGACTGTTCGGAACGAATAACGTGGACTATGTGATACACCCGGAAAGCGTGATACATTCGATGGTGGAGTTCGCCGACGGTTCGACGGCGGCGCTGATGTCGTACCCTGATATGGAACTGGCGATACAGTATGCGCTGACGTATCCGCGGCGAGCGGTGAACGCGGGAGTGCGGGCTTTCGATTTCGCCCGTCCGCTGACGTTCGCCGCGCCCGACGAGGACAGGTTTCCCGCGCCCGCAGTCGCGCGCAGATGCCTTGCCGAGGGAGGGACGGCTCCGGCGGTGTACAGTCTTGCGGACGAAGCCGCAGTGCGCCTGTTTATGAAAAAACTCATTCGTTTTACGGACATAACGGGTATAATCGAAGAGGCATTGTGCATAAATGAAACAGTAAAGGTCGAATCCGTGCCGCAGATACTCGAACTCGCGACGTCGATCGAAAGACATTTCGGAGCGTGACAATACCCGATGATTTTTCTTTATGTTATCCTCGCCATTCTGATGCTGCTTCTGATGATAACCATACACGAAGCGGGGCACTACGTCGCGGGGAAAGCTCTCGGCTTCGGCATAAACGAATTTTCGATAGGGTTCGGCCCTAAGCTGCTGTCGCGTCGGTTGCGTTCGGGAGAGGTCTTTTCCGTCCGCGCTCTGCCGATAGGCGGGTTCTGTTCTTTTGTCGGCGAGGACGACGCGGGAAGCGCGAAGCCGACCGCCGATCCGTTCGGCGAAGAGAGCGAGTCCGGGCGTAAAGCCGAAGTGGACGCTGCCGGGCGTAAAGAAGCGGGCGTGGAAGCGGCGAAAAGCGTCGCATTCGGCGCACAGAAGCCGTGGAAGCGGATCATAGTGCTTGCCGCGGGACCCGTGTTCAATCTGCTGTCAGCGTTCCTGTTTTCCTTTATCTACATTCTCGCCGTGGGATATGCCGTGCCCGTAGTCACGGAGACAGCCGTCGATCCCGCGACGGGCGAGCCGTATGCGTCGGCGTTTGAAACGGGCGACGTCATAGTCGCGGTGAACGGCGAGGACATAACTTTTCTCTCCTCCGCGTCCGAACTCATTGCAGAAACCTCGGACGTCGGAACGACGGTGTTCACCGTCGAGCGCGACGGGAAGAGGACGGACATTACGGCGGAAAAGCATTTGTCGGAGGACGGATACGTTTTCGGGCTGACGATGACGTATGAAACGCGCAGTGTCGGCGTTCTGCGTGCGGCGGGGTACTGTGTCCCGTATACGTTCGAGCTTTCGTGGGCGGTGATACGGTCGTTCGGGATGCTGCTGACGGGCGGAGTGCCGTTTACGGACGTGACGGGTCCCGTCGGCACGGTGGCGGCGATCGCGGAATATGCGGCGGTCGACAGTCGGTATCTGCTGTTGTTCCTGCCGCTGATAGCGAGCAATCTGGCGATATTCAATATACTTCCGATACCCGCGCTTGACGGCGCGCGCATCGTATTCGCGATAATAGAGTGGATAAGGCGCAAGCCGATAAACGCAAAGGTCGAGGGCGCGATACACGCCGTGGGACTGCTCGTGCTGCTGGCTTTCGTACTTGTCGTCGATATTGTCGGAATGATCTCGAGGTTACTATGATCAAAAGAGCGGTAAAAGCGGGACGGGTCACGATAGGCGGCGGAGGCGCCGTCACCGTCCAGTCTATGACTAACACGGATACCGCGGACATCGAAGCGACGTCCGCGCAGCTTTCCGCGCTTGAAAAAGCGGGGTGCGACATAGCTCGGCTCGCCGTCCGCGACAAGCGCGACGTCGAAGCATGCGGAACTTATATCGAGCGTTTTGGTATGCCGCTCGTGGCGGACATTCAGTTCGATTACAGGCTCGCCGTCGCGTGCGCGGACATAGGCTTTGCGAAAGTGCGCTTTAACCCCGGCAATACGTCGTCCGCCGGCGTGCGCGAGCTCGTCGCGGCGTGCAAAGCCAACGGCTGCCCCATAAGGATAGGGATAAACGGTGGCTCGCTCGAAAAGGACATCAAAGCGAAGTACGGCGGAGTGACGGCGGACGGGCTTGCCGAAAGCGCGATAAGGACGGTAAGGCTGCTCGAACGCGAGAGCTTTTCGGATATAGTCATCTCCGTAAAGGCGAGCGACGTCCGTATGACGGTGGACGCCTATACGAAGCTGGACAGGCTGTGCGGATATCCGCTGCATATAGGCATAACGGAGAGCGGTGCGGGCGAGGACGCCGTCGTCAAATCCGCCGTAGGCATAGGCAGTCTGCTGCTTGCGGGCATAGGCGATACGCTGCGGGTATCTCTGACGGGCGATCCCGTCAGGGAAGTGGAAACCGGGCGGCGCATTCTGCGTGCGGCGGGGCTGGAAAAGGATTACGTCGAGATCGTGTCCTGCCCGACCTGCGCGCGCTGTTTTTACGATCTCGAATCGCTCGTTGCAAAGTGCGCGAAACTGACGGCGGGAGTGAACAAGCGGCTCAAAATAGCCGTGATGGGCTGCGTGGTGAACGGACCGGGCGAAGCCTCGGACGCCGACCTCGGCATAGCGGGCGGAAAGGACAAAGCGGTGCTGTTCCGCAAGGGCGGCGTGATCGGCACTTATCCGACGGCGGAAGCGGAAGAGAAATTTCTGGCTATGACAGAGGAGCTCGTGCGTGGATAAGTTCAACGAAAAATTCCTGTCGGCAAACCCGGATCTCTGTTTCGTGCGGTTCGTCGCCGCGAAGATAGACGCGGATAACGACAGGGTGACGCTGACCGCCGTATACGACAGGGCGCGCGAAGCGGAGTTCACGGCGCAGCGGGATAAAGTGCGTTACGCCGCGGCGGCTATGTTCCCGCCGTTCGCGTCCGTGCTGGTGGAAGCGTCGCCGTCGCGCTCGGGCAGCAGGGAACTGCTGAACCTGTCCCGCGATTTTTTGCAGTCGGAAAGCGCCTATATCGCATCCGCCGCGGACGACGGCAATATCTCCGTGCTTATGAGCGATCCGCCGTCCGTGACTCTCATTCTTACGCCCGCGGTCGCAGAGTACGCGCGTGAGGAAGATGTCTGCGGGCGGCTTAAAGAATACATAGACGCGCGCACGTTCGCGGACGTCACCGTGAAGATCAGGCTCCGCGAGGAGAACAAAGAGGAGATAGCCCGCACCCTGACGGAACGGGTATACTCTCCGCGCTTCGCTTACGAGCGCAGCGGAGAAGGCAGAACGATAGACCCGGCGGGCAGAACGCCTATGTGCGGAGAGCAGATCGCGGGTCCTGCAAAATACATATGCGACTGCGTTACGCCGGAGTATACCGTGGTCTACGGCGCGCTGCTCGATCTCCGCGAGCGGGAATACACGCCCAAAAAGCCGAAGCCGGGGGAGACCACGCGCAAATTCGCGACGTTCGTTCTCGACGACGGTACGGGCAGGATCCGCTGCGTCTGGTTCCCGACCGCGAATACGAAGGACGCGATAAAATACCTCGAAAACGGCTCGCACTATCTGATGGCTGGAAAGACGGACTACGACGAGCGTATGAACGACGGCAGTCTGCAGCTGTCGGTAAGGCGTTTTACGGGGTGCGAACGCACTGAATTCGAGATCAACAAGGTCGTAAGACTGCCCGACCCCGATTATCGCTTCGTGCGCCCGCAGCCGTATACGTCGCTGTCGCAGTCGTCGTTGTATGAGGAGAGCGAAGCGCCGCTGACGGACGAACCTCTCGTGATCGTATCTCTGATGACGGTGTCGGACAGCAAGGTGAAACCGGGAGAACTGATAGAGATCGCGGCGGTAAAGATAGCCGACGGCAAGATATGCGAAACGATGAGTTCGCTGATATGCCCGCACGGCAGGATGACGGACGAAGAGCGTTCGCGGGCGGGGCTGGTCGCGTCCGATCTGAAAGGCAAACCGTACTCGGAGCAGATACTGCCCGACTTTTACAGATACTGGAACGGGCATACCGTCACGGCGTTTCCGTTCGACGCGACGGCGGCTCTTTTGCGGTCGTATCTCGATAAACTGCATATCCCCATGCCGGAAACGGCGGATATGACGCTGTTCGCTCCCGCGCCCGATCTGCGCCGCGCCTGTCCGAAAAACACGCGCCGCGCGCTGCCGATCGCGCTCGCATATGCAAAATTTTTAACAAAACAGCATTAAACGCTTGCAATAGTCCCGCAATTATGGTAAAATTTATTTACTTGAATAGTTAAGCTATAAGAGTGGACTGCAGTCCGCTCTTAACTTTTATGGGAGTGCGATGAGCGAACTTACGGACAAGATAGCGGAAGCGGTGGACGGACGCGTGCGCGCGCTCGGCTGCGAAGTCGTCGACGTGGAACAGCGCAGCGAATACGGCGAAAAGCATATCACGATATACGTCGACAAAGTGCCGGACGGCGTGAGCCTTGACGACTGCGAGCGCATACATTACGAGATCGAGCCTGTGCTCGACGAACTCGATCCGACGGGCGGCAAGCCATACGTCCTCGAAGTTTCGTCGCCTGGACTGGACCGTCCGTTCGTAAAGCAGCGAGATTTCGAGCGCAACTACGGCAAAGAGGTGGAAGTCAGGCTCTATGCGCCCGTAAAAGGCGTCAAGGTATACGAAGGCGTGCTCGTCGAGCGCACGGACGGATATGTGCTGATAACGTGCGGCGGCGAGGACGTCAAAATAGAAAACAACCGAATAGCGGCGGTGCGTCCGCTCGTCAAATTCGACTGATCACGGAGGAGTGAACAATGGTCAACAAGGAATTCTTTGCGGCTCTCGACGATCTCGAGAGAGAGAAGAAGATACCCAAACAGGTATTTATCGATGCGCTTCAGGATGCGCTCGCGCTTGCATACAAAAAGCAATACGGTACGCCCAAGGCGATAGAGGTGCTGCTTCTTCCCGAACGCAGCGCGATAAAGATCAACGCATATCTGACCGTAGTCGAGGAAGTGGAGGATAAAGATACCCAGATCAGCCTCGAAGACGCAAAACTCATCGACAAGAAATACAAGGTCGGCGACAGGATAACCGAGGAGATCGACAGCAAGGAATTCGGCAGGATAGTGGCGCAGAACGCCCAGCAGGTCATAATGCAGAAGCTGCGCGACGTAGAAAACAGCGTCGCCTACGAGGAGCTTGCCGAAAAGGAAGGCGATCTGCTCACCTGCGTGGTCAGGCGCATAGACGGAAAATACGTTTACGTCGAGATCAAGAAACTCGAAGCGACGCTCGCTCCGAACGATCAGCTCCCCAACGACAAGTTCTTTGTCGGCGAGCGTATAAAGGTGTACGTCAGGCGGATACGCCAGGGCAGCCGCGGACCTATGATACAGGTTTCGAGAACGGCTCCCGGGTTCGTCCGCAAGCTGTTCGAGGCGGAAGTCCCCGAGATCAAGTCGGGGCAGGTGTCCATTATGGGCGTCGTCAGAGAGCCCGGATTCCGTACCAAAATGGCGGTTTACAGCGAAGATCCGAATATCGACGCAGTCGGCGCGTGCGTGGGCAACCGCGGTCTGCGCGTCAGCAGCATAGTGGCGGAGCTCGGCGGAGAGAAAATAGAAATAATTCCTTGGTGCGAAGATATGCTCGAATTCATCGCGCGCGCTCTTTCGCCCGCAAAGGTCATAATGGTCGAAGCCAACGAATTTGAACGCAGCGCGAAAGTGGTCGTCAAAGACGATATGCTCAGCCTTGCGATAGGTCGCGACGGTCAGAACGCCCGCCTTGCCGCACGGCTCACGGGCTGGAAGATAGACGTTCGTCCTTATTCGGCGTATATGAAGCAGAAAGCGGAAGAGGAAGCCGCAGCCGAGGAAGAAGCGGCGGCAGAAGAAGCTCCCGCCGTTGAAGATACGGCGGACGCCGTAGAGACAGCCGCGGCAGCTGAACCGACGGACGGCGCGGAAGCCGTAACGGACGCGGATACGACGGAGGAATAACGGACAGTGATCCCGATGAGAATGTGCGTCGCCTGCCGCCAGATGAAAGACAAGCGCGAGCTGGTCAGATGTCGGGTGACTCCCGAAGGCATGGTGGAAATCGATCCGACGGGAAAGAAAAACGGGCGCGGGGCATATATATGTTCGTCGCAGGAGTGCAGGAAAAAGGCGCGCAAATGCGATCTGCTTTCCAAAGCGCTCGGGGCGAAAGCCACGGCGGAGACGTACGACGCGCTCGACGCGTTATGGGAGAATAATGGCTGACGTTTCCGCATATCTCGGATTTGCCGTAAGATCCGGAAAGATAATTTACGGTATAGACAACATAGAAAGAACGGGGAAGCGCGTATATGCGCTCGTGCTCTGTCACACGGCGTCGGAAAATCTTTCCGACAAGGCGAAACTTTTCGCCGAGAGGCATTCCGTGCCTCTCGTGGTGACGGAGATACCGTTGGAAGATCTGATATTCAAGCGCAACTGCAAGGCCGTCGCGCTGCTTGACCCGAATATGGCGAAAGCAGTCGTAAAGGCGGACGGGAGGTAATATGGAACAGGAACAGAAACAAGTTACGACCGGCGACGTACTGAGAAAACTCTATGCTCAGACGGGTGAAAAAGGCGATTTTCTTGTCTACCGTTCTGAAATCGAAAAACTGCAAAGCAGAATGGGAGCGCTTCTCGCGTCGTGCAGAGAAGCGGCGAAAGCCGTAGCCGCGGCAAAAGCCGCCGAGAAGCCCGCCGCTCCCGCCGAACCTCCCGCACGGAAGCCCGCTCCCCGGGTCGAACAGCCCAAGACGCGGATACTCCGCACCGATACCGTGCAGCAGCCCGCAGCAAAACCCGCGGCTCCTGCCGCGGCGGGAGCCGCGCAGAAGCCGGCAAGACCCGCCGTGCCGACATATGTCAAAGGTACGGTCGATCTCAGTCTGCACAGGGACGTTCCGAGAAGGAAGCCTGCGCCTCAGGCGGGCAGACCTCCGTTCAGAGCGGACGGCAAAGCTCCCGAAAGACCCGCGCCCGTGCGTATGCCGGCGTCGCAGCCTTCTTCGGGTGCGGTGAAACCGAGAAAAACGGGGGAGAAAAAGAAAGACGGTCCCAAGCCTTTTGAAGAGAAAAAGGCGATGACGAAGCGCACCCTTATCCGTAAAGGATTTATCCAGGACGAACTCGACGACGACAGGATCAGAGTGCGTAAGCTCAAAAACAAGAAGAAGAACGACCGTCCCACGGCTGCGCCCAAAGTCATCGACAATGTGACGATCACCACCAACCAGGTGACCGTCAAGATGCTCAGCGAAATGATAGGCGTGCCCGCGCAGGAGATAATGAAAAAAATGCTGATGATGGGCGGCGCGCCCGTCATGTCCATAAACGACGTGGTCGATTTCGACACGCTGTTCGTCGTGGCGGATTCCTTCGGCGTGACGCTCAATCAGAAAGTGGCGCAGTCGCAGGAAGAACTTGCCGAAGCATTGCACGAAGAGGCGGACGACGAGAAGGATCTCGTGCCTCGTCCTCCCGTCATCACCGTTATGGGTCACGTCGACCACGGTAAGACGAGCCTGCTCGACGCTATCAGGAAGACGGACGTCGCGGGCGGAGAAGCGGGCGGCATAACCCAGCACATAGGCGCGTACTCGGTGACGTGGGAATACGAGAAGAGAAAACGCCTCATCACGTTCCTTGACACGCCGGGTCACGAAGCGTTCACGGAAATGCGCGCGCGCGGCACCAAGGTTACGGATATAGTCATCCTCGTCGTTGCCGCCGACGACGGCGTTCAGCCGCAGACGGTGGAGGCTATAAACCATGTAAAAGCCGCGGGCGTGCCTATGATAGTCGCTATAAACAAGATCGACAAGCCGGGCGCAAATCCCGACAAGATCAAGGAAGAACTTTCGCAGTACGGCGTGGTCACGGACGAGTGGGGCGGCGATACGAAGATGGTGCCCATCTCCGCGAAGAAGAATATCGGTATCGACACCCTGCTCGAAGAGATACTATTCCTTGCCGATCTCAACAATTACAGAGCGAACCCCGACCGCAAGGCTAAGGGCGCCATAATTGAAGCTCGGCTCGACAAAGGCAAAGGTCCGGTTGCGACGATACTCGTCCAGAACGGTACGCTGCACAGCGGCGACGCGGTCGTCTGCGGGCTGACGTACGGCAAGATAAGAAATATGACGGACGCGAGCGGCAAAACGGTCAAGACCGCGCTGCCGTCCACCGCGGTATCCGTTACCGGTCTTTCAGGCGTGCCGGGAGCGGGCGACGATATGTGGGTCGTTGACGACGAGAAAACGGCGAAAGAGATCGTGGACGGCAGGATAGAACGCGACAAGATAGCGCACGCGTCCGACAGAGCGATAAAGTCTTTCGAGATGAATGCGCTCAAAGATCTCAATATCATCATAAAGGCGGACGTGCAGGGCTCTGCGGAAGCGCTCAAATCGTCGATAGCCAAACTTGCGAACGAGGAAGCGAAAGTCAATATCGTTCACAGCGGCGTGGGTGCGATAAACAAGTCGGATATGATGCTCGCGGAAGTTACGAACGCGTTCGTCATCGGTTTCAACGTCAAGCCGGACGCGGAAGCGCGCATAATAGCGGAGCATTCCGGCATACGCACGGAAACGTACAGCGTCATATACGACGCGATAGACGCGGTGGAAGCGTTGCTCAGCGGTATGACCGAACCCAAGTACGAAGATCGCTATACCGGAAAAGCGGAAGTGCGAAGCATATTCAAAATTTCCAGCGTGGGCACGGTCGCGGGATCGTACGTCCTCGACGGCAAGATACAGCGCGGAAGCAAAGTCGTCGTCAAGCGCGGCGGCAAGGTCATCTACGAGGGCAAACTCGGCGGGCTCAAACGCTTCAAGGACGACGTCAAGGAAGTCGCCGCGGGATTCGAGTGCGGTATTTCCGTGGACGGTTATTCCGACTTCGCCGAGGGCGACGAGATCGAGGCTTACGTTTCCGAGAGGGTCAAATGAGTTACAAAACGGACAGAGTGGCGGGAGAAATAGTAAAGACGATCTCCGTCATACTGCGCGACAAGGTGCATAATCCCAATATCCCGCTTATGACGACGGTCACGTCCGCCGAGGTCTCCAAGGATCTCAAATACGCGCGCGTATACGTCAGCGTGATAGGCGACGCGGAGACCGCGGTAGCCGCGCTCAACGCGTCTGCGGGTTATATCAGACACGAGCTTGCAGCCGCTATGCGCGGTATGCGGACAGTGCCCGCTCTCGAATTCAAAATAGACTCTTCCGTCGAGTACGGCAGAAAGATAGATTCGATATTAAAGGAAATATCCGAGAATGAAAGCCATACTTGAAGCGATTGACAATGCGGAAACGGTACTCATATGCGGACACGTCAGACCCGACGGCGACTGCCTTGGGTCTGCTTTCGCATTGCGCGAATATTGCGTCGGGATGGGGAAGACCGCGGACGTATGCAGTCCGTCGCCCATACCCGAATCGTATAAATTTTTGCGCGACAGCGACAAGTTCTGTAAGCTCACTCGCAGGCATTACGACCTGTTCATAGCCGTGGACTGCGCCACTCGCGACCGCATCGGCAGACTGGACGGTTATTTCCGAAGCGCGGACAGAACGATATGCATAGATCACCACGAAGGGCATTCGGGCTTCGCGGATATAAACCTTGTCAGGAGCAATGCGTCGAGCACCTGCGAGATAGTGTTCGACATTCTCGAACCGACGGGCAGGATCACGAAAGAGATCGCCGACTATCTCTACGTCGGGCTGTCGACGGATACGGGACATTTTATGCACAGCAACACGGACAGCAAGGTGCTGTTCGTCGCTTATCGTCTGGCTTGCCTCGGTGCGGACTGCCACGGGATAGCTACCGAGCTGTACCGCCGCCGCAGCCGCGCCAAGACCATGCTCATAGCCCGCTCGATAGAAGCGATGAGATTTTACGACGGCGGAAAGGTGTGCATAGTGCCTATGACCGAGCGTATGCTCGAAGAATGCGGCATAAGTTCCAACGACACCGAGGGCATAATAGACTACGCCATTTCCGTCGACGGCGTCGAAGTGGGCGTCAGTATGTGCGCGGAAAAGGCGGACGAATATAAGGTCAGTTTCCGTTCGAGGGGCAGACACGTCAACGAGATCGCCGCCGTATTCGGGGGAGGCGGGCATATCTATGCGGCAGGCTGTCGGATCTGCGGGGAAACGGAAGACGTCATAGATAAGATATTGAAAGCCATAAGGGATACGGAAGAATAATTGCTTAACGGAGTCATCAATATCGATAAGCCGCGCGGCATTTCAAGTTCGCTCGCGGTATCCAGAGTCCGCCGAGCACTCGGCGTGCGCAAAGCGGGGCATATGGGAACGCTCGATCCGATGGGAGAGGGCGTGCTCGTTATGGGCGTCGGGAAATGTACGCGGCTGTTTGACTATTTCCTCGGAAAAAGCAAGACTTACGAAGCGTCGTTTAAGTTCGGTATGACGACGGATACGCTTGATATAACGGGCGCGGTAACAGGCGAAACGGCGCATATACCTACTATGTCAGACATAATATCCGCGCTTCCTCGACTTATTGGTAAAATTTCGCAGCTTCCTCCGCAATACAGCGCAAAATCCGTGGGCGGCAGGCGCGCATACGAGCTTGCCCGCAAAGGCATTGCCGCCGAGCTGCGACCGTCCGAAGTGACGGTATATTCGTTTTTGCCGATCGGAGAGATCGGGGAAAACGAATATATGTTTTCGGTGGAGTGCTCGTCGGGAACGTACATACGTTCGTTGTGTCGCGATCTTGCGGAGTCGCTCGGTTCGCTGGCGGTAATGACCTCGCTCAGGCGCACGCGCTGCGGCGCGTTTACGATAGATGACGCGGTGTCGCCCGACGAGGCGCGCGCGGAAAACGTGATACCGCCCGAAAAGGCGCTTGCGGGGCTGCCTTTCGTCGAAGCGCCGTCGGAGCAATTCAAACGGCTGTCGTGCGGAGTGCCGATAGATCTGCCGGGCGTTCCCGACGGACCGTTCGCGCTCGGCTGCGCGGGAGTGTTTTTCGGGATCGCGTCGCGCGGTGAGCGCGGAGTGCGCGTGACCGTCAATTTGAGGGAGGACGAAGTATGAACGTAGCGGAGTTCGGCAGTCCCATAGCTCGCCGAATATATCTCGCTCTCGGCTATTTCGACGGCATGCATCTCGGGCACAGGGCGATAGCCGAGACCGTCCGTTCTTCCGCGGAGAAACTCGGCTGCGCTCCGGCAATATCCACGTTTGCGGACAGCCCCGCGGGAAAGACGCCGGTATATTCCTATCACGACAGAAAGGAACTTTACGCCGAGTGCGGAATGGAGATATGCCTTACGATGTATTTTTCCGCGGTGGGCAGAATGACGGGAGGGGAGTTCTTTCGCCGTCTGACGGAAACTTACGACATTGCTGGAATAGCCTGCGGAGAGGATCATACGTTCGGGTGCGACCTGCTCGGCGTGGATGAACTCGGAAAGCTCTGCGCGGAAAAGAATATCCCGCTGACGGTCGTGCCGACGGTATATCTCGAAGGCGTCAAGGTGTCGAGCACGCTTGTAAAAAACTATCTGCTCGCGGGCGACGTGGACGCGGCGAAGCGGGTGCTCGTCCGCCCTTATCATATGCGCGGACCGGTGATAAGCGGAGACGGCAGAGGGCGCGGCATAGGCGTGCCTACGATAAATATCCGCATTCCTACGGGTATTTTTGCAATGAAGCAGGGAGTATACGGAACGTATACCGAAGTGGGCGGAAAGCGGTATCGCTCGGTGACGAACGTGGGACCGCGCCCGACCTTTATGCAGAATAAATTCGCGGTGGAAACCAATCTGATCGGTTATGAGGGCGGCAGTCTGCTCGGCGAGTCCGCGTCGGTGGAATTTTACAGGTATCTCCGCCCGATCAAAAAATACGCGAGCGCGGAGGAACTCGTCGCGCGGATAAAAAAAGACAAGGAGTGGACCGATCTGTGATCAGGATAGGACCGAGCGGAAATTCCCTGTCGTTTTACGAACAGGGGCATAAGCATACGAAAGAAGCGGCGGCGTGGCTTGCGGAGATGGGGCTGACGGCTTACGAATATTCATTCGGCAGGGGCGTCAGGATCGGCGCGGAAGCTGCGTCGGAAATAGCCGCCGAATTTGCGAAGTACGGTATAGAGATAAGCTCTCACGCGCCGTATTACACCAATTTCGCCAATCCCGACGACGAAATGATAGAAAAGTCGATGGACTACATACGGCAGACGATCGTCGCCGAGCATATGTTCGGCGGCAGGCGCACGGTGTTTCACCCCGCTTCGTGCGGAAAGTCGGAGCGCGGCGAAGCGGTCGCGAGGGCGAAAGCGAATATCGCGCGTATGATGGAGCGGCTGTCCGACATATCGTTCGATTTCATACTTTGCCCCGAAACTATGGGCAAGCTGAACCAGATAGGTACGGTCGAGGAGATCGTCGATTTCTGCACGCTGGACGACAGGCTGTATCCGTGCTTCGATTTCGGGCATATAAACAGTTATACGCGCGGCGGGATAAAGGGGTACGACGACTATAAGCGTATCATCGATTACACCGCGGATAAACTCGGCGATAAAAAGGCGGGCGCGTTCCACGTCCATTTTTCCAAGATAATGTACGGGGAAAAGGGCGAGCTCAAACACCTGACGTTTGCCGACGACAAGTACGGACCGCTTTACGAGGGTCTTGCGAAAGTCATCGACGAATACCGCATAGAGCCGTTTATCATATGCGAGTCGGACGGTACGCAGGCGGAGGACGCGCTTGCGATGAAGAAAATGCACGTTTCGGCATAGGAGGGCAAGGACGCCGCATTGCTTTACATATTCGCGGCGTCGTGTTATAATACGTTTATGTACGGGACTTTATTTGAAAAAAACGACGCCGTCATCGTATTCGGGAACTCGAACAGATATTATCTGACGGGGACGGACACGTCGTTCGGCTGCGTGCTCCTGCTGCCGGACGCGAAGGTCTTTTATACCGATTTCCGCTATGAAATCGCGGCGAAACGCTCGGCGGACGGCTGTGAGGTTGTTATAACTTCTCCCGGAAAACTGTACGGTCTGCTTGCCGACAGGCTGGCGTCCGCGGGCGCGAAAAACGTCGGTTATGAGGACGACGTTATGACAGTCGCTGCTTTCAAGGAACTCAAAAAACAACTCGGAAAATACAATTTCCGTTCCGTTTCGGCGGAACTGGCGAAGCTGCGCAGTATCAAGACGGAAGAAGAGATAGAGAAGATGAAAAAGGCGCAGTCGGTCACCGAGCGCGCTTTGTCCGCGGTGCTCCCGCTGCTTAAAACGGGCGTTACCGAGCGTGAGATAAGCGCGGAACTGACGTACAGATTTCTCAAACTCGGAGCGGACGGCGCGGCGTTCGACAATATCGTGGCTTTCGGCGAGAATTCTTCCGACTGTCACCACATTGCGGGCGACAGGAAGCTGGAGCGCGGCGACGTCGTACTGTTCGACATCGGAGCGAAAGCGGACGGATACTGTTCGGATATGACGCGTTCGTTCGTATACGGCGAAGCGTCGGAGGACGTTGCGGAAATATACGATCTCGTACTGACGGCGCAGCGCAATGTGCTCGGGTTCCTGCGCGCGGGAATGACGGGCAGAGAAGCCGACGCCATAGCCCGCGAGTATTTCAGAGCAAACGGTTTTGAGCGTGAATTCGGGCATTCGTTGGGTCACGGAGTGGGCATAGACATTCACGAAGGTCCGAGGCTTTCCGCCGCAAATTACGACGAACTGCCCGAAAATTGCGTAGTGACCGTCGAGCCGGGGCTTTATCTTGAAAAATTCGGAATAAGGATCGAAGATATGGTCGTTGTGAAAAAAGACGGCATAGAGAACTTGACAAATTTCGCGAAAAGTATTATCATATAAACGGCGGTGCGGTCGCGCCGCGCTTGTGCGTGCGGACCGATCGAGCGAATAGACAGACAATAAGGAGAATTTTATGGTAGCAGGCGATTTCAGAAAAGGCACTACGTTTGAGAAAGACGGAAAAGTGTTCCGCGTGGTGGATTTCCAACACGTCAAGCCCGGCAAAGGTTCAGCGTTCGTCCGGACGAAATACAAGAACGTCGTCACGGGACAGGTTCTCGAAGAATCCTTCAGCCCGACGGAAAAGTTCCTCGACGCGAGGATAGACACGAAGGCATATCAGTTTCTGTATGCCGACGACGATTTCTGCTATTTCATGGATCCCGAGACGTTCGATCAGATAAACGTCAATATCGATGACTGCCGCGACGCGCTCAAATACATCATTCCGGAAATGATGGTTTCCATCCAGTCGTACAAGGAAGTGCCGTTCAGCGTCGAGCCGCCTAACTTCGTAGAACTTACCGTCGCCGAAACGGAACCCGGTATCCAGGGCGATACGTCCAAAGCGGGTAATAAGCCCGCGACGCTGGAAACGGGTGCGGCGATCCAGGTCCCGCTGTTCATCAATATCGGCGACAAGATCCGCGTCGATACGAGAACGGGCGAGTATATGTCGAGAGTGAAGTAATATCCGATATTTCCGGAGCGATATTCGCCGAAGTGAAATAAAGACAAGGCGTAAAAATGAAAATATGATATACTGATGTATGGGAACAGGGTGAATGAGATCCCCGCGGGCGGTTTGGCAGCCCGCGGGGATCGTTTGCTTTATCTCCGGAAATGTTGTATAATATCTGCGGACGATACGGGAGAAAAAACAATTCGATCGCGGGGTACGGGGCTATGGATAAATAGGTCAAATACGGAAATAGCTTTGCGGCTGCGGCAATGGTATAATTGAGTAAAGAGGTAAATCGCTATGAGAATAGAAAGGATAAAAGCCTTGCCGCTCACGAAAAAACAGGCGTTGGAATATGCCCGTATCGTCGTCAGACAAAAATCGGGTAAAAGCGCCGTAAAGGTCAGGTATATGGGCGGCGGTTCGTTCGGACGCGCCGTTGCCGTTCAATGCCGTGACGGGCAAAAACTGGTCGTTAAGTTTTTGCGGGCGAAGGATATGATGGAAAAAGAGGTCAATGACCTTAAACTGCTCGCAGACCATAGCTCGATCAGAGTGCCTGCCGTACTCTTTGCGCGGCTTGGCGACGATGAGATCCCCGTGGACTGTTACGGAATGGAACAGATCGAGGGAAAGAGCGCGCTTTTTGCGCTCGGTATGCTTTTCCTCGGCAAAAAACGCAGAAAGGAATTTGCCGAGAAAGTCGCCTCGGCATTGCACGTCATCCATTCCTGCAAAAATGATAAGTTCGGCGATACGATGAACGCCGACTGCGACAGCTGGCTCGACTACTACCGTCCTTTTGCCGCAGAGGTGATGCAAAAGGCGGAGGAATATTTTGCGGCGGGGAAGCTGAAGAAAAAGATCGTTCTTGCCATGCGCGCGGCGTGGGAAAAGTTCGACGTCATATTCTCCGAAGAAGTCGGCGAAGCCTGTCTGATCCACGGCGACCTCAACGTCGGCAATATTATGGTCGGCAAAGGCTATAAGATCACAGGGTTCATCGATCCGCTCAATTCGGCATATGCGGACAGGGAGTACGACTTGTTCCAGTTCGACAACCTGACGGGCAAGCGGTTTTTTCTGCGCGAAACGTATATCGAAAAATACGGAGCGAGCCGTTACTGCAAGCAGAAACTTGCTTTTTACGGGCTTTGGAATGAAGTCTATTGCTATATCAGATCGGGCGTTCTGATAAGTCTTATAATGGATCCGCTCGTAAAGAATATGAACAAAAGGCTGAAAGAGTTATGATCTCTTTGGGCGCGGCAATCGTGCGGGCGGCGATCAGAGCATATACCTATCCGTACAGAAAAAGATTCGCTTCGTTGTCCCGATCCGTTACGCTGAAAAACAGACCTTATGCGCCGCCGAAAGGCTTTGCGTTTTCCGTGGAAAAGTACGGCGGCGTTCGGGTGGAAAAATTGACGCCGCTCGGAGCCGTGAACGGGATCGTTCTGCAATTTCACGGCGGCGGTCATACCGCGCCGATGAGCGGTATGTACCGTAAGGCGGCGGAGCGGCTTGCCGCAAACTGCGGCTGTACCGTGTATAGCGTCGATTACCGTACTGCCGCCGATCTCGTATATCCTTCCGTGCACGATGAATGTTATACGGCATATACGGAGCTTTGCAATGACGTATTGTCGGGCGGATATTTCGCCGCGATCGGGGACAGCTTCGGCGCAAATCTGCTTCTTTCCGCTTGCCTGCGGGCAAGGGACGACCGTCTGCCGCTGCCGTCCGCGATCGTTTGCATTTGCCCTTTCGCGGATATGGCGGCTTCGGGAAGTTCATACAGGGAGAACTGTTACAAAGATCCTCTGTACGCAATGCCGAAGCGTTATGATTTTGAAAGGTACGAAAAAAAATATCCGCCGCATATCTCCGTATTGCGGCAATACGCCTTTGACTTATCCTTATCTTTCACCGGCATATGCCGATTTTCACGGATTTCCGAAAACTCTCATTCAATGCGGCGGGCTGGAAACTTCGTTGAGCGACAGTCGGATGCTTTACGACGGGCTGTCGGCAAAAGGCTGTTTTGCCGAACTTCACGTTTTTAACGGAATGTGGCACGACTTTATGTATATGTTCCCCCGGCTGAAAGAGAGCAGACTCGCTTGGCGTGAGGCGTCCGCATTTATCGTGGAAAATATATGCGGTCTGCCGGGTGTGTCCGTGTAAGTCGGGTCTTGCGGACAGTAAGGCGTTTTCCGAAGGAGTTCCGTAATTGTTTCCGTGTGTATAAACGGTATGCATTAAATACCGCGCGTCAAACGCGCGGTATTGCTTTTTGCCGTCTTGTTTTTGCTGCGCAGTTCAGACGTTGCGGGGAGAGGACAGCGACGAGAGGGCGGCAAACGTCAGCGGACCCGCGATCCCGTCGGGTTTCAATCCCGATTCGGTCTGGAATAATGCGAGCGCGTTTTCCGTTTCCTCTCCGAAAATGCCGTCGGCTTCCAGCGGATAAAGTTTGCTGAGCAGTTTGTATTGCAGATAGGATACCGCGCTGCCCGTGCTGCCCGTGCGGAGGATATATGCAGAAGGGGACGAGAGCGCGAGTTTCGTCCATGTCAGACGACCTATTATCCCGTCGGCGTCCAGTCCGTTCACTCGTTGGAACGCTGCCGTGCTCTCTTTCGTTGCGCTGCCGAAAATGCCGTCGGTCGCGGTCGGGTAGCCGCGCAGGCAGAGATAGTATTGCGCGATTTCTACATAAGGACTGCGGTTGCCCTGCCTGACGGCGGGATATGACGACGGATTGCCTTCGCCGATATATTCGACGCCGGCATATTCGCACACGCCTTCGGCAGCGGCATACGCTATCGACTTCTGCCAGTCGGGGTCGAGCATAAGCCGCGCTTCGCGCAGATTCGTCATAAATCCCGCTTCGATAAGCGACGACGGACAGTATACCGATCTGAGAACGCCGACGTCCGTCAGCGTCCCGACGCCTCTGCCCGTCGTTTGCAGCGAGTCCTCCGTGATACGCATATAGAGATCCTCGGACAGTTCTTTCGACGCGGAAACGTATCGCGACTGCTCCGAATAATAAGTCAGTACGCCGCGGACATTGTTGAAACTGCGCCCGCTCCCGAACGCGTTGTAGGCGAACGTGACGAGCAGGTTTACTCCCGCGTAATTTGCCCGTCGTACGCGCGTAGCGACGGAAACGTCGGATATTTCGGGGTGCAGGTCGAAAACGCGGCAGCCGCTTCGGAGCAGTGCGATAGCCGTGAGCTGTTTTGCGGGTCGGTTGAATTCGTTTTCGTAAATGCTCCTGTCGAGGTACGGCATCACGGGCGTCCGCTTGCCCTCGGTGGGGGGCTTGAGCCCGTGTTCGTCGTTCACTCCTACAAGATAGTCGGATGCGCTCATAGTTACTTTTTATGTCGATACGGGTCGAGATGTTACGCTTCGTTCATACGGCGCGTCCGTCTTAAATATAATTCGGTATGCTTGACTTGCAGACGCTGAAACCGATATTGCCGCAGGAGGTATTCGCCTCGATAGAGGAGAACCTCGACACGGACAAACTGCGTGAGGTGCGCCTGCGCGCGGGCAGACCTGTCGCGGTATGGTATAACGGGGAAGAGTGCTTCCTGACCCGTTCGGGCGTGTCGCGTTCGTCCGAACGCGCGATCGCGTGCGGAGCGGATGACGTGCGCTCTTCCGTTATGGGCGCGTCCGAACATTCCGTTTACGCGTATAACGACGACATAGGCAGAGGATTCATAACCGTCGGTGGCGGAGTGCGGCTCGGCATCTGCGGAGAGGTGGTGACGGACTCCGGCAGAATATTGACCGTTAAAAACTATTCATCGGTTAATATACGCATCCCCCACGAAATATTAGGTATTTCACGATGTATTATGCCTGACATAATATCAAAAGCAATGAATATTCTCGTAATTTCTCCGCCGGGCGGCGGAAAAACCACCGTATTGCGCGATCTGGCCCGGAGGTTTTCGGACGAGGGCGGTTTCAATGTGCTCATAGTCGACGAGCGGGCGGAGATCGCATGTTGTCGCAGAGGAGTGCCCGGAACGGATATAGGGAAGCGAACCGACGTCATTACGGGCGGCAGTAAACGCCACGCGTTCGAGTGCGCCGTCCGTGCGGTTCGTCCGGACGTCATAGTGACGGACGAGCTGTTCGGGGACGACGCCGACATAGTAGCCGAGGCTGCGGGGTGCGGCATTGCGACGGTCGCTTCCGCGCACGCGTCGTCGCCGGAGAACTTCGCGGGCAGAAAGATATGCGGCAGGCTCGAAGGGATATTCGATATATATTGTTTCTTGCGCGGCTTCGGCGAAAAGACGACGGCGGAACTTCTGACGGAGCTGTCGGCGCGCAGATGACGGATAAGCTGCTCATGGCGGTGTGCCTCGGTTGTCTCGGGGCGGCGACGGGTTACGCGCTGTGCATTCGCCTGAAAAGGCGGGCAGAATATTTCGCCGATCTCGACGACTTTCTGCGTGTGTTTTCCGAGTCGCTCGTCTGTTCGCTCGATACGGTGCCGCGGGTCATCGGAGATTATGCGGCGAGGTCGCCGCTCCTTGCAAAGCAGCTCGGCGAGTGTCGTGAGGCTATCGTTTCGGGCAGACCGCCCGAATTGTCGCGGGGCAGTCTGACGGAAAGGGAAGCCGCGCTCGTCCGGGAAGTTTTGTGCGGACTCGGGTCGCGGTCGGCGGAGAGCGAACGCGCCGCCGCGGAGAATTATCGGCGGAAGATCGGGGAGTACGGAAAACTCGCGGCGGACAAATACGCGAAACTGGGCAGGAGCGCGGTGAAACTGGGCTTTCTCGCGGGGCTTCTCGCCGCCGTGCTGTGTTGGTGACGTATGGGAATAGATGTCATTTTCAGAATAGCGGCAGTAGGGCTGATAACCGCGATGGTGAGTCAGATCCTTAAAAAATCGGATAAGGACGAGATCGCCACGCTGGTGACTCTCGTCGGGCTGATCATAGTGCTTCTGCTCGTGGTGGATGTGCTTTCCGAGCTGTTCGTCACGCTGCAATCGGTGTTCGGTGCGTTCTGATGGCGCTCAAGATCGCCGCGATAGGGATAATAGCCGTGGTGTCTGCGCTCGTGGTGAGAAACGAGCGGCAGGACGTCGCCGTCGCGATAGGGATAGCGGGCGGAGCCGCAGTTATTCTTTCCGTCATAGACGGGGTCGCGGGAGTGACTTCTCTGCTTTCCGAGCTGGCGGAAAAGACGGGGGTCGGAGGGGAACTCGTAGTATATCTTATGAAGATAGTCGGGGCGGGATATATCGTGGAATTTGCGTGTTCGGCGGCGGAAGAAGCCAAAATGCCGTCGCTTTCGGGCGGCATATCCCTTGCGGGAAAAGTGCTGATCGTGTGTATGACCGTTCCGCTGCTTGCCGAACTCGTGGACGTCGTTATCGGTCTGCTTGCGGAAGCGTGACGGAGAGAGCGGGATATGACGGTGCGTGCCGAAAGCGATTTTGCAGATGACATCCTCGGCTCTCTGGACGGCGGCGAACTGAACGGGCTGATAGCGGGGCTGACGGACGAGCAATACGATCTGTTCGGCGGCAGGGATTTCGTTTCCGTGGTGAGCGGGATATTGTCGGGCGAACTGCGGCTGGATTTTTCCGACGTGCTGTCTTTCGTTTTAAGTGCGGTCGGCAGCAGCCTGTCGTCGCTTGCCGCGCTGCTCGCTTCCGTCGTCGGGATCGCCGTCGTATGTTCCGCGACGGGCGCTTTCGGCGGCGGACGGACGGAAGGGATAAGAAAAGCGGTACATTTTGCGGCGGCGGCGTGCATTACCGTCGTGGCGGGCATAGCGGCGATGTCTATGTTCGTTATGTGCGCGGATACACTGTCGGCTTTGTCTGCGCAGATAAACGTGCTTGCGCCGCTGCTGCTTACGCTGATGGCGGGTACGGGCGGGACGAATACCGCGTCCGTGTTCAGCCCCACGGTCTCCGTGCTTACGAGCGGGCTGTTCAACCTGATCTCTTCCGTGCTTATGCCCATGCTGATCGCTGCTTTCGTGTTCGGCGCGATCGCGGGGATAACGGGAGAGGTTGGGCTGGGAAAGATGTCGTCGTTTATGCGCAGCTCCGTCAAGTGGCTGTTCGGCACGGGATTCTTTCTGCTTTCGGCGGTGATGAGCGTGCAGGGCATAACGGCTTCGGTGTTCGACGGACTGAGCGTGCGCGGAGCCAAATTCGCTATCGGGAAGTACGTTCCCGTGATAGGCGGATATATGTCGGACGGGTTTAACCTGATAGTGTCCGGCGGAATTGCGGTCAGGAATGCGCTCGGTTATGCGGCTCTGCTGCTGCTCCTGCTGACGATACTGCCGGCCGTGATGCAGATAGCGGTCTTTGCGCTCTGTCTTAAACTTGCCGCGGCGCTGACCGAACCGCTGGGCGGCGGCGTTATCGGCGGCGTGCTGCAAAATATGGGAAAAACGGCGTCGCTCGCCGGCGGGGTCATGTTCGGAGCGGGGTTTCTGCATTTCGTGTTCGTATTGATACTTATGGCTGCGGGGAACGTGTTTATATGATAACGGCATGGATACTCGGCGTGCTCGGGACGGGCGTTGCGGGCGCCGTCGTGAACAGGCTGGCGGCGGGAACGCGTATGCATTCGGTGATAAAGACGGCTTGCGTATACGCGTTTGTGCTCGCCGTTATATTCCCGGTGCCGCTCATTCTGTCGGGGGATTGGGAACTGTCGTCGTGCGGATACGAGGGTACGGAGTATGACGAAAATATTTCCGCCGTTACGGACGAGGCGTATTTCGCCCTTGCGGCGGAGGCTCTCGGCGAAGAACTCGCCGCGGATGGATACGACGTCGACGTGCACATAGAAGGGACGGTGTTCTCCGATTCGGCAAAGGTCGAAAAGGTGATCGTGACTCTTTACGGCGAGTTTGCGGACAGCTCGTCCGAGGTCGTGCGAATAAAACAGCTGTCCGCCGAATACCTTGAAACGGATATATCTTCGGTCTATGTCTATGTGGGAAAAAGCGAAGAATAAAGTCGCCGCGCTTTTGAGCAGGCTGAAAGGGATTAAGCACGCCGGGCTGATAGCGGCGGCGCTTGCCGTCGGAGCGATGCTGCTCATATATTTCGGAAAATCCTGTTTTTCGTCGGAAAACGCAGGAATAAACGGCGGCGGCGGCGAGTATGATTATTGTGCGGGCGTGGTCGAAGAGCTGGAAAGCAAGCTGTCGCAGACGGAAGGAGTGGGCGAGGTCTCCGTACTGATCTACTGGTCGGAGACCGCCGGCGGGGACGAGAGCGTATACTCTCCCGAGGGAGTCATAATCATCTGCGACGGCGGCAACGATATCGCCGTAAAGATGAAACTCATTTCGTCCGTTGCGGCATATCTGGGAATAAGCGAAAACAAGATCAACGTACTCGCCAGAGGCGAATAAAATTTCGGGGGTATTCTGTTATGACCGGTAAAAAGAAAAAGATCATCATTCTCACGGGAATGGTAGCGCTGCTCGTGCTCACGGGAGTGCTTAACATCGTTCTCAATCTGACT
Source organism: uncultured Clostridia bacterium (assembly GCA_944372345.1). GTDB lineage: Bacteria > Bacillota > Clostridia > Christensenellales > Pumilibacteraceae > Protoclostridium. The sequence goes on from CALVYT010000038.1 coordinate 148,133, forward strand.
GCGGACGACGGAGCGCTGAACGTCAGCGGCACGGACGTGTATACCGATTTCTTCACGTCTTACCGCGACTACCGCACCGAATCCCGCGAGCAGACTCTGACGTATTACGAAGAGGTGCTTGCGTCCGAGACTTCGTCCGCGGAGGCGAAAGCGGAAGCGGAAGCCGCGCGCCAGCAGCTTATGGAGAGCATGGAGACCGAACTCACGCTCGAAGGGCTGATAATGTCGCTGGGCTTCGAGGACGCGATAGTGACGAGCACGACGGAAAACATAAACGTGATCGTCAAGTGCGCCGAACTGACCGGAACGCAGGCGGCGCAGATAAAGGAACTCATAGTGACCGAAACGGGAATGAGCGCGCTTAATTTACGAATTATTCCCACCGAATGACGTGAAAAAGATTGAAAATCGCGTGCCGCTGTGCTATACTCTTTATGCGGAGTTGTGCAGGCGGGCGTCCGGAAAAGGATCTGCGCATAGCTGCGCGGATCTTTTTCTATCGGAGAACTTTTATGGGCAGAGCTGCGGCGCGCGAATCGCTGTTCAAATTGATATACGAATACACCGTGAGGGAGGAACGCGACGATTTTACGCTTTCCCTTTTCGGGAGCGGTATGAACGCGGACGACTACGGTTATATGTCGTCTTGCTACGACGGCATACTCGGCAGGGCAGAGGAGCTGCGCGGGATCGTTGCCGCCCACAGCCGCGGGTTTGCGCCGGACAGAATATATAAAACCGATATGGCGATACTTATGGTCGCGATATACGAAATACTTTATCGGGACGACGTTCCCGACGCCGTCAGCGCGGATGAAGCGACGGCGCTCGCGAAGAAATATTCCTCGGACAAGAGCTACTCGTTCGTGAACGGTATACTCGCGTCCGTGATAAAGGAGAAGAACAATGGCTGAAATAATAGACGGAAAGGCGCTTTCCGCGTCGATCAGGGAGAACATAGCCGCCGAAGCGAAGCGGTTTGAAAGCGAGTACGGCAGGAAAGTAGGGCTTGCCGTTGTCAAGATAGGCAATAATCCTGCGAGCGAAGTCTATGTGCGAAACAAGATCATCGCCTGCGAAAAGACGGGCGTGCGTTCGTTTTCTCACGATTTGCCGGAGAGCGTCGGTGAGGACGAAGTGCTGGCGCTCATAGACGAGCTTAACGGTAACGGTGAGGTGGACGGCATACTCGTCCAGCTTCCGCTGCCGAAGCATCTCAACGAAAAGAAGATACTCGCGCGCATACTGCCGCAAAAGGACGCTGATGGTTTTCATGTCGTAAACGCGGGCGGGCTGATGCTCGGACTGCCCTGCACCAAGCCTTGCACTCCCGCCGGGATAATCGAACTGATAAAGTCCACGGGAACGGAGATAGAGGGAAAGAACGCCGTGGTGATAGGTCGCAGTAATATAGTCGGCAAGCCGTGCGCTATGCTGCTCCTTGCCGAGAACGCTACGGTGACGATCTGTCATTCCCGCACGCGCGATCTCGGATCGATCACCCGCAACGCGGATATCCTCGTTGCCGCGGTGGGAATAAAAGAATTCGTCAAAGGTGATATGGTCAAGCCCGGAGCCGTCGTGATCGACGTCGGCATGAACAGAGCGGACGGAAAACTGTACGGCGACGTGGATTTCGCCGCAGCGAGCAAAAAAGCGGCGTATATCACGCCCGTCCCCGGCGGAGTGGGACCGATGACCGTTACCATGCTGCTTAAAAATACCGTAGAGGCGGCGTTCAGATGCAAAGAAGACTGACCGTTTCTCAGCTCAATTCGTATATCTCCGGCGTGTTTGAGGACGAATTCGTGCTTCACGACGTCGTGGTGCGCGGAGAGATATTCGAGCTGAAGGTCATGGGCGCGCGCACGTTCTTTACGCTTAAAGAGGGCGGGTGTACGCTGAACTGCGTTTCTTTCGCGCGGATAGGCGGAGAAGCGGGTATGAACGCGGACGTGACTGGTACCGTCACGTTCTATGCTAAAAGCGGCAGGGTATCATTTGTCGCGGAAAGTCTGCGCGTTGCGGGAGAGGGGGAACTGCTCCTCGAGCTCAAGAAACTGAAAGAGAAGCTCGAAGCAGAAGGACTGTTCGCGAACCGTCCCGCGCTGCCCGCCGTGATACGCAAAGCCGCGGTAGTCACGAGCGAATACGGAGCGGTAATCCACGACATCCTTTCCGTTTGCGGCGAAAGCGACCCGGCGATAAACATATGTGTCTGCGACGTCAGAGTGCAGGGTACGGACAGCGCGGAAGCGATAGCGCGCGGTATAGCCGACGTGAACGAATACGTCTTGGACGCCGACGTGATCGTCGTTGCGAGGGGCGGCGGTTCCGCGTCCGATCTTCAGCCGTATAATACGGAGATCGTGGCGCGCGCCGTGGCGTCCAGCCGTATCCCCGTGATAAGCGCGGTGGGGCATGAAACGGATTATACGCTCTGCGATCTGTGCGCATCCGCGCGGGCGGGCACTCCGTCCATCGCCGCGGCGATGATATGCGCGCCGTGGGCGGAGCGGACCGCACGCGTGCTCGACGCTGCGAAAGCGCTTGTGCGCGGCGTCGAAAACATATATTCAGAACAAAAACACGGTATTTTATATAGTGCTATGCGTGTCATATCACTCGGAGAGCGCCTTACGGAGCGCAGAACGTCGTATGTCAAGGGTCTGCTTGCGAAAATAAGCGCGTTGGCGGACGCCGCATTATCAAGGCGCAGAGAGCGTCTTGCGGCGGTCGGAGCCGCGCTCGAAAAGCTGGATCCGCTGAAAATTTTGTCGCAGGGATATGCGAAAGTGCTGCGCGGCGGAGAGGAGCTTTGCGGTTCGGACGGGCTTTCGGCGGGCGACGAAGTGACGGTCGTTATGCGCGACGGCAGATTCACCGCGCGGGTGACGAAAACGGAGGTCGGAAATGACGGACGGAAAGATAGAAGAGCTTGAAAAGATAGTTGCGGAACTCGAGCGCGAAGGAACGACGCTCGAACGCGGAATGGAGCTGTTTGAAAAGGGCATCGCGCTGACGCGCGAATGTCTGGACGAGCTCGGCAGGAGCAAGGGCAGGATAACCGAGCTGAAAAAACAGATGGACGGTATGCTGGAAACCGCATACGGCGAAGAAGAATGAATAACAACGGGTTTGCAAAACAATACGAAAAACTGCGCGAGGAATGCGAACGCACTCTGGAAGCGGCAATACCCGACGGCGTGCCGGAAAAGCTGCAGAAGAGCATGAGATACAGTCTGCTCGGGGGCGGCAAGCGGTTGCGCCCGGCGCTCTATCTTGCCGTGATACGTTCTTACGGCGAAGAGCCGTCGGACGAGGATCGCAAGACCGCCGCCGCGATAGAGTGCATCCACTCCTATTCGCTCGTCCATGACGATCTTCCCGCTATGGATAACGACGATCTTCGACGCGGCAGACCTTCCAACCACAAGGCGTTCGGTGAGGCGACCGCGCTGCTGGCAGGCGATGCGCTGCTCAATCTCGCGTTTGAACTGCTTTCGGGCTGCGCGTGCGCGGACGCGAGGTACGCCCGTATAATGAAGCTGATCGCGGAGCGGTCGGGCGCGCTCGGTATGATAGCCGGACAGGCTATCGAGTTCGATGCCGATCTTGCCGCCGCGGGCGAGAGCGAGTTTTCGGGGATAGCGCGGTTAAAAACCGGAAAACTGATCGAAGCTGCGGTGCTCGGCGGCTGTATCGCCGCGCGCAAAGAGCGCGAAATAGGCGCGTGGACGGAATATTCGGAAAATTTCGGCAGGGCGTTTCAGCTCCGTGACGATATGCTGGACGTCGGAGGCGGGGAAAGATCTCTTGCCTCCGTGCTCGGCGACGGAGCGGAAGCCGAACTCGAAGCGCTTTGCCGTGCGGCTCTTTCCGCATTGGAAAAGACGGGCGGAGATACGGAGTTTTTGCGCGGACTGACGAAGTCGGTCTTGCTGCGCTCTTCGGACGGATTGTAATGGCATATCTTGAAAGAGTAAATTCTCCCGCGGATCTCAAAAAACTCGACATTTCCGAACTGAAAAAATATGCGGAAGAGGTGCGGGAGTATATAGTAAAGGTCGTCGGCAAAAACGGCGGGCATCTTGCGTCCAATCTCGGGGCGGTGGACCTCACCGTCGCCATGCATTACGTTTTCGACTGCCCGCGCGACAAATTCATTTTCGACGTCGGTCACCAGTCGTATACGCATAAGATAATAACCGGCAGGCGGGACGCTTTTGCCGGGCTGCGGACGGACGGCGGCATAAGCGGATTCGAGAATATGTCCGAGAGCGGGTACGACGCGTTCACGACGGGGCACAGCAGCACCTCGCTTTCCGCGGGGCTGGGCATAGCGAGGGCGCGAGATCTCGCGGGGGAAAAGTTCGACGTGGTCGCCGTTATCGGCGACGGAGCATTCACGGGCGGAATGACGTATGAGGCGCTTAACGACATAGGCGCGTCGCAGACCCGTATGCTGATCATTCTGAACGACAATGCGATGTCCATCTCCCGTAACGTGGGGGCTATTTCGTCGTATTTCAAAAAACTGCGGCTCAGCCGCAGATACAAGGTGCTGAAAACCAAGTTCAAACGCGGCATAGACGGAATCCCGCTGCTCGGTCCCGCGCTCGTGCGCTTTACGGAAAGGGCCAAGAACGCCGTTAAAAAGCAGGTGATCCCCGCGCGTATGTTCGAGCAGCTCGGGATCAGGTATTACGGCGCGTTCGACGGGCACGACATCGGGGAACTCGTTTATATCCTCGAACAGATAAAGAACGTGAGCGCGCCCGTGCTCCTTCACGTCGTGACGCGAAAGGGGAACGGATTTTATGAAGCGGAGCACGATCCCGTCAAATACCACGGAGTGACGGGAGAAAAGGAAAACATACTGAAATTTTCCGACGTCGCGGGAGAAACGCTCGTGCGTCTCGGAGAAAATGACGAGCGCATCGTCTGCGCGAGCGCGGCTATGATCCCGAGCACGGGGTTGTCCGCTTTCAGAGAGCGCTTCCCGAAAAGATGCTATGACGTCGGTATCGCCGAACAGCACGCCGTAACGATGTGCGCCGGGCTTGCCGCGTCGGGATATAAGCCGTATCTTGCCGTATATTCGACGTTTTTACAGCGCGGATTCGATCAGATATTGCACGACGTGGGTATAAACGGGCTTCCCGTGCGTTTTCTGATAGACAGAGCGGGCGCGGTCGGCGCGGACGGCGTTACGCATCAGGGACTTTTCGATCTCGGATATCTTTCCGCGGTGCCCGGAATGTGCGTTATGGCTCCGCGGTGCGGGAACGAACTGCGCAAGATGATAGAATGGTCGGCGGGATATTCGCAGGGACCCGTCGCGATCAGATATCCGAAAGGTTATGCGGAATCGGCGGAAACGGAAACGGCGGACATAGAATACGGCAAGTGGGAGGAACTCTCCCGTTCGGACAACGGCGTATGCATCATAGCAGTCGGTCCGAATATGATAGAGCTTGCCCGAGGGATAGACTGCCGCCTGATCAACGCGCGTTTCGTCAAGCCGCTCGATACGGATATGCTGCGCAGCGTGGCGGGTAATGGCAACCTCGTCGTGACGCTGGAAGAGAACGTCGTGCGCGGCGGATTCGGGGAGAGCGTGCTCGATCGGCTGAACGTGATCGGAGCGGAGTGCGAGGTCGTCAACCTCGGTTTCGAGGATAAATTCTGCGACGCGCGCACGGTTTCCGCGGCTTTTGCGGGCAGCGGACTGACGGCGGAGCGGCTTCGCGGTATCGTTTCCCGCTTTCTTTCGTCCAAACAAAAGTAAAAATCACGCAAAAAGTCGGGATAAAATCTTGCATAAATATGAATTTTAGTGTATAATCTTACTATGCTCGTTGGAATATACGCAAATCCCGACAGGGACATAGGGCTCGGCTTTACCCGTAAACTGATACGGCGCCTTTCGGAAAGGAACGTCGGTTTTGTCGTTCACGATTCCGTTTCCGACAAACTCGACGGCGTGCGTTTTTTCGGCAGCGACTGCGATCCGCGTCCCGACGTCATACTTTCGCTCGGCGGCGACGGCACCATACTTTCGGCGATAAATTTTGCCGCGCCCGCGGGTATTCCCGTTATGGGGGTGAATCTCGGCGGAATGGGATTTCTGACCGCCGTGACGGCGGACGAAAATGCGATAGACGACGTTGTAAAAATGCTTGTTGACGGAGCGTACTCGGTCGGAGAGCGTTCCATGCTGTCCGTGACGGTCGGCGGCAAAACGTATATCGCGCTCAATGAGATGGTTTTTTATAAAGGCAGTCTCGGCAAAACGGTCAATATGGAAGTACGGGTGGGCGGCTCTCACGTCGCGCAATACAAAGCCGACGGTTTCATCGTCAGTACGCCGACGGGTTCGACGGCGTGGGCGCTGTCGGCAGGAGGCCCTATCATATGTCCGGACGTGCCCTGTCTGCTGCTTATTCCGATGAACTGTCATCAGCTGTCCGCACGTCCCGTTATCGCTGGTGACGTAGATCCGGTGACCGTACTCGGCGGAGGTCCGGGCAGTATAATAGCGGACGGCAACGTGATAGCCGAAAACGCGGAGGGAATGACGGTTCGGCTCTCCGAGTGCAAGGCAAAACTCGTAACGCACGACGGGTTTGATTTTTACGGAAGGCTTACACGTAAACTCGGACTCGCAAAATGGGAGGGGAGATAATGGCGAGAAATGCAAGGCATTTCAAAATACTCGAAATAATAGAAGAAAAGCCGATCGAAACGCAGGAAGAGCTCGCGTCGGCGCTTGTTGCGGCGGGCTACAACGTCACGCAGGCAACGGTTTCGCGCGACATAAAGGAACTCGGACTGATCAAGATCAACGACGGCGGCAGGCAGAGGTATGTGCGCGAGGGCGGGAAAGAGAAGAACTTTCTTTCCAATATCGCCAATATCTACCGCAACGCCGTGCTGTCCATAACGTCGGCGCAGAATATCGTTATAATCAAGACAGTTCCGGGCGGAGCGTCCACCGTCGGAATGAATATCGACAGAATGGACGAGCCGGAGATACTCGGCTGCGTGGCGGGCGACGATACCGTGCTCGCCGTGACGCGAACGACGTCTGCCGCCGAAAGAATGGCGCACAGACTGCGGGAGATGCTCTGATATGCTCGAACGCATAACGATAAGCAATCTTGCTCTCGTGCGCGACGCGGAGCTGGAATTTTCGGATAAACTCAACGTGCTCAGCGGTGAAACGGGCGCGGGAAAGTCCATAGTCGTGGACGCGCTCATGCTGCTGCTCGGCGGCAAATACGACAAGACAATGCTCAGTTACGGCGCCGACGGCGGGTATGTCGAAGGCGTTTTCGGTTTTTCGTCACCCGAAAAAGCCGCTTTTCTCGGCGAGTACGGCATAGACGCGGAGGACGGAATGGTCGTGCTCCGCAAGTTCAATGCGGACGGCAAAAACGACGTGCGTATCAACGGGCGCAGTTATACCGTCAGAATGCTCCGCGAGATAATGGGGCGGTTCGTCGATATATGCGGACAGAACGAGTATCAGATACTCGGCAACAAAAGCGAGCACGCCGCAATGCTCGATTCCTACATAGGCGCGCCCGCGGACGAGCTGATCTCGGCGCTGTCGGACAGATATTCGGAATATATGCAGACGCGTAAACGCGCGGAACGGCTCGGGAATGCGGAACAGCGTTTGCAGCGCATCGATATGCTGACTTATCAGATAAACGAGATCGAGAGCGCGGCTGTTCGCGAGGGCGAAGAGGACGAGCTGCTCGATTTCCGCACGCGCGCGATGCATTCGGAGAAGATAAAATACGCTCTGGACGGAGCGGAAAGCGCACTGTCGGGAGAGAACGGCGCGCTCGACAAATTATACGAAGCGCAGCGGTCCTTGTCGTCGGTGACCGGACTTTCGGACGCTTACGGAGAGATAGGCGAGCGGCTCGGCAGTCTTGCCGTCGAAGCGGAGGATATTGCGCAGACGGTCCGCGGACTGCTCTCCGACGTGGATTTTGACGAAGCGGATCTTGAAAAAGCGGAAAGCCGCATCGCGCAGCTGCGCTCGCTGCGCAGAAAATACGGCGATCTCGAAACGCTTTCGGACAGGCTCGCCCGTATGAACGAAGAGCTTGCCGAGCTTTCGGCGGGCGACGAAGAATATGAAAGACTGCGAGCGGAGGAGAAAAGACTGCTCGGCGAATGCCGCGCGCTTTGCGAAAAACTTTCTTCGCTCAGGCGGGATAAGGCGATGGATCTCGAGCGGGACGTAAAAGCGGAACTCGGCGGACTGGGAATGGAGAACGCGGAATTCAAAATGGCGTTCGCGCCGCTGCCGCCCGAGGACGGGTTCGAGGGCGCGTTCGGTCCGCGCGGAGCCGACGACGTGGAATTTTTACTGTCGCCGAATCCCGGACAGCCGCTGCTGCCGCTTGCGAAGATAATTTCGGGCGGCGAAATGTCGAGATTTATGCTCGCTCTAAAAGTGGTATCCGGTCGCTACGGCGGCGTGGAGACCATGATATTCGACGAAATAGACACAGGTATCAGCGGGCGAACGGGACTGGAAGTCGCGGAAAAACTTGCCGATATTTCACGGACGAATCAGGTTTTTTGCGTAACTCATCTGCCGCAGATCGCGTCTATGGCGGACGTGCAGTATTTTATAGAAAAGACTACCGACGGCTTTACGACGAGCACCTGCGTGCGCAAACTCGATCGAGAGGGGATGATAGACGAAATAACGCGTTTGTCGGGCGCGGGAGGCGTAAGCGCGAATGCGCGTAAAGCGGCGGAAGAACTCAAAAAATGGAGCGACGACTATAAAGCGGGAGCCGCTGCCGTGGATAAACGCCGATAAATTTACCGATAATAGCGTAAACGGCAGGGTTTTTGTATATTATAACGTCGCGATGATTTTTCGATAACTGCGGAAGGCCGGTAGTCTTTGCATATAACGGCAAACGGCGGCAAATTTCCGGATAACTGCATAAACGATGGGTATTCTTGCATATAACGGCAGGTTTTTGCCCGTGAAAGGTGCGGATCGGAGCTGTTGTTTCGATTTTGCGGCCGATATGTGCCGCCCGCCGAATACGATATTCGGCGGGCGGTTTTATACGATATATTCGGCGAAGTGATTTCTGCGCTGTCACGGACGGATCTGCGGAGCGGTTGAAAAAATTTCCTTTTAAGACGCGGAATACGGACGGCGGCGCGGCGGCATTACTATGAATATGGGGTCTGTCGTGCTGAAAAGCGTTGCCGCCGTTGCGGCGGCGATCGTCATATTCACCGTTATGCCGTCTTCGCGGGTGGACGCGGAGGCGGCGGATCTGCGCGTATATCTCGGAGGTTACGTTGTCAATATCGAACTGTATTCGGACGGACCTGCGGTGAGTGCGGCGGAAAAACTTTCTCGCAGCCGCAATCGGGAGAATACAGCGCTCACGGCGGGGGCGCGCGGAAGCATTGACGGGAACGGAACGCTTGCCGGAAGGTGCGGCAAATGCGGACAGGCGAACGGTGAAAACGCCGCTTATTCTTCCGCCGTGCGAAAGGATCCCCAAATATCTTTCAAAGACGGGCTTTCCGGGCTCGGGACAGTCACGTTCGAGTTGTCTGACGGCACATACCGCGCTCTCGGGCACGCGATAGCGGGCGATGACGGGAAAGATTACGCCGCCGCATACGGATATATCTACGAGGCGGCCGTAATAGGCGCGAAACTGCCGTCCGAAGCGGGGGCGGGGCGGCTTATCGGAAAACGTGCAGAAAACGAGCCCGTGGGGAATGTATTGGAAAACGACATATTCGGGCTGAGAGGAGAGCTGTTCCGCGCGGCAAAGGGCGAGGAGTGCGAAGTACTGCGCCACGACGAGGTGAAACTCGGCAAAGCCGTGATATATTCCACGGTAGGACGGGAAAAATGCGCGTATGACATAGAGATAGTCAAGGCGAGCCGGAAAAACGCGCCGTCTGAAAAGGGAATGGTCATAAAAGTGACGGACGAAGAACTGCTGCGCACGACGGGCGGCATCTTGCAGGGGATGAGCGGCAGCCCCATTGTGCAGGACGGTAAGCTCGCGGGTGCGATAACTCACGTTTTTACGGGAGATCCGACCCGCGGATACGGCGTTTTTGCCGAGTGGATGCTGTAATATATACTATTACAGACATAATACATCAATAAAATGCATAAAAATCGCCAATAACGCATATTTTGCAATATGGCGTCGTTAAATGCGAAATATTATTTTACGGCAAAGTCAGACGAACTTCGGCAGTTTATCCGTGCCAGAGCGGGCAGACTCGTATATTTCGCCTGTTTTCTCGTGCTCGGGCTCGTTATGGGCGTGCTGTCGTCGCTGAAACCGACGGACGCGCAGGAGGCTCTGGACAGCGTGAACGGAGGTATGTACGGTATGATAACGCAGGCGTCGTATGCCGGATACATATTTCCGTTGCTCCTGTTTACGGCTTTGTCGATGTGCGTTATGTGTTTCGTCGGCAGATACGCGTATTCTCTCGTCGTCACGACGGGATTCACGGTGGTAATGGGATTTTTCCAGGGGGCTACGACGGTGCTCGTGGTGAGGTCGTTCGGCGTGCTTGCGCTCCCGCTTGCCGTAGTATACGCGCTGCTGTCCGTCGCCACGGACATTATTTATTTCGCGCTGTTCGCCGTGCTTGCCGATATAGCGTCGGAAAAGCGTAAATACGGCTGTTCGACGCCGTTTCTCGCCGTTATGAAAACGGCAGTCTACGCGCTTGTGCCCGCAGTCATTGCGGTCATAGTCAAATCTTTGCTTACCATGCTGCTGTCATTCTTTCTCTGACGCGTCTGATTTACATAAATTTACGCCTCCCGCGCATAATGTGCGTGGAGGCACTTTTTTATATGAAAAAAAGATTAGGTATATCCGTCGCGCTCATGCTCGTTGCCGCGGCGCTGATAGTTTGTTCCGTTCCCGCGGTCACGGCGAGCGCCGCCGCTCCCGCGCCCGAACTTGCTTCTCCGTCGTTCATACTCACCGAGGCGGAGACGGGAACGGTGCTTTGCGAGCACAACGCCCGCGAGCACAGACCGATAGCGAGCATGGTGAAAATAATGACGCTGTTGCTCACGTTTGAAAATATCGGGTCGGGCGCGCTTTCCGAGACCGAAATGATAACCGCGAGCGAAAACGCGGCGTCTATGGGCGGCAGTCAGGCGTATCTCGACGCGCACGCCGAGTACGAGGTCGGGGAGCTGATAAAAAGCGTTGCGGTAGCGTCCGCAAACGATTCCTGCGTGGCTCTTGCGGAGAGAATAAGCGGGAGCGTGGACGGATTCGTCGCGGAGATGAATGAAAAAGCAAAGCGGCTCGGTATGGAGGATACCCATTTCGTGAACTGCACGGGACTGCCCGCGCCCAATCAGTATTCGTGCGCGCGCGACGCGGCGGTAATGTTCGGAGAACTGATCAGGTATGACGGATTTTTCGGGTATTCGGGGGTGTGGATGTTCGATTTTGCGCATCCGTCCGGCAGAAAGACCGCGCTGACTAATACGAATAAGATGATAAGGTCTTACGAGGGCTGCGACGGCGGCAAGACGGGATTCACGAACGAAGCCCGGTATTGCCTGAGTGCGACGGCAAAACGCGGAGATACGCGGCTCGTCGGAGTGATCGCGGGCGCGGAGTCCTCAGCGAAGCGCAATGCCGAAATGGCGGAGCTTTTCGATTACGGGTTTGCCAATTACGAAGTGAAGCAGGTCATTTTCGGCGGGGCGGAAACGGACGTACGCTACGAAGCCGAAGGCTCCCGTGAAGGTTCGGTCGGGCTTGCTCCCGCGAGCGACGGATTTTATCTTTCCGAGCGCGGCGAGGGCGGAGAGATCGGATACCGCGTCGAACTGAACGAGCTTAAGTTGCCGATAGCGAAGGGCGCCTCGGCGGGCAGGATATACGCGACGGTCGGCGGCAGGACGGTTGCTGAAAGCGAACTCGTCACGACGGGCGAACTGAACGAAAAGACTTATCTCGACGTATTGAAAGATATTCTCGACAGGATGTGAATATGGCGGAGCGGGATAACGGCGAAGAACGCGCGATGTCTCCTCACGATCCGCGCACGGCGGGTCGGATTACGGAACGCATCGTAAGGGGCGGATATTGAAACGGCGGGCGCGTCGCAGGATGACCTGCACGGCGCGCCCGCTCTATGCCTTACGCCGCGGCGCAAGTGCGCCGCGGTTTTTTGCTTTCGCCATAATTCGCGGCGGCGGACGTCAAAGCGGTTGACTATCGGGAAATAAAATGTTATACTTACTTTCACGGATGCGAAAGACCTATACGGCAGGAGAAGATAATTGTATTTCGTAATCAATATCTGGAATGATATGGGACCCGCTTTTGCCGCGATAGCGCTTATTGCGTTTTTACTTGCGGTGTATTTCGCGATAGTCCCTCACGAGATCGCCCACGGGCTTGCCGCAAAGTGGAACGGCGATCTTACCGCGCAGGTCAACGGCAGGCTGACGCTCAATCCCGTCGCGCATTTCGACCCGATAGGTTTCGTTATGCTGCTCGTGATGGGATTCGGCTATGCCAAACCCGTTCCGGTAAATCCGTATAACTTCAAAGTGCCGCGCCGCGGGCTGTTTATGACGGCGATCGCCGGAGTGACTTATAATTTCGCCGCAATGGTAGTCGGCTGTCTGTTCTATGCGCTCTTTTTGAAGATCGGATCTTTCGGCGACAGTGCGGTCGGAGAGTATTTTTACGCATTCTTTTTATGGTTTTTTCAATTGACGGCGTCGATTAACGTCATGCTCCTGCTTTTCAACATAATTCCGCTCGGACCGCTCGACGGCTTTAAGATCATAGAAGCATACGCGCGGCGCGACAATAAATTCATAGATTTTCTGCGCCGCTACGGCAATTATATCCTTGTCGCGCTGTTCGTGCTGCATATCGCGGTCTATTATATTTCCGCATATGTCGCCGCGGCCGAATGGCTGCGCTATATCGACATTCTCGGGCTGTATCTTGATTACGGCACTATCGGAGTGGCGGGAAGCGTGCAGCAGCTGTTCAATCTGATGTTCGGGCTCAATGTGTCGGGCTGGACGATGTGGGGGATATGACGTCGGCATCGTGATTTAGAAGATACGGAGCGCGCGTTTCGCGCGACAGGTAATGGACGAAGAAGAAGTAAAAGACTACGAACTCGACGAGGATGCGCTGGAAGAAGAAAGCGGATACCGCGTCAAACTCGATTCATTCGAGGGGCCGCTCGACCTGCTCCTCCATCTGATCAAGCGGTCGAAGATCCGGATATGCGATATTTTCGTTTCGGATATCACCGGGCAGTTTCTCGAATTCATCGAGCGTGATATTGACAGCGTGGATATTGATAAAGCCTCCGAGTTTTTCGGAATGGCGGCATATCTGCTCGAGATCAAGGCGAAAGCGCTGCTCCCGAAACCGGAAACTCCGCAGGGAGAGACGGAAGAGGACGACGGCAGCGAACTCATACGCAGGCTGGAAGAATACGAGCTGTATAAAGCAGAAACGGAAAAACTCAAAGCCCGCGAGACCGTGGATACGTTCTCACGCGCTCCGGATATGAGCGTCGGAGACGAGCGCACTGTGCTTCGCGATATGACGATGGACGGACTTTACGAGGCGCTGCGCAAGATATTCGAAAGGGCGGAGCGGCGTTCGCTCGACAAGACGCCCAAGGAGATCGTCCGCGACCCGTTCACCGTCGAGGAGAAGCAGGTGTTCATCCGCCGCACTCTCGACGAGCGCGACAGCGTGCATTTCGACGAGCTGTTCGGAGAGGACGCGACGAAGAGCGAAGTGATAACGACCTTTCAGGCGCTGCTCGAACTGATGAAACTGCAATTTCTGACTGCTCGGCAGGAGGAAGTTTTCGGCGATATTTATCTCGTGAAGATACATACGGAGGACAATCGGTCCGCCGCCGAAACGGCGGGGAGCTGATATTTGTTATGGATATAGAAAAGATCGACAATGTGCTCGAATCGCTGCTCTTCCTTTCGGGAGAGCCGCTCAAAGCGGAAACGATAGCGGAAACGCTCGATTTGCAGAAGAGCGAGATCAAGGCCGCGGTCTCGCGGCTCAAAAAGAAGTACGGCGGCAAATGCGGCATCCATCTTCTCGAATACAACGGAAAGCTGCAATTCGGGACTAATCCCGCTTATAAGGACGAAGTCGCGGCGGTGCTCAACCCCATACGCGAAAAGGAGCTTTCCAAAGCCACCCTCGAAACGATAGCCATCGTCGCATACAAACAGCCGGTGACCAAGCTGGAAGTGGAATCCATACGCGGCGTCAACTGCGACTATACTATGCAGACGCTGCTTTCGCTCGGTCTGATAGAAGTCGTGGGGCGCAAAGAGGCGATAGGCAATCCGAAGCTGTACGGCACTACGGACGAGTTCCTCAAACGGTTCAGACTGGAAAGCATAGACAAACTGCCCGATTATGACGACCTGATCCGCAGCATAGAAGAACTGAAAAGCAGACAGGTGGAAAGCGACAGCCTTTACAACGAGTTCGAGATACCCGACGAACAGCCTCCCGAGTTTCTGCAGGGCGAAGAGGTGGAGAAAGTGGAACTCCCGCTCGAAGCCGCGGCGACGCTCACTCCCGCGGCGGAAGAAGAGAGCAAGGAGCCGCCGCAGCAAAAAGAGCAGCCTCAATAAGATATTAAATTAAATATGATAAATTCCGTAAAAACCGGCACACTAAACGTATGTCGGTTTTTTTGACTGTCGCGGTGATAGTTATTTCCGCGCTTTGCGGAGAATGGCGTATGAGCGTGCGTTTTTACGCCGACTTGCTCGCCAACGAAGCGAGAGCGGAAATATATGTGTTCGGGCTCAGCGTAAAGCGCGTGCGGCTGGCGTTCGGCGGATTTTCTTTCGTCGCGGGCTGTTTGTGGATAGAAGTCAACGGAGAGCGCAAGGGGATCGCCGTTGGAAAAGGCGGCGACGGGATAACGAAATATATGAAGAACCCGTTCGCGCGGTCGGTGGACGTGAAATACCTGCGCGCAGACGCGCTCATAGGCGCGGACGGATTCGATTTTGTAACGGCGGTCGCCGTATATGCGGCGCGGCTCGCCGCGGACGTCGCGGTCGGTCTGCTGCGGGGTATGCAGCAGGCGGCGTTCGAGCGGCATATAATGCCCGTATTCGGAAAAAACAGCGCGAAGATAAGCCTGTTCGGCATAATCTGCGCCGTTCCGGCAAATATTATATCCGGGTTCGCTGCCGCCGCGATAAAGAAAGCGCGCGTCGGGCAGACGGCACGGAGGGCAAAAAGTGATATTAGGCGATGAACGTAAACCCGTGGAAAGGGTGGTGGAGACCGCGTTTGCCGGAGTGAAAAGGCTGATAGACGCGGATACCGTGATGGGCAAGCCGATGGAGCTTGACGACGGAACGTGCGTGATCCCCGTGAGCAGGGTCACTATGGGCATGCTGACGGGAGGGGGAGAATACGACGGACAGCCGCGTTCTGAATACCCGTTCGCGGGCGGCAGCGGAATGGGCGCGAGCGTCGTTCCGATAGGCTTTCTCGTGAGAAAAAACGGCAGTTTCAAAGTGGTGCGTATGTCGGAAAGCACATTGCTTGAAAAGGCGCTTTCCGTCCTGCCCGATATTACGGAGGCGATAGCGGATGCGGCTGCCTGCAAGAAATAGAACGCCGCTGTACGCGTCGCTGTTGTGCGCGCTCATACTTGTCGCTTTCGTAGCGCCGCGTTTTTCCGCACTGCGGGCGGAGGCGTACTCCACGAGCGCGCGCTGCGCGATAGTCGTCGACGCAACCGACGGGCGGGCGCTTTACGTCAAAAACGCGGACGAAAAACGTCCTATAGCGAGCACGACGAAAATACTGACGGCGATAACCGTTATCGAAAATACCGAGGATCTCGAACGCGTCGTGACTGTCCCCGATGAAGCGGTGGGCGTCGAGGGCAGTTCGATATATCTCCGCAAGGGAGAACGGATGAGGATCATAGATCTTCTGTACGGGCTTATGCTGCGTTCGGGAAACGACAGCGCGGAAGCGCTCGCTATCCTGACGTCGGGCAGTGTCGGCAGGTTCGTATTATTGATGAACAAGACGGCAAGGCGTGCGGGGGCGGCGGATTCGCATTTCGCCAATCCGCACGGACTGCCGTGTGAAGATCATTATTCGACCGCGCGCGACCTTGCTCTCATATCAGCATATGCCATGCGTGACGTGACGTTCCGCAAGATCGTTTCTTCTAAGTCGTATACGTTTACCGAGGAAGGAGATACGGAACGGCGCACGTTCGTGAACAAGAACAAAATACTTTCCATGCTCGAAGGCGGCAGCGGACTGAAAACGGGCTATACGAAAGAAGCTGGCAGATGTCTCGTTGCGTCCGCCGAAAGAGATGGGAGGGAAATAATATGCGTGGTCCTCGACTGCGGTCCTATGTTCGAGGAATGCTGCTCGATGATAAACGAGGCGTTCGCGGCGTCGTAAAAACGCGGCTATGCGGAATAACCGCGTTTATCGGCTTGATTTTTCTCCGTTTATCCGTTATAATGAAGTTATTATGCGGATAAATAAATATCTGGCGGAGTGCGGGCTCGCAAGCCGCCGCAAATGCGAAGAATTCATCACGGACGGAAAAGTGTCCGTAAACGGGACGGTGGTGACCGATCTCGCCACGCAGATAAGCGCTTCCGACGTCGTGACCGTCGGCGGGAAGCGCGTTTCTCCCGTGACGAAGCACGTCTATCTTATGATGAACAAGCCCAAGGGCTGCGTGACCACCGTTTCGGACGACCGCGGCAGAAAGACGGTGATAGACATAGTCCGCGCCGATTTTCCCGATACGCGGCTCTTTCCCGTCGGCAGGCTCGATTACGATACGGAAGGTCTGCTTATTTTGACTACGGACGGCGATCTGTGCAACCGCATAACCCATCCGAGCAGCGAGATAGAAAAAATTTACGTCGCCAAAATAGAGGGACAGATATCCGAAAGCGAGCTTGCCGCCGTCCGCAAGGGCGTGACGATAGGCGGGCGCACTACGGGCAGATGCCGCGCGAAGAGGACGGCGTACGATCCCAAGACGGACATAACGACGATAGAGATAGCCGTGCACGAGGGAATGAACAGAGAGGTGCGGCGGATTTTCGAGGCTGTGGGAAAGACGGTCACGTTCTTAAAGCGCATCGCGATAGGCGATCTGCGTATGCGCGGGGTGGACCGAGGCTCTTACCGCAGGCTGACGAAAGAGGAAACGGAATATCTTAAAAATATGTAAAAACAAAATTAAATGTCAAACGGGGGATAATTGCTTGTTTTTCATTTTTTTTTGTTGTATACTTTTACGGTAAGGAATATATTTCGGAGGTTTGATAAATGAGTACCGGATTGAAAAGCGCGCTCGGTTCAGGCGCGCGCGTAACGAAAAAAGTACGCGCGGTCGTGGATTCCGTTATCGACGAGCAGTCGTTCGTCGAACTCGGCGCATTTATGGGCGGAGCAAACGAACTCGGCGAATACAGGGGTGAAGGCATCTATTGCGGACTTGCAACGATAGACGGCAGGGACGTCGCAGTGCTTGCCGTCAATCCCGAAGTGTTCTCCGGCGGTATTTCGCGCAAGGGCGCGGAAAAGGCGGCGGGTCTGGTCAGGCGCGCCTGCGACGCCGGTCTGCCTCTCGTTTCGTTTATAGATTCCGCGGGCGCGCGCGTCCTCGAGGGCGTGGATGCTCTCGACGGATACGACGCGATACTTTCCGCATATTGCAAAGCGTACGGAAGAGTTCCCGTGATCACGGCGGTGACCGGCAAGTGCTACGGTATGCTGACGTACCTTTCGGGCTTTTCCGATCTTTTCATAGCCGTCGAAAAGGCGGGCATATCCACCGCCGCACCTCTCGTCATATCGGGAGAAAAGGGCAAGGACTGCTCCAAAGCCAAAGTGCACTACTCGACGAGCGGTGCGGTCACCAATCTCGTAAAGGACGTTTCCGAACTGCGCGGGCTTATCACCGACGCGCTCGCGAGACTGTGCGACGGCGTCGGCGGGACGGACGACGATCCCAACCGCGTATGCGACGATCTTAAAACCTCGTCCGGAGTACGCGCCGTGATATCTTCCGCATTCGACGCCGGCAGCGCGCTCGAACTCCGCGGCGGGATCGCGCGTGAAGCCGTGACGGCGTTCGCGTCGCTGGACGGCATCACTGTCGCCTGCGTCGGCGTGGAGGGCAAGCTGACGGCGAAAGGCGCAGCCAAAATAGCCGACTTTCTCAACACGGCGGATAATGCGGGCATACCCGTAGTCAATCTCGTCGCCTGCACGGGCACGGTGGCAGACGCGGCGGAGGAAACGGGCGAGCTGATAAGGAACGTCGGAGATCTCGTCTATACTTACGATAATCTCGACGTCGCGAAGATAACTCTCGTTTGCGGCAAGACCTCGGGTGCGGGATACACTATATTCGCTTCGCGCAGCGCGTGCGACTATGTGATCGCGTGGGAAAAGGCGGCGATCTCTCCGATGGAGAGCAAAGCCGCGGCATATATGCTCTACGGCAAACAGATCGCCAAGGCGAAAAACGCCGCCGCGGCGGAAAGAAAGTTCGCAAAGGTATACGCGGACGATAACAGCGCAATGGAAGCCGCGGAAAAGGGCTACGTCGATATGGTGATCGTTCCGCAGCATACCCGTCAGTATCTGATAGCGTCGCTCCGTGCGATGATAAAGGGGTAAACTATGTTCGGACTTATTCGGCTTTTTAGCGAAGCGGGAGAAACCGCCGGCGGCGCGGCGGAGACCGCCGACGAGGTGTATGGCGTAGGCACGATGGCGCTTTACAGTGTGATAGGATTCGTGCTTGTCATAGCGGTATTGATACTGCTCATCGTGCTTCTCGTGGTGTTCTCCAAAATACTGAACGCGATCCCGAGCGGAAAAACCAGGCAGGAAAAGCGGCAGCCTGCGGCTGTGCAGCCATCCGCTCCCGCGGCGTCGGACGACGTCGAAGCGGAGACCGTAGCCGCGATAACGGCGGCAATTGCGGCATATTACGACGGCGCGCCTGCGGCTGCGCAGTCTGCGGACGAGGACGATATACCCGTTCCGTTCGTGATCAGATCCATCAGAAAACTTTAACGGAGGAAATATTAAAATGCGTAAATTCAACGTGACCGTAAACGGCAAAACATACAGCGTGGAAGTGGACGAAGTGGGCGGCGCTCCCGCCGCTCCCGCAGCCGCGGCGCCCGTACAGGCGGCGGCTCCCGCCGCTCCCGCGGCGCCCGCAGCTCCCGTCGCTCCGGCGGGCGGCACTCCCGTGAAGTCTCCCATGCCCGGCGTGGTGCGCAAATTCGCGTTCGCGAACGGCGCGGCGGTAAAAGCGGGACAGCCCGTCGTCGTGCTCGAAGCGATGAAGATGGAAAACGACATCGTGGCGACCGCGGACGGCGTTATCACATACGCCGTGGAGATCGGCGCCAACGTGGAGACCGACGCCGTTCTCGCATATATAAAATAATCGGCGGGAGGAAACTGTTATGGTCATTCCTTCTGTCGCAGCAGGCGCAGGGCTGGAAAACCTCGGGACGAGCATGAAAGTCCTGTGGGAAAGCACGGGCTTTGCGCATTCGGGCGCCGACGGGCTGCCTTTTTGGGGCGCAAACTATGTGATGCTCGTCATCTCGTTCGTGCTGTTCTATCTCGCGATAGGCCGCGGCTTCGAACCGCTTCTTCTCATTCCCATCGCGTTCGGTATGATGCTTGCGAACGTGCCCGGCGCGTATGATGCACTTAGTGAGAAGCCTGTATACGAGGTCGCGGGCGACGTTACTTCTAACCTCGTGGCGTCCGGCGGGATATTCTACTATCTTTCCAAGGGCGTAGAGTGGGTGATATTCCCGCCGCTGATATTCCTCGCGATAGGCGCGATGACGGATTTCGGTCCGCTGATCGCCAATCCGAAGAGTCTTATAATGGGCGCGGGCGCGCAGCTCGGTATATTCGTGACGCTGTTCGCGGGATATTTCATCTTCGGCAACAACGCGCAGTTGGCTTCCGCCGTCGCTATCATCGGCGGTGCGGACGGACCGACCGCGATCTACGTCGCGACGCAGATGGGCGAAGCGGGCGAAGGCGGCCACCTTGCCGCGATCTCGATAGCGGCATATTCGTATATGGCTCTGATCCCCGCGATACAGCCGCCTATAATGAAGCTGCTCACGACGAAAAAGGAACGCTGCATCAGAATGAAGCAGATGAGAGCTGTCTCCAAGCGCGAGAAGATCATTTTCCCGATCGTGGTCGTAGTGCTCTGCGGGCTGTTCCTGCCGTCCGCTCTGCCGCTTATCGGCATGCTGATGCTCGGCAATCTGCTCAAAGAGAGCGGGGTCACGGGCAGGCTTGCGGATACGGCGAGCAACGGGCTGTGCAACGTCGTCACTATACTGCTCGGCGCCTGTGTGGGCTTCAAAGCGACGGCGAGCATATTCCTGCAACTCGAAACGCTGGAAATAATCGGACTCGGTCTGGCGGCGTTCGCGTTCGGAACGGCGGGCGGCGTGCTCATAGCCAAATTTATGAACCTGTTCCTCAAAGACAAGATAAATCCTCTGATCGGAAGCGCGGGCGTTTCCGCCGTGCCTATGGCGGCGCGCGTTTCGCAGAAGGTGGGGCAGAAGTATGTTCCCGACAACTATCTGCTCATGCACGCGATGGGACCCAACGTGGCGGGAGTTATCGGCTCCGCGGTCGCGGCAGGTATACTGATCGCATTCTTCAAGTAACATAAGGAGACGAGATCATGGCAAAAAGACCCGTGAAAATCATGGAGACCATTCTCCGCGACGCGCATCAGTCGCAGGCGGCGACGCGTATGCGCCTCGATGAAATGCTCCCCGTTGCGGACAAACTGGACAAAATAGGATATTACGCTCTCGAAGCGTGGGGCGGCGCGACGTTCGACTCGTGCATCCGATTCCTCGGCGAAGACCCGTGGGAAAGACTGCGCGCGCTGCGTAAAGCCATACCCAACACCAAACTGCAAATGCTCCTCCGCGGTCAGAATCTGCTCGGTTACCGTCATTACAGCGACGACGTCGTGCGCAAGTTCTGCGAACTCACCGTCAAAAACGGCATAGACGTGCTGCGTATATTCGATGCGCTCAACGACGTGCATAACCTCGAAACGGCGATCACCGCCACGAAGGAGTACGGCGGAACGGTGGAAGCCGCCATATCGTATACGACGGGTCCCGTTTATTCGATGGACTATTACGTCAAACTCGCAAGAGAAATGAAAGCGATGGGCGCGGACATCATATGCATCAAGGATATGGTGAACCTGCTTCTGCCTTACGACGCGTACGACCTCGTCAAAAAGCTCAAAGACGAGCTGGATATGCCTATTCATCTGCATACGCACAACACGGCGGGCATCGGCGATATGACCAACCTCAAAGCGATCGAAGCGGGCTGCGACATCGTGGATACCGCGCTTTCGCCCCTCGGCAACGGTACGAGCCAGCCGGCGACCGAACCGCTCGTTGCGACGCTCAAAGGCACCGAGTACGATACAGGCATAGATCTGAAAAAGCTTAACGAACTGACGGAATATTTCCGCGGAGTCGCAGACAGGCTCAAAGCGGACGGATTCCTCAGCGACAAGGTGCTGAAAGTGGACGTCAACGCGCTGATATACCAGGTGCCGGGCGGCATGCTTTCCAACCTCATCAATCAGCTCAAAGAGCAGGGCAAGAGCGAGAAACTCGAAGAAGTTTTGCAGGAAGTGCCCCGAGTCAGAGCGGATCTCGGTTATCCTCCTCTCGTCACTCCGTCTAGCCAGATCGTCGGCACTCAGGCGGTGCTCAACGTCATAATGGGCGAGAGATACAAAATGGTCACCAAGGAGACCAAGGGAATGGTCCGCGGCGAATACGGCAAACTCGCGGTGCCGCCGTCGGAGGAAGTCATAAAAAAGATACTCGGCGACGAGCGTCCGATAAAGTACAGCCCGCACGACCTTCCGCCCGAACTCGACAAGCTGCGCGACGAACTCGGTATGTATTACGAGCAGGAAGAGGACGTGCTGACTTACGCGCTGTTCCCGCAGGTATCCATGCCGTTCTTCAAGGCGCGTTACGCGCGTAAGCACGGAGTGGATATGTCCGTGTTCGACGACAAGGATCAAGTCCATCCCGTATGAGGATACTTCTCACCAACGACGACGGTATAGAGTCCGTCGGACTACGCGCCCTTTCAGAAAGATTGGGTGCCGGACACGAAATATATGTCATCGCTCCCGCAACGCAAAGATCCGCTGCGGGACATGGCATATCCGTGCATTCTCCGTTGTCCTACGGAGTCCTCGATCCGGGCGGCTGCCGTATGCGTATAGCCGTAGACGGGACTCCCGCGGACTGCGTCAAACTGGCAGTCCTGTACTTTATGAAAGACAGGCTGCCCGATTTGGTTATAGCGGGGATCAACGAGGGGTCCAATGTCGGCAGCGATGTCATATACAGCGGTACGGTGAGCGCCGCGCTCGAAGGCGCATATATGGGAGTGCGTTCGATCGCCGTCAGCAACAGCGACAGGGCGTTTCTCGACGGATACGCTTTTGCAGCCGATTTCATAGCGGATAATCTCAATGTGTTTTCTTCACTGCATATGCCGGACTATACTGCGCTGAATATAAACTATCCCGGTGAAAAGCACCGCGGTTCGGCAATCGTTCCGGTAGGAAGGAACAGATATTCGGACAGTTTCCGCGAAGTGGGGGCGAACGTTCTGCAAATAGGCGGACAGCCGCTCGACGAGGAAACGGACGGAGAGACTGACGTTTCGCAGGTGCGCCGCGGGTTCGTGACGATCTCCCCGGTCACACTCGATATGAACGATTATGCGCTGCTCTCGCGGCTGAAAGGAGAATTTTCGACGTGAAAGTCGGGATAATCGGCGGCGGCGCCGCGGGTCTTGCCGCCGCGGCGTTCTGCGGCGGAGATACCGCGATCGTGGAGCGCAACGAAAAAGTCGGTAAAAAACTTTACATAACGGGCAAGGGAAGATGCAATCTGACCAACAATTGTGCTCTCTATGAATTTTTTCCGAATATAGTGCGCGGTGAAAAGTTTATGATAAGCAGTCTGACCGCATTCCCTCCGCAGGCTCTGATGGAGTTTATGGGGGAGAACGGTCTGAGGCTCAAAACGGAGCGCGGGGGAAGGGTATTCCCGGCAAGCGACAAATCGAGCGACGTGATAAAGACGCTTTTACGCGCGGCGGAGGATCGCGGCGCGAAGATACTGCTCGATACGCGCGTGCTCGGCGTGACGAAAGACGGCGGCGGCTTCGCCGTTCATACGGATAAGGGCGATCTGCGTTTCGACAGACTGATCGTAGCCACGGGCGGGCTCGGCTATCCGTCCACGGGTTCGACGGGCGACGGGTATGAAATAGCGCGCTCGTTCGGGCACAATATCGTTCCTGCCGTGCCGGGGCTCGCGCCGCTGCTGCTCAAAGACGACGTATCGCCTCTGCGCGGACTTTCTCTGCGCAACGTGCGGGCGACGGTGACCGCGGGCGGGAAGAGCGTTTCGGAATTCGGGGAAATGCTGTTCACCGACGACGGGGTCAGCGGACCGATAATCCTCACTCTCGTCAGCAGGACGAACAGACTTCCGCTTGCGGGCGCGAAACTTTCGGTCGATCTCAAACCCGCACTTTCTCCCGATACGCTCGACGACAGACTGACGAGCGATCTCGGGGAAATGCGCAACAAGGATATTGCCAATATCTTGACGATGCTGATGCCGAAAGCGCTGATACCGTATGTGCTCGAACGCAGCGGGGTCCCGCCGCACGTCAAGGGCAATTCGGTCACGCGGGCGCAGCGTTACGCCGTCGGTTTCTGTGTGAAAAATCTGACGTTCACGATCGAAAGAGCGGACGACGTCAAAAAGGCGATAATCACGTCGGGCGGCGTGGACTTGAAAGAAGTGGATCCGCGCACGATGGAGAGCAAACTCGTGCCCGGGCTGTATTTTGCGGGAGAAGTCCTCGACGTCGACGCGCTCACGGGCGGATATAATCTGCAATGCGCGTTTGCGACGGGCAGGAGTGCCGGGATCGCGGCGGGGAGTAAATAATGAAAGTATATGCGATAAGAGGAGCAATAACGGTCGACGAAAATACGGAAGAGGCGATCTCTTCCGCGTCCGTTTCGCTGATAAAACGGATAAAAGAAAAAAACGTGTTCGACAGTGCGGTATGCATACTTATTTCGACTACGGCAGACATAACTGCGGCATATCCTGCAAAAGCGGTCAGAGAATCCGGTATTTTGCCGGCGCCGTTGTTTTCGTGTATGGAGCCGGATATAGACGGAGCGCTGCCTATGTGCGTGCGTATGATGGTGACGGTGTGTTCGTCGGACGACTCGGCGGAAGCGCACCATGTTTATATGCGGGGAGCAGCTTCACTGCGCAGGGAGTTTGCCGATGAAGACGTTTGACATTGCGATAGACGGACCTTCGGGCGCGGGAAAAAGTACGGTCGCGCGGCTGCTTGCCGAAAAACTCGGGATATTATATCTCGATACGGGCGCGCTTTACCGCGCGGTAGGACTGAAAGCCATGCGCTGCGGGTGGAGCGAGAACGACGAAGAGGTTGCAAAACAGCTCAAAAGCACCGACATTTCCGTTAAGACCGTCGGCGGCGAGCAGCGTGTTTATCTCGACGGAGAGGACGTCAGCCGCGCGATAAGGGAAAACCGCGTCTCCGATTACGGCAGCAGGTTCAGCGCGCTGCCGAGCGTCAGGGCGGTTTTGCTCGGAGTGCAGCGCAGGATCGCGGCGGAACGGTCGACGGTACTCGACGGCAGGGACATAGGGACCTGCGTGCTTCCCGACGCGGAATACAAATTTTATCTTACGGCTTCCGTTGAGACCCGCGCGAAGCGCAGATACGACGAACTGACGGCGCGGGGCGAGGACGTGTCTTTCGAGCGCGTGAAAGCGGATATAGAGGAGCGCGACGAACGGGATATGACGAGAGCGATCGCTCCTCTGAAAAAAGCGGAGGACGCGATAGAGATAAATTCGGACGATATGACCGCGGAACAGGTCGCGGAAAGGATGCTTGGATATATCGTAAAATGAGCGGCGTATTGAAAAAAGAGAAATACAGAAAGGCGATCGACCGTAAATGCAATTTCAGGGCGTGGTTCCGCTTTCTCAAAGGGCTGCTTTATCCGCTGCTCAAACTTTTGCTGCCCGGGCGTGCTCTCGGACTGGAAAATCTTCCCGAAAGCGGCGGTTATATTCTCTCGTTCAATCACAGGAGTATGCTCGACGCGCCTATGGCGTATTCGGCGATACCGATATACTGGCACTTTATTGCCAAGGAAGAATTCTATAATAACGCGTTTTTCAGGTGGCTCTTTCCACGGCTCGGAGTTATCGGGGTCAACCGCGAAAATATAGATCTGTCCACTATACGGCGGGTCGTCGGTCTGCTCAAAGGCGGGGAAGTCCTCGGGATATTCCCCGAAGGCACCCGCAACCGCGACGCGAGCGACGAGTCAATGCTGCGCGTCAAGCACGGCGCGGCGATGTTTGCGGTGCGCGGCGGCGCGAGCGTGCTGCCCGTTTATATCTACCGCCGTCCGCGTTTTTTCCGCAGGAGCTACGTCTATATCGGAAAACCGATGGACCTCGCTTCGCGCGTAAGCGGACCGCTCACGGCGGAAAAGCTGAGCGAACTTGCCGGGGAGATAAGCGCGGGGATGGAGGAAGCCAAGGCGTATCTCTGTGAGATAATGCGCGAAAAGCGTTACGGCAGGGAAGTCCGCGCGGAAAAGAAGCGGATGAAGCTGCGCAGGAAAGAACTGCGAGCTCAGGAAAAGCGGCGCAGGGCGGAAGAGAAGAAGCTGAAAGCGGCTCAGAAGAAGCGGCTCGTCGAAGAAAAGCGCGCCGCAAAGCACGGCGGCGGAACGGAGAACGGCGGTTGAAGATATACAGATCTGCACATCTCGGTTTTTGTTACGGAGTCAGGCGGTCGGTCGCGCTTGCGGAAAAAGACTACGGCGCGCCCGTCTATACTTACGGAGAACTGATACACAATTCGCGCATCGTGAGCGCGCTCGAATGCAAAGGAGTGTATGCGGTCGGGTCGCCCGACGAAGTCCCCGAAGGTTCGGTGCTCGTCATCCGTTCCCACGGCGCGCCCGTGGAAAAGATCGCGGAAGCCGAAAAGAGAGGGCTGCGCATCGTCGACGCCACCTGTCCGTTCGTCGGCAGGACGAGAAAGATAGTCGCGGAGAAATTCGCCGCGGGCTATACGATCGCCGTGTTCGGAAAACGCGATCATCCCGAAGTCGCGGGGATAAATTCCATCTGCGGATATAATGCCGTGATCGTGGACGGCGAAACGATCCCCGAGGCGCTTTTGACTGCCGAAAAGGTATGTCTTGTCGCGCAGACCACCGCTTCGGCGAAAAAATTTGCAAATATCGCGGAGAAATTTACAAAAGAAGGATTAAAAACAGTTGAAATATTTGACACAATTTGTTATACTACTCAAGAGCGTCAAAGAGAGGCGGACTTAATGTCGCGTTTTTGCGACAAAATGCTCGTTATCGGAGACGCCAAAAGTTCCAACACGCTGAAACTGAAAGAGATCTGCGAAAGAAATTGCGCGGCATATCTTATCTGTTCGGCGGAGGAGCTGAAAGAAATAAAATTCAATGCCGACGATAAGATAGGAATAGTCGCCGGCGCATCGGCTCCCGAGGAGTCGATAACGGAGGTACTTCAATACATGGACAACAACTACACCGAAGCAACGAATGAAGAATTCTTGCAGGCGGTCGACGCCGATGGAACAAGCGGCAAACTGAGCAGCGGAAAGAAGATGACCGTCAAGGTCATATCGGCGGACGATAAAGGCATCATCGTCAACTTCGGCGCAAAAGCGGACGGTTTTATTTCCGCGGAAGAAGCCACTCTCGACGGAACTTACAACCCTGCCGATTACCCCAAAGATACGGAACTCGAAGTCAAATGTCTCGGTAACAAGACGGAGGACGGTGTTTACCGTTTCTCCAAGAAAGCAATAGACGAGATCAAAGAAGGCGACAAAGTCGTCGATACGATAAGAAACGGCGAAGAATTCGAACTTAAAGTCGACCGCGCCGTCGAGCGCGACGCAGCCAAGAAAAAGGGCGGCGGACTGCTCGGCAAACTGGGAACGTATACGGTGTTCATTCCCGCGTCCCAGATCAAGGAGAGATACGTCAGCGATCTCAAACCCTATGTGGGCAAGACGCTGCGTCTTGTCAGCCTCGAGATCAACGACGAGTCCAAGAGGATCGTTGCGAGCCAGAAGGTCATTCTCGTGCGCGAGCGCAAGGAAAAGGAAGAGATATTCTGGGCTAACGTCGTTCCCGGCGTTATCGTCAGCGGCAAGGTCAAGAGCATAAGCAAGTTCGGCGCGTTCGTCAGCGTCGACGGATACGACTGCCTCGTGCATATCGGCGACGTTTCCTGGGTGAAGTTCAAGTCCATAGAGGACATCCTCAAAGTCGGTAAGAAGTACGACTTCGTCGTGCTCAAAGCCGACAGAGAGAAAGGCAAAGTATCGCTCGGCTACAAGCAGCTTCAGAAGCATCCTTTCGACGTTGCCATCGAGAATCACCCCGTGGGATCGGTGTTCACCGGCAAAGTCACGTCCATAATGCCTTTCGGCGCGTTCGTGGAGGTCGAGCCGGGCGTGGAAGGTCTTGTCCACGTTTCCGAAGCGAGCAACACTTACGTCAAGAACATAAGCGACATTTACAAAGTGGGCGACGAAGTGGAAGTCAAAGTGCTTGCCGTCGATTCCGAGAACAAGCGCATAACCCTCAGCGCGAAGGCTTGTATGCCCGAGCTTGCGCCCGAGGAGAAGCCGGCGAGAGCTGGCAGGGACTCCAAGCCCCGCGCGCAGAAGAGAAGAGATGGCGAGCAGCGCGATTCCGCCGATGCGGAATGGAGCGAGGACGCGGGCAACAACCCGTTCGCAGATCTCCTCAAAGACCTCGAAGTCAAGAAATGACCGTATTGCCGGTAATACGAAGCGGATCCGCAAAAACGGGTCCGCTTTTGCCGTTACCGAGCGACGCGCCGTTATCCGCATTTTAAGACGTTCTTCGCGTTTTTTTGTCAAACTCTTTACAAATGCGGCGCAATGTAGTATAATAGGCGTGAAAATACGGAGGGAGATATGGCTTCGTTCCACGCGATCTGCTTATACTGCGGAAAAAGTGTATATTTCGAGCGTAACAAGGAGGACGAATACGTCTGTCCTTATTGCGGCAGGCATACGACTTATTCCGAACTGCTTGCGGGCGGGAATATCATAAACGTGGAACAGGCAAGAGCCGATTACGCGACCGCGCACGAATATTTCTCCGCGGGCGATTTCGCCATGGCGGAAAAGTTTTTCGACAAGGTGCGTAAGATCGATAAGAACAACTTTTTTGCCGAATATTTTTACAGACTTTCGGATATACGCAGAAAGCGGCAGGAGGGCAAACTCTGCGGCGCGGAATTCGTTATGGATATGCTCGCGGAGTCCGTCGCGAAGATGAAGCTGACGAGCCAGCCCGTGAACGTAAAGCGCGGGTTTCTGCTCCACGCGTTTGCGGAAACGGAATCCTTGCTCGGCGCTCTGTACGACACGATAGGCGCGCTGTACTGCAAGCCCGAGGACGCCGACACGGCGCGCAGGGAATATATCGTTATGGGCAGGGACTGCCGCAGGCTCACCATGCTCGACCGCGACGCGGCTATGCTCGGCGACGGAGAGGTGAGCGCACACGTCGTATCCGTATGCGAAGTCGTGATGCGCGCTTTACAACGGGCGGTATCCTTCATTTCGTCGGGGGACGCGCTGTCAATGCCGTCTGCGGAAATATGCGACGAAGCGAAAGCGCTCTACGGCGTGTTTATACATTTCGTCCGCACGATAAGACCGGGATATACGGTCGGCGGGTGCGAAGCCGTATACAAGGACAACGCGGCGTACAACGCGGCGGCAAAAACGGCTGTTTTGGAATTTGCGAGATCGGAAAAAGCGGACGCACGCAGATTCCTGACGACCCGCGGAGAGGCGTTCGGTAATATGATGTACCGCTGCCGCACCGCGTTCGACTATACTTACAATACGATATTCGTCTGCCCGGGCGGAAAAACGGGCAGCCGCGAAGAAGCCGCGCTGATAGGCGACGCGATCTTGTTCTCGGAACAGATAATGATGCCGAGAGCGAGCGTCGGTCCCGACGGACTGGTCGAACTCACGGCTAACGACTATTCGGTCCTGACGGAGTTTTCGCGAAAACTCTCGGCGCTCGTGAGCGAACTCGAAACGCTGGATAAGCCGTTGCTCGATTCGTCGCTCGAAAGACTGTATTCGTCCGTATGCGAAGCGGTCCGCTACCGTTTCAACGAGGAAGAGCCGCGCCTTCGCCGAGAGATAGACGAAGCGCGCATGCAGAAGAACAGAAAATATTTTCATTACCGCAATCTTATGTTCGGGATCGTGTGCGCGAGCGCGGCGGCTTTGACGCGTATCGTTCCGTATACGGGGCATCGTCTCGGCGACAGGATAAGACTGCTTAAGATCGGCAAGCAGGCGGCGGACGTGCTGCTATATATGTTCGGGTACAGGCTCGAGGACATAGAAAAAGTCCCCAAATTCTCGTCGCTGACGGAAATTTACGGCTGTATAAACACCGATCTCAAACTGCTGTCATAATAAACATTGTGATATTCGATCTGCATAACGATCTTCCGACGGCGGCTCCGCCGAGGGATCGGAAAAGATTGCTTGCGGAATATGCCGCCGACGGTCTGACGAAAGCCGTTTTCGCGATCTGGACGACACGGCTGCCCGCAGGATATTCGCTGCGCGACTATATCGTGCAGAACGCACCGTTCGGCGCTTTTCCCGCGATAGAGGATCTCGGCAGAGCCGATCTCGGCGAGGCGTTCGCCATTCGTCCCGTATACGCGTCGCTGACGTGGAACGGAGAGAATTCTCTTGCCGGCGGCTGCGGCTCGGAAACGCCGCTGAAAGCGGAAGGACGGGCGGCAATATCCGAAATGGCGGCGCGCGGTATCGCGCTCGATGTTTCCCACTTGTCGGATTCGTCGATGACGGAGGCTTTGGACAGAGCCGGGGAATGCGGCTGCCGCGTGCTTGCGTCGCATACCGCATCGCGCGCTCTGTGCTTTCATCCCCGCAATCTGACGGACGAGATCGCCGGGCGTATAGCGGCGGCGGGCGGGATCGTCGGTATCGCCGCCGTGCCCGACTTTCTGCGCGAGGGATCGCGCCGCGGCGGGAAGTGCGGTATCCGCGATCACGCCGCGCACATACTTCATATGTGCGAAGCTGCGGGAACAAAACATGTGGCGGTCGGCACGGATTTTTTCGGTACGGCGGTATGTCCGGACGGACTGTCTCGGTACGCCGACTTTGCGCGACTTGCGGACATCCTCGCAAAAGAGGGACTTTCCGCAGCAGAAACCGAAGATATTTTTTATTACAATGCCGAAAGGTTTTTCGGCGCACGGGAGACCATATGAAAGACATCTACGAAAATCCGCTCATAACCAGATACGCTTCTGCCGAAATGGCGCGCGTATTTTCCGACGACAACCGCTTCACGACCTGGCGCAGGCTGTGGATAGCGCTTGCCGAGGGCGAAAAGAAACTCGGACTGAATATTACGGACGAGCAGATAGCGCAGATGAAAGCGCACGTTTCGGATATAAATTACGCCGACGCGGCGGCGCGCGAAAAGGAAGTCAGGCACGACGTTATGGCGCATGTCTATGCGTTCGGTCTGCAGGCGCCTGCCGCCGAACCCATTATCCATCTCGGCGCCACGAGTTGCTACGTCACGGATAACGCGGAAGTCATCCTGATGAAAGAGGCGCTCGAACTGATAAAGGGCAAGCTGCTTCAGGCGATGAAAAAGTTGTCGGCGTTCGCGCTCGCGCATAAGGGACAGCCGACGCTCGGATTTACCCACCTTCAGCCCGCGCAGCTCACCACGGTGGGCAAGCGCGCCTGCCTGTGGTTGCAGGATCTGCTGATGGACTACGAGGATCTCTGCGCCGTCATCGACGGGCTGAAACTGCGCGGAGTAAAAGGAACGACGGGCACGCAGGCGAGCTTTATGACGCTGTTCGACGGAGACGGGGAAAAAGTCAAAGCTCTCGAAAAATACGTCGTGGAAAAGATGGGATTCAAGTCCGCGTTCGCCGTTTCGGGGCAGACGTATACGCGCAAGCTGGATTACAACGTGCTGTCCGTGCTTTCGCGCATAGCGCAGAGCGCGTATAAATTCGCTAACGACCTGCGCATATTGCAGAATATGAAAGAGATCGAAGAGCCGTTCGAGAAGAATCAGATCGGTTCGTCCGCAATGGCTTACAAGCGCAATCCGATGCGCAGCGAGCGCATATGCGCGCTTGCGAGATACGTCATAACGCTGCCCGAGAACGAGGCGATAACCGCATCGACCCAGTGGTTCGAGCGCACGCTCGACGACAGCGCAAACAAGCGTATCACGATACCGCAGGCGTTCCTTGCTACGGACGGAGTGCTCAATCTCTATGTAAACGTCGCAGGCGGGCTTGTGGTATACGATAAAGTCATTGCCAAGCACATCGCCGCCGAACTGCCGTTTATGGCGACGGAGACCGTACTTATGGAATGCGTCAAGGCGGGCGGAGATCGTCAGGAACTGCACGAACTGATCCGCCGTCACTCGATGGATGCCGCTGCCGTGGTCAAGCGCGAGGGCGGAGATAACGATCTGATAAGTCGCATAAAGGGCGATCCCGCGTTCGCCGCCGTCAAAGACGGTATAGACGCGATAATGGACCCCCGCAATTTCATCGGCAGGGCGGAAGCGCAGACGGAAGAATTCATAGCCGATTATATCGCGCCCGTGCTTCAAAAGGAAAAAATTTCCGACGAAGAAACGTCGATAAACGTATGACGGACAACGCGCGCCCGAAAGGCGCGCGTCCGTTATATTTTCACGATTTCGGGGGATAAATGAAAATAATGCATTCGGGAGGTGCAGACATTGTACGAAGCCGATAATAAAATAGCGCCGCGCGGCGAAAGATCGGGCGCGGCGGACTATCTTACGATACTTTTCTTTGCGTTATACTTCGCGATCCTGTTCGCGGAGCGGCTTGCCGCCGTCATCGTCGGGTTCGTTTCCGTGCGGTTTTATGCGGATGACGATCCCGCGCAATGGTATTCGCATATCGCGACTCTTGCCGCTCTCGTTTCGTCGCTGCCGGTGGCTTTATCGTGCGGCGCGGCGGCGCGGTTTTTGTTTACTCGTCGTAGCGATGACTTTGCCCGTATCGACTTTCGCAGGCTCGCGACCGCGGCGGGGCTGATCCTCGTCGGCGGCATGGCGCATACGGAATTTACGCTGCTCGGCGTGCAGTTCGCCGCCTACGGCTGTCTGCTGCTTTCAATGCTGCTGCGCACGCTGTCGGCAGCTAAACTGCGCCGCCCGGACGTCGGCGCGGGCAGGCTTGCCGTGTCGTATCTCTATCTCGCTTGCTTTTCCATGGCTATCCCCGTGGTGTACGGGACAAGCATTCCCGAGGAGATCGCGTTCGTGACGATCGAAGCGTTGACCGCGCTCGTGCTCGTCGCTGCGTTCGCGTTTCTGCTGTCGCGTTTTATGCGCAGCGGCGGGCTCGTGAATTTCGGTATTCCTTTGCTCGTGTTCACGGCAGCGGCAGATATAACGATCGTGGTTATGCGTTCGCCGGAAACCGTCAATTATTTCCTTATCGTTTTTCTCGTCCTTACGGTCGCGCTCTGGACAGCGGGGCGCGCGGCATTCGGAAACCGCGTACTGCTGTATTTCGGCGGGAAATACGCGCGGAAAAAATATTTCGAGGGCTGGTACGTTAAATTCGTTACGGCGGAAGGGGAAGCCGTCGCGCTCATACCGTCTTTTCACGCCGACGCCGACGGTAATGCGTATTCTATGCTGCAAGTCGCGGGAGAGCAGTCTTTCGGCATACGCTTTCCCGCGGACGCTCTGACGGCTCGGGAGGATATGTTCTGCGTTAAACTCGGTGATTCGCAGTTCGGAGCGGGTGGAGCGGTAATCGACGCGGAGGCGGACGGGCATAAGATATGCGGAGAGGTCGCGTTCGGTAAACTCACGCCACCGCGACGCGACATAATGGGTCCGTTCGCGTCCTTTCCGTTTATGGAATGCAAGCACGGAGTGATCTCTATGATGCATTCGCTGTCGGGAAAGCTGTGCGTCGACGGTAAAGTGTACGACTTCGACGGCGGAACGGGATATATCGAAAAGGATATGGGCAGATCGTTCCCGTCGTCGTATCTTTGGACGCAGGGGACGGACGGCAGATCCTCCGTTATGATCTCCGTCGCGGAGATACCGTATCTCGGACTGCGGTTCACCGGCTGCATAAGTTTCGCGTATACCGGCGGAAAGGAATACCGTCTTGCGACGTACCGTCTGGCGCGCGCTTCGGTCGATAACGACGGAGTAACTGTTTCGCAGTGCGGGATGAAGCTGACGGCGGAGCCGCTTGCGGAGGACCCGCGTGCGCTTCTCGCTCCGTCGCGCGGAGGAATGAGGATCGTCCGCGAAAGTCCGTCCGCAGAGGTGCGCTATTCTTTATGCCGCCGGGACGAAACGCTGCTCGATATGACCTGCCTCGGCGCGGGGTATGAAAAGGGGTAAACGAAAACGGTACGCTTCGGAGCGTACCGTTTTTTGCGAGATCGCCGTTCGGGAAGTGCCGGATTGGTGCCCGAAGTCGGGGTCGAACCGACACTGTGTTTCCACAAACGGATTTTAAGTCCGTCGCGTCTGCCATTCCGCCATTCGGGCTTAATTGGAGGTACCACCCGGATTTGAACCGGGGAGTCGGGGCTTTGCAGGCCCGTGCCTTACCACTTGGCTATGGTACCGTGACCGTTTGTCGTGAACTTATCTCGCAGTCGCTTATATAATATAGCAAAACCAAAGAAAAAATGCAAGTGTTTGCGCGTGTTATTTTTATATATTTTATGCCGCGGTCGTTTATTTTGCCATTTTTCGCGCTTCGGCGGGTGTGTAAAAACCGAAAGGGCGCATAAAATATTAAGGAATATGTATGAAATGGTCATCAGCGTCGCCGAGAACAGGCTCGGCTGGCTGGAAAAGATCGACGGCGGCGTGCGTTCCGCAAAGAACATAGCGGCTGCGGGCGCGTGCGCCGTCGCGAAGGGTACTGCGTATTTGTGCATAGGCGCGGACGACCGTTCGTCCAAAGTACTGCGAAGGCTTGTGCGCCGCGAGATAGGCGAGATCTTTCTGTGCGACGTCAAAAGCGGATATATCGAAAAGCGGCTGTGCGGGATAAAGCTCGGCGACTGCGCGAAGCGGCTGCTCGTTCACGCGCTGACGGGTTTCGACCGCGAAGAGGAAGAGGATATGCTGCGCGACCGTCTGACCGTGGGGCGGCGGTTCGACATAGACGGCTTTTGCCGTTTCCGCATGCGGGAGTTTTATCTGAGGTGGGATGAAATGTGTTCGCTCGCCCGCCGTCACGGGGATTTCCTCGCCGACGAGGATACGTTCCGCGATCTCATACGCTTTCTCGTGGATGCGGGCAAGCGCAAGGGGACGCGTGCGGAGGTTTACAGACTGGGCGGCAAGTTCAGACTCGTGGAGAAGAACGGCGGCACGGAAACGGAAACGACTTACGACGGGCTGGACGATCTCGTGTGCCGTCTTATCGATTTCGCTCCGTATGAAACGCTGCTGCTCGGGTTCAAGTACGACGCGGATTATAAAAAACTCAGCGACATATTCGACGCGAAATGCGATTTTTTGCGTTAGTCGACGGAAAAACACTTGCCAACGAATAAGGTTATGATATATAATTAACGTAATTTCAAACGGAGAGAACATAAATATGCTGAACGATCTTGCGGCAGTACTTGCGTCGTCGGAGAACGACGGCAGCGGAGTGACCGGATCCGATATAGCGCTCTATATCATCATAGGCATTATCGGGCTGGCGGTCATAGCAATGATAATATTCACGAATGTTTCGAGAAAGAAGCAGGCTAAGCGCAACGAAGCCATGCTCAACTCTCTCGTGCCCGGAGATGTTATCGAAACGGGCGGCGGTATCATAGGCTCGATAGTTTCGGTGCGCGAAGCGTCTTACGGCAGAGAGTTCGTCATCGAAACGGGCGAAGAGGGCAGAAAGACTACGCTTACCGTCGACGTGCAGGCGCTTTACCGCGTGATAAAGCAGAAAAATCCGCCTCCCGAGGAGAAGGGATTCTTCGGCAAGTCCGCCGACGAAACGGCGAAGAAAAAAGCCGACGCGGAAGTCATTTCGGCGGACGTCGGCAAGCCCGACGACGTTGAGTCAGACGGCAAAGGGAAAAAGAGTTCGTAAACCGAAACATATCCGTCCGCAAACGACAATGTGCGAGCGGAAAAACGATAATATTGCACGAAGCCTCCGCATAGGTTAAAGTAAACATCGATGCGGAGGTTTTTGTAATAATGGAGGAAATAGCGACCGCTGCGGCGGGAGGAAAGAGGGGATATGTTTTCGAGATCGTCAAAGCCGTGATCGTTGCTTTGGTGATCTCTCTCGTGCTCGTGCTCATCGCCGCTTTTATTATCAAGTTTTTCAATATCCCTTCGGGAGCCGTTCCCGTGATCAATCAGGTGATACGTTCTCTCGGTATCCTGCTCGGCTGTATGATCGCGCTCCGCCGTCCGGGACACGGCTGGCTGCGCGGGATAATTACGGGAGCGGCGTATTCCGCGCTCGCTTTCGTACTGTTCTCCCTGCTCGGAGACGGGTTCGTGTGGAACATCACCGTGCTCAACAACGTCGCGATCGGTACGGCGACGGGACTCATAAGCGGTATCATAGCCATGCTTATAAGAAGAAACTGAAAAACGAAACGATTTTCACTTGCGTTTTTCGCGGCTATCGTGTATAATACAGAAAAACAAGGTCGCTACGCGACATCGGAGGATAATTTTATGAAGCACATCAAGATCATTGCTGCCGACACTATCTGCAAGGATAAGGGCACGGGCTGCGGCGAGTGCCAGACGGGATGCCAGTCCGCTTGCAAGACGAGCTGCACCGTGGGTAATCAGTCCTGCGAACAGAAGAAGACCAACAGACCCGAAATCAAAGAAGAAAAATAATCGAAATGGTGCATTTATTCGAATGTCTCGATCGTCGTTTTGCGCTCGACGTCGAGAGCGGTTCGCTTTTTGAAATTGACGGGCGTACCGCCGAACTCATCAATAAACGCATATCTCCTGTTGCGGACGCAAGAGGAGATTTTTCTAACGAGGACGCGGAGATAGAGCGGGAGATAGATTTGCTCGTTTCCCGCGGGGTGCTGTTTTCGCCCGAACCCGAACATCCGCAGCCCGTTTACAAAGGGATAGTCAAAGCGCTTTGCCTGAATATCACGCACGGCTGTAACCTGCGCTGCACTTACTGCTTTGCCGGGGACGGGAAATACCACGGCAAGGACGAGATTATGAGCGCGGAAACGGCGAAGTGCGCCGTCGATTTTCTGATCGGAAAGAGCGGACCGCGCCGCAGGTTGGAGATAGACTTTTTCGGCGGCGAGCCTCTGCTCGATATGGAAGCAGTCAGGGCGACGGTCGACTACGCCCGCTCCGTGGAAAAACAGGCGGGAAAGGAATTCCGCTTTACGATAACGACGAACGCGCTTGCGCTGACGGACGAACTGATCGATTATTTCAATCGTGAAATGTATAACGTCGTCATAAGCGTAGACGGCAGGAGAGAAGTCCACGACCGCGTGCGTAAAGACGCGGCGGGGCGCGGTTCTTACGACCGCGTGCTTGCCAACGCCCGTCGGTTCGCAGAAAGACGCGGGGACAAGAGTTATTACGTCCGCGGGACGTTCACGGCGGCGAACAAGGATTTCGCGGCGGACGTGCTCGCGCTCAACGACTGCGGTTTCGGACAGATCTCGCTCGAACCCGTTGTGCTCCCCGACGACGATCCTCTCGCGCTGCGTATGAGCGACGTTGAGGAACTGTGCAGACAGTACGAGCTGCTTGCGCGCGAATACATAAAGCGCAGAGCGGAGGGGCGTGAGTTCGGCTTTTTCCATTTCAATATCGATATTTACCACGGTCCGTGCGCATCCAAGCGTCTTGTCGGGTGCAATGCGGGCGACGAATATCTCGCGATCGCTCCGAACGGGAACATATATCCCTGCCACCGTTTCGACGGGATGTCCGACTACGTCATAGGAAATGTCTGCGACGGTACGTTCGACGACAGGCTGCCGCGTATGTTCGCGACGACCAATATGACAAAAAAAGAAGAGTGTGGCGAATGCTGGGCGAAGTATTATTGCAGCGGCGGATGCGCGGCGAATTCGATATTCTTTGCGGGCGGTATAAAAAAACCGTATAAGGTCGGATGCGAGCTGATGCGCAAGCGCGTCGAATGCGCGCTCGCGATAGCCGCCATAGAGAAAGAGCGCGGCGGCGGAGAAATTTAATGAAAAAATTGCCGATTAAGTCATATATTCGTTTGACTTGAAAGGGCGTTTTGTATATAATTTTATGGTACGTTAGTGCGTCATAAAAGGCGAATATACTTATAATGAAAAGAAAATCATCATTGGTCAAGTTCATATTGGTACTTGCGCTGGTTGCGATCGGTATCTTCGCGTCTTTCGCTTGTATAACCTATAAAAGTCCGGGCGGCAACGTCTGGAACTTTAACGGTTTCCTCCGCGGAATGTCGCTCGATATCGACCTCGGCGGCGGGATCACCGCCGTGTACGAGGCAAGAGGCGAGAAACCCGACGATTCGGATATGAACGGCGCGGTCTCGCGGCTCCGCAATATGCTTTCCGTGCAGGAGTATGACGACGCGACCGCAGTAAGAGAAGGTTCGCACCGCATCAGAGTGCGCGTTCCGGGAGTGTACGATCCCGACGAGATATTCACCGCGGTCGACGACCCCGCGAAACTCGAATTCTATCTGTCCGAGGACAGCGTGTATTCGGAGAACGACAGCCTGATATTTACGGACGACGTCATTACCGACGCGTCCGCAGGATATGCCGGTACAAACGGCTATGCCGTCAATCTGACGTTCGACGAAGTGGGAGCCACGACGCTGGAAAACGTGACGAAGAATAATATCGATTCGTTTATGATCATCTGCGAAGTGGAGGACGGAGAGGTGTCGAGCACGCTTTCCGTCGCGCAGATAGGTGAAACGCTGACGGGCGGGCAGATGTCCATAACCGGCTCGTTCACCGCCGAAACGGCGCAGGAAATGGCGGATCGCATAATGAGCGGCACGTTCGATATATCGCTCGCGCTCGTGAGCTGCGAGGTGGTGTCCGCCGAAAGCGCGGCGGAGGCGCGTACCGCGGGGCTGATCGCTTGCCTGACGGTGCTTGTACTCGCCGTGATATTTATGTGCGCGTTTTACAGAATGATGGGAATGGTCGCCGGAATTTCGGCGCTCGTATATTCCGTCCTCACGCTGTTTCTGCTCGCGGTATTCCCGCCGGTGCAGCTTACGGTGTCCGGAATAGCCGGGATAATACTCGCGTTCGTGCTGACGATGCTCGGCAGCGCGATAACTTTCGGAAAGATCGGAAGCGAATACCGCAACGGAAAATCCGTGCTCGCGGCGTACTTTACGGGAGTCAAGAAAGCTCTGCCGCCTATAGTCGACATCAACGTCGCCGCTGCGCTGGTTGCAATACTGCTCCTTATATTCGGTACGGGTTCCGTTTCCGCGTTCGGGCTAGTGTTCCTGATCGGAGCGCTGGTGTCGATGTTCACGTCGCTGCTCGTTACGAGATTTATGCTCAAATGGACGATAGCGATCTGGGGCGCAAACGACCCGAGAAAGTATGCGCTCAAACGCCGTCCGGGATTCAACGAAGCGGACGAAGAGGAGTATGTACCCGCGCCTAAACGCGAAAAGCGCAAAGACAGAGTAGTGACCGAAAGCGGCATTGCGGTCGAGATCGATCCCGAAGAAGCCGCGGCGTCCGAAGAAGCGCAGAGCCCTGCGGGCAACGCTCCCGAAGCGGGCAAGAGCGGCGAAAATTTCGACGACATATTCGGTTCGTTCGACGGAGGTGAAAAGAAATGAGTTCGTTTGATATTCATTCCGTCGATATGCGGATAGTGCAGAACAGAAAGAAATGGTTCGCCATTCCGGCGATAGTGCTCGCTCTCGCGATAATAGCGGGCGTCGTATACGGCGTCGTATTCAACGGAGCGGTGTTCAATGCCGGAGTGGACTTTACCGGAGGCTACGCGATCACGGTGAGCATAGGCGCTGGTCTCGACAACGAAGAGACGCGCGCCGATTACGAAGAGCGCATAACCGACGTTATAGAAAATCCGGGCGAATATTCCGCCGAACTTGCGGATATGAACGTAAAAGGACTGAACGTCCGTTCGTTCTCCGTGCAGAAAGAGGGAGCGGATAAAGAGCTCAAAGTTCTTTTCACCGCTCCGGGATACAGCGATTCGCAGATGGTCGGAACGGATGACAGCCGCGACGGCATCGTCCATCTCCTCTGCGACGCGATACTCGAAGCAGTGCGTTCGTCCGAAGATATATTCGGCATTAACGCCGTTCCCGAAGAACGCGTTACGGCGTCGATAGGCGCGGAACTCATTATCGCGGTTGTATGCGCCGCTGCGCTGTTCCTTGCGCTTATGTTCGTATATCTTTCCGTCAGATACGATTTCGCGATGGCGGGTTCAATGATACTCGGGGTCGTGATCGATCTCGTGATGACGACGGCGCTTATGTGCATATTCCGTATCGAGCTGTCGGCAATGTTCGTGATCGCGCTTATAGCCGTGCTCGTGCTGTCGCTTGCGGGTAAACTCATAGTATTCTCCGACGCGCGCAGAGCGGTCAAGGAGAAGGGCGCAAGCGTATCTCCGACGGACATAGCGAACTCTTCGGTGCGCGATACGTTCGTGCGCTCGATCGTGTGCTCGTCCGTTGCGATAGGCGCGGTCGCCGTAATGACGATATTCGGAGCTGCGTTCTCCGTAACGTCGCTCGTACTGCTCGGGCTTCCCGTGATACTGGGACTCGTATCCGGTTTGATTTCGTCGTTGCTCGTATCGCCGTCTGTGTGGGCGGTCGCTGCGGAGCGCGGCGCGAAGGCGAAAGCCGCGGCAGCCGCGGCGCAGGCGTCCGCTCCTGCCGCGGAGCAGAATTCGTTCTTCGGCTTTGACGACATTAAACAATCGGGAACCGAAGAGGCGGGCAGCGACAGCGAAGCTCCGGTCGGCGAAACTCCGCCCGAGGAAGCCGCTGCCGGCTCCGATGAGAGCGCGCCTGCGGAGTCCGATGACGCCGAGGTCGGCGCGGCGACGGAAGAGAGCGCGGGAAACGCTCCCGACGAAGCGCCTGCGGGCGATTACGGCAAGTCTGAAAATTGATCATCTAACTTAAATCAAAAGCCTTCTGACGAAGGCTTTTGATTTATACGATCCCGATCTGCGCCGAAAGCGGCAATACGGAAAACGTCCGATGAATACAGTCATAAGAAAAAAATCTTCCGCCGTCGCAGACGCGGAATATATAAAACGGCTGTCCGCCGAACTCGGTCTGCATCCGCGGCTCGTGGAATTGCTCGCTATGCGCGGCGTCAGGGGAGAAGCCGCCGTGCGCGCGTTTCTCTTTCCGGATGCGGCGCATCTTAACGACCCGTTTGCGATGAAAGGTATGCGCGAAGCGGTCAGCAGGATCAGGCGCGCGCTGGACGGTGGCGAGAAGATCGTCGTATACGGCGATTACGACGCCGACGGTATCTGCGCGTCCGCGATACTTTCGCTGTGTTTCAGGTCGTTGGGCGCGGACGTCATCGTGCATATCCCCGACAGGATGAAAGACGGTTACGGGCTCAGCGTGGAGTCCGTGGAAACGATACTCGAAGAACACACTCCCGATCTTATCGTGACGTGTGACTGCGGTATATCGGGCGTCAGAGAGGCGGAGCATTGCATAGACCTCGGCACGGACATCATAGTGACGGATCATCACGAGCCGGGCGAAGTTTTACCTGACTGCGTCGTGGTCGATCCCAAACAACCCGGCGACGCCTATCCCGATAAGTATCTGTGCGGGGCGGGAGTCGCGCTCAAACTCGTTCGAGCGTTGACGGGGAACGATTTTTATGCGGAATTCCTCGATATAGCGGCGGTGGCGACCGTAGCCGATCTCGTGCCACTTGTCGGAGAGAACAGGCTCATAGTCCAGCTCGGACTGCGGCGTATCGCGGAAGGCAGATTCAACCTCGGTTTGAAGCATATCATTCGCTATCTCGGGCTCGGCGAGAGCGTGTCGTCGACGGATATCGCATATAAGATCGCTCCGCGTATCAATGCGGCGGGGCGTATGGGCGACGCATACAGGGCGTTTGAAATACTGACGTCGTCCGACGAGGAACGTATCGACGAACTGATAAAGGAAATCGACGCCGACAACGAACGCCGTAAAACGCTGTGCGACGAGGTCTATTCGGAAGCCGAA
Organism: uncultured Clostridia bacterium; assembly: GCA_944372345.1. Classification (GTDB taxonomy): domain Bacteria; phylum Bacillota; class Clostridia; order Christensenellales; family Pumilibacteraceae; genus Protoclostridium. The sequence goes on from CALVYT010000038.1 coordinate 189,831, forward strand.
GAGGATCTCGCGTTCGAGGATATGGTGCACGGCAGAGCGATAATGCTCAGCAACCCCGAATGGTATAAGGGCGTTACGGGTATCGCAGCCGCCCGTTTCACGGGGGAATATAACAGACCGACGTTCATTATGACCGACAGGAACGAGAACGGGATATACAAGGGAACGGCGCGCAGCGTCGGAAGCGTCAATATCTTCGAGGCGCTTTCGTATTGTTCCGATCTGCTCACGGAATTCGGCGGACATTCGGGCGCTGCGGGATTTTCTATCGCGGAAGAGAATATACCCGCGTTCAAAAAGCGTATGAACGAATATCTGTCCGCTCTGCCGGACGACGATTTTCTTCCTCACGCGGAATACGACCTGGAAGTCGGCGCGGACGAGTGCGACGCGTCGCTGCTCGCCGCATTCGCGCGTATGGAGCCGACGGGTAACGGCAACGAGCGTCCGCTCCTTAAAATAGAAACGGAGTCCGTTCGGCTCGCTCCGTGCAAAAATCCCGTGCATTCTTCCGTCCAGATAGGCAGACTGCAAACGTATGCGTTCAACTTCTACAATAAAAACCAGTTTCTGATCGGTAACGGCAGGAAGGAGATAGTGCTCGAATTGTCAGACGGGCTCGGCGGAAGCGTATCGGGATATATCAAGGCGGTCCATGCGGACGCGCTTCCCGTAAACGACGAAACGGCGCAAGCCAATTTTATCGCGCTTGCGGCATACGGCGGCGATAAAACGGCAAAATTCAGCGTTTACAAGGACGACGAACTCGCGCGGCTCCTGCCCGATTCCGTATACGGTACGCTGTTTGTTTGCGCGGACGGAAGGTCTTACGAAAGAGTTATGTCGCTCGGCGGCAAATTCGTGACGTGCGACTATATGACAAAGGCGGAAACGAACAATTATTCGGGAGTTGTCGTATCTCCCAATCTCGGAGATATGCGGCTCTCCAATTATTCGCGGATAGTGTTTGTCGACAGACCGCCGACAGACGGAGTCGTGTCTTACATAAATTCGGTGAGCGGCGCGGAAGTGTTCGTACCGGAGAGCATATCCGATATTTACGGCGGCGTTTGCGCAGACAGGGAAGTATTCGCGGCGGCGTACTCCGCGATCTCGTCGCACAGGCAGTCCGCGTGCGCGTCGGCGACAGTGTTTTACAAGCGTCTGCTGCCGTTCCTGCGCGGTATGTCGGTAAAGCAGTTTGCGGTATGCTATGCGGTATTCTGCGAACTCGGCTTTATGCGGTTCGACGGAAAGACGCTTGCTGTCGACGGGAGCGTGCGCAGGCAGCTTACGGAGTCGAATATTTACGCTATGATTTCCGCGGGGAGGTGACGTTATGCAGAGATTGCTCGCGAGATGCCAGCTCATATATACTAAACAGCATCAGAAAACGATAGCCGAAGCGCTCGAATACGCGACGGTAAAGCACGGCGGACAGAAGCGAGTGTCCGGCGAGCCTTATATCACGCATCCGATAGCCGTCGCCAATATCCTGCTCGATCTCGGAATGGATTACAGTTCGGTGTGCGCCGCGTTGCTGCACGACATCATCGAAGATACAGACGTGACGGAGGAGGATCTCCGCGATAAGTTCGGCGATCAGATAACTGAACTAGTTCTCGGCGTTACAAAACTCAAGAAGATAAGTTTCAAGTCTAAAGAGCAGGAGCAGGCGGAGAATTTCCGTAAAATGTTCTTTGCAATGGCAAAGGACATCAGGGTGCTCATCATCAAACTTGCCGACAGACTGCATAATATGCGGACCGTCGAGGCTCTTTCGCGGGAGAGACAGGAAGCGCTCGCAAACGAAACTCTGGAAATTTATTCGCGTCTTGCGTCCCGCCTCGGACTCAGTTATATGAAGTGCGAGATGGAGGACATCTGTCTGAAAGTTCTGCATCCCGAAGCGTATGACGATCTCGTGCGCGAAGTATCTCTCAAACGCGCGGAGCGGCAGGAGATAGTGGACAGACTTTGCGCCGAATTGCAGACGATGATGAAGGAGCACGGGCTCACGGGTGAAGTCAGCGGGCGTCCCAAGCATTTTTACAGCATCTATAAAAAGATGACCGAAAAGCATAAGACGTTCGAGCAGATCTACGACCTTACCGCCGTGCGCATAATAGTCGACAGCGTAGAGGCGTGCTATGAAGTCCTCGGGCTCATACACTCGCGCTGGAAGCCCATTCCCGGGCGTTTCAAGGATTATATTGCCGTTCCCAAACCCAATAATTATCAGTCATTGCATACGACGGTCATGACCAATTTCGGCACGCCGTTTGAAATACAGATCCGCACTTACGAAATGCACCGCATAGCGGAATACGGTATCGCCGCGCACTGGAAATACAAGGAGCAGGCGGGGAGGTCGAGCGTCGTCAATTCGGACGACCAGCTCACATGGCTGCGCGGAGTCATGGACGCGCAGGGCGAAGCCGCCGATCCGCAGGAACTTTATGAGTCGCTCAAAGTGGACCTTTACGAAGGTCAGGTCTTTATTTTCACGCCGAAGGGCGACGTAGTAGTCCTGCCTGAAGGTTCCACTCCCATCGATTTCGCTTACAGCGTCCATAGCGAAATAGGCAACAGGTGCGTCGGCGCGAAGATAAACAGCCGTATAGTTCCGCTGGAAACCAAGCTCGAAACGGGCGACTACGTCGAGATAATAACTTCCAATTCCTCCAAAGGACCGAGCCGCGACTGGCTGCGCGTCGTCAAGACCACGCAGGCGAGAACGAAAATACGCGCGTGGTTCAAAAAGGAGATGAAAGAGGAGAATATTCATAAGGGCAAAGAAATGCTCGATCTGGAAGCCAAACGGCTCGGGTACAGCCTTTCTTCTCTGCTCGTTCCCGAATGGCTGAACGTCGTTATGCAGCGTTACTCCATTTCCTCTCTCGACGATCTGTATGCGTCCGTGGGTTACGGCGGATATTCCGTGCATCAGATACTGCCTAAGCTGATCGATTTCTATAAGAAAGACAAGAAAGCCAAGGAGATATTCGCGGGCAGAACGGGCGGCGGCAAAGGCAAAAACGCCGCAGCTATACTGATAGACGGCGAACCCGATCTGCTTTGCCGTATCGCGCGCTGCTGCAATCCCGTGCCGGGCGACGACATCATCGGATACGTTTCCAACGGGCGCGGCGTGACCGTTCACCGTAAAGGTTGCCCCAACCTCTCGGGCGTGGATCCGAAAAAGCTGATAAACGCGTCGTGGGGCGATAAGACGGACAGTTCTTTCGTCGTTTCGCTGCAAATAATCGCGAGCAACGGTGACAATCTGATCGTCGGCGTTTCCACCGTGATATCAGGGCTTAAACTGTCTATACATTCGATAAACGGCAGGGTGGACAGAAACGACGTCGCGACGCTCACGATAGGCGTGAACGTCAACAATATCCGCGAGATAGACCTGCTCGTAAATAAATTACAGCAGCTTCCCGCCGTGCATAAAGTATTCAGGAGCAATTCCGTATGATAAAAGTCGTGATGCTGCCCGTGGGGCTGCTGGAAGCGAATTGTTATATCGTTTACGACGACGGGCGCACGGACGCCGTGCTCGTCGATCCCGGCGCGCAGCCTGAACGAATAGAGCGCGAACTCGACCGCCGGGGGCTTAATGTTTCCGCCGTGCTGCTCACGCACGGTCACTTCGACCATTGCAACGCCGTGTATGCTTTCGCGGAAAAAGGCGCGAAAGTTTATCTGCATTCTTCCGACGAGATAATGACGCGCACGCGGCTTAATATGTCCGAATTAACGGGGGAACCGTTCCGTTCGTTCGTTCCCGATGTACTGCTGACGGACGGGAACGAGATAAACGAATGCGGAATGACGTTCACGGCGCTGCATACACCTGGGCATACGGCGGGTAGCGTATGTTACGCTCTCGGAGATAAGCTGTTTACGGGCGACACGTTGTTCAGGTTCGGCGTAGGCAGGACGGATCTGCCTACGGGCGATCACCGCTGTCTTGAAAGATCCGTGCGCGATATTCTGTTTGCGCTGCCCGGCGACCGCGAGGTATATCCCGGGCACGGCGAACTTACGTCGCTCGATTTCGAGCGTAAATACAATATGTTTGCGGAGATCTGACGTGCGGTCGTATTCATTTACCACAAATGCCGACCGTATGGAAAACGATCTGCTCGACGAGGTCAGGCAGTTCGGTGCGGCGTTTGTCGATACTCCGATCGACGTGCGCGTCGAAGTTTCCGACCGCGTGCGCGTTTCAGTGACCGTCGGAGACGGAACGCGTGAGTTTTCGTGCAACGCGCCGCAGGGGGATCGGACGGAAGTCAAGCGGCTGATAAAGAGGTTTGCCAAGCATTCGCTGTATACCGCGTTGTCGGATATCTCCGGCGTGCGGCTCCCGTGGGGAAGTCTGACGGGCATACGTCCGACCAAACTCGCATATGCGTATCTCTCCGAAGGCGGCAGAGCGGACGGTATCGCGGAATATCTGTCCCGCACGTTTTCCGTGCGGAGCGACAGAGCGGAGATAGTGCAGCGCATCATAGAAACGCAGCGCAGGGCGCTGCCCGACGATCTGACGGGCGCGGTCGATCTTTATATCCATGTGCCGTTCTGCAACGGCAGGTGCGATTATTGTTCGTTCCCGAGCGCGGATATAAACGCAAAAGGCGCGGACAGGCTGCTAGACGGATATACGGACGCGCTCATAAAAGAAATAGGGATAGTCAAACGATATATGTCTGACAGAGGACTGCGGATTTTGTCCGTATATATCGGGGGAGGAACGCCGTCTGTGCTCGGTGAGGAGGATATTTCGCGTCTGCTCGAAGCCGTGGACTGCCGCGGCGCGGAATTTACTTTCGAGGCGGGCAGAGCTGACAGTCTGACCGCGGGCAAGATAGACGTTATGAAAAACGGCGGGGTCACCCGCATATGCGTGAATCCGCAGTCGCTCAACGACGCGACGCTCGCGCGAATGGGGCGCAGGCATACCTCCGCGGATTTTTACGAGGCATACTCGCTCGCGGCGTCGGCGGGACTGTCGATAAACACGGATATAATAGCCGGGCTGGATGAGTCCGCGGAGGATTTCGAGCGGACTGCGGACGGTATCGCCGCGCTTTCTCCCGACAACGTGACCGTCCATACGCTCAGCCGAAAACGCGCGTCGCTGCTCGCGGACACCGATCCGTACTGCCCGGATATAGAGCGGATGACGGAATATGCGTTCCGCAGGTTCGGCGACTACGAGCCCTATTACCTTTACAGGCAGAAGAATATGGCGGGCAACCTCGAAAACGTCGGTTTCTGTAAGAGGGGAACGGAATGTATCAACAATATTACCGTGATGGAGGAACTCGTTCCCGTTTTTGCGTGCGGCGCGGGCAGTATAAGCAAACGCATATCGGGCGGGGTGATCGCGAGGTATGCTTCGCCCAAAGACGTAGGTCTTTATATCGCTGAGCTGGACGAGCGCACGGAAAAGAAGCTGCTCTTTTTCGACGGAGCATAAATTTGTGCGCAAACGGCTTAAAATCGTTTACTTTTGCAAATACATATGTTATAATTGACCTCGTAATAAATTCTTTACCCCGATACCGCAGGTCCCGCGCTCTCCGGGCGGACGACTTAGGTCCGGGGCGGATATTTCCATAGGAGGATAAAAAAATGGAAAAAGAAGTAAAGGCGGAGATCATCGCCAAATTCGCGACCCATCCGGGCGACACGGGCAGCCCCGAAGTGCAGATAGCTCTGCTGACGTACAGGATCAACCACCTGACGGAGCATCTCAAAATGCACAAGAAAGATCATCATTCGCGCAGAGGTTTACTGCAGATGGTCGGTTCCAGACGCAGTCTGCTCAACTATCTCAAAGCTCTCGACATAGAGAGATACAGAAAAATCGTCGCCGAATTGGATTTGAGAAAATAAGGATGACCCGAGGGGCGAACAGCGTTCGCCCCTTTATTTCTGAAAAAGCGAAAGCGAGCGACGTCAAGGAAGAAGAGAGTAATCAAGGAGAGATAATAAAAAATGAGAGAAGGACAGATTTTCAAGACCGTGATCGGCGGGCGTGAAGTGACCGTGGAAACGGGCAGATACGCCGAGCAGGCGAACGGTCATTGCATCGTCAAGTGCGGCGATACCATGGTAATGACGAACGTCTGTATGTCCGATTCGCCCAGACCGGGAATGGACTTTTTCCCGCTCAGCGTGGATTTTGAAGAAAAGCTCTACGCGATCGGCAAGATCCCCGGCAGTTTCAAAAGAAGAGAGGGACGCGGCAGCGATAAAGCCATACTGACGTCCCGTCTTATCGACAGACCCATACGTCCGCTTTTCCCCAAGGGACTGTTCAACGACGTGACCGTGGTCTGCACCGCGCTTTCCGTCGAACCCGATATTCCCCCCGAGGTGTGGGGCATGGTGGGTTCGTCCATAGCGCTGTCGATCTCCGACATACCGTTCGCCGGACCTACCGGCGCCGTGGTGGTCGGATATGTCGACGGTCAGTACGTCATCAACCCCGACGCTGCTCAGCGCGAAGCGAGCAGCATGCACGTTACCGTGGCAGGTACCGCTGACGCGATAATGATGGTCGAAGCGGGTGCGAACGAAGTCAGCGAAGAAGTAATGCTCGGCGGCATCATGTTCGCGCACGAGGAGATCAAAAAGATTGTCGCGTTCATTGGTGAGATCGTCGCCGCGGTCGGCAAGCCCAAACTCGAAATGGAATACTATCATGTTCCCGAGGATATAGACGCCGACGTGCGCGCGTTTGCGGACAAGCTGCTCGACAAAGCGCTCGAAACTCACGACCGCACCGAGCGTCAGAACAATCAGGACGAAGTGGAAGCGCAGACGATCGAATATTTCGCGGAAAAATATCCCGACAAGGAACGCGAGATAAAAGACGCGCTTTACTATATGACGAAAGAAAAAGTGCGCGCGAAGATACTCGACCGCGGCGAGCGCCCCGACGGCAGAAAGCTTGACGAGATCCGCGAGATATGGTGCGAGGTCGGCATTCTTCCTCGCGTGCACGGTTCGGCGGTATTTACGAGAGGTCAGTCGCAGGCTATGTCGACCTGTACTCTCGGCACGATAGGCGACGCGCAGAAGCTGGAAAATCTCGATGAGGACGACGTCAGAAAGAGATATATGCACCAGTATAATATGCCCGGGTATTCCACCGGCGAGGCGAAGCCTCTCCGCGCTCCCGGACGCCGCGAGATAGGGCACGGCGCTCTTGCCGAGCGCGCGCTCGAACCGGTGATTCCGTCCGAAGAGGAATTCCCTTATGCGATAAGAACGGTCAGCGAGATAGTCAGTTCCAACGGTTCCACGTCGCAGGCGAGCGTGTGCGGTTCCTGTCTCGCTCTTATGGACGCGGGCGTTCCCATCAAGGCTCCCGTCGCAGGTATCGCAATGGGTCTTATCAAAGATCCCGAGCATCACAGGGTCGCCATCCTTTCGGATATACAGGGACTCGAAGACTTCCTCGGCGATATGGACTTCAAGGTAGCGGGCACGAGCAAGGGCATAACTGCCATACAGATGGATATAAAGATCAAGGGTATCGACAGAGAGATACTCACGACCGCGCTCGAACAGGCGCGTAAAGGCAGGCTGTTCATCCTCGGCAAAATGCTTGACGTCATTCCCGGACCCCGCGCGGAGCTTTCCAAGTGGGCGCCCAAGATCACCGTTATCAAGATCGACCCCGACAAGATCGGCAAGGTCATCGGCAAGGGCGGCGAAACGATCAATAAGATCGTGGAAGATACCGGCGTGAAGATCGACATCGAAGAGGACGGCAGCGTGTATATCGCGTACACGGACGCGGAGATGGGCGAGAAAGCAAAGAGTATAGTGCTTTCCATCGTCGAGGACGTCGTCGTGGGCAAGGTCTACGAGGGTCCCGTCGTCAAGATACTTATGAGCAATCCCGACCGTATGGGCGGCGGCAGAGACCGTCGGCCGAGAAGGGACGGCAAGCACGACGACAAGAAAGACGATAAAAAGGAAGAGCCGCAGCAGCTCGGCGCGTTCGTGAATATCGCTCCCGGAAAGGACGGCATGATCCACATCTCCAAACTTTCCAACAAGCGCGTGGCGAAAGTCACCGACGTGATCGACCTCGGCGACGTCGTGAAAGTGGAAGTCATCAAAGTGGACGAGAAGGGCAGGATAGACCTCAAACTCCTCGAAGTGATCTCCAGGGCGGAAAAAACGGAAGCGTAATAAAATCCGCGCATCGAAAATAATCGCAACACCTCGTGAATATCTATAACACGGGGTGTTGTATGATTAAACGAAAATATTTGAGTTATGTCCTGACGGGCGTCGTATGTCTGCTCGTGTGCGGTAGCATAATGGTCGTGTGGGCGGCGGCTCCGGGAAGCACGAGCGTATCGACGGACGAACGCGCCGTATATGCCGGGACTTCGGAGACCTCCGTGGCTCTTATGTTCAACGTATATTCGGGCGAGCAATATATCCCCGGTATACTTGACGCGCTCGAAAGCGCGGGCGCGGGCGCGACGTTTTTCATAGGCGGGTGCTGGGCGGAAAAACACCCGGACGAAGCGGCGGAGATCGCGGAACGCGGATTTGAAACGGGCAGTCACGGCTATCTGCACCGCGATCATTCCGTGATGGATTACGAAGAGAACGTCAGGGAGATGCGCGCGGCTCACCGAATGATAAAGGCGGTGACGGGGAAGGACGTGGAGCTGTTTGCTCCGCCGTCCGGCGCATATTGTAAGGAGACGCTCGATGCCGCGGAGGATATGGGTTACAAAACCATACTTTGGTCCAAAGACACGATAGACTGGCGGGACGCGGATGCGTCGCTCATAACCGAACGTGCGCTAAAAGATGTCGGCGGCGGAGATCTCATTCTCATGCACCCGACGGAAAAAACGCTTGCCGCGCTGCCAGGGATAATCCGCGGTATAAAGGAGATGTCGCTCATCCCTTCCTGCGTGACCGACGCGTTGTAAAGCGCAGCGCGGTATCAATGCAAAAGATCAGTACAAAATACATACGGAGAAGCGATGATAAAACTGACGAAATTAGATAACGGACTGACCGTCGCGAGCGGATATTTTCCGTCGTTCAGGTCGGTGGCGGCAGGTTTTTGGGTGGGCGCCGGCAGCGCGTTCGAGTCGGATGCCGAGAACGGCATATCCCATTTTACCGAGCACGTTATGTACAAGGGAACGAAGTCGCTGACGGCGGCGCAGATTGCGGAACGCTTCGAGGATCACGGCGCGAGCTTCAATGCGTTCACGAGCAAAGAGGCGACCTGTTATTACTTCAAATGTATAGACGAAAACGCCGAAAAATGTTTCGCGCTGCTTTCGCATATCCTTTTTGAATCCGTATATGACGACGCCGAGCTCGACAAAGAGAGGAAAGTCATAGCGGAAGAGATCAATATGGTGGAGGACGAGCCGGAGGATATTTGTTACGATCTGCTCTCCTCGTTGCGCTACCGCGGGACGGATCTCTCAAAGACCATACTCGGACCGAAAGAAAACGTGATGCGTTTCACGGGGCGGGACGTCCGCGATTATGTGAAGAGAATGTATACGCCGGACAATATCGTGGTATCCTTGATCGGCAACATACGCCACGAAGACGCGGTGGCTCTCGTTGAGAAATACGTTCTTCCGCTGTGCGGCGGCGGAAAGTGTGCAAAAACGTTCCCCGCGGCGGTGGCGGGCGGCGGATACGCGGCTTGCAAAAAGGATTTCGAGCAGGTCAATCTCGCGATCGGATTTCCGTCCGTGCCGTACGACGACGCGGATATTGCCGTGCAGAACGTGGTATCGTTCTGCTTCGGTACTGGAATGAGCTCGCGTCTGTTCCAGCGTCTGCGCGAAAGACAGGGGCTCGTTTATAACGTATATACGTCCTGCTCCGCATACAAGACAAACGGCACTTTCGGGATATACGTCAATACGAGCGGGGGCAATCTGGAAAGAGCGCTTGCGTCCGTCGCCGAAGAACTCGAAGAACTCGTTAAAAACGGGCTTACGGAGAAAGAGATAGCGCGGGCGAAGATACAACTCAAAAGTTCGATGCTTTTCGGTATAGAGAACATACTTTCCGTTATGAGCGCAAGCGGCAAATACGCCATGTACACGGGGAAACCGTACGACGTGGATAAAAACATCCGAGAAGTGGAAGCGGTCACGCCCGAAGAGGTGGCGGAGTTCTGTGCGTCGGGAGTATTTTCCGCATCCGTATCGATGGCGTACGTCGGCAAAGGCGAATACGTCGAAGGGCTCGATCCGCTCGGGATCTTTGTTAAAAACCGTATCTGACGCGCGTTTTTCGCGCGAAACGCAACGTCCCGTCCGATTTTCGGCGGGACGTATTTTTTTATTTTTTAAAATCCGATTAAAACTATTGAAAAATGCGGGGCATATGTGTTATAATCTATATGGACAACAAGACACATCGAGGATCAGTATATTCAAATGAGTAATTATATCAAGCGCGACGGCGGCGGACATACCGAAAAAGACCATGACATAGCGGGCATAGTGCTGATGATAATATCGGCGTTCTTTCTGCTGTGCTGTGCCGTGCCCGTCATCTTCGGTCCCGTAAGCCGCGCGATACAATCGTTCTTTCTCGGATCTTTCGGCATATTCTCGTATGCCCTTTTCGCGTTTGTGTTCGCGCTCGGGCTTGGACTGCTGCTGCGCCGCCACATAAGCGTTTCCGTTAAGAAAGTGCTTATGATAGCGGGTATCGCGCTGTTTCTGATGCTGCTGCTCCAACTGATCACGACGCACGCGCATCTGTCCTCGGGCATAGGCGGATATCTGTCCGCCGTATATGAAGCCAAGTGGACGGCGGGCGGAGTCGTGTTCGGCGTGATCGCTTACGGTATACGCGCGCTGATAAGCATAGTGGGCGCGTATATCGTCATCAGCCTTTTGCTCGTCGGCTGCGCCGCGCTGCTCGTTTATACGATAGTGCGCGAGCGCGGACTTCCCGCGGTCAGGCGTGCGAAGCCCAAACTTCCCGTCCGCAGGGAGGAGCGCGAGGAAAGACTTCCCGAAGAAACGGAAACGCTCTCCGAACGCGTCCGCAGGAGCGGCGGTACGTCGTCGCTGTTCGTCGAGGATGTGGTAGCGGAGAACCGCCGCGAAGAAGAGGACGAGAGCGCGGGCGGACTTTATGACGAGGATTTCGGCAGATACGGCGGAGAGCGCCGCAGACTGTCGCAGTCGCAGGCGGCAAATATACTTTACCAGCCGCTCGGTACGGGGAGCGAGCGCGATCTCGATCCCATACTCGGCTATATGCGTAAAACGGAAAACGAGAAGGCGGAAGAACCGCGCCGCGGCGCGCCCGGGAACGGGTATTATGAAACCGCGCGCGAAAGCGAAGCCGCCCGTATGACGGAAACCGCGCCCGACGTCGGTCCCGCGTCCGTGGAAACGCATAAGAAGCCGGACAAGATATTTCACGAGAATACGCGTTCGGGCAACGGATTTTCCGATCTGACTCTGCCGACGCCCAAAACTCCGGAGGCGGACAACAACGACGGACATATAATCTCTTCCAACAGTTTCGGGAGCGGTTTTGACAGATCCGCGTTCACGACGTTTGCGGACGACAGGACGTCCGAGCGCGGCGGCTATTCCAACGGCGGCGAGCTGCGCGGCGAAAACCGCGCCGAACGCGAAAGCGCAATCGCCTCCGGATCGTTTTACGACCGTGCGGACGCCGGCATAGTTTCCGCGGACGATTACGCGTCGGAAGAGCCTGCTCCGTCCGACGAAGAAACGCGCGTAGAACCGCAGCCGCAGGAGAAACGCCGTTCAGGCTATGCGGGATACGGCGGACTGGATAACGTGACGTTCGGCAAAACGGACAGGAACATAGCGGACAACGATTCTCCGATAGCAAGCGAAGGCTGGCTTGAACAGGCGAGCGCGGCGGCGGGCGACGATGCGGCAGCCATGCCCGACCCCGAACCCAAGCCTTTCTATGCGGAGGAAACGCCGGATGATAGGGCGGACGATCGGACGGATAAGCTGTACGATTCCTTTTCCGCCGCTCCGTCCACTCCCATCGTGACGGAAACGGACTACGAGAGAAAGAGCGGAGAGACCGTTTACGAAGAGCCGATCACGGAAGAAACTCCGGTCGTGGCGGAAGCGCACGAGGAGGAAACGCCTGTCGAAGAGGACAGGCTGGTGATCGACGACGCGGAAGTTACCGATCTCAGCGAAAGGTCAGATTTTTCCGATGAGGATCATACCGGATATTACGTCCGCGGAGGGAACGCGGCGCCTTCCCGCGAAGAGCGCGCAAAAGAGCCCGAGCCCGTCGTGCCCGTGCAGCCCGTCGAAGAAAAGTACGAGCCGTATATTTACGAAAAGCCGCCGATCGATCTTCTCGGTCTGCCAGACAATACAAACGTGGTCGATACCGCGGACTTGCAGGAAAAAACGCGCGCAATAGAAGAAACGCTGAACGACCTCAAATTCCCGGCGAAGGTTTGCAATGTCATTGTCGGACCCGCAGTCACGCGCTTTGAATTGCAGCCGCCGAAAGGGATATCCGTCAACCGTATAATGAATTTCGGCAGCGACCTCGAACTCCGTCTTGCGAGCGGTGCGGTCAGAATAGAAGCTCCCGTGGCGAACAAGCCCGTTATCGGCATAGAGGTGGCGAACCGCATTTCCGTCGCCGTGGCGTTCAGGGAGATAATCGATTCGCCCAAGTTCAGGGATTCACACGGCGCGCTGCCTCTCGCTCTCGGCAAGGACATCGGCGGCGACGCGATAGTATGCAATCTTGAAAAGATGCCGCACCTTCTCGTTGCGGGCGCGACCAATATGGGTAAGTCGGTGTGTCTGAATACCATAATAGTCAGCCTGATATACAGAAGCTCGCCCGAGGACGTGCGCATAGTGCTCGTTGACCCCAAACAGATCGAATTCACGCTTTACCGCGGACTTCCTCATCTGCTGCTCAAAAATCCCATAACGGACGTGAACCACGCCGTTAATATGCTCAACTATCTCATCGACGAAATGGAGCGGCGGTTTACTCTGTTCAACGAAATGGCGAGCAAGGGATATGCCGTAAGAAATCTCGAAGAATACAACAAAAGCGAGCCGGTGCGTTCCGGCAAGCAGCGCAAACTGCCGTATATAGTCATGATCGTCGACGAGCTTGCCGACCTTATGACGACGCGTAAAAAGGACGTGGAAAACGGCATACGCCGTCTGACGCAGAAAGCGCGCGCGGCGGGGATACACCTCGTGCTTGCGACGCAGCGTCCTTCCGTGGATATAATCACGGGTTCGATCAAAGTCAACCTTCCCGCGCGTATATCGCTGAAAGTCACCTCGCAGGTGGACTCGCGCACCATTCTCGACCAGGCGGGCGCGGAAGCGCTGCTCGGCAAGGGCGATATGCTGCTGTCGCTGACGGGCGAACCCGTCAGGCTCCAGGGCGCGCTGATAACCAACGACGAGATAGTTTCCATCGTTAATTACGTCAAAGACAACAATAAAGCGATATTCGACGAGAGCATAGAGAACGCTGTGCTCGTCGAGCATACGGAGCAGGAGGAAACGGAGGCTCCCACCGAAATGGAGGAGAGCGCGGACGAAAAACTGCTGCCCGCGATAATGGAATGTTTCATCCGCGGAAGAAAGGCGTCCACGTCTATGATACAGACGAGATTCGCACTCGGTTACGCCCGTGCGGCGCGTATCATCAACACGATAGAGATGCGCAAGTGGATAGGTCCTTCCGTGGGCGCAAAGCCGAGGGAAGTTTATATGACGGAATCGCAGTACGAAAGTGTGTTCGGCATTCCGTTCGGAGAGTGACGCGCTATGGACGTAAAGAAAGCCGCGGTGATCTCGCTCGGCTGCGATAAAAATCGCGTCGATACCGAAAACATACTTTATCGGCTCGGCGTCGGCGGATATTCGCTCACCGACGATATGACCGAAGCGGAAGTCATTATCGTAAATACCTGCGCGTTCATCGCGTCCGCAGAAAAGGAAGCCGTCGATACGATCTTTGAAGCGGCGAAACTCAAAAAAACGGGGAAGCTGCGCAAACTCGTCGCGGCAGGCTGTCTGCCGATGAGGTATGGCAAAAAACTCGCGGAGCTTTTGCCCGAAGTCGACTGCTTCGTGGGGATAAACGACTATACGGATATATGCGGCATCATAGGGCGCGGCGACAGGGTGCGCGTCGACGGCGAATACGCTCCGACGGAAAAACGCGTGCTTTCCACGCCGCCGCATTACGCTTATCTGAAAATAGCGGACGGCTGCGACAACAGGTGCACATACTGCACGATCCCGTCCATACGCGGACGTTACCGTTCCCGCACGCCGGACAGTCTGATGAAAGAAGCAGAGTATCTCGAAAGCATGGGAGTTAAGGAGCTTATCCTCGTCGCGCAGGACGTAACGCGTTACGGCAAGGACCTCGGCGGGGAATATCTGCTCGTTCCGTTTCTGAAACGCCTGCTTTCCGAACGGGCGTTCGCAAAGATCAGACTGCTTTATTGTTATCCCGAACTCGTGACCGACGAACTCATCGATCTCATCGCAAGCGAGAACGGCATGGCAAAATACATAGACGTGCCTTTACAGCATATTTCCGATCCCGTTCTCAAACGTATGGGGCGGCGTACCGATTCCGCGCAGATAAAGACGCTGTTCGGCAAGCTGCGGGCGGCGGGGATCGCGGTAAGAACGACGTTTATGGTCGGCTTTCCCGGCGAAACGGAGGAGCAGTTCGCGGAACTTATGGATTTCGTGTCCGAGTATCGCCCCGATCATACGGGAGCATTCGCATACAGCAAGGAAAACGGCACGCCCTCGGCACGGATGAAAGAGCAGATCCCGAAGAAAGTCAAACTCGAACGGGTGGACGCGCTCGGAAAACTGACGGCGCGGCTTGCGGAAGAGCACAACGCTTCGCTTGTCGGAAAGACGTTTGACGTCATCTATGAAAATATCGATTACGACCGCAATATGTTTGTCGGAAGGACGGAAGCGGACGCTCCCGACATAGACGGGCTCGTATACTTCAAAGGCGATTTCTGCGACGTCGGAAACGTTTACAAGGTCAGGATAACGGGTTATGACGGGTACGACCTTATCGGAGAAAAAATATGAACATACCTAACAGACTGACAATGGTGAGAATGTTTCTCATCCCGGTGTACGTAGCTCTCGTATTCATCGAGGT
>CALVYT010000039.1 GCA_944372345.1 uncultured Clostridia bacterium
AAAAGACCACGACGCGGAACTTTTCGCCGCGTTCGCGTTCATACCTGCAAAACAGCGAGCAAAGCCTGTCCGCCGCCTGTTTTTCGTCTTCCACTATCGCCACGTTTATCATACGTTTTCCCCTCCCCGTCCGCCGCCGCGCGGCTTTTGCGGGCGCACCCGCCATAAAGCGCACCCGCGGCAAGACGCACCCGGCGTAAAGCGTGCCCGTTGTTATTATAGCATACTTGCCCCCCCCCCTGTCAAATTCTTTTGCGCCGGAGCGGCATAGGAAGCGGAAATTTTCGCGCGGCGGGGCGAACGCGCCCGACGCGGAACGGCGAGGAACGGCGAAAATATTACTTTTTCCGTCAAACACTTGCAATCGGCGGCGCATTCGTGGTAGAATATATATCGAAAATAAATGTTCCAAGGAGAATACCATGAAAAATCTTAAAGGCGCACTTCTGTTCGCACAGTCGGGCGGTCCCACGTCCGTCATCAACGCCAGCGCATGCGGCGTTTTCGAAGAGGCGTTCAAGCACGGCGAGATCACGCAGGTGCTCGGCGCGGCTCACGGCGTCGTCGGCATTCTGAACGACGAGCTTTACGATATGGGCAAGGAGGACCCCGCCGAGATCCACAGACTGCTCGGCACGCCTTCGTCCGCTCTCGGCTCCTGCCGCTATAAGCTCAAGGACTACCGCGACGACGAAACGGACTACCTCCGCATTCTCGAAGTGTTTAAGAAGCACAACGTTAAATATTTCTTCTATAACGGCGGCAACGACTCGATGGATACCTGCAACAAGATCGGCGAGTTCGTCAACGCGCACGGCTACGAGTGCAACGTCGTCGGAGTTCCCAAGACGATAGACAACGACCTCTACGGCATCGACCACTGCCCCGGCTACGCTTCCGCAGCCAAGTATATCGCCACGACGTGCATGGAAATAGACCTCGACGCGCGCGTGTTCGACAAGGGCATGATCACGATCATCGAGATAATGGGACGTCACGCGGGCTGGCTCACCGCCGCTTCCGCCGTTGCGACCTATGCGGGTCACGGTCCCGACCTCATCTACGTCCCCGAAACGGATTTCGACCTCGACAAATTCACCGCGGACGTCAAGAACGTTTTTGAAAAGAACGGCAAGTGCATAGTCGCAGTCAGCGAAGGCATACACGACGCAAGCGGCAAATTCATCGCCGAATACGCCGCCGCAGACGCGAAGAAGGATTCGTTCGGGCACGTCCAGCTCGGCGGCACCGCGTCTTATCTCGTCGCCTATCTGCGCAATAAGATAGACACCAAATACCGCGCTATCGAGTTCTCGCTCATGCAGCGCTGCGCGGCGCATATCGCGTCCAAGGTGGACGTCGAGGAAGCGTACGCCGAAGGCTGCGCCGCAGTCAAGGCGGCTGTGGACGGCAAGTCCAACATAATGGTCGGCGTAGTCCGCAAGCCGGGCAAGAAGTACGAAACGACGATCGACGAGTTCCCGCTCTCCGAGTGCGCGAACACCGAGAAAAAGCTCCCCGCAGAGTATATCAATGCGGACGGCAATATGATCGAAAAGAGCTTCCTCGATTATATCCTGCCGCTCATCGAGGGCGAGCACGCTCCCGAGTTCGTCGGCGGCGTTCCCCGCTTCGCGGAACTGAAAAAAGTGCTTGCGAAATAAGTTTTTCGCATCGGAGTTTTTGCGAGGGGGCGCCTCTTTGAAAAGAGGCGCCCCCTCGCGCTCCCCCTCAGGGAAACTTACAAGTGCATTTATGATTTTTTCGGAAAAGTGTTTATCGGGGGAAACCCTCTTTGTAAAGAGGGTTTCCCCCGAACCCCTTTCCGAGAAACTTAAAGACCTTATACCCCGGGGCGGAAACCCCTCTTTTAGCAAAAGGGGGGTTCCACCCCGCGCCCCGCTTTCCCGAGAAACTTAAAAACCTTTTATAATTTTCTTCCGAGAAATTTTCAAGGGAAAACCGCTATTTGTAAAGAGCGGTTTTCCCTTGACCCTTTCCCGAAAAACTCGCAATGAAATTTCCGCGGGGCGGGATATGCATATTTATCCGGTCTGCTTTTGCCGTTCTTTATCCGGCTGCTTCCCCATTCGCATACTTTGAAGAACGAAGCCCCTTGCGCTCCCCTCCGAGAAACTTACGATGACTTTTTGCAATGACATTTCCGCGGGCGGGATATGCATATTTATCCGATCCGCTTTCCCGTTCGCATATCATATATAAAGACAAAGCCGTCCGCGGCAAACGCTTGACAATCCCGCCGCGAAAGCTGTATAATAGAGCAGACTTCGGGCAGGTCGTGCGGATGTGGCCTAATGGTATGGCATCAGCTTCCCAAGCTGAGGGCTGCGGGTTCGAGCCCCGTCATCCGCTCCAAAAAACAGCGGCGCGCTTAAATTAAAGCGCGCCGCTGTTTTTGCCGCCTTTTTCCGAAATGCGGGCCGTTCTGTTTTTGCTGCACGCGCTCCGGCTCGCATAAAAGAAGCGGCTCTCCCGGTCCGGGAAGAGCCGCTTTCGTTTGCATTCGCCGCTCCGCGCGCGTTAAACGCGCAGCGATTTTTTCTTTCTGTAAAGCCTGATGAATATCTTGCTGATCTCCACCGCGAGCAGCGGGAACAGCGCAAGGGCAAGCACGATAAGGTACTGATACCATTTCAGATATACGAGACTGAAAAATCCCATCACTCCGGGCACGAAGGACACGAACGCTATGATGAGCAGCGAAGCCGCCATCGCGCCGTAGAGGAACTTGTTGTGACCCTGCCCCGGGCGGAACACGCTGTCGTAGTTGGAACGCTGATTGATCGCGTGCACGAGCTGCGAGAGCGAGAGCACCATAAACGTCATCGTCATCGCGATCATATGCTTGTCGTTCGCGGGGTCTCCGAGTTCGGCTACGCCTACTTCTCCGTAGCAGGCTTCGGCTATCCAGTACGCGACGAGCGCGGCGGCGGTTATAAACGCGCCGTGCAGCGCGATACGGATCAGCACGCCCTTTTCAAACAGCGTTCCGCTCTTGACGGGCGGCACTTTCATCACGTTGCGGTCCGCGGGGTCGACGCCGAGCGCGATCGCGGGGAGCGAGTCCGTCGCGAGGTTGATAAGCAGTATGTGTATCGCCAGTATGGGTTCTTCCCAGCCGAAGCACACGGCGAGGAACAGCGTCAGTATCTCGGCTATATTGCCAGCGACGAGGAACTGTATGACCTTCTGGATATTGCGGTAGACCCTGCGCCCTTCGCGTATCGCGTATTCGATCGTCGTGAAGTTGTCGTCGAGCAGGATCATATCCGCCGCGTCCTTGGCGACGTCCGTGCCCGTCACGCCCATCGCGACGCCTATGTCCGCCTCTTTGAGCGCGGGGCTGTCGTTGACGCCGTCGCCCGTCATCGCCGCGACTTCCCCGCCCGCTTTCAGCGCGCGTATGATGCGCAGCTTATCCGACGGCGACACGCGCGCGAACACGGCGCAGCGTTTCACGGCTTCGGCAAGCTGTTCGTCCGTCATTTCATCCAGCTCTTTGCCGTCTATGACGGTGTTGCCGTCGCGGTATATGTGGAGCTGCCGCGCGATCGCGAGCGCGGTGACCTTGTGGTCGCCCGTTATCATTATGACGCGTATGCCCGCGTCGTGGCAGGCGTCCACCGCGCCTATGACCTCTTTTCTCGGCGGGTCTATCATTCCCGTCGCGCCGACGAACGTCATACCGACTTCCACGTCCGCCGTTTCGTCCTCGGGAACGGAGTCCAGTCTGCGCGCCGCGAAACCGAGCACGCGCAGTGCGTTCTTGCTCATATCGTTGCACAGCGCGAGTATCTCCTCTCGGTCGGCGTCCGTCATTTCGCGCACGCCCGTTTCCGTCAGAATATGCGAGCACAGCGGCAGCATTTCATCCACCGCGCCCTTTGTGTACGCCACGGGGCCGCCCGGCATATCGTTGACCGTAGTCATACGCTTGCGCTCGGAATCGAACGGCTGCTCGAACAGCTTTTCGTGCGCCTCACGGTAGTCGTCGGCGTCTATCCCGAAACCGAGCGCGAAGTTGATAAGCGCGCCTTCCGTCGGGTCGCCCATCGTTTCGCCCTGTCTGTCGGGGTCGAAGTGCGCGTTGCCGCACAGCGCGCACGCGTCCACTATGTCGGCGTATACCGCCTTGCCGTGACGCTCGGCGAGCTTTTCCGCGGGAGTGGGCTTGCCGCTTGCAAAGTCCGAACCGACGGCGACGTGCGTGACCGTCATTCTGTTCAGGGTCAGCGTGCCCGTTTTGTCGCAGCAGACGACCGTCGCGCCGCCCAGCGTTTCGACGGCGGGCAGGCTCTTGACGAGCGCGTTCTTCTTCGCCATACGCTGCACGCCGAACGCCATTATTATCGTCGCCGTCGCAGGCAGCCCCTCGGGGATTATGGAGATCGCGAGGGATATACCGAGGAAGATGATCTCGAGAATGTCAAGACCGCGGATCAGTCCGATAATGACGATGAGCACGCACACCGCAAGTCCTATCACCGTAAGCATCTTGCCGACGGAATTGAGCTTGCGCTTGATGGGCGTGACCGTATCGTCCTGCGTCTTCAACATATCCGCGATCTTGCCGACCTCGGTGTTCATTCCGGTGCCGACGACTATGCCCTTTGCGTTGCCGTACATAACTATGGACGACGAATACGCCATATTGACGCGGTCGCCGAGCGGAGTGTCCTCGGGCAGCACCGTCGGACCGTCCTTCGCCGACGGCACGCTCTCGCCCGTCAGCGACGCCTCCTGCACGTTCATATTGTTGTCGTTTATTATGCGTATATCCGCGGGGACGATGGTACCGTCCTCGAGATATACTATGTCGCCGGGGACGAGCTCGCTCGCAGGGACTATGCTCTCCTCGCCGTTGCGCAGCACGCGGGCGTTCGGTGCCGTCATATTTTTCAACGCTTCGAGCGCGTCGGCGGCTTTCTTTTCCTGGATAACGCCCACCGTCGCGTTCAGCGCGATGACGACGAATATGACTATCGCCTCGGGCAGACCGTCCTCGCCGCCCGTAACTATTGCCATAACGACGGAAAACACCATCGCGATGAACAGTATGATGACCATTACGTCGGCGAGCTGCTCGAATATCATCCGCCCTATGCTCTTGCGCTTGGTCTCGCGCAGGACGTTCCTGCCGTAATAGGTCAGGCGGCGGGCGGCTTCCTCGTCGGACAGACCGTCCTCATCCGTTTCGAGCACCTTCATCGCCTTTTCATACGTCATCGCGTGCCAGCAATGCGACGGCGCTTCGTTCGCCTCCCCGCCCGCGGCAGGCTGCCCGGCAGGCTCTGCGCCTTTCCGGGCGTCGGGCGATCCGACGGGCTCCGCCGCATTCTCGCCCGCGTCCGCGGGCGCGGTACTTCGGGGCTCCGCTCCTTGCGAAGAGGGCTCTAACTTCTCTTCTTTTTCCATTCTTGAATATTCCTCCGTTTTATTGCGGTGTCATTCCGCAGCGGCACGCTTCGTATAACGCAAAAAGGCATACCCGCAGGGTTTCCTGCGGTTACGCCCGTTCGTATTCGTCGCGTAAGACGCTTGTCGTAGGATGCCGTCTCCGGCATCGCCGCATTGTGCGGACATAAACCTCTCCTTGCGCAACTGCGCTTATGTTACGATTATATCATATATACGCTTCGTTGTCAACGGCTTTCGGCTCCCGTCCGCAAAAAGCCGCGGATCGGCGCGGACGCGATTGCCGTCGCAGACAAAGAAAAAGACGTGCGGCGTAACGGGGCGGAATGCCCGCGACGGCGGAACATAACAAAAAACCGCCTTTCGGACGGTGGGACGACGGCGGCGCGGCGGTGAACGGATAACGCGGGTACTGTGACGGTTTCGGCACATTGCGGCAAAGCGCGCCGGTGCGCCGCGCGCGAAAGTATTATGCGGTTTTCGGGAAATTGCGGCATTTTTCGGCTTTACCCGCCGATAAACCGCGCTTCGCTTCCCGCTTTCCGCGATATTTAATGCCGACAGGCTGCGCCGCGTCCCCCGCTTTTACGCGGAATATCGGCGAACGGCGGCGGGCGGCTGTCGGGCAGCCGTCGTTGGTGCAAAGCTGTTCCGTGCCGTCGTCACGGGTGCGAAGCCGTGCCGCGCTGCCGGCGCAGTGCGGGTTATGCCGAACGGTCGTTGCCGGCGCGCAGCTATGCCGGACGTTCGTCGCGATTGCTTCGGTAACGGATAAGCAGGAAGATCGCGGACTCGAATACGCCGAGCACGATCCCCGTAACGAAACCGCTTGCATGCGCGATATTATGCAGCAGATCGTAAGGGTACGGCATGAACGACACCGTGCTCGTACCGCCGTTGAAGCACATAGCGAGATAGATAAGACAGAGCACGACCGCGCCCGAGATCACGTTGAACGCGTACCGCCGAGGCTTGCATGCGAGCACGAAAATATAATCGACGATGATATAGCCGTAAAGCCCGTAATTGACGCCGGAAAATCCCCGCGGCGACAGCGAGAGATAATTAGCCGCCGTCGCGAACGCCGTAAACAGCGACATCGTAAAAACGAGCAACAGCATTCCGAGACTGCCCTTCTTGCGTTCGATATATACCCCGGCGACGGAAAAGCACAGCATATTGAGCAGACAATGCTGCCAGTTCGAGTGCATATACGACCGCGAAAGCGCGATGAACAGATTTTCGAGCGAGAACGAATTCCACTCCGGACTTTCGTTCGTCGGCGCCGCCCCCTCCGGCAGCGTGTGACGGACGATATTGAATATCACGACCGCCAGCGTCACGACGAAAAACCAATTCATATTGACGAGCGTGACTTTCCTGCTCCCGTCGTTCAGAATGACGTTGTCCTTTACGTTTATCATTGTTTCTCCTCCGATCCCGTTCAGCAGCGGCGGCATACCGCCGAACGCATTTTTGGTCGCAGCTCCGCGAGCTTGCCGCGGCGGTTCTTGCAGCTGCTGTTAGCAATGCGTTTGCCGCCGCCGCGGTTCTTGTAGTTGCTTCGCGCGTTTACCGCCGCGTTCCCGCCCTTATCTGAATTATATCACACCCCTGTGGATATTTCAATACCTTTAAGAAAAGTCGGACGAAAATTTTCCCATACGGCAGCCCTGCGCAAAGAGTCCGGCAAACGCTTTGACGAGCATAAGATTTGCGAAGAGAGATACTGCCGCACTTTACGGACGTAAACACGCCCGTAGCGGTGTAACATAATGTTTGCAAAGGTATAATGCCCGTTTCAAAAATGGTGTATTATATGTATGCCATTAAACATAAGGTTTTTAAAAGGGATGCCGCACTGCGTGCGGGCAGGTTACTCGCAGCTTGCTTCGGTGCGGCAATACGCCCGAACAAACACAAGGCTCGTAAGGCGAACCGGTTTTTGCCACAGGCAAAAACGGTTCCTTGCCCTTATCTCCGCCACGGCAAAAGGGACACGCAATCGTGTCCCTTTTGCCGTGGGTTTAGTGGATAAAAATGCTACCTTATAAGTAAAATATACTTGAATTTACATTATTATTTGGCAAAAACCTATCGCTGTTCAACCATATTGGTTCGGGTTGCCATAGGCGTATCAATTTCTTTAAAATTTATTTGACAATTTCCCAACAACAACTATCAAAACTAAAAATAGATCTGGTTGTACCCCTGTTTAATTCCATTACGCTTCTACCAAGCTTACCATAAACATTACCATTTTCCTCAAAACTTTTTT
>CALVYT010000040.1 GCA_944372345.1 uncultured Clostridia bacterium
CCCTCACCAGCCGTCGCTCTGAACCCCGTTCTACGGCTTTCGCCTGAATAAAAGGGTTCGTCTGAACCCCGTTCTCTGCCTTCGGCTGCCGCCTCGCGCCGATTGTCGGTTTCCGTGCGCCGCTTGCGGCGTACTCAACCGAGCGCGAACGCCAAAGGGCGGGTGCGCTCGGGGCTGCGCCCCCGCAAAAGCTGCGCTTTTGCTGTCGCGCGAAAAGTTACAAGGCATTACAGGTAAAAAGTGGCTTCCGCTGTTTCGGGAAAGGGGAAAAGTCCAAAAATTTGGATATTGTTTATGCTTTTTCTTCGCTACGCAAAAGACGGTCATAAATCGCTTGTTCGAACAAGGCAGGGTAGGCGGGGCGGGAGCGGAGCAAGTACAGCCTTTTCCGCCATAGCCATTTTGCGGGGCAGCGAACAGAACAAACTTGTCTCCTATGCCTTAATGCTTGAAACTTAAATGAAAATTCGCTCGCGGCGAGCCGCGGGCGTCTTTATTATGCGTGAAACCCGTTTGCCGTTTTGTAGAATTCGCAGCGAATGCGAGCGTATTTCGGCAGGGAATGGTGCTGACGCACGGTAAATGACAAACTTGCGGTTTTATCGGATACGTCTGTACTGCAAAAGCACACTATGCCCACCGCAAGGTGCGGAGCGAGCGGACGCGGAAGCGGTCACGGCTGGGTGACCCCGCCGTGACCCGAAACCGCCGCAGATTCGCAAAAAGATCGCGCAGGCGCGTGTGACGGTTAGCGCCGAAGGCGCAACCGAAAAGTCCTATCCTCGGAGAAAAGGAAAAGACCCGTAACGAATACGGGTCTTTGGCTCCTCGGATAGGACGCGGTCTTGCCTTGCGGCAACCCCGCCGGCTTCGCAAGCGCAGCTTGCTCGCCCGCTCGGGGGAAACGCGGTGCGTTTCCTTATCCCTCGCGCCTTCTTAAGGTTCAAGTCCTATCCTCGGAGATAGATAAGAGCCCATGCTTACACATGGGCTTTTGGCTCCTCGGATAGGCCTTGAACCTACGACAGCGCGGTTAACAGCCGCGTGCTCTACCGACTGAGCTACCGAGGATCATGCGGTTTTCGCCGTCGACAGCTTGTATTATATTATATTGCGGGGGCGTTGTCAAGCGATTTTGCGGATTATTTGACGAGGATTTGTCCGCCGTCCGTATTCTTCCGAAAAAAGATTGACAAAACGCGCGGCAAATTATACAATACTTATACTATGGAACTTATGACTCCGCAGCAGATATGGAAGGGATACGATCCTTCGGCGCTTCCGCTCAATACGGACGTTCTGTCGGACAGGCGGAACGGCGAACGGCGCGTGCTGACCGCGTATTTCAGCGGTCCGACGACAACGGACGGCGTAGTGCGCGTTTTTGCGCGCTGCTTTCTGCCCGCGGGCAAAAAGAAATATCCCGTAGTCGTGTATATGCCCGAGGCAGGGCGGAACGCCGACGCGGACGCGGAACGGCTGGCGGACGCGGGGTATGCGGTCATAGTTCCCGATTACGCCGGCAAACGTGACGACAGTCCGTATTATACGATATATCCGAAATCGCTCGCGTTCGGGAATTACGCGCCCGAGCGACTGACGGAATATCCGTCCGACCTGCGCTTCAACTGCTGGAACGTGTGGGCGGAGATAGGTATGCGCGCGCTGTCGTTTGCGGAGCAGCTCGACTGCGCCGACTGTTCGCGTATGGCGGTAATAGGCGAAGGAACGGCGAGTTCGGCGGCGATCAAGGCGGCGGCGGTGGACGGCAGACTGTCGTGCGCCGTGACGATGTTTTCCGGCGGCATACGCGCGGAAAAAAGCGACGCTCCGGACTGTCTTGCCTATAAGGTCGCGCTCGCGGACGCGGCATATGCGCCTATGGTCGGAGTGCCGCTGCTGATGATGATAGCGTCCAACGACGCGGACGGCAAGGCGGACGAGATGAGCGAGGTGTTTTCGCTCATTCCCGGGCAGACGGGGTCGCGCCTGTCCGTCAGCGAGAGGGCGAGCGGATATATAGGCTTCCGTCAGCGCGGCGACGTCGCTATGTGGCTGGAAAAATACCTGTGCGGCAGGGGGGAGATCCCCTCGTCGCCCGAACTCACGGCTTCCTCGTCCGAGCATAAGCTGTACTATAACATAAAGACCGATCCCGGATGCGAAACGGAGCTGTTCGTTTCCCGCGGGGTGGACGCGCCCGCGCTCCGCAATTGGAGCAAAACGCAGCTCATCGTCGTCGGCGACGGCGAGTATATCGCGCACGCGGACGTATACGACGTTAAAGAGAAGATATACGCGTTCGTCAACGCGCGCTCGTCCTCGGGTATGAGCGTGAGCAGTCCGATATTGGAAAAATTGCCCGCAATGCTCGGTATAACGGAAACGCCGCTGACGAACAGCCGCCTGATATACGACGGCGATATGGGTGCGGACGACTGGTCGGAGGACGCATCCTCCGCGACGGAAGAAACGCTGTGCGTGCGCGAAGGACCGTTCGGGATAAGCGGAGTTTCTTCCGCGGCGGGCTCGCTCTGTACGTTCAAGTTCGGCGACCCCGTGTTCCGCGGCAGGGAGCAGTATCTTTTGCAGATAATGATATACTCGGAGTCCGAGCAGCAGGTGACGTTTACCGTCGCCACCGCGTCGGGCGGAGGAAAGAGCGGGGAATTTTCGCATACCGAAACGCTGTCGCCCGGGGACAACTGGCGCAAGCTCACGCTCGGCGCGTCCGATTTCAAATCGCCTTTCGGCGTGTGCGAGAGCTGGGAGGACGTGTTCGGTCTGAAGATCGTCGGCAAAGCTCCCGTCATCGTGGCGAGCATGCTGTGGGTGTGACGTGAGAGCGGGTCCCTGCGACAAACTTCTCGGCGCTAAAAAAGGCGACGCGGGCGCACTGCTGCTGTGGATCGCCGCGGCTCTGTGCGCCGTGCTTATCGGAGTGACTGTACTCAACTCCGTATTTTCGCTGTGTATGGTGGTCGGGGGCAGTATGCTCCCCGGTCTGCACGACGAACAGTTCGTGCTGCTGTATAACCGGTTCGAGCCGGAGCGCGGCGACATAGTCGTGTTTTACAGCGACGAACTGGGCGAGGACGTGATCAAGCGCGTCGTGGCGGTCGGCGGCGATACCGTGGAACTGCGTTACGACGGGGAAGGTTATCTCGACCTCTACGTCAACGACGGGCGGGTGGAAGAGGACTATATCAACGAACGTATGACGGGCGCGTATATAGGTGAGGACACCGCTCTCCTGCCGGGGCGGGAGATCGTCGTGGAAGAGGGCAAATATTTCGTCCTCGGCGACAACCGCAACCATTCGACGGATTCGCGCTCCGCTATCATCGGGCAGGTGAGCCGCGAGGATATGGTGGGCGAACTGGCGGCGGTGCTCTCCAAGGGCAATATAACGGAATTTTTCGTGCGGCTGCTGATGGGCGGATTCAAGGCGTAACGATGGAAGAAGCGAACAAAACGATAATATCTGTGAAAAACGCGGTATATAAATACAATCGCGACACCGAGGACGAGGTGACGGCTCTGCGCGGAGTGAGTTTCGACATAGCGGAGGGCGATTTCGTCGCGCTCGTCGGAGCGAACGGCTCGGGAAAGAGCACGCTCGCGCGGCTGCTCAACGCGCTGTACGTTCCCGACGAGGGCGAAGTGCTCGTCGGCGGAGTCAGCACGGACACGGGCGACTCGGACAAGCTGTTCGGCATACGCCGCACGGTGGGCGTGGTGTTCCAGAACCCCGACAACCAGATGGTCGCATCCGTCATCGAGGACGACGTGGCGTTCGGACCGGAAAATCTCGGACTGCCGCCCGCGGAGATCCGCGAACGGGTGGACTACGCGCTCGAATGCGTGGGAATGTCCGAATATAAAAAGGGCACGCCTTTCCGCCTTTCGGGCGGGCAGAAGCAGAGGATAGCGATCGCGGGAGTGCTCGCGCTCCGTCCCAAAGTGCTCGTTCTCGACGAGTCCACGGCTATGCTCGACCCGCGCGGCAAAAAGGAAGTGCTGGACGTAGTGGAGCGCGTGCGCGCCGAGGACGGTATGACCGTCGTGATGATAACCCACTTTCCCGACGAGGCGGCGCGGGCGGACAGAGTTATCGCGCTCGACGGCGGGAAGGTCGTTATGGACGCGTCCGCGCGCAAAGCGCTGTCCGACGTCGAAACGCTGCGCGCCTACGGGCTGGACGC
Source organism: uncultured Clostridia bacterium (assembly GCA_944372345.1). Taxonomy (GTDB): domain Bacteria; phylum Bacillota; class Clostridia; order Christensenellales; family Pumilibacteraceae; genus Protoclostridium. The sequence goes on from CALVYT010000040.1 coordinate 4,206, forward strand.
GCCGCTCCCCGCACGGATAGCCTACGAAATGAGAAAGCGCGGCGCGCTTTTGCCCGACGGTATCGTGACCGCCGAAGATCTTGCGGAGGCGTTATGCGGAAAAAACATATGACCGTTGCGCCGCCCGATCCGAACGCGGCGGTGTTCATAAAAGACCTGACTTATATCTACAACCCGCGCACGCCGTTCGAGAAAACGGCGCTCGACCGCGTATCGCTGACGGTGGAACGCGGCGACTTTTTCGGGCTGATAGGTCAGACGGGCAGCGGCAAGAGCACGCTCGTATCGCATATAAACGCGCTGACGCGCGTGCAGCGCAAGTATAACGAGGACGCGGGGCTCTACGTCTGCGGCATAGACCTGACGGTCAAAAAGCCCGATCTCAAACGTCTGCGCGAGCGCGTCGGTATGGTGTTCCAATATCCCGAATACCAGCTGTTCGCGGACACCGTGCGGCAGGACGTCGCGTTCGGTCCGAAAAATCTCGGGCTGGGCGAGGAGGAGATCGAGGAACGCTCGCGCGAGGCGGTGCGCCTCGTCGGGCTGGACTGGAACGAGGTCGCCGACCGCTCTCCGTTCGAGCTTTCGGGCGGACAGAAGCGCAGGGTCGCGATCGCGGGAGTGATAGCGATGCGTCCCGAAGTGCTTGTGCTCGACGAGCCGACGGCGGGGCTGGACCCCGCGGGCAAGCGCGAACTGCTCGCGCTCTTCGAGGACATACGCCGCTCCGCCTGCCCGACGATAATAATGGTCTCGCACAATATGGACGAGATCGCGGAGCGCTGCAACAAGGTCGCCGTTATGGGCGGCGGGCATATCCTCGGCGTATACGCGCCCGAGGAGCTGTTCTCCCGCCGCGAACTGATAAGGTCGCTCGGGCTGGAACTGCCCGCGGCGGTGGAGCTGTCCGCATATCTCGCGGAGCACGGAGTGGACGTGCCGCCCGACTGCCTGACGGAGGAACGCCTGCTCGCCGCGCTGATCGAAAGGGGGTACGCGAAATGAAAGACGTCGTATTCGGACAGCTGTACCCCGTGGACTCTCCCGTCCACAGAGCGGACGCGCGCGCCAAGTTCCTTATAATGATAATCTATATCGTCACGGTCATCTTTGCCGACTCGTTTATGCAGTTCGCGCTCATCGCGCTGCTGCTGCTCGTTGTGATGCTGATGAGCCGCGTCCCGCCGCTCAAAGTGCTGTCGTCGCTCAAAGCGATAATCGTGCTCGCGGTTGTGACGTTCATTTTTACCGTGCTGCTCAATAAGGGTAACGGCGCCGAAAACGAGTCGATATACGTCGTGTTCGGTCCGTTCTGCATATGCACGAGCGGACTGATGACGGGCGCGTTCATACTCTGCCGCATAGTGCTGCTCGTGATCGGACCCGCTCTGGTCACGCTGACGACGACGCCCGTCGATATGGCGGACGCGATAGAGTTCCTGCTCGCGCCGCTCAAACTCATCAAAGTCCCCGTGCACGCGTTCGGAATGATAATGAGCATAGCCCTGCGTATGATCCCCACGCTGTTCGAGGAAACGCAGCGGATAATGAACGCGCAGAAAGCGCGCGGCGCGTGCTTCGACCACGGCAACATATTCAAGCGCATAGGCGCGCTCGTCCCCGTGCTGATACCGCTGTTCGTGTCCGCGTTCAAGCGGTCGGCGGATCTTGCGGACGCGATGGAGTCGCGCTGCTACAACGGCGGCAAGGGCAAGACGCGTATGAAAGTGCTGCGCTTCCGCGCGGGCGATATCATAGCCATGCTGCTCTCCGCCGCGCTGCTGTTCTTCGTGCTCGTGTGCGTGTATAACTGGTGGAACTGGAGCTGGGTGGAATTTATGCGGACGGGAGCGGTGTGACGTTCTCATACGATTTTAATGTCGGCGCAGCCGTCTTTAATCGGCATTTAATGCGTTTCCGTTATCGTATGGCATAACGGCAGGGGGAGAGCAATGCGTTACAAAACAGTGATCGAATACGACGGGAGCGGTTTTCACGGCTGGCAGCGACAGAAACCCGGCTGCCGCACCGTGCAGGCGGAGTTCGAGCGTGCGGCGGAGCATATGACGGGCGAGCCCGTGACGGCAGTCGCGAGCGGCAGGACGGACGAGGGCGTTCACGCGCTCGGGCAGGTCGTGCACTTCGACTGCGCAAAGCAGTACCCGCCCGACGTTATGGCGCGCGCTCTCAACCACTGGCTACCCGAGGACGTGCGCGTGATCTCGTGCGAGATCGTCGCCGATACGTTCGACGCGCGCAGGAGCGCGAAGCGCAAGACCTACGAATACGTTATGTACACCGCGGAAACGGAGTCCCCGCTGCGCAGAACGCGCGAGCTGTATATAGGCAGGAGCGCGGACGCGGAACTTATGGACTCCGCCGCGCGGCTGCTCGTCGGTACCCACGACTTTTCCGCGTTTATGTCGTCCGGCTCGTCGGCAAAGACGTTCACCCGCACGATATACTCGGCGGGAGTGAGAGCGGAGGGCGGCCGCATCGTGTTCCGCATAACGGGCAGCGGCTTTCTGTATAATATGGTGCGCATAATCGCGGGCGCGCTCGTGCGCATAGGCAGGGGGGAAAAGGAGCTGTCGTCCGTTCAGGCGGCGCTCGAAACGGGCGACAGGCGGCTGATGCCCGATATCGCCCCGCCGCAGGCGCTGTATCTCGTCGGCGCGGAGTATATTGACGTCGGATAAAGGCGTTTTTGAAGCGGCGGGCGGAATAAAATGCCGTCAAAACACTTGTAATTTCCGCTTCGTTGCGTTATAATAGGATAGTATATTCAGCCGCGGCGGCGGCTCGCTCTCCCCGGTCAGGGGAAATCACGGAGAAATCGAATTGAAATCAAGCACCAAAGGACTTATAGCGCTGCTTGCGTTCCTTGCAGTCATCATAGTCGTCGTTGTGATAATGTTCGCGACTACGCGCGCAAGGGAGGTATATGACACCGAGTTTTACGATATGCTTTACAGCGGCAATATCGAAGAGGGGTCTATATCCGTCAGCGGCGATACCGTTTCCTTCCGTTCGGGGAACACCAATTATAAGGTGTATCTTTACGCCGAGGACGGATACGTCGACGCGATACAGAATTACAATTACGGCGTGGAACTGGCGAAAGACCTTGCCGACCGCGTCGGGAGCAAAGAGGACGCGTCCGACCATATGACGGAAGAAGAGGCGGAAGCGGAGTGGACGGTATTCGTGGAAAGCACCGCGACGGACTGCAAGATCATCGTCAAAGGCTCTTACTCCGACTGGTCGCGCTATTCGGAAGCGTCGGTCAGGCGAAGCGACCGCTATGCGGTATCCGTATTCGACTATATTTATCCCGTCGCGATGATCGCGATCATGGTCGTGTTCATCGTCATGCTGTTCCGCAGCATGCGCGGAGGCGGCGGCGTGGCGAACGACTTCGGCAAGAGCAAAGCCAATGTGCAGAGCTCGCTGAAAGTGCGTTTCTCCGACGTTGCGGGCGCGGAGGAGGAAAAGGAAGAACTGGCGGAGATCGTCGACTTCCTCAAAACTCCCGGCAAGTTTGCGGGAGTGGGGGCGAGAGTGCCCAAAGGCGTGCTGCTCGTCGGACCTCCGGGAACTGGTAAAACGCTGTTCGCGAAAGCCGTTGCGGGCGAAGCGAACGTGCCGTTCTTCTCCATTTCCGGTTCGGATTTCGTGGAGATGTACGTCGGCGTGGGCGCGAGCCGCGTGCGCGACCTGTTCGCGCAGGCGAAGAAGAATCAGCCCTGCATCATATTCATAGACGAAATAGACGCCGTCGGGCGTCAGCGCGGCGCGGGTCTCGGCGGCGGGCACGACGAGCGCGAGCAGACGCTCAACCAGCTGCTCGTGCAGATGGACGGCTTCGAGTCCAACGAGGCGATCATCGTTATGGCGGCGACCAACCGCGCGGACATACTCGATCCCGCGCTGATGCGCCCCGGGCGTTTCGACAGGCAGATCTACGTTCAGATCCCCGACGTGCGCGGCAGGGAAGCGATATTCAAGGTTCACGCGCGCAACAAGCCGATGTCGCCCGAGATCGATTATCAGGTGCTCGCCCGCATAACGAGCGGGTTCACGGGCGCGGAGATAGCCAACCTGCTCAACGAAGCGGCGATACTCTGCGCGAGGGCGAACCGCACGCAGATCATAATGGAGGACATCTACGAGGCGATCGACAAGGTCATACTCGGGCCGCAGAAGAAGAGCCGCCTCGTCACCGAAGTGGACAAACGTATAACGGCGTACCACGAGGGCGGACACGCGATCGTCGCATACCGCCTCGCGCCAAATTGCGATCCCGTCCACGAGATAAGCATAATCCCCCGCGGCAATGCGGCGGGCTACACGATGACGCGCCCGGACAACGACGACAACCACATCACGTTCAACAAGCTGACGGCGGACATCGCAATGACGATGGGCGGCAGAGCGGCGGAAGAGCTCGTGATAAAGGACATTTCCGCGGGAGCTTCGGGCGACATAAAAGCGGCGACGGAACGCGCGCGCAAGATGGTCACCGAGTGGGGAATGAGCGACGTCGTCGGACCTATCTATTACGGCGGAGAGCAGGAAGTGTTCCTCGGACGCGACTACGGCAGCAGCCACGATTACAGCGACAAGACGGCGGCGGAGATAGACGACCAGGTGCGCAAGTTCGTCGAGGACGGACACCAGACCGCGCTCCGCATACTGTCGGAGAACAGAAAGTATCTCGACACGCTCGTGCGCGTGCTCATCGAAAAGGAAACGGTGTATTCCGAGGAATTCGAGATGATAATGAACGGCGCGTCCGCAGACGAAGTCATGCGCGTCATCGACGACCGCACCTACCGCAACTTCGGCAACAAAAAGCCCAAAGACACGGTGATACACCTGCCGTCGGCGAGCGCGCGCGGCAGCGAGGTCAAGGAAGCGGAGCCCGCTCCGGAGCCTGCGCCCGAAGCCGAAGACGGCGATAAAGGCGACAAAGAAGAATAAAGAGGAAAGGATATACCTTAAATGAAAACGAGAAACATAATAGCGATAACCTTGGGCGCGGTGGCTGTCATCGCCGTCGCCGCGGTCGTAACGCTGGCGTGCATAACCGTGCGCCCGACGTCGTACGCGGGCGGCTGGCTCGAGCGCGATGCGGTGACAAATATCGAGATCTATCACAGCAGCGTCGAAGGCTCCCTGATCCATTCCGACGGCACGGACTCGGTTCTCGTCGGCAACGGCGAGCTTGCTTCCGAGGGTTACACGGCGGACGACCTGATGAGCGCTATGGACTTTCAGCTCATCTCCGCCTGCCTGCAATTCAACTATTCGTTCGGGCTGAGTCTTGCGGACGAGGACCACGTCAAGAACAACGAAGTCACGGGCGAGGAGATAAAAACGGCTTACAACGAACTGACGACGGGCGTCAAACTCGGTTATTCGTTCGTCATCACCCTTAACGAAAAGCGCACGCTCGAACTGACGGATGACCACGACCGCAAGTGCACGCAGGAATACAACGCCGTTATGTTCACCGTGACCGAATACAGCGACTGGGTGCGCAATATCGAAGCATATGCGTTTGTTTACGGCGACGTAATGGGCGAACATAGCCAGCCCGACGAGGACGCGGCGAGCCAAACGTACTACAAGCTGAAATTCGGTATGCGCACCGCCGAGATGCTGGATATTCTCGAAGGCGTATACGGTTACGATCCGTTCCCCGAGGAGGCGGAAGAGGAAGAAGACACGGAAGACGATACCGAAGACGATACGACGGAAGGGACTACCGGGGAAGAAACGGAATAACAATAATAAAAAGAGAGGGCGACCTCTCTTTTTTTGTTATTCCGTTTCAGTGTGAGGGGGAAGGCATATAACGGGGTTTGCGGACTACGTGCTCGGTCGGGATGCCTTTCCCTTTGAGGGGGAAGGCATATAACGGGGTTGATACGGACTACGTGCTCGGTCACATACTCCGCCTCGCACTACGCTTCGTCGACAGTAGTATGCTCCCTCGGGCAAAAAGCCGTATAACGGGGATTGATAGCGACTGCGTGTTCGGTCACATACTCCGCCTTGCGCTACCGCGCTACGGCGACGCAAGTATGCTCCCTCACCAGCCGTCGCTCTGAACCCCGTTCTACGACTTTCGCCTGAATAAAGAAATTGTCTGAACCACGTTCTCTGCCTTCGGCTGCCGCCTCGCGCCGATTGTCGGTTTTCGCCGCGGCAAAGCCGCGGCTGTAACCGAGCGCGAACGCCAAAGGACGGGCGCGCTCGGGGCTGCGCCCCCGCAAAAGCTGCGCTTTTGCTGTCGCGCAAAAGTTAAAAGGCATTACAACAAAAAGCAACTTTCATCGAGGCAGGGGCAATGTCCAAAATTTTGGATATTGCTTTATGCTCTTTTTCACCGCTTAAAAAGACGGTCATAAATCGTTCGGGCATAACATTTTTCCGCAAACCACGCCGCGCCCATAACACAACAAAACACGTTTGCCCTGTTCGGCAAGCGTGCTTTTATATTGTATGGAAAAGGATTTTAAGTTTCTCGGAAGGGGTTCGGGGAAACCCTCTTTACAAAGAGGGTTTCCCCGACAAACACTTCCCGAAGAAAATTATAAATGCACTTGTAAGTTTCTTGGGAAGGTGGGGTTCCGCCCTGAAAGCGCTCTCCCGCGAATCTTGACAAGCGGGAATTATTGTGGTACAATACGGGTATGAAGAGCGGAGGAACGATCGTGGCGCTGTCGAGCGCGGCAGGGCGGGGCGCGGTGAGCGTCGTGCGTATGAGCGGACCGGACGCCGTGGCATTGCTCGGCGCGTGTTTTTCGCGTGTGGGGCGGTTGGAGCACGGAAGAATGGTCCTCGGTACGTTCGACGCGGGCAGAGTGCGCGACCGCGTGTTTGCCGTCGCGTTCTACGCGCCCGACAGCTATACGGGCGAGGACGTGTGCGAGGTGCACTGCCACGGCTCGCCGGAGATAGTGAGCGCGGTGATAGCGCGGCTGACGGAACTGGGCGCGCGCCCTGCGGAGCCGGGCGAGTTCACGCGCCGTGCGTTCGAGGCGGGAAAAATGAGCCTCGACGAAGCGGAGGCGGTGGGCGACCTGATAAACGCGCAGTCGGCGGCGGCGATAGCGGCGGCTTACGACGGTATGCGCGGCGCGCTGCATAAAGCGGTATCGGGGATATATTCCGCGCTGCTCGACCTCGCGGCGGAAATGACGGCGGCTCTCGACTACCCCGAAGAGGACGTCGAAGCGCGCACGGCGGCAGAGGCTCTGCCGACGGTCAGGCGCGCGAGGAAAGACCTGAAAGACCTGATCGATTCCTACGGCGCGGGCGAAAAGATCCGCGGCGGCGTGCGCGTCGCGATCGTGGGAGTGCCGAACGCGGGCAAGAGCAGCCTGCTCAACAGCCTGCTCGGCCGCGACCGCGCGATAGTCACGGCGAAAGCGGGCACGACGCGGGACACGATAGAGGAATCCTACGAATATAAGGGCGTGCTGTTCACGCTCGTCGACACTGCGGGCGTGCGCGAAACGACGGACGAAGCGGAAGCCGCGGGAGTGGCGCGCAGCGCGGAAGCGGCAAAGACCGCGCATATCGTGCTGCGGGTCATCGACCTGTCCGCGCCCGTCGTACTGCCCGTGGAAACGTGCGGGATCGTGATCGACGTATACAATAAAACGGATATAGCCGACGGCGGCGGGGAAACGCGCGTTTCCGCGTTGACGGGCAGGGGCGTGAAAGAACTGAAAGAGCGCATATATTCCGCGGCTATGAACGGCGGTATATCGCCGGGCGGCGCAATGCTGACCAACTCGCGGCATTACGCGCTCGCGCTGGAAGCGGACGAAGAACTTTCGCATGCCGAAAGCGCGCTGGAAGCGGACGCGATAGATCTTGCTTCCGCGGCAGTCGGAGGCGCGCTCGCCGCTCTCGGCGGCATAACGGGCGCAAACGCGACGGAAGACGTGCTCGACGGCATATTCTCGCGCTTCTGTGTGGGAAAATAAACAAAGGAACGGGAAACGATGACGGACGACGAAAAACGCGAGGCGGACGAACTCGAGCGCATAGCCGCTCTCGAAACGGACGAGCGGAGAGAGGACGAACACGAGGACGTGATAGAACTTGCCCTCGCGCTCGGCAGAGCCGTTCTCGAATGCGGCGGGGAATTGCAGCGCGCAGAGTACGCGGCGGACAGGCTGTGCCGCGCTTACGGCGCGGTGGACACCGACTCGTATGCGACGGGCACGGTGATAATTTTAACGGCGGAGTTCGAGGGCGGCAGCCGCACGACGCGCTCCGTGCGCGTCAGAAAGGACGTAGTGGACCTGCGCAAACTGGAACGCATAAACGCGCTGTCGCGTGAGTTCTGCGAAAAACGCCCCGACGTCGCGGAGGCTGCGGCGGCTCTCAAAGCCGCGGCGGGCGCGAAAACGGCGACGCTGTGGCAGGAAGTCGCGGGCGTGGCTCTCGGCAGCTTCGGTATGACGGTCGCGTCTATGGGCAGCCTGCTCGACGGTCTGGGCGCGGCGATAGCCGCCGCGGCGGTCATGCTGCTCGCATACTTCCTTTCGCGGCTGATGAACAAATTCGCCACGACGCTGCTCAGCTCCTTTTTGGCGTCGGCGCTGTGCATAGTGATGTACCTCATCGGACTGGGCGACAACCTCCCGACGATGATCGTCGGCGAGATAATGATACTGATCCCCGGACTGACGCTGACCAACGCCGTGCGCGATATGCTGTGCGGCGACGTGACGAGCGGCGCGGTCAAGTTTTTGCAGAGCATAATGGTCACGCTGGGGCTGGCGATAGGCATAGCCGTCGCGTTCGTCGCGTTTGAAAGCGTGCTGACGGGCGTGGACGTCAACGCCGTGCCCGCGGCGGGAGCGGGCGGGGAGTATTTTCCCGTGGTCAAGACGGCGGCGGGCGTTATCGGCGCGCTCGGGTTCTCGCTGTACTTCCATATCGATTATAAACGTATCCCGTTCGCGCTCGCGAACGTGCTGGTGACTATGCTCATCATCAACCTGATGGAATTCGCCGGCGGAGTAACGGAGATATTCTTCCGCACGATAGCCGCGGCGGGCACGGTCACGCTGACGAGCGAACTTCTCGCATCCCGGCTCAAAGCCCCCGCAATGGTGTTTCTGACTCCCGCGATACTTCCTCTGATCCCCGGAGGCGACATATACCTGACGATGACGAACACCGTCTATGCGAACTATGCGGAAATGGGCGCGCGGCTGCTGACCGCGACGAAAGGCTGCCTCGGCATAGCCTGCGGAGTCGTCGCCGTTTCCGTAGTCGTTTCGATGATAAGAACGAAAAAATACCGCGAGCTTTTGCGGTGAGCTCCGAGCATAACGGCGGTCCCCCGAGAGGGGGACCGTTTTTCGCGCCGCGGGCGCGCAATTATGCCGCTGCGCCGTGCTCGCGCCTTTGCGGCTCGGCTTTCGCCGCGGGGCTAATGCGGCGCAGAGGCGCGTTTACAGGCTTTACACGAAAAATCATTATAAAAATTCCCGTTCGGCGGGTCAAAATAACTTGTACATTTTTTTCGGGTGTGCTATAATATAAACGTATAAGGAGAGCGAGTATGGAAGAGAAAGTCAAAGGCAGTTACAACGCCGATAAGATCCAGGTGCTCGAAGGGCTCGACCCCGTCAGAAAGCGCCCCGGAATGTATATCGGCTCGACGGACGAACGCGGTCTGCACCACCTGATCTGGGAGGTCGTGGACAACGCCGTCGACGAAGCTCTCGCGGGGTATTGCGACACCTGCACGGTAGAGATATGCCGCGACGGGTCGGTGTCCGTCACCGACAACGGCAGGGGTATACCCGTGGACGAAAAGACGATAGTCAAGGACGGCAAGCAGGTCAAGGTCTCCGCGGTCGAGGTCGTTATGACTCATCTGCACGCAGGCGGCAAGTTCGGCGGCGGGGGATATAACGTGTCCGGCGGGCTGCACGGCGTGGGCGTGACCGTCGTCAACGCGCTGTCCGAATGGCTGGACGTGGAAGTATACCGCGACGGCAAGATCTATCGTCAGCGTTTCAACCGCGGCGTACCGCAGCGCGGGCTCGCCGTCGTCGGGAAAACGGACAAGTGCGGCACGAAAGTGACGTTCATGCCTGACGCGGACATATTTGAAACGACGGATTTCAACTACGATACGATAAGGACGCGCCTGCGCGAGGTGGCGTATCTGAACAAGGGCTTCACCGTGATCCTGTCCGACAAGCGCGACGGCAGGGAGCACGAGGACACGTTCAGGTTCGACAACGGCATACTCGACTTCGTGGATAATCTCAACCGCACGAAGGAGACCATCTTCCCGCAGTCGCTGTATATCGAAAAGACCAACGAGGACAACGAAGTGGAGATAGCCATGCAATACAACGACGGCTACTCCGAGAACATATACGCATACGCGAACAACATCAATACCGAAGAGGGCGGCACGCACCTCGACGGGTTCAGGAACGCGCTGACCAAGGTCATCAACGACTACGCGCACACGAACAAGCTGCTAAAAGACGACTACAAGCTCAGCGGCGAGGACGTGCGCGAGGGTCTGACGGCGATCATCTCCGTCAAGCTGAAAAACCCGCAGTTCGAGGGTCAGACCAAGACCAAGCTGGGCAACAGCGAAATGCGCACGATCGTCGCCAAGGCTCTGACGGACGGGCTGGGAACGTACCTCGAAGAAAACCCCGCCGAAGCCAAGGAGCTCGTGCTCAAAACGATAACGGCGGCGAAGGCGCGCGACGCGGCGAGGAACGCCAGAGAACTGACGCGCCGCAAGGGCGTGCTCGAAAGCAGCACGCTGCCGGGCAAGCTCGCCGACTGCACGGACAGGGATCCGAAGAACACGGAGATATATATCGTCGAGGGCGACAGCGCGGGCGGCACGGCGAAGCAGGGGCGCGACAGGCGGTTCCAGGCGATACTGCCTCTGCGCGGCAAGATACTCAACGTGCAGAAAGCGCGTTTGGGCAGAGTGCTGGAAAACGCGGAGATCAAGGCGATGATAACGGCGTTCGGCTGCGGCATAGGCGACGAGTTCGACGAGAGCAAACTGCGCTATGACAAGCTCATATGTATGACGGACGCGGACGTGGACGGCTCGCATATCCGCATACTGCTGCTGACGTTCTTCTTCAACTTTATGCGTCCGCTCATCGAAAAGGGTCACGTTTACAGCGCGATGCCTCCGCTGTACAAGATCAGCAAGGGCAAGCGCATAGAGTACGCGTACTCGGACACGGAGCTGGCGGCGAAGCTGGACGGCATGGGCAGAAAGGGCTGCGAAGTGCAGCGGTATAAGGGTCTCGGCGAAATGAGCAAGGATCAGCTGTGGGAAACGACGATGAGTCCCGAGCACCGCACGCTCATACAGATGACGATGGAGGACGCGTTCGAGGCGGACGAGATATTCTCCACGCTGATGGGCGATCAGCCCGAACTGCGCCGCAAGTTCATCGAGGACAACGCGAAACTGATAGAGACCAAGGATCTCGACGTATAACGGGGTAAACGGATATGGCAGAAAAAGAAAAAATGCGGGAGAGAGTTCCCGACAATACCAAATATCTCAAAGTAAACGTAAACGACGAGATGAAGCAGTCGTTCATCGCATACGCGATGGCGGTCAACGTCTCGCGCGCGATACCCGACGTCCGTGACGGCTTCAAGCCCGTCCACCGCCGCATACTCTATGCGATGAACGAACTGGGACTGACCGCCGATAAGCCGTACCGCAAGTGCGCGCGTATCGTCGGCGACGTGCTCGGTAAGTATCACCCGCACGGCGACTCGTCGGTATACGATGCTCTCGTCCGCCTGGCGCAGGACTTCTCGATAAGAGAGCCGCTCGTCGACGGGCAGGGCAACTTCGGCAGCGTGGACGGCGATCCTCCCGCCGCGATGAGGTACACCGAGGCGCGCCTTTCCAAGATCAGCGCGGAAATGCTGCGCGACATAGACAAGGAAACGGTGGACTGGCAGGGCAACTTCGACGAAACGCTCGAAGAGCCGAGCGTACTGCCCGCGCGCTTTCCCAACCTGCTCGTCAACGGCTCGGACGGCATAGCCGTCGGTATGGCGACGAACATACCGCCGCATAACCTCGGCGAGGTCATCGACGGCGTGTGCGCGCTCATAGACAATCCCGACATCACTCCCGACGAGCTGATGAAATATATCCCCGCGCCCGATTTCCCGACGGGCGGGCTCATTATGGGCAGGGCGAACGTGCGCTGCGCATACCGCACGGGGCGCGGCGGCGTGCTTATGCGCGCTAAAACGGAGATAGAGGAACACCAGACGGCGGGCGGGACGCGCCAGCGCATAATCGTCACCGAACTGCCTTACCAGGTGAACAAAGCGGTGCTGATCAAGACGATCGCGGATCTCGTCAAGGACAAGAAGATAGAGGGCATAGCGGACGTCAAGGAAGAGTCCGACCGCCACGGTATGCGCATAGTCATAGACGTCAAGCGCGACGCGCAGGCGCAGGTGGTGCTTAACACGCTGTTCAAGCACACCAACCTGCAGGTGAGCGCGGGCATCATATTCCTTGCGCTCGTGAACGGCGAACCCAAGGTGCTCAACCTTCGCGATATGCTGTTCTACTACCTCGAACACCAGAAGGACGTGGTGACGAGGCGCACGAAGTACGACCTCGAAAAGGCGGAGGAGCGCGAGCATATCCTCGAAGGACTCGTCAAGGCGCTCGCGAATATCGACAGGGTGATAGAGATCATCAAGGGCAGCCGCGACCGCTACGAAGCGAGCGAAAAGCTGATGGAAGAGTTCTATCTGTCCGACAAGCAGACGAACGCCATACTCGATATGCGCCTTGCAAGGCTGACGTCGCTCGAAGTCGAGCAGCTCAAAAACGAGCTCGCCGAGCTGGAACTCCGCATAGCCGATCTGCGCAATATCCTCGCGACGCCTTCGCGCGTGCTGGATATCATACGCACCGAACTGCTCGAGATCAAGGAAAAATACAACACGCCCCGCCGCACCGAACTGTGCGTGGACTACGACGAGATAGACATAGGCGATCTCATCGAGCGCGAGGACGTCGTGATCTCGATGACGCATTTCGGTTACGTCAAGCGTCTGCCCGTTTCCGAATACAAGTCGCAGCACCGCGGCGGCAAGGGCGTGACGGCGCATAAACCCAAGGAAGAGGATTTCGTCGAAACCATGCTCACCACCTGCACGCACGACGATCTGCTGTTCTTCACGAATAATGGCAAAGTTTATTGCATTAAGGCGTATGAAGTGCCGGAAGCGGCAAAGACGGCGCGCGGCAGGGCGATAGTCAATCTGCTCAGCCTCGGCGAGGGCGAAACGGTCTCCGCGGTCATTCCCGTCAAAGAGGACAGCCGCACGCGCGGCAATCTGATGATGGCGACGCGGCGCGGACTCATCAAAAAGACGCCTATGGACCAGTTCGCGAACATACGCCGCGGCGGCAAGATCGCGATCGCGCTCAACGAGGGCGACGAACTCATCAGCGTGCAGCTCACGGGCGGGCGCGACGAGATACTCATCGCGTCGAGCGCGGGCAAGTGCATACGTTTCTCCGAAGAGGACGTGCGCCCGATGGGACGCGACACGATGGGCGTGCGCTCGATGAAGCTGGACGAGGGCGAAGTGGTCGTGGATATGACCGTCGTCTATTCGGGCTGCGAGGTGCTCACCGTTTCGCAGTACGGCTACGGCAAGCGCACGGACATAGACGAATACCGTTTGCAGACCCGCGGCGGCAAGGGCGTGAAAGCGGGCGTGTTCAACGAGCAGACGGGCGACCTCGTCAATCTCAAACTCGTCGACCCCGACGAGGACGTGATGCTGATAGCGGACAACGGCACGATCATCCGTATGCGCGCCCGCGAGATAAGCAAGATATCCCGCGATACGCGCGGTGTGCGCCTGATGAAAGTCAAAGGCGTCGGGCAGGTCGTGTGCGTCGCCAAAGCCGCGCCTTACGAAGAAGACGGCGAAGGCGGGGAAGGCGGCACGGAAGAATAACGGTAAACGGACGCTCCGTCGGAGCGTCCGTTTTGATGTGCGCCTGTGCGGCGCGAAAAGCGGAGGGCATATGATACTTTGCGCGGGAGAACTGATCGCGGACATAACGGCAAGCGGCGGCGAAATGCGCCGCCGCGCGGCGGGCGCGCCTTTCAACGTCGCCTGCGATATAGCCGCGCTCGGCGGCGGGGCTGCGTTTTACGGCTGCGCAGGACGCGACGGCATGGGCGACTGGCTGGCGGCGGAGGCGGAGAAGTGCGGAGCGGCGCTTATGCTGCGCCGTTCGGCACGTCCCACTCCGCTCGCTTTCGTCGAACTGCTGCCCGGCGGCGAACGCCGCTTTTCCTTCCGCGCGGAGCGCGGAGCGGATTGCGAACTTAAATGCGCGGATATAGCGGGCGCGCTCGGGCGGGCGGAGATATTGCATTTGGGCTCGCTTATGCTGCGCTCGGCAAAGGGCAGGCGGTTCGCCGCGGAAGCCGCGGCAGCCGCTCATAAGGCGGGCGCGGCGGTGTCCTTCGACGTCAATCTGCGCCCCGGGCTATACCCGTCCGTCGCGGCAGCGGTCGGAGCGGCGAGGGAAGTCATTGCTCTTGCGGACGTAATAAAGCTGTCCGAGGAGGAAGCCGCGCTGCTGACGGGCGCGGCGGACGCGGGAGCCGCGGCGAAACTGCTGTCCGAGGGCAAGACCGCGTTCGTCACGCTCGGGGAAAAGGGCGCATACGCCGCGCGCGGGGGCGAGTGCGTTTTCATGTCCGCAAAGTCGGTCAAAGCCGTAGACGCCACGGGCGCGGGGGACGCGTTCTTCGCCGCCGCGCTGCTCGAACTTTCGCGGAACGGCGATATAAAAGCCGCGCTTTCGGCGGGAACGGAAGCGGGCGCGCTCGCCGTGACGCTGAACGCCTCCAATTTCGCGGGAATGAAGCTCTATTAAAGTTCAATTAAAATTGCATAAAATTCGCATAACGGTATTGACTGTCGCGCGCGAAGGTAGTATAATGAATATACATTACAAGGAGGTCGAAAAATGAGACAAGACAGCGGGTTTGTAAAATTCATAAACATCGTGGGGCAGTTCCTCGCGTTTTTGACGGTGATACTGTGGCTGCTCTGCCTGCTCAATACGGCGCTTTCCGCCGACGGCATACTCGGCTACCACTTCCTCGGCGAAGCGACGGCTATCCTCGAATACATCAAATACTGGGCGACGCTGATCACGCTCGCGCTTTCCGGACTCGAGTTTGCGAGCAGGAACCTGTTGATCATGATAATATATCTGGTCATCGTGGCGGGCTGCGTAGTGCTGCTCTGCTTCCCCGGAACGTTCGATTCGCTCGTCGGTATGATCCAAGAGAAAACGGCGGGCTGAAAAGCGTAACGCAAACGAAACCGAAAACGAAAGACGGCGTGCGAAAGCGCGCCGTTTTTTCGCGCATTCGGGCTTGACAAACCGCCGCTCGTGCTGTAAAATGAAAATGCGGAGCGCGCCGCGGGCTGTGTTACGGAGCGGAGCGCGCTTCGGCGGCAGCGGCAAAGATGAAAGAAGCATATATCGACGAAATGAAAAGACGGCTGGGGGCGGACGCGGAGAATTATTTCCGCGCGCTCGGAGAGCCGCCCGTCAAGGGGCTGCACGTCAACGCAGTCAAGGCGGCGGGGTTCGATCCGTCGCTGACGGGGGCGCGGCTCGAACGGCTGCCTTTCGGCGACGGGTGTTACGCCGTGGCGGAGGGCGCGCCGACGCGCAGTCCGTATTACGCGGCGGGGCTGTATTATATGCAGGAGCCGTCCGCGATGCTGCCCGTCGCGTTCGCGGGGATAAGCGCGGGCGCGAAGGTGCTGGATATGTGCGCCGCGCCCGGCGGCAAGAGCTGTATGGCGGCTTCCGCGCTCCGCGGCGGCGGATTGCTCGTTTCCAACGACGCCGACCGTTCCCGCGCGGCAGTACTGCGGGAGAACATAGTCGCCGCGGGATATGCGAACGTCGTCGTCACGAACCGCAGGGCGGAAGAGTTGCCGGACGTATTCGGCGGAACGTTCGACGTCGTGATAGCGGACGCGCCGTGCTCGGGCGAGGGAATGATGCGCAAAGAGCCGCAGGCGGCGTTCGACTGGTCGCCGAAGAATATTTCGGCGTGCGCGGAGCGGCAGCGGCGCATACTGCTCGCCGCCGACGGGTGCCTGAAAGAGGGAGGACTGCTCGTGTATTCGACGTGCACGTTCTCGCGCGAGGAGGACGAGGACAACGCGCTGTATATGCTCGGGAGAGGGTATGAGGAGGTACGTCCGACCGATCCGTTTTTGCTCCCGTATGCCTGCGAGGCGGGGTATAAATTCTATCCGCACACGTTCCGCGGCGAGGGGCAGTATTTCTGCCTTATGAGAAAATGCTCGGCGGGGCGGGCGGAAAAGCGTATGCGCGCGCCGTCGGACGCGGGCGGGCGGGAGAAAGCCGCGCTCTCCCGCATAATGGATACGGACGGACTGCGTATCGCGCGGACGGGGGATATGCTCTACGCGCCCGCGCTTGCCGCCGATCTGCCGTGCCGGGCGAACGGCGTGCTGCTCGCGACCGTCGAGCGCGACGGACGGCTCACCCCCGCGCACCAGGCGGCGACGGCGTTCGGGAAACGCTTCCGTATATCCGCGGACGTTCCGCACGGCGACGGACGGATAAACGCGTACCTGCGCGGCGAGGGGATCGCCTGCGACTGCGCGCCCGGCTGGTGCGCCGTGACATACGGCGGCTATCCCGTCGGGCTCGGCAAATCCTCGTGCGGCGTGGTCAAGAACAAATATCCCAAATTTTTGAGAAGAACGGAATAGATCGACCGCCGCGGCAAAGGTGAAGCGGACCCCGAAGTCGGGACAGACTTTCGGAGGCGCATATCAAGACCGCGGCAAGGGGTACGGGAGGGAAAATGACGGACATTGCCATAATAGAGGACAATGCGGCGGAAGCGAAAGGGCTGGAAGCTCTGATAAACGCGTATTCCGCGGAAAACGGGGTCGCTTTCGGCGTATACCGCTATGCGGACGCGGAGGCGTTTTTCGCCGCGTTCCGTCCGCACAGGTTCGGCATAGTGTTTATGGACATCGAAATGCCGGGAATGAACGGGATGGACGCCGCGAGGAATATCCGAAAGACGGACGACGGCGTTATCATCGTATTCGTCACCAATATGGCGCAGTTCGCCATAGAGGGGTATTCGGTGGGTGCGCTCGACTATATCTTAAAGCCGCTCGCGCCTTTCGATTTCCGCGTCAAGCTGAAACGCGCGCTGGAATGTCTTGCGCGGCGCGGGTCGGTCGCGATCACACTGAAAAACGCGGGCGGGACGTACCGCGTCGATACGGCGGACATACTGTACGTCGAGGTGCTCGATTACAATCTGACGTATCGGCTCAAAAAGGAAAGCATATCCGTCGTAGGGCGTATGTGCGACGCGGAAAAGGAACTTTCGCCGCTCGGATTTTTCAAGTGCCACAGAAGTTACCTTTGCAATCTGCGCCACGTCGAGTCCGTCACCGACGACGGGGTAAGGATAGGCGGGACGGAGATCCCGCTCAGCCGTCTGCGCAAACGGGAATTTGTTGCCGCGCTGACGGAGTATCTCGGAGGGACGGTGTGATATGTACGATATAGGTCCGCTGTTCTTCTACCGCCCTATGTTCGTCGCCGAGCTGCTGATCGCCGAGGCGATGTTCTGCGTCGCGCTGCGCCGTAAAAAGCGTTTCGCGCTCCGCGTCGCGCTCGGCGCGCTGATATGTTTCGGCGTGTCGTTCGCGCTGCCCGTCGTCGCGTTCGATACGCTGTTCTGCTCGCTGCTGTTCCTGATCCTGTTCGCGGCTTCCGTGGCGGCGATGGCGTTCGCGTTCGACGAGCCGCTCAAAAACATACTGTTCTGCGCGATAGCGGGTTACACCGTACAGCACTTCGCCAGCGAAACGTTCGAGCTGTTCTCCGCGGCGGCCGATCTCGGCGAGGTCGCACCGTCGAGGTACGGCAGCGGGAACGTGATGGTGATGTCCGCAGTGCCTTTTGTCCTTGTTGCCTATGCGGGGATATATTATTCGTCGTATATCGCCGCATATCTGCTGTTTGCCCGCAGAGTGAAGATCAGGAGCATACTTTCGCTCGGTTCGGGCGCGCTGTCCGCGATAGTGCTGCTCTTTGTGCTGATAAACGTGGTGTTCTCGCAGATGGTGCTGTGGGATATGTCCGGCTCGGGGCGCGTCGGCACGGTAATGCTGCGGCTGTATAACGTGATATGCTGCGCGCTGTCCTGCCTGCTGCTGTTCGAGATGCCGCGGCGCAGGAGCGCGGAGCGTGAGATGAGCGAGATGAAGCGCATAGGCCGCCGCGCAGCCGAGCAGTACGAGGCGTCCAAAGCCAATATAGAGATGATAAATATCAAGTTCCACGACTTAAAACACCGCCTGCGCGAACTGACGCGCGGCTCGTTCGGCGCGGCAGCCGAACTGGAACGCGCCGTGGACGCTTATGACGCGCATTACGAAACGACGAGCGAGGCTCTCAACGTCGTGCTGACCGAAAAAGGACTGCTCTGCAAGAAGGAGCATATAAAGTTCACCTGTATGGCGGACGGCGACTGCGTGAAGTTTATGAGCGACGGCGATATATACGCAATGTTCGGCAATATGTTCGACAACGCGATAGAGGCGGTGCGCGCTCTCGGAGAGGACAAACGGGTGATAGGGCTGACCGTCGCAAGGACAAAGGGGTTCGTCGTGGTCAGGATGTACAACACCTTTTCGGGCGCGCTCGTCTACGATGGCGGACTGCCCGTCACTACGAAGCGGGACGCGTCGGGGCACGGGTTCGGGCTGAAAAGCATACGTTACATCGCCGGCAGTTACGGCGGGGAAATGCGGATAGACGATAAAGGCGGGATATTTACCGTGACCGTTTTGTTCGGCGCGTCGCGCCACACCGTATAGATAAAACTGCATTTCGCACGATATGAAAAGCATTTCGCCGAGAGGGTATTGACACCCGCTCTTTTTGCTGTATAATCGGAATGTAGGCGGCATTCCGCCGCAAAATATGAAAGGAGAATGTGATATGAAAAAAAGTATCATCGGACGTATCTTCGCCGTCGCGATGGCTGTCGCCGTCGTTTTTTCCGCGGCGGCGCTGACGGCGTGCGGGGAAGAAGAGCCCGTGCGCGTCGGCGGCGGCTATACCGAGGACGAAGAGATATACGTCGAAAGCCTGACGGTGACGCAGCAGCCCGCCAAAACGGATTACATAGCGGGCGAGGTGTTCGATCCGACGGGGCTGCGGCTCGTCGCCGTCTGGCACGGGCTGGAAGAGGAAAACGAGGAGGTCCTGACGTCGGGCGACTGCAAATACACGCATAAGGGCGAGAGACTGACCGACGACGTGACGGAGATAGTGTTCACTTACGAGGGCGTGAGTGCGTCGCTGCCGATCTCCGTGACGGCTCACGACATCATCGGTATAGAAGTGACCGTGCCGCCGACCGTCGAACAGATCGTCGGACAGCCGTTCGACGGAGAGGGAATGGTCGTCGTCGCCGAGTGTTCGGACTGCGAGGGCGTGACGCTGACGGACGCCGACTACACGGTGTCGTCGTTCGGCGCGTTTGACGACGGCGTGGACATAAGCTACACCCTCGCGGACGATACGTTCACGACGCGCCTTGCGATAGAGCCGCTGACGCTGCTCGAAGCGGAGGCGACGATCAAGGGCGCATCGAAGCCGGAAGGCAACGTAAATTACGTCGATTCGACGTCCGGAATCGCGAAAACCGTTCAATACGATCAGACGGCGAGCGGCGGGGCTTATCTCGGAGGTTTTCCCGACGCTAATGCGGATAAGAACGAGATCACGTTCTATGTGTACGCCGAAGTTATGTCCGTGGCAAAACTTACTCTCGTTGCGGCGAGCGGCTGGGTGTACGGTGCGGGTACGGACGAGCTCGGTTATGCGACGGTACCCGGCGCGCGCGAAATGAGCGTCGCGGACAATATGACGCTGACGGTCAACGGCAAGCCGGCACCGCTTTCCGATCAGCTCGTGCTCGAAGGCACAGGTTCGGCGGACAACCCCGATGAAAAAGCGTCGTACTGGACGCATTGGACGAACGTACAACTCGGCGAATTCGCGTTCTCGGCGGGGTATAATACGGTAACGGTCGAAGCGACGGGCACCGGATTTAACATAGATTGTCTTAAAGTCGCGCAGACGGCGCGCGAGATCGCGGATACGTCCGACCATAACGTGACCGGAATAACGATAACGACCCCGCCCGACAAGACGGAGTACGCCGTAGGCAAGACGTTCGATCCGACGGGAATGGTCGTCCGCACCGTGTGCTCGGACTGCGACGGCTGGGATCTGCTGAATATCGAATGCAGTTATTCGGAGATAGGTCCGATGTCGCGCGAGGTGACGGTGAGCGCCGTCGTCAACGGCGATACGCTGACCGCGTCGCAGCCGATCGAGGTGTACTCGCTGCTCGAAGCGGAAACGACTATAAAGGGCGGAGCGAAGCCGGAGGGCAACGTAGATTACGTCGATTCGACGTCCGGAAGCGCGAAAACCGTTCAATACGACCAGACGGCGAGCGGCGGCAAATACCTCGGCGGCTTCCCGGGCGATGTGGGCGACAGCATCACGTTCAGGATATACGCCGACGGAGTGATGGACGCGGAACTCACTCTCGTCGCGGCGAGCGGCGACGCGTACGGTTCGGGTACGGATGAACTCGGTTCGCTGACGATCCCCGGCGTGCGCGAGATGAAGGTGGCTGAACACCTGTCGCTTTCCGTGGGCGGCGCGCCCGTTGCCATAGGCGACGATCTCGTGCTCGAAGGGATCGGTTCGGCGGATAACGAGGATGAAAAGGCGTCCTACTGGACGCATTGGATGAACGTGGAGCTCGGGACGTTCACGCTGAAAAGCGGATATAACGACGTGGTCCTGACTTCGCTGTCGAAGAAAGGCATAAACATCGACTGTCTGAAAGTCGTGCGCTCGGAGGCGGAGGGCGTGACCGACCCGACGGGGCACGACGTGACGGGAATAACGATAACGACTCCGCCCGACAAGACGGAGTACGCCGCAGGCGAGGCGTTCGACCCGACGGGAATGGTCGTCCGCACCGTGTGCTCGGACTGCGGCGGCTGGGAGCTTCTGCCCGCAGAGTACGGGTGCTCGGCGCTCACGCCGTCCTCGTCGTCGGTAACGGTGAGCGCGCTCATAAACGGTGAGACGTTCACGGCGGCGCAGCCCGTTACCGTCACCCGCGTGCTCGAAGCGGAAACTACGATAAAGGGCGGAGCGAAGCCGGAGGGGAACACCGACTATGTGGATTCCACCGTCGGCACCGTCCGCGCCGTGGAACTCGGACAGACGGCGAGCGGCGACAAGTATCTCGGCGGCTTCCCGACCAAAGCGGGCGACAGCATCACGTTCGCCGTGTACTGCGACGGCGCTGCTTCGGCGAGGTTCATCCTCACGGCGGCGAGCGGCGACGCGTACGGTGCGGGTACGGATGAGCTCGGTGTGCAGACGATACCCGGCGTGCGCGAGATGAAGGTGGCTGAACACCTGACGCTTTCCGTGGGCGGCGCGCCCGTTGCCATAGGCGACGATCTCGTGCTCGAAGGGGTCGGTTCGGCGGACAACCCCGATGAAAAAGCGTCGTACTGGACGCATTGGACGGAAGTCGATCTCGGCGTGACGGAACTCACCGAGGGCTATAATACGGTGACGCTGACTTCTCTGTCGAACAGAGGGATAAACATAGACTGTATGCACGTCGTGTTCGGCGGGTGACGTAAGGAGAATGAGATGAAAAGAAAAGTGAAATTCGGAGCGGGACGCATCATAGGTCTGGCGGCGATAGGCTTGTTCCTCGTCGCGGTCATAGGCTGCAATATCGTGTGCGGCATATTCTCCGGCTCGATAACCAAACAACTGTGCGGACTGGGCGTCAATTTCGAGGGAGAGCGCGTTGAAGCGGTGCTCGAACTCGGCGACGAACTGTGCCGCGAACTGACGGCGGATTCCGTCGTAATGCTGGAAAACGACGGCGCGCTGCCGCTGGAAAACGACGAGCGTAAAGTAAATCTGTTCGGCTGGGCTTCCGCAGACAACTGTTTTATGCTTTCGGGCGTGGGCAGCGCGGCGGCAACGATCAACAGAGAAAAAGCCGTGTGGCTGACGGAGGCATTCAGAGACGCGGGCTTCGCGATAAACGAAGAACTCATCCGCGAGTACACTGCGTTTCAGCCCAAACGGCTTGACGCCCAGGATCGGTCCGACGATAAGGCGACCTGTCTCGTCGAGCCCGACAGGAGCTTCTACGACAAGTCCGGCGAGGGAGGAAACACGCTTCTGGAAAACGCGAAGGAGTTCTCCGACGTCGCAGTGGTGACGTTCACCCGCTACGGCGGCGAGCAGATGGAGATACCGTCCTTCCAGAATAAGTTCGGAAAGGACCGTGATACGACGCGGACGTACCTCGAGATATCGACGGAAGAGGAGGCGCTGCTCTCTATGGTGTGCGAAGAGTTCGACAAGGTCGTACTGCTTCTCAACACCTGCAACCCGATGCAGCTTGATTTCGTCGACGACTACAATATAAACGCCGTGCTTTACGTCGGCAATCCCGGACAGTCCGGAACGCGCGCAATAGTCGATGTGCTTACCGGCGCGGTCAATCCGTCGGGAAAGACTACGGACACCTACGCGGTCGACCATACCGTCGATCCGTCATATGCGAACAGGCGTAAGTCGGGCGACGACATAACTTACGTCGAGGGCATATACGTCGGTTACAAGTGGTATGAAACGGCGTTCGCGGACAAGCTGGAGCTTACCGTCGGCGGCAAGCGGCTGGACTTCTCCACGGAGGATGGGTACCGCGACATCGTCGTTTACCCGTTCGGGTACGGGCTCACTTATTCGGATTTTGAGTGGACGGTGGATGACATAGGGTTTTACAGCCGCGAGGGAGACAGGTTCGATATAGCTTCCGGCGGTACGCTGGAAAGCAAATATACGACGGTCAAAGTCGACGTGGCGGTGACGAACGTCTCCGACACGCCGGGCAAGGACGTCGTAGAGCTGTATTACACCCCGCCGTACACGAAAGGCGGTATCGAAAAGAGCGCGATGAATCTCGTCGCGTTTGAAAAGACGGAAGTGCTTGACGCGGGCGAAACGCAGGTGGTGACGCTGACGTTCGACATCTACGATATGGCGAGCTACGACTGCTATGACGACAACGCCAATTATTTCTCGGGCTACGAGCTCGATCCCGGCGAGTACACGCTCCGCCTGATGACGGACGCACATACTCCCGCGGACTGCGAGAACGCGACGGCGACGTTCTTTGTGGAAAACACGGGTACGGAAGCGGAACCCGTCGGTTATAAATACCGTCAGGATCCGACGACCAAGCAGCTCGTCCGCAACCGTTTCACGGGAGAGGGCGCATACGCAGGCTGCCCCGTGGACGGCAGTTTCGCGAACCCCACTACTTACTTCTCGCGCGGGGATTTCGCGGGCACGTTCCCGACGTCCGTCGCGCCCGAACGCTACTGCGCTACCGTCGAAGCTGCGAAAGAGTACACTTACACGGGCTATGACGGGAACGCCGAGCCCGAACAGTCGGACGGCGGGAGCGGTCCGCTCCTGATCACCGTGACGGAGGAAGGCGGCGCTCCGTCGAAGGAACAGCTGGAAACGAACACGGACATAGAGTATAACGAGGAGCTGCTCATCGAACTCGGCAGCGATTACAAGAACCCGAAGTGGGACGAATTGCTCGACCAGATGACGGAGAGTGAGATACGCACCCTCGTCGGCTGCGGCGGTTTCGGGCTGGTTCCCACCGTCAGTATAGGCAAGAACAAGCTGTTCACGATCGACGGACCGAGCGGTCTGCACGCCGGCGTTATGGTTCAGGACGAATCCAAGATGAAGTGGACGGGTTATCCGAGCAGCAATCTGTGCGGAAGCTCGTGGAACAAGTTCCTGATGTATTCTTACGGCAGAGGTACCGCCGCGGAAGCGCTCGAAACGGGTGTGGAGGGCATATACGCGCCCGCGGTCAATCTGCACCGCAGTCCGTATAACGGGCGGTATTACGAGTATTACAGCGAGGATCCCGTGCTTTCAGGATATCTCGCCGCGGAGTATATCGCGGGCGCAAAGACCAACGGTATGACCTGCTATATCAAGCACTTCGTCTGCTCGGAAATGGGCATAAACCCCGTCCGCGTGCGGGTGTGGCTGACCGAACAGGCGCTCCGCGAATCCTATCTCCGTCCCTTTGAGATAGCAGTCAAGAAGGGCGGCGCGAACGCGATAATGACGGGTTTCAACTGCCTCGGCGCGATATGGGCGGGAGCGGTCAAAGCGCTCAACTACGATATACTGCGCACCGAGTGGGGCTTCCGCGGCGCTAACCTGACCGACTTCGCGACGCCCGTGATGTCATATATGGATATGGAACGCGGCATACGCGGCGGCACCGATCTGTGGCTCAATTCCGATTCCGCCGTCGTGACGATCGATCTGTCCAAGCCGGGTACGCTGTGGTGCGCGCGCCGCGCGGTGAAAAATTATCTGTATTCGTTCGCGAACACGATGATGACGAGCTTTACTTACGACGGATTGCCCGATAAGTATTCGACGGAGATCGGCGTGCGCAGCACCAACAAGGTGTTCGCGTGGTGGATACCCGCTCTCGCGGGGATCGACGCGCTGATCTTCCTCGCAAGCTGCGCGGCGGTGTTCTTCATACTCCGCGGCGCGGGCGTGATACCGTCCAAAAAGAAAGCGGCGGATGGGGACGATATCGGCGGTCCTCCGACGGGCGGCGGCGCGCCGACCGTTGCCGCGAGCACGTTGTTCGCTCCCGACGCCGCGGAGCCCGTATGCCCGCCTTTGCCGCCCGACGGCGGCTCCGACGGCTCGGACGCGCCCGATATATCTGCCGCACTTACTGCGGAAACGGACGCGGCTGCGGTCACGGGTATTCCCGCGATCTCGGCGGGCGCGGCGGATAACGCGGGGTTTGACGAGCGGTATGCGGCTCTGCCCGAGGACGTGAAGGCGTACGCGGAGGAGGTGAGGGCTTACGCGCTCGCCGTGCCCGGTGCGACGGAGCGGCGGTCGCGTTCGGGGCTGACCGTTATGTTGCGCGGCAGGGCGCTGATGAAGCTGCGCCTGCGGCGGGGCGTTCCCGTGGCGCTGTTCGCGCCGGAGGACGACGAGTTGCGGCGGCTGCGCAAGGAGATCGGACTGTCCGTCAGGGACACCGCGGTACGGCTGCTCGACGAAAAGTCCGTCGCCGCCGCGCGCAGGCTGATCGATATGACAGTTTCCCGCCGCGGAGTGTAAATATTATAAATTTACGGAATGTTTGTCGGGGAAAACCCTCTTTGAAAAGAGGGTTTTCCCCGAACCCCTTTCCGAGAAACTTAAAAATCCTTATTCTAATAATAAAAGCACGCTTGCTTTTTTTGAAAAGCGCGCTTCTTTGCTATATAAAAATGATTTTTAAGTTTCTCGCGGGGGAGCGCGAGGGGGCGCCTCTTTTCAAAGAGGCGCCCCCTCGCAAAAAACACGCACGCGAAGATCACTTGATAAATTCGTTTACGAGTTTGACGAATTCGCCGGGGTTTTCCGGCTCGATGCCGACGGTGAGCATAGCCTCGGTATAGAGCAGTACGCAGAGCCTGCCGAATCTCGTTTTGTCCGACTCGTCGAGGGACGCGAGCAGCGCGAACACGGGGTGGTCGGGATTGAGTTCGAGAACGTATTCGGCTTTGATCTTCTCGTTGCCGGGCACGGACGCGAGCACCTTTGCCATCTCAATGGAGAGCTCGCCCTTGGCGGACAGCCCGCTCGCGTAATCGCCGAGCAGGGAGGACAGGCGCACTTCGGCGACCTTGCCCGCAAGCGCGGTCTTAACGTCGTCGAGGAGCGTCCTGTGCTTTTCGGCTTTCTTTTCCGCCTCGCTCTTTTCCTCGTCGGTGGAGAGGTCGAACGAATCGGACGAAACGCTTTTGAGCTGCTTGTCGTCATACTTGCCGAGGATCTTGAACACGAATTCGTCGACGTTGTCGGTGAGCAGAAGCACGTCGTAGCCTTTGGCGCTGACGGCGGTCACCTGCGGCAGCGAGCCGAGCGACACGGCGTCGGAGCCGGACGCGTAATAAATATCCTTCTGATCCTCGGGCATGGCGGCAACGTACTCTTTGAGCGATACCGTCTTGCCCTTTGCCGTCTTATACAGCAGGAGGTCTTTGAGCTTGTCAAGATTGACGCCGAAGCCCTCGTATGCGCCGAATTTGAGCGTTATGCCGAAATTCGCAAAGAACTTCTCGTACTTCTCGCGGTCGTCCGCCATCCACTTGGCGAGTTCGGAGAGCAGCTTCTTTTCCAGCGCCTTCGCTATCTCGCGGAGCTGGCGGTCGTGCTGTAACATCTCGCGGGAAATGTTCAGAGACAGATCGGACGAATCGACGACGCCGCGCACGAAGCCCAGCCAGTCGGGCAGCAACTTTTCGCAGGAATCCATTATCAGCACGCCGCTCGAATACAGTTTCAGTCCGCGCTTGTACGCCTTGGTGTAGTAGTCGTAAGGCGGACGGGAGGGAATGAACAGCAGCGCGGTGAAACCGACCGCCCCCTCCATATTGGCGGTGATCACCTTCGCGGGCGCGTCGCCGTCGGCGAAATTGTCCGTATAGAAATCGTTGTACTCCTCGTCCTTGACTTCGCTTTTGCGCCGTTTCCAGATAGGCACCATCGAGTTCAGAGTTTCTTCCGCGGTCTCCGTTACGGGCTTGCCGTCTTCCGTCTTTTTGTCCGTATACTTAACGACGTCCGTGATTATCGGATAGCGGATATAATCCGAATAATGCTTGACGAGCGAGCGTATCGTGTACTCTTCGAGATACTGCGAATAGTTCTCGTCGCCGTCGGGTTTGAGTCTGAGAGTCACCGTCGTGCCGCACTCGCCGCGCTCCGCGTCGGTTATCTCGTAACCGCTCGCGCCGCTGCTCGTCCACTTGTGCGCCGCCGTCTCGCCGTACTTGCGGCTGACCACCGTCACTTCGTCCGCGACCATAAAGCAGGCGTAGAATCCCACGCCGAACTGCCCGATCAGCTCCTCGGCGGCGGTCTTGTCCTCCGCCTTTTTCTTGAAGTCCAGCGTGCCGCTCTTAGCGATCGTGCCGAGGTTGCTTTCCAGCTCCTCCGCGCTCATGCCTATGCCGTTGTCCTCCACGGTCAGCGTGCGCGACTCGCGGTCGCGCTTTATCAGTATGCGGAAATCCCTGCGCGCGTTCTCGTCCGTCAGCGACAGAAAGTGCAGCTTGTCTATCGCGTCCGACGCATTGGAGATCAGCTCGCGCAGGAATATCTCCTTGTTCGTGTAAATGGAATCGATCATCAGGTCGAGCAATCGTTTGCTCTCCGCCTTGAATTGTTTTTTAGCCATATCGTTTATTCGCCTCCTGTCATTCAACCGTATTTTACATCAATCCCCGCCGTTTGTCAACCGTTACCGCGAGCCGCCGCATCCGTGAAAAAATTTTTCAAAAACCTTGTAAAATTTTTCTAATGTGGACACACATATGTCCGCATTAGTGTGTTATCATAGCCTTGATTGAGAACATATGTTCCAAAAACACACGGCAGAGGGGGTGTTTGAAATGGAAAGACTTGCCGAAGTTGCGGCAAAACTGCGTCCGGGGCTGGAACGTCTGGAACGCAAGGCGGACAGGCTGCTGGACAGAGCGGCGACGGACGCCTTTTCGGGAACGGAAAAAGCGATAGCGCGTATGCTCGCCGCGGTGGAGCGCAAGCGTTCGATCGCGGCTATCGCCGCGCTTTACGACGACCTGACGTCGTTGATGACCGCGGGGGAGAGGGCGGTCTACGACGGCAGGGCGGCGGGAAGGACGGACGACGAGATGGCGGCGGAGCTGAACGTCAGCCGTTCGACGGTGCGCAACTATTATGCGCGCGCCGCGGAGAAGTGCGGCTGGATGCTGACTGCCATGAGGAAGTCGGGGCGCGATATGAGCGCGCTCGAAGTATTTTGCAAGCTGCCGCGGGTCAGCGCCCGCCGCCCGTCTTTTTCGACGAGAGAAGAAAGACGAGCAGGAACGCGGGCACGGCGAGCGCCGTTATGAGCACTGCCTGAACGACCGCGCCCGGCGAGGACGCGCCGCTTTCGGGCGTTTGCGTTTCATCGTCCGGAGCGGGAGAGGGATCCGACGGAGCGACGGCGGACACGTCGTTTTCGGGCGGGTAGACGGCGTCGGCGGACTCGGCGGAGAGGTAGCCGCGGCGGTACGGACCGCTGCCGACGCGCACATAATACGCGTCTGCGCCTACCGCGTCGCCGTAGAGGAAGATCTCGTCCGCGGCGGTGACTTCGCCGACGACGTTGGTCAGTCCGGCGTCCGAATACAGCCATGCGGACGAAACGGACTTTTTCAGCGTCGCGCCGCCCGACGTCGGGTATTTGTTCGCGGGCTCGTAACCCGCGGCAGGCATTCCGCTGCGTACATAACCCGTCAGGTCGAGAAAGGAAACGCGGTCGAACTCTTCGCCGCGTTCCTCGACGGCGAGGAAATACGTTTCGGGCAGCATGAAAAGGGCGGTGTACGCGGAACCGTCGAACACATAGAAGGGCGTCGGCTCGGAAACGGGCAGCCATTCCGGCTGCGGGAGCGCGAGCGCGAGGATAGCGATCGTCAGCGCGAGTTTCATCCCGGATATGATAGCACGCCGCGGGAGCAATAATTTGACCGAAAGGACGGACGAATGACGGATAATGACGAAAAGCGGCTGCTCGGCAGTCTGATAAAAGTGGAGCGCAAGCTGGAAGCGGCGCGGGCGGACAACAGGCTCGCGCACTACAACGAACCGCCGCTCGTGCATAAGAAGCAGCTCGAATTTCACAGGTGCGCCAAGCGCAACCGCTGGGTGTTCGGCGGCAACCGCAGCGGCAAGACGGAGTGCGGCGCGGCGGAGGTGGCGTGGCGGGCGAGGGGCATACACCCGTACCGCGAGAACAAGCGCACGGAGGGGTGGGTGGTAAGCCTGACGAGGGAGGTCCAGCGCGACGTGGCGCAGCGCAAAGTGCTGTCGTACCTGAAAAAGGAATGGATAGAGGACGTCGTGATGATCTCGGGGCGGGCGTCCGCGCCCGAGGGCGGGATCATAGACTACCTGACGGTGCGCAACGTGTTCGGCACGCTGTCGCGCATAGGCTTCAAGTCGTGCGAGAGCGGCAGGGAGAAGTTCCAGGGCACGGCTCTCGACTACGTCTGGTTCGACGAGGAGCCGCCCGAGGACGTTTACGACGAATGCCGCATGCGCCTCGCCGACAGGCGTGGAGAGATGTTCGGCACGATGACGCCGCTCAAAGGTCTGACGTTCGTCTACGACCGCATCTATATGTCCTCCGATCCCGACGTGTGGCACGTCTTTATGGAGTGGGCGGACAACCCCTATCTCGACCCCGGGGAGATAGATTCGCTGTCCGCTTCGCTCCCCGCGGACGTGCTCGAAAGCAGACGGTACGGCAGGTTTTTGCGGCGCAGCGGGCTGGTGTACCCCGAGTTCGACGAGTCCGTCCACGTCATAGACCCGTTCCCCGTGCCGCGCGAATGGCAGGATACGCTGTCCATCGACCCCGGACTGCGCAACCCTCTGTCCTGCCATTGGTACGCCGTGGACGGCGACGGGCGGGTGTACGTCGTCGCGGAGCACTACGCGGCGGAAAAGGACGTCGACTGGCACGCGGCGAGGATACGGGAGAAGTGCGCCGCGCTCGGGTGGAAGTGCGACTCGTCGGGGCGGTATCGCGCGCTCATCGATTCCGCGGCGGACCAGCGCACTCTCGGCGGCATGCGCAGCGTGTCGGCGCTGCTCGCGGACCGCGGCATAATCGTAAACACCAAGGTGAACAAGGAGCTGTTCGGCGGGATCAACACCGTCAAGAGTTACTTGAAAGGCGATCCGCCGCGGCTGTACGTCTTCCGCAACTGCGTCAATATGATACGCGAGCTCAAAACTTATGCGTGGGGAGATGACGACGCGCCCGTAAAGCGCGACGATCACTGCCTCGACGAACTGCGGTATTATCTGATGACGCAGCCGGAAGGCAAGCGCGCGCCCGAGGTTCTGTCCGAAGTGCGGCGGGACAAGGACAGGCTGGCGGCGGCTCTGGCGCGGAGGCGGTATGGACGGCGGTAACGCGGACGAGCTTTACGCCGCGCTGCGCAAGAAGGCACTCGGCTTTACGGCGGGCGAAACGACGACGGAATACGACGCGGACGGGGCGGTCGTGCGCCGCAAAGTATCCGTCAAGGACGTCCCGCCCGACCTGACCGCGCTGAAAATGCTGCTGGAATCGCGGGAGGAGCATGAGCCGGACGAAGAGGAGCTTATGGCGGAGCGGGAGCGCGTTCTCAGACTTCTCGGAGAATATTACGCAAAGAGCGGAGGTAACGATGGAGATCGTTGAATGCAGATACAGGATGAAATGCGAGCTGGGCGCGTGCGGCAACCGCGCGGCTTACAGCGTGCGGTTCGCGCGGACGGGCAGGCGCAGCGACCTGAACGTGTGCGCGGACTGCTTGAAAGAACTCGCGCGGCTGGCGGCGGAGCGCACGGAGGCGGACGGTGACGGCGGCTGAAACGAAAGCGGAAAGCGAAAGACTGACGGCGCTCGAAGTGCGCGCCGACTTCGACAGGCGCAGGGAGCAGCGGCGCGCGACGGAAGCGCAGTGGGTGCTGAATACCTGCTTCATTGCGGGGCGGCAGTACGCGGAGATCACTCCCGTGTTCGGGGTGGAGGACTCCGCGCCCGACGGCGAGTGGGAGGAGCGGCGGGTGTATAACCACGTCGCGCCCGTATACGAAACGCGGCTCGCCAAGCTCGCGGGAGTGCGCCCCGTGATGAGCGTGCGCCCCGCTTCGGGATCGGACGAGGATCTGAAAACGGCGGACGCGTCGTCCAAGATACTTGCCGCCGTTTCCGCGCGGCTGGAAACGGAAAACGTCGTTTCGCGCGCGACGGCGTGGAGCGAACTGACGGGCACGGCGTTCTATAAGGTGTTCTGGGACAAAGCCGCCGACGACGTATGCGTGGAGGCGGTGCCGCCCTACGAGGTCTATCCCGACAACCTCTGCGCGGAAACGACGGCGGATTTGCGCTCGCTGATATACGCCCGCGCCCTGCCCGTCGGGGAGATAGAGGACGCTTACGGCACGGCGGTGAAAGAGGAGGATCTGGAATTCGCCCTGCCCGAACGCTCGTCTTCGCGCCTGCTGTCCGATATGCGCAGGGTGCGCCCCGGCGGCTGCGCGCTCGTCATAGAGCGTTACGAGCTGCCGAGCAAAGCCAAGCCGGAGGGCGAACTGCTGATAGTGTGCGGCGACAGGCTGCTGCACTCGGGTCCGCTGCCGTATCTCAACGGCACGGACGGCGGCAGGACGTTCCCCTTCGTCAAGCAGGACGCGCTGCCCGCGGCGGGCTGCTTTTTCGGACCGAGCATGGTGGAGCGGGCGATCCCTCTTCAACGTGCTTACAATGCAGTCAAAAACCGCAAACACGAGTTCATCAACCGTCTGTGCGGCGGCGTCATCGCGGTGGAGGACGGCTCCGTGGATACCGACGAGCTGGCGTCCGAGGGACTGCGCCCGGGCGGCGTGGTCGTATACCGTCAGGGCAGCCGCCCGCCGCAGATGCTCGAACAAGGCAGCGTGCCGTCCGCGCTCGCGGCGGAGGAGAGCAGACTGGAAGAGGAGTTCAACGTCATAACGGGCGTCAGCGACATTATGCGTTCGTCCGCCGTTCCGTCGCAGGCGGGCAGCGGCACGGCGATACAGCTGCTCATCGAACAGGACGACAGCCGGCTCGCGATAACGAGCGACCTCATCCGCGCGGCGGTCAGAGAGGTGTCGCGCATGGTGCTGCGGCTGTATAAGCAGTTCGCCTCGGGCGAGCGGCTGACGCGCTGCGTCGGAGAGGACGGCAGCGTTGAGCTGTTGAAGTGGAGAGGCTCTGACATAGGCGAGTGCGACGTCGTGTGCGATACCGTCGCCGAGTCCGCGCTCAGCCGCACGGGCAGGCAGTCGCGCCTGCTCGAACTGCTCTCGCTCGGACTGCTGGGCGGGGAGGACGGCAAGCTGGATACGGCGACCCGCCATAAACTGCTCGACGCGTTCGGCTACGGCAGCTGGGAAACGGCGGAAGAGCTGCGCTCGCTGCACGAACGGCGCGCGGACGAGGAGAACCTGAAAGCGGGAAAGGGCGGTTCGCCGGAAGCGGAGGAGATAGACGACCACGACGTGCATATACGCTCGCATACGCGCTATATGCTGTCCGACGATTTCGCCGAAGCGGCGAAGCGGCACGGGAGGCTCAAAGAGGATATGCTCGCGCATATCCGCAGACACAGGGAAATGAAAGCGCTCTCGGCGCGCGCGGAGGTCGGAAATGCGCAGACGCAGAACTGACAGGCTTGCTCTGAAAAAGAAAGTGGACGAACTGGAAAGAGAAAACGAAACGCTGCGCTTATGCGTCGGCGGAAAAAACGGGCGGGAAGCGAACGCGGACGAAGCGGCGGACGCGCCCGTACTGCTTCGCGGCGGCTATCCGGTGCTTGCCGCGCCGTTTACGGCAAAGAGCCTCGACGAGGCGAAAAGGATAATAATTTCGGGCGACCGATAAACACAAGGAGAATGACAAATGGTAACCATCAATTCGGCGGAAAACGCACTTAAAAGCGTATACCTCGGCACGGTCACGGAACTGCTCAACACGAGAGTCAACCCTCTGCTGACGAAGATCGAACAGACGTCGGCGGACGTGTGGGGCAAGGAAGTCAGAAAGGCGGTGTCTCTCGGCATCAACGGCGGCATAGGCGCGGGCGACGAGGACGGCGCGCTTCCCAAGGCGCACGGCAACAACTATCTGCAGTTCGTGTCCTCTCTCAAAAACCTGTTCGGGCAGATAGAGATCTCCGACAAGGCTATAAGGGCGAGCGCGAACGACAAGGGCGCGTTCACCGACCTTCTCAACGCCGAGCTGGACGGACTGCTCAAAGCGAGCAAGTTCAACCTCGGCAGAATGCTCTACGGCGACGGCACGGGCAAGCTCGCGGAGATATACGACGTGGAGAGCGGCTCGAACGAAGTGGAGGTGACGGATACCCGCAACTTCGTGCCGGGTCTTGCCGTCGACATATACAACGGCGCGTCCGCGATAGGCACCGACATCATAGTCGAGTCGGTGGACTACGAGAACGATACGATCACGCTGTCCTCCGTGCCGTCGTCCGCGGCGACGGGCAACGGCATATACGTCCAGGGCAGCCGCGACAAGGAGATAACCGGGCTTGCCGCCATATTCGATACGACCAAAACGCTGTACGGCGTGGACCGTTCGACGTCCCCGCTGCTCAAACCGTACTCCAAAGGGACGGTGGGCGCGATAGACGAAACGACGATACAGGAGGCGATAGACTTCCTCGAAACGCGCGCCGGCTCGACGATCGACTTCATCGCGGTGGACGACGTGACCAAGTACGCGTATATGGACTATATGTCGCAGTATAAGCGCAATATCGACGTGATGAACCTCGAAGGCGGCTTCCGCACGATGTCGTTCAACGGCATACCGCTCGTCTACGACAGATTCGTCCCGAAGGGCACGATGTATCTGCTCGACACGAGCGTGTTCCACCTGCACCGCCTCTGCGACTGGCGTTTCCTCGAAACGGAGAACGGCAACGTG
Source organism: uncultured Clostridia bacterium (assembly GCA_944372345.1). Taxonomy (GTDB): domain Bacteria; phylum Bacillota; class Clostridia; order Christensenellales; family Pumilibacteraceae; genus Protoclostridium. The sequence goes on from CALVYT010000040.1 coordinate 38,081, forward strand.
CTGCGCCAGAATCAGGGCTATCCGACGTATACGGCGACGCTTGTCAAGTACTGCGAGCTGATGTGCGACCGTCCCAACGGTCAGGGCAGGTTGTCGGGCATAACCGCGTCCACCACCTGACGATGCGGGTGCGGATAACCGACGACGTGTATTTCATATCGTCGCGGCTGAAAGAGATAGACGAAACGTATTACGTCGTCTACGATACGGACAGGCGCAGATACGAAGTGCGCAGCGACGGGCAGAGGGGCGACTCCCTCTGCTTCGTCGTTCCGTACCCTGCGCTGGACGCGCGCACCGTCGAGTACGCCCGCCGCACGCGCAATCCGTTCTTCGGAAAGGCGGCGGGGAGCTGGCGGCGCAGCCCGTCCGTGCGGGCGGCGGTAAAGGAGGGCATATGATAAAAGACGTTTGTCTGGCGGCGGCGCATATGCTGGGCAGAGAGGACGAGGCGGACGCTCTGTCGGCGGGCGACGCGGAAACGTGCGGAAAATACCTGCGGCTGTATAACCTCGTGGTCAGCGAGATCGCGGAGGAGTACCGCCGCGGCGATTATGACGTTCCGCCTGCGGGCGCGGACCTGTCGGAGGACGAGGCGAAGTTCTACGGCATAAGCGCGCGCGTGCTCGCCTACGGCGTAGCCGCGGAATGTGCGGTGACGGAGGGGCTGGACGTCGCGGAGATGTGGGATACGCGGTATAAAAGCTCGATCGCGCTCGCGCCGCGCCGCCCGGTGCGGATAAGGGCGAGGAGGTTCGTGTGAGTATCGTCAGAATGCCGTCGGGCGGGACGCGCAGGACGGTGAACAGCTTCGCGTCCAACGTGGATATGCGCTTCGACGACGCGGTGCTGCCCGACGGTACGGCGTCGAAAGCGGAGAATTTCGACGTGTCGCGCGGCGCGCTCGTCGACGGCTGGGGCGTGGAAGTCCCCGACGAATGGGCGGGCGCGTCCTGTACGTCGCTGTGGCGGTTCACGCGCTACGACCGCGACTCGGAGGAGTACGTCCATACGGATATGTACTGCGGCACTGACGGCAAGGTGCGCTACCGCGACGGCGGCGTATGGCGGACGCTCGAAGGCGCGGAATTTTCCGCTCCGCCGTCCGCCGTCAATTACCGGCTTTACGGCGACGACTGCGTGATAATGACTTCGCCCGGCGACGATATGTGCGTGTGGGACGGCAGCGGCGCGCCGAGGCGCGTGGAAAGCCCGAGGATAACGAGCATGGCGATGAGCGGCGAGCGTATGTTCGCGACCGTTGCGGGCGAGAGCAACGCAGTGTACTATTCGGACGACCTCGACCCGACGGAGTGGACGGCTTCGGCGACGGGCGGCGGGTTCGTGCAGCTGCTCGACGAGCGCGGGCGGTTGATGAAAGCGCTCGACTTTCTCGGCTACGTCTATCTCGTGCGCGAGTACGGCGTGTCGAGAATGTACGGCACGGGCGACCAGAGCGGATTTTCCGTCGCCAACCTCTATGTGGCGGGCGGCGGGATATACGCGGGCGGCGCGATCGTGTGCGGCGACGTGATAATGATGACGGGCGCGGACGGGCTGTACGCGTTCGACGGCTATTCCGCTTCGCGCCGCCTGCGCGCCGTGCGGCTCGCGCCTTCGCCCGACGCGAGCGCGGTGTATTCGGACGGCAAATACTATCTCGCCGCGCGGCTGGACGATGAGTCGGACGGCAACGACGCGCTGATAGTTTACGACCTTGCCGAAAACACGTTCTCGATCTCGCATATCGCGATAAAAAGGCTGTGCAGTCTGGGCGGAGAGGTGTTCGCGGTGCTGCCCGACGGTACGGCGGGCAGAGTGACCCGCTGCGGGAGCGTGTGCGGCGCGCCGCTCGTCAAGGTCTGGGAAAGCGGACTGTCCGACTGCGGCTCGCCCGACGTCAAGACGGTATCCGAAGTGACGCTGCGCACGGCGGGCGACGTGACGCTCACCGTCGAGTGCGACGGCAAAAGCCGGTCGTTCTCCGTCCCCGGCGGAGGGATAAGGCGCGTCCGCCCCGCGATGAGCGGCAGAGCGGTGCGGCTGCGGATAACGAGTTCGGCGGTCGGCGCGAACGTGTCGCGGCTGTCGTACACGGTCAGGAGGAGATGATGGACAGAGCGAAAGAAGCGTACGACAAGGCGGAGAGGCTGGAACGCAGGCTGGACGGTCTCAGTTCGGGAATGACGTTCTCGTCGCTCCCCGACGGCGGGAAACTCGCGGATCTGGGCGCGGGCGCGCTCGTTTTCGTGACGGCGTCGCTGACGGGCGGCGGGACTGTGCGGCTGACTCTGGACGACGCGCTCGTCGCTTTGCTGACCGCGCCCGGCTCTCCGTCCGCCGCCGTCACGGCGGCGGACGGGGGCGAGCTGCGCATAACTCCGGACAGCGGAACGGTCATAGACAAAGTGTCCGTTTCCGTCATCGGCGGCGCGGATTACGCGGAGGACGGCGGGGCGGGTTTGCTGCTGCGCGCGGACGAAAGCAACGGCGTTGTCCGCGCAGTGGTGACGGGCGGAGAAACGACGGTATACGTTTCGGACGGCGGGGCGTTTATCCCGGAGCGGAGGCTGGGCGAATGCACGGACGCGGACGTAGTCGCGGACGGCACGGCGGCGTTCGCTTCGGGCGGCAGGGCGTATGTGACGGACGGGAACAAGGTGCGCCCGCTCGGCAGGGGCAGGCTCGTCGCGCTGTGCCGCGACTCATACGGACTTGCCGCCGCGGTTTATGACGGGGAAAAGGTCGCCGTCGCGGCTCTGTCCGACGATCTCGTGCCGCTGCGGGTCTGCTACTGCCACGCGACCCCGACGGTGAGCGCGCTCGCGTTCGTCAAGGGCGCGGAGGAAGCGCGGCTGGTCGTGTGCGACAACGGGCGCAACGTGCTGCGGCGCGTTTCACGCGGCGGGGACGTTTACCGCCGCGTGACGGTAAAAGCGGAGGTGCTATGACGGACGTTATGTATATACGCGCCGTAACGGCGGACGGCGCGGCGGAAAAGGCGGCGGAAATCGCGGCGGACATATCCGCTCCGCTTTGCCGGACGCGCATTTCGGCGTACTTCCCGCCGTCCGAAACGGACGGAGAAGTGACCGCCGTCGGACTGCGCCGCGGCGACGAAACGGTACTGCCCGACTGCGAAGTCCCGCCGCAGGGCGAGGGGCTGATCGGGGCGTACGCCGAGGTGTGCGTCGGCGCGACGCTGGACGGGTGCGCTCCCGGCGGGACGGAGATGCTCGCGTCGCTTTCGGCGTTCGGCGGCTTCGGCGACGTCGGGCTGGACTGCGTGACGGCGGACGGCACGCGCTCCGCGCTTTCCCCGGCGGCGGTAACGGAGGACGGCGGCGCGACGCTTTCGGCGCAGCTTCCCGACGGAGCGGCGCTCGCGGTCGTGACTCTCGGCGAGGACTGTATCGCGCTGCCGCTGAAAGCGACGGCGGAAGAAAGCGAAACGGTGTCGTTCGCGCGCGGGGTCGCGCTCACGGAGTCCGTTTGCCGCGCGTCGGCGGAGGGAGCGAGGTCGAAGGAGTTCCCGGTTACGGTCGCGGACGTAAAGACGTACCCCGATATGCCGCCTGCGGAGCGGCTCGCGTCTTTCGGGAACGTGCTCGTCGCGTGCGGCTACGGGCTGATAAGCGCATATGTCGGCGGCAATACGGCGACGTTCCGCGCGGCGGAGAACGTCGGGGCGTTCGCGGCGGCGGACGACGGGACGCTCGCATACGCGTCGGGCGGTCTGGTGAAGGTGTGCCGCGGCGGGGAGGATCTGTTTACCGTGCCCGCCGAAGCGGACGGGATCGCGCTGCTCGGAGAGGGCGACGGGTTGACGGTGCATATCCTGTCGGGCGGCGGCGCGACGGGCTACGGCGCGGACGGCGCGCAGCTCTACTCGCGCGAAACGGACGCGCTTTGCCTTGCAACGTTCGGCGGCGCTGTGTTCGAGATCGCGCCCGAGCGGGCGCGGCTGTATTCGGCGGACGGGACGAAGCTGCACGACGCGCAGACGGTATATCCCGTTACCGGCGTGCTTTCCGCTTCTGACGGGTATGCCGTCGTCACCGTGACCGCGCCGGGCGGCTCGGAAGCGGTGTCCGTGCTCACGCCGTTTTTGCAGTCGGCGTTCGGCGCGTCCGCGGCGGGCTGCGACGGCGCGCTGATAGCGGATTACGACGGCGGTTTGCGGCTGTACGACGCGAGGAGCGTGCCCGCGCGGGAGATATGCGCGCTCGGTTCGGCGGTATTCGCGTTCGCGGGCGCATTGTACGAAGCGGGCGCGGACGGCAGGATAACGCGCCGGGAAGCGCTGCGCGCGGCGACGCTGCTGACGATTGCGGAGGAAACGGGCGGCGCGGAGGCGGCAGGTACGGCGCAGACTTCGCCTGCCCGCGCGGCGGAGATAAAACTGACGACGGAGGTCAAATGATATGGAGATAATCGCGGCGTGCATAGAGAGCGGTTGCTACTCGGCGGTGTTCGCCGTGCTGCTCGCGTTCGCGTTGCGTTCGCACGCGCGTCGGGAGAGGTATTACCGCAAGGTGATAACCGAGCTCGTCGCGGGGCTGGCGGATCTGGAACGGGTGAACGTGCGGCTGGACGAGATAAAGACGCTGTGCGCCGAGCGCGGCAAGCGTGAAAAGAGGAGAGAGTTATGCGGGTATTCGGAGCAAAGAACTTCGGCGGCGGAAGGCTCCTGAGCGCGTTCCGTTCGGACGGAGAGGACCGCATATACGTTCTCGAAAACGGAATCGCGACGGAGCGGAGCGCGTCCGGGTCGCGGGCAGTCGGCGGGTTTACCGCGTACTGCCGCGCGGGCGACGGGGTCGTGACGCTCGAAGGAGGAGTACCGCATTATGACGATATATGAAAAACGCCTGTTGCGCCGCAGGGTGCGTGAAGCGGGCGAACGCATTTACAGACCGGGAGGAGAAAATGGCGACGTATAGATCGTATCTGGAAAAGGCGGCGAAGGACGCGGAGCGCGCTTCCGCCGCGGAAAAGAAAGCGGAGCGTGCCTCCGCCGCGGAGAAGAAAGCGGAGTCCGTGATGACGGAGGAGGAGATGAAACAGGCTCTTTCCGAGATAGACGACAGGTTCGTCACCTCGGCGGACGACCTGCCCCCGCCCGTCGAGTACGACCGTATCGAATACGACGCGCCGACGGACGAGGAGATCGCCGAACAGGCGAAAGAGTCGCTCGAAGGCTACCGCGCTTCGTCCGTCGCGGAGATCCGCGACGACGCGGAAGAGCGCAGGAAGAACGCGGAGAGCGAAAAGCTCGCGGCGTCCGAGGCGGCGCGCCGCGCGGAAAAGGACGCGGAAGAGGCTTACGGCACGGCTTCGCGCTCGCTGGAAAACGACCTCATCAAGCGCGGGCTGGCGAGGTCGAGCGTGGCTGCGCAGGAGAGCGCGGCGATAGAAAAGGATCGGGCGGCAGCGGTGACGGCGGCGCGCGCGGCGGAGGACGACGAGCTCGCGCGCATAGACTCGGAGATAAACGGGCTGGAAGCGGATATGAACAAAGCCCTCGCCGCGTTCGACATAGCCTACGCCGCGGAACTGACCGAGCGCATAGCCGAACTGACCGCGGAACGCGAGGAAAAGCGCAACGAGGCGATAAAATACAACAACACGCTGACGGAAAAGGAGCGCGACGACGAGTTCAAGCTCATCGAAATGACGGAGGATCTCGTCGGCAAGGACGGGGAAGTCCCCGCGGACAGGCTGGCGGACTACTACGAGGCGAAGTATTCGGTACTGCGCGAGTACCTCTCGGGGCTGAGCGACGAACAGGCGCGGATAACGGTGAGGAACGATCCGTTCGTGCGCGAGTCGCTGTCCGATTATTTCTATTATATGCTGTACGACGAGTTCGGCAGATGAGGAGGCGGAAATGAAACTTACGAAAAAGACGGTTCTGGCGATAGCGTCGTTCGTGCTTCTGCTCTTGCAGGCGCTCGGGCTGAAAATAGACGTTCCCGTCGTCAACGAGGTTATTTCGGCCGCTGCGGGCGTGCTCGTTATGCTCGGGATCGTCAGCGATTCTTCCGGCGACCATACGGACGGCAGCCCTGCGGATGATGATTCCTCGGGCGGCGGCTCTGAGGGCGTAAGCGGCGGGGAAGAACCCGAAGAAAGCGGCGGCGAAGGGACGGGCGGCGGCGGATCCGAAGAAAAAACGGACAATAAAGCGAATTGAGTTGACAATTCGGGCGTAATGCGCGTATAATTGTTTGCGAAAGGCGAAAAACCGAAAAATACGAACTTTTCAAAAACAAGGAGATCTTTGAAAATGGAACCCAGACTGTTTCATCAGGAAGACTGCGATCTTTCCGTTCTGAAGAAAAAGACCGTCGCCGTCATCGGCTACGGCTCGCAGGGACACGCGCACGCGCTCAATCTCAAAGACAGCGGCGTGAACGTGATAGTCGGACTGTATAACGGCAGCAAAAGCTGGGCCGTCGCCGAGAAGGCGGGGCTCAAAGTCATGACTGCCGCGGAAGCCGCGAAGAAAGCGGACGTCATAATGATACTCATCAACGACGAGAAGCAGGCGAAGATGTACAAGCAGGACATCGAGCCTAACCTCACCGAGGGCAAGGCGCTCGCGTTCGCGCACGGCTTCAATATCCACTTCAAGCAGATCGTTCCCCCGAAGAACGTCGATGTGTTTATGATCGCGCCCAAGGGACCCGGCCACACGGTGCGCAGCGAATACTGCGACGGCAAGGGCGTGCCCTGCCTCGTCGCGATCCACCAGGACTACACCGGCAAGGCGCTCGACGTCGCCCTCGCATATGCGGCGGGCATCGGCGGAGCGAGAGCGGGCGTGCTCGAAACGACGTTCAAGTGCGAAACGGAGACCGACCTGTTCGGCGAGCAGTGCGTGCTCTGCGGCGGCGTTACGGCTCTTATGAAGGCGGGCTTCGAAACGCTCGTCGAAGCCGGCTACGATCCCCGCAACGCGTACTTCGAGTGCATCCACGAGATGAAGCTCATCGTCGACCTGATTTATAAGGGCGGGTTCCACACGATGCGTTACTCCATTTCCGACACCGCCGAATACGGCGACTACAAGATAGGCGAAAGGCTCATCACTCCCGAAGTCAAGGCGGAGATGAAGAAAGTGCTGACGGAGATCCAGGAAGGCGAGTTCGCTTCCGACTGGATCGCGGAGAACAACAACGGCAGGGCGTACTTCTATGCGAAGCGCGAGAAGGAAGCCAACCATCAGCTCGAAAAAGTGGGCGAGGAGATCCGTTCGATGTACAGCTGGTCCAAGGATACGGACATAGACAAGACCGTCTGATCCGCAGCCGCAAAACATTGAGCGTATAAGGCGCCGCCCGTCCGATCTATCGGACGGGCGGCGTTTTTTCCGCCGCTTTTCGCGGCGCGGCGGACGCATATATGGAAAATCCCGATATTTTCACGGAAAATATTTATTGAAAACTCCGCGGGGCGTGTAGTATATTTTAGCTGCGGAGAAGAAACGCGGATGGCGTTTTCCGTAAAAAAATATTCAGGAGGAAGCAAGATGAAGAAGAGAATGAAGACTCCCGCGTTCATAGCGATATGGACTTCCGCGGCGGTCGTTCTGCTCGCACTCGGCATAGCTTTTATGCTGATGGCGACGACGTTTTCGAACGTGTTCGTTTCGCTGTTCAGCTGGGAGCGCGGAACGAGCGAATCCGTGCCGCTCGAAGGTACGGAAGGCTGGGACGCGGATTACTATTCGTATGAAGCGAAATCTCTCGAAGAGGCGACGGCGAACGCAAACAAACTCGTGGAGGAAATTTCCAACGAGGGATTCGTTCTTCTTAAAAACGAATCGAACGCGCTGCCCCTCAAAGCGGGAGCGGACGGCGACACGATCGCTATGTACGGCAGAGCGAGCGTCGATCCGATACTCGGCGGATCGGGTTCGGGCAACGCGGGCAGCGCAAAGACCGTAGTGCGCCCTTACGACTCGCTGAAAGAAGAGACGTTCAAAGTGAACGAGGACGTTTATAATTTTTTCAAAGATAATTATTCCGAATACGATAAATGCGCTATCACGATGGACAATCCCGATGCGTCTACGTTTTTCATAGGCGAGATCCCCGTGAGCGCGTACAGCGGATTTACCCCCGTGCGCACCGACGTCGCTCTCGTGTTCATCGGCCGCGGCGGCGGAGAGGGCTGGGATCTGTCCACGGATCTGAAGGAGTCCGCCAAGTCCGAAGCGTCGGTGAGCGCGATAAGCGAGAACGCGAATACGGCGGCGGAAGTCGCCAATTACGCGGACGGGCAGCACCAGCTCGAGCTTTCCAAGGAAGAGCGCGATATGATCGACTACGCGACCGCGAATTACGACAAAGTCGTCGTCGTGATCAATTCCTCGCACGCTATGGAGCTCGGCGCGCTCAAAGACGATCAGGACGTGGACGCCATGCTGTGGATAGGCTCTACGGGCGCGGAGGGCTGCCGCGCGCTCGGCAACATACTTTCGGGCGCGGTCAATCCGTCCGGCAGGCTGGTCGATCTTTACGCGGCGGACTTCACCGCCGATCCCACGTTCCGGAACGAGGGCGTGTTCGAATATACGGGTCTGGAAGACGGATACGTCGCACAGGGCACCCGCGACACCAAAGCGTATATGATGCAGTACGAAGAGGGCATATACGTCGGATATAAATATTACGAGACCGCTTATGCTGAAGCCGAGGAGGGCGATTACGCCGGATTCGACTACGATGAAGCCGTCGTGTATCCGTTCGGGTACGGCTTGTCGTATTCGACGTTCACGCAGACCATCAAGGCGGTTTCGGAGGACGACGATACCGTCACCGTCACCGTCGCCGTTACCAACAACTCGGAAGAACGCGACGGCAAGGAAGCCGTGCAGCTCTATTATACTCCGCCATACACGGACGGCGGCATAGAAAAAGCCGCGGTCAACCTCATCGCGATAGACAAGGTGAGCGTGCCCGCGGGGGAGACCGTAGAAACGACGCTGACGTTCGATAAAGAAGATCTCGCGTCCTACGACTATAAAAAGACGAAGGCGGAGAACGGCGGCTATGTGCTCGAAGCGGGCGAATACGAAATATCGCTCCGCACCGATTCCCATACCTATGCGGGCGGCACCCGCACGGAGTACGCCGACGGATCGGGCAATTACTTCACGTTCACGGTAAGCAGGGACGTCGTTTACGACGACGGACGCGAGAGCGACGAAGAAGCCGCGGTCAACAGATTCGACGACGTATCCTCTATGATGAAGGATACCGCGGAGAAGGGCTATGCCCGCAATTTCTCCCGCGCGGATTTCGCGGGGACGTTCCCGACCGCGCCGACCGCGGACGACCTCGACGCGAAGAATATAAAGGTCGCCGAGCAGCAGAACGGCGGCACCACGGTGTACGAGGGTCTTGCGGAGTTCGACGCGCTGACCGATCCCACGCTGGGTAACGTCGAAACGTCCGAGATATACTCGGATACCGCTCCCGTTATGGGCGCGGGGAACGGAACGATGTTCTCCGCTCTGCGCGGCAAGGACTACGAGGATACGGCGTGGGACACGCTGCTCGATAATCTGACGAAGAGCGAATACGTTTCCGGCTCGTTCAATGCATCCGCTTACAATACGGCGAAGCTCGATTCCATAAGCAAACCCGCAACGTCCGATCCCGACGGTCCCGCGGGGATCACCTCGCTGTTCGGAGCGACGGGCTGCTGCGCCTATATGAGCGAAGTGGTGCTCGCGTCCACGTTCAACGAGGAGCTTGCGGAAGCGATGGGCGAAGCCATCGGCGAGGAAGCATATTATTACGGTAAGAAGGCTGACAGCAACGTGGGCGGCACGAACGGATGGTATGCTCCCGCGATGAACATCCACCGTTCGCCGTTTGCGGGACGCAACTTCGAGTATTACAGCGAAGATCCCGTGCTTTCCGGCTTTATGGGCGCGGCGGTAGTCCGCGGAGCCGCGAGCAAGGGCGTGAACTGCTATATCAAACATTTCGCGCTCAACGACAGCGAGATATGGCGCACCAACAATCTCTGCGTGTGGGCTACCGAGCAGACGATGCGCGAACTTTATCTGAAACCCTTCGAGATGACGATCAAAAACAGCGAGATCGAGCTTAAATATATCGGCGATGAAGAAGGCACGGTCATGACCAAGACCGTAAAGGGCGCGTTCGCGATAATGAGCTCCTTCAACAGACTCGGCACGACGTGGGCGGGCGGCAGCTACGCGCTGATGACCGAAGTCCTCCGCAACGAGTGGGGCTTCGACGGCGTGGCGATCTCCGACTTCAACCTTTACGAGTATACCGACGCGGATCAGGGACTTCGCGCGGGCACCGATATGCAGCTGGCGTTCGGCATACAGTATCAGGACGAGACTTCGAATACCGCCCTCACCGCCATGCGCAAGGCGTTCCATAATATGTGCTACGCCACCGTGCATACGAACGTCATGCAGGGCGTCGTTCCCGGCGCAACGTTCATATACCACCTTGCGCCGTGGCAGAGCGGGCTGATCGCGCTTTCCGTCATACTGTATGCGGCGACGGCGGGCTGCGTTGCGTGGATGGTGATCCGTATGATGCGCGTCCGCAAGGAAAAAGCCGCGGCGTAAACCATATGCGTTATCCTGCCCGAGGCAGGGATGGGCGCAAAAACGGCGGCCGCGGAGAGGGAACTCCTCTCCGCGGCCGGTCTTTATACGGTCCGTTCTTCGTCGTCCGAACGCGGCGGGCGGAAGAAGGAAAAGCTCGTCGGGTCTTTTATCTCCGTCGCCGCCTGCCGCCCGTGCCTGCGGTAGTCGCTCGGAGTGCACCCGAGACGGGATCTGAACAGCGCGGTGAAGTAACTCGACGTGGAAAAGCCTGTCGCGTACGCGATCTCGAGAACGCTCATTTCGGTATCGTGCAGCAAGCCGAGAGCTTTATATATCCGATAGTCTGTCAGAAACCCGACGGGAGGACAGTGCATATATTTGACGAACAGTTCGTTGCACTTGCTTTTGCATATTTTTCCCGCCGCGGCTATGTCCCCGAGCGTGATTCTCTGACCGTAATTTTCGTATACGTATTCGAGCATTTCTTTGAGGACGCGGCGTTCTCCCGCGCGTTTGCCTTTGAGCTCGTCGTCTTTCCTGTCGTTTTTCGCGGCAGGGGAGGGGGTGATGTTGGCATATACGGCGTGCCATAGCGAAAAGAATATTTCGGCTATGCGCAGAGCGTCGCGCCCGTCTGCGTATGACGTCCAGATATCGCGCAGCTTTGAGATGATATCGCTTTGCCAGCCGACGCGCGGATCGAGTTCGACGAAGTCCCGCGCTTCGGGGCGCGTCACGGGCAGTACGTAAGTGTCCTCTATGTGTTTCGTCGTGCATAAAAACGCGGGATTCATCAGTATGACGATGAATTCGCAGTCTTTGCCGTCGTGCCCGAATACGGAATGGCGCCGCGCCGAATTGACCATTATCCCGCGCCCTTCCGAAAGCGCGACGGTTTCGGAGCCGACGCGATACGTCATACTGCCGCTTAGTATGATATTGAACTCGATGTCCTCGTGTCTGTGCGATTCGACGCGCATTTCGTTGAAACAGGAAAGACGCGACCGTCTGATATAGAGCAGCGAATCGGGCGAGTCGTATTTCACGGTCTCGAACCCGTCTTTTCCGATAATAAGTTTTTCCATTTCATCATTATCCCTTTTGATATAAAACAAGTATAACACCGACTCGTATTTTTGTCAATACCCTGTTTACGGATCGTCAAAACGCTTGATTAATAACGTCGGTTATATTATACTGTTTATAATACCTGGGCGCCCGAACAGGGCGGGGGGAGAAAAATTATGACGGAATTCGACAGATACGTCGACGGCGGCGACGACGCGGTATACGATTTCTGCGACGCGTGCAGAGCGCTTTCGGACGTGAAATTCATAATGGCGGAGCGCAGCGTGAGCGAGCTGCTCGTGATGATCGCGACTTCGTCCAAACTGCAGGCTATCGTGGCGAACGCCTGCCGCGGTTTCGATTTTCCGGCGGCTTTCGCCAAGGCGCGCGTGCGTTCGGGCGGGAGATATACTCTGCTCCCTCCGTCCGCCCCGCGCGATCTCATCGCGTTCGCGGTCAATCTGCTCTACGCGTTCGACACGCATTCCGTTCCCCTCGGCGAATTCCTCGACGAATATTACTATTCGGGCAACGGGGTCAGCTTCGCGTTTGCGGCGTTCGCGAAGAATATAGTAACGCCGCTTGCCGACTGCGTGGAAAAGGAATTGCGCGCGTTCAGTTCGGCGGCGCGCGAGGAGAGAGCGGCGGAACCCGAAACGGTGAGCGAGGTGGAACCTCTGCTGCCGGACGAGGCGGTCGCGGACATCGTCAACCGCATAGCCGACTTATGCGACATAGCCGAGCAGAGCGGCGCGACGAAGCGCGAGCTGGAGGATCTTTACGGCGTGGCGGGCTCTCTCGCCGATTGCGTGAACAAGCGCGACGTGCGTATGGTGCGTCCGCTGATGACGGGACTGCGCGGCGTCGTATCCGCGTCGCGTCAGGCGGCTGCGCTCGGCGAAAAAGTGGACGAACTGGACGAAACTTTCAGGCATTTCGGAGTGTGATATGATAGAGCTCGTTGGAAAGATAGGCTCGATGGCGCTCATCGACGCCAAGCACGGCGACATAGACTACAACAAGTTCGCAATGATAGGGCACTGGCTGACGCCCGGCGTCGTCTGGGTCACGAGCGGCGCGGTGGAGATAGGCAGGCTGGACTACAAACGCCGCAGCGGCTGCGAACTGACGGGCAGCGACGAGGACGTCAAGGCGGACTATTCCGCGCAGGGGCAGGCGATACTTATGGAAACGTACCGCCGCTTCATCGACCCGCGCTATTCCGTCCGTCAGGTGCTCGTCGAGCACGCGCATTTCAATAACGACGTTTCGCGCGCGCATATCCTCTCTCTGCTCCTGCGCGCGAGCGAGCAGCACGCGATCCCCGTCGTCAACTACAACGACGCGGTAGCGGTCGAAGAACTGCGCAAAACGGAGCTTTCCAACCTCGCCAAAGAGGGGAAGAACACCGTCGAACTCGTGGACAACGACGAAACCGCGGCGCAGATAGCGTGTTTGACGGGTGCGAAACGCCTGCTCATCCTCTCCACGCTCGACGGCGTATACCGCGACGTCGGCGATCCGTCCTCGCTCATAACCGAGATCACGGGTACGAAAGAGGAAGTGCTGAATAAGATCGACGAATACAAGGCGATGTGCCGGGGAGCCAGCCGCAGAGGCGCGGGCGGCGCGGCGGCTAAGCTGGAATATATAAAGCCGTGCGTGCGCGCGGGCATAGACGTCATAATAGGCTCCGCTTCGCACGACATACGCAACGTGCTCTCGGGGAGCGTCCCCCGCACGTTCATATCCGCGCGCGGATAAGCGCGGCAAAGCGGGCGAAAGCATTGTAAAAACCGGGCGGGTACCCGGTTTTTTTGCAGTTTATGCATTAAAAAGCCCCGTTTACGCTGTATGTATTGATTTTGCGCGGGCGGCGTGCTATCATAAACGCGTATAACGGAAGCCGCGGACGCGGCGGAGGAAAATGAATGAAGGAAGTGCTGAAAAGGATATTGATCGTGCTGGCGGCTGTCGTGCTGTTCCCGGTCGCGCTTATTTTTGCGGCGTGCGGCAAGGACGAGCCTGACGACGCGACGAAGCCCGTCGTTACTCCCGAACCCGAGTTCCTGCCCGGCTACGACGTCGGCGGAGCGACGGTCGCCGCGGACGGGGATAAAGCCGACCTCGAATTCGGCGGACTGGACTTTGCGGCGATGGAATACAAAGAGGACGACTTTACGATGAAATACCGCATCTACGTTCCCGAGGTGACGGAGGATGCGCCCGTGCTGATGTTTTTCCACGGCGCGGGAGAGCGGGGCGATGATAACGCCAAGCAGCTGACGACGTATTCGGGACTGGATGACGGCATCGCGATGAGCGAAGAGGCGGCGGACGCGATCATTATAGCTCCACAGTGCCCGGGAACTCCGGGCGACTCCAACCCGACCGGGATGAAATGGGTGGATGTTTCCGCGTGGAACGAGTGCGAATATTCGGTGGGCGAGATCGCTGAGTCCGAGCCGATGGAAGCCGCGCTCAAAATACTGAAAATTTACGAAGAGGAATATTCGTTCGACCGCGATTCGGTCTACGCGGCGGGGCTGTCTATGGGCGGCTACGCGACGTGGGACGCGATGACGCGTCACCCCGACGTGTTTGCGGGCGGCGCGCCCGTGTGCGGCGGCTGCGACGTTTCCAAGGCGGAACTGCTTGCGGATAAGATCATCTATACGTTCCACGGCTCGGCGGACGGCACGGTCCCGCCCGACGGAACGCGCAAAATGTATGAAGCTCTCGAAAGCTACGGCAATATTTCATATACCGAATACGAGGGTCAGGGGCACGGCATATGGAATACGGCTTTTGCGACGGAGGGATTGTTCGACGATCTGCTTTCGGGCACAAGACCGGAGTAAGCGGAAAAGTATGAAAAACGGGCGGGGAGCGCGGCTGCGCTCCCCGTTTTTTCGCGGATCGCGGCAAAAAAGCGCATAAAATTGCGAAAACGGACTGCAAAAAGATTGTAATCGGCGGCGGATTGTGTTAAAATACATTTAACATAAGCGGGCGGCTGCGTTTTTTGTCCCCGCTTTGCGGCGCGGAAGGGAATTTCAGAACTGTTCCGCGCAATAACGAAAGTCAAGGAGATAAAAGAAATGAAGAAGTTTTTTGCTGTTCTTCTGGCTGCCTGCATGGTAGCGGGTACCGCGGTCGCATTTGCCGGCTGCGGGGATGACGATATGCTTCGCGTTGCCACCAATGCGGCTTTCCCTCCGTTCGAGTACAAGCAGGGCAAAGCGTTCACGGGCGTGGATATGCAGATAGCGAAGCTGCTTGCCGACGATATGGGCAAGACGCTGGAGATCGTCGATATGGAGTTCGACTCCGTGATAAACTCGGTCAAGTCGGGCGACTGCGCGATCGGAATGGCGGGCATGACCGTGACGGAAACGCGTAAAGAGCAGGTGGATTTCACCGACGAATATTATGAATCCGCGCAGGTAATGATCTATAAGACAGGCGATACCCGCTTCACCGGGATCGACAAAGAGGACGTTACCGCTACGGAGATAGAAACGTTCCTTTCCGAGCAGACGGATTTCACCGTAGGCACGCAGAACGGTACGACGGGTTATATGTATTCCCACGGAGACGAGGGAATGGGATATGACGGATATTCCAATATAGAAACGCTCGGTTACACGACCGGCGCCGCGGCTGCGCGCGACATCATAGAGGACAAGGTGGACGCCGTCATCATAGACAGGCAGCCCGCGCTCATGATTGCGGAAAGCGTCGGCGGACTGACCGTCATCGACTGCGCGCTGACGAGCGAAGCGTATGCGTTTGCCGTGCGCAAGGGCGACACCGAAACGCTGAATGCGGCTAACGCATTGCTCGACGAACTCGAAGAAAACGGTGAACTCGATAAGATAATCAACTCTTTCTTCGACGGTACGGCTACGTTTACCTACACCAATCCGTAACAAGGGTTAGTAAATGAACGCGTGGGAGATATTTTACAGGGAGTTCGTGACCTACGAGGGCTACGAAACCGTGCTCGAAGGACTGCTTGCGACGGTCATAATCGCCGTATGCGGTCTGCTGATCGGTTTCGTCGTCGGATGCATACTTGCCGTATTGAAAATAATACCGGCAAAACGGTGGTATGCCAAGATACCCCGTTGGCTCGCGAATATTTACGTTGCTTTGTTCCGCGGTACGCCGATGGTAGTTCAGCTGCTGCTGATACACTTCGTGATATTCCCGATAATGCATATCGATATTCCGACGCTGGCGGAAGCCGTGATAGCTTTCGGATTGAACAGCGGCGCATACATCTGCGAGATAATGAGGGGCGGCATACAGTCCGTTGACGCAGGGCAGATGGAAGCGGGGCGCGCGCTCGGTCTGGGGTACGTCGCGACAATGGTACACATAATCATTCCGCAGGCGTTCAAAAACGTCGTTCCCACGCTCGGCAACGAGTTCATCGCGCTGATCAAAGAAACGTCCGTTGCGGGCTTCATAGCGATCGTCGATCTTACGAGAGCGTTCCAGAACATAGCGAACAGTACATATGAATTTATCATTCCGTATGTCGTGCTCGCGCTTGTTTATCTGGTGCTCGTGCTTGTGATCACGCTCATTGTACGTTTGATCGAAAGGAGGCTGAAAGTAAGTGACCGCCGTTGATGTGACAAAAGGCTTTGCGCAGGAAATGCGTCCGTCGATAGACGTCCGCAACCTCTATAAGAATTTCGGCAGGCTGAAAGTGCTCAAAGCCGTATCCGTAAAGATCGAAAAGGGCGAAAAGGTCGCTATCATCGGTCCGTCGGGCAGCGGCAAGTCCACGCTTTTAAGATGTATGAACCTGCTCGAAGACCCGACGTACGGCGAGGTGTGGATAAACGGCAGGCTGATAACTCCCGTCGATCCTTATCTTCACCGCGAGGTCATTTGCGCGTCCGGGACGTTCCGCACGATATATTCGCTGCGCAGCCGCGCAGTTGCGGAAGGATATATGACGGAGGACGAGCTTGCCGCGTCCGTCATCGCCGAGATCAAACGCTGCGATCTGCTCCGCCGTTTCGAGGGCAGGGATTACAGGAATGCGATGAAAGCCCTGAAATATGCGTTCGGGATGAACGTCAATCTCGCCCGGCGCGGCATAGGGATGGTGTTCCAGCATTTCAATCTGTTCAACAACAAGACGGTGCTGCAAAACCTCACTCTCGCGCCCACGATGCTCAAACTCGCAAGCAAGGAGCAGGCGGAAGCGTACGCGATGACGATGCTGCGCCGCATAGGGCTTGCGGATAAGGCGTACGCCTATCCGTCCACGCTCTCGGGCGGGCAGAAACAGCGTATAGCGATCGTGCGCTCGCTGTGTATGAATCCCGAATATATGCTGTTCGACGAGCCGACGAGCGCGCTCGACCCCGAAATGGTCGGCGAAGTGCTGCAACTGATGAAAGAGCTTGCGGATATGGGTATGACGATGGTTATAGTCACTCACGAAATGGGTTTTGCCCGTGAGGTGGCGACGCGCGTACTGTTTATGGACGACGGCAGAATAGCGGAGGACGGCACGCCCGAACAGGTGTTCGGCGCTCCGAAAGACAAACGCCTTAAAGAGTTTTTGTCAAAAGTGCTCTGACGGCGCGGACGCGTTGAAAAACGCGAATACGTTGATAAAACAAAAAGGAGCGGCGCGCCGCTCCTTTTTAGTATGCGATTTTGTTTTAATAAATCCGCTTACAGTACCATACGGCGGGCGTTCGGCGGACAGTTCCATACGACGACCACTTCGGGACCGCACCAACCTTTTTCCCAGCCGGTAGGCGGCAGTTTTGTTTCGCAATAGATCTTCATTTTGTAATACCATCTATTTGGATTACTGGCGGAAACGGAGAATGCTTCGGCATATATCGATTTGACACCGATCGGAATGGTAACGCGGCTCAATTGCCAGCAATCAAGAAATGCGCGCGGTCCTATCGTTTTAAGCTGCGGCGGCAATGATATGTCGGAGAATTTGCAGTTACGGAATGCTTCCTCGCCGATAACGGACAAATTGCGAGGCAGCGTTATTGTGTCGAGTGGACAATCGGCAAATGCACGTTTGGGGATCTCCGCGAGAGCGGACGGGAGAGCAATGATGGAAAGTTCTCCGCACTCTTCAAATGCGCCGTTGCCGAGCAATTCAAGGCTGTCCGGCAATATTACGCTTTCCAAAGTTTTGCAGCGGTAGAATGCTCTGTCGCCGATATATCCTATGCCGCTGTCTATCGTGACCTTTTTAATTTTATCGCAAAACGCGAACGCCCCTTCCGCTATCATCGCGACGGGCAAACCGAACGCTTCGGACGGAATGAATACCTCGCTATCGCATCCTTCATAGCCTGCGACTTGTAAAACGGTCGTGGGGACTGCTTCGATACGGCACTCTTCAAAAACGAGTCCGCGTGTGCCGCGAACGGCTGTGCTTTGCCCTATATCTTTCATTTACGCGTACCTCCGTTTATTATTATATCACTATTACGGCGGTGCGGCAAGCGAATGCTTGCCTTGTCGAAAATTTAAGCGCAATTCGGTCGGATGCGGGTATAAACGACGGCGCGGCGGCACATAATAAGCGTAAAGAATACAGATTCGGAGGACGCTTATGAAAGATCTCAAATGCGGAATGCGGGAATGCCGCTACAACAAGGGCTACTGCTGTTGCAGCAAGACGATAACCGTCAGCGGAATGACGGACTGCACGACGTTTACGCCGGACGAGAACAAACGCCGCGCGGAATTCGAGGCGGCGAACGATTTTATCCCCGCCAATTACAATGTGGACACGCAGGTCAGGTGCGACGCGAACTGCATATACAATTCGGACGGCGTTTGCGGCGCGACGGGCATCACCGTTATGGGCAATGTGCCGGAAAGCGCTAAATGCTTAACTTTCATCCGCGACTGAGCGAAAAGCCGTATAACGGGGATTGATAGCGACTGCGTGTTCGGTCACATACTCCGCCTCGTGCTATCGCACTTCGGCGACAAAAGTATGCTCCCTCACCAGCTGTCGCTCTGAACCCCGTTCTACGGCTTTTCGCTATATTTAGAGAGAAGGAAGAAGATAAAAAAAGTATGCTCCCTCGGCAGCTGCCCACCTGAGCGGCACTCTGCGACTTCCTTCGTTTTGGAGGAAAGTGAAGAAGATAAAAAAAGAGTATGCTCCCTCGCCTGTTGTCCGTCTGAACCCCGTTCTCTGCCTTCGGCTGCCGCCTCGCGCCGATTGTCGGTTTCCGTGCGCCGCTTTGCGGCGTACTCAACCGAGCGCGAACGCCAAAGGACGGGTGCGCTCGGGGCTATGCCCCCGCAAAAGCTGCGCTTTTGCTGTCGCGCGAAAAATTACAAGGCATTATATGGAAAAGCGGCTTCCTCTGTATAAGGGAAAAGATAAGACGGTCATAAATCGCCCGTTTGAGCAACGGCAGGGCAGACGGAGCATTTGCGAAGCAAGTTTAGCTTTTTCCGCCATAGCCATTTCTGCGGAGCAGCGAACAGAGTAAACTTGCCTCTTATACCGCAATGCTTGCAAAATAGCTTGAAATTTTCGCGCGCGGCTCGCCGTGCGCGTCTTATTTTTGCGTGAAACCCGTTTGCCGTTTTACAGAATTCGCAGCGAATGCACAGAGATTTTTGTAGTGAATGCGGCGGTTATCGGAGCGAGCAGACGCGGAAGCGGTCACGGCCGGGTGACCCCGCCGTGACCCGAAACCGCCGCAGATTCGCAAAAAATCGCGCAGGCGCGTGAAACGGTTAGCGCGCAGAGCGCGCAACCGAAGTACCCCTCTTTGCAAAGAGGGGTTTTCCCAAACAAACATTTCCCGGAAAACTACGAAAGTATGTTGTTTCCCAACGAATCGATAGCTACGAGCAGCGGGAGGTGGTCGAAGGTCAGGCGGCGGACGGCTTCGCAGCCGAGGTCGGGGTAGGCTACTTCTTCGCAGGCGGTTATGCGGCTCTTGATGAGCGCGGCGGCTCCGCCGACGGCGATGAGATAGACCGCGCCGTTGCGCCTGACCGCATCCAGCACCTCGGGCGAACGCTTGCCTTTGCCGATCATTATTTTCAGTCCGAGGTCGAGCAGGCGCGGCGCATAGTCGTCCATACGCGCGCTCGTCGTCGGTCCGCACGAACCGATGATCTCGCCCTTTCTCGCGGGAGTGGGCCCCGCGTAATAGATCGCCGCGCCGCGGAGCTCGACGGGCAGAGGCTTGCCCGCGTCGAGCGCGGCGACGAATCGCTTGTGCGCCGCGTCGCGCGCGGTGTACGCGACTCCGGAAAACTCCACGGCGTCGCCCGCGCGGAGCTTTGTAAGATCGCTGTCGTTGGTTATCGCTATGGGCCTATTCATCCTTCCTCCGTAAAACAAACGCGCGCGTGACGCACGCTGTGGCACTGCACGGTAACGGCGACGGGCAGCATACCTATGTGCGTAGGGTATGTTTCGACGGCGCACGCGAGCGCCGTGTGCGCTCCGCCCAGTCCCTGCGCGCCTATGCCGAGCGCATTGACGGCGGCGAGTATGTCGCGTTCGAGCGCGGCGGCGTTCTCGTCGCGGCTCGGCTCGCCGCAGCGGCGCACGAGCGCGAGTTTGGAGAGCAGACACGCCTTGTCCATAGTCCCTCCCACTCCCACACCGAGCAGTATGGGCGGGCAGGGATTGGCTCCCGCCGCGCGCACGACGTCCGTCACGGCGTTTATTATGCCCTCGCGCCCCTTGGACGGAGTGAGCATACGCACGCCGCCCATATTCTCGCTGCCCGCGCCCTTGGCGAGAAAGGTTATTTCCAGCCCGCTTCCGCCGACTAAATCGTAGTATACGACGGGCGGCGTATTGTCGCCCGTGTTCACGCGCGTGAGGGGGTCGGCAATGGACTTGCGCGCCTCGCGGTAGCCGCCGCGTACTCCGCGTTCGAGCGCGGAAGAGAGATCGCCGTCGAACGCCGCGTCCGTACCGACGCGCACGAACAGCATGGCTACTCCCGTGTCCTGGCAGGGATAGCAGTCGCCGTGCTCGGCGATGCGCGCGTTTTCGAGGATCTGACCGAGCGCCCACTTCGCACGCTCGTTCGTTTCTTCTTTTTCCGCCGCGGCGAGCAGCCGCACGACGTCGGGGTCTATCTTTTTCAGCGCGGAGTCTATCGCCGAAGCCAGACGTTCCGCTATTTCATCGCACCTGTACATAGCCGTATTATATCACGTTTTACCCGCAAAGTCAACGCCCGTTCATTGACAAAATCCGCGTCCGCTGTTATAATAGTCGTATGTCACTCAGGATCTGCGCCCTTGCGAGCGGAAGCAAGGGAAACTGCATATTCATCGGCAGCGAGCGCACTTCGCTCCTTATCGACGCAGGCGTCAGTCCCCGCCGCATAAGAAAAGGGCTGGAAGCGATAGGCGAGAGCCTGCCGCGCGATATAGTGCTCACCCACTCGCATTCCGACCATTACAAATACGTCCCCGCGCTCGTCGGGAGCGGACTGCGCCTGCATTACAGCCGCGCGATGCGCCGCTACATAGACGAGTTCGACGACGCCGACGGCTTTTGCGGCGACATATGCATAGGCGACATCACGGTGTCTCCGTTCTCCGTGTCGCACGACGTGCCCTGCTGCGGATATTCGTTTTACAGCGAGGGGAGCAAGGTCAGCGTCGTGACCGACCTCGGCTTTATGCCCGAAAAGACGCTGGAAGATATATCCGATTCGGACGCGGTGCTGCTCGAATCCAACTACGACGAAGCGATGCTCGTCGCCAACCCGAACTACCCCGGATATCTCAAAGCCCGCATAGCGGGACGCAGGGGGCATTTGTCCAATGCGGAAGCGGCGGAGTGCGTCGCGTTCCTTGCCGGGCGGGGGGTAAAGAATATCATTCTCGGGCATCTGTCCGAACAGAACAACACTCCGGAGACCGCTCTGCGCGCCGCGGGCGACGCGCTCTGCGCGCACGG
Source organism: uncultured Clostridia bacterium (assembly GCA_944372345.1). Taxonomy (GTDB): domain Bacteria; phylum Bacillota; class Clostridia; order Christensenellales; family Pumilibacteraceae; genus Protoclostridium. The sequence continues at coordinate 59,716 of CALVYT010000040.1, forward strand.
GCTTTACGGCGCGGCGAAACTGACGGCTGCGCTGCAAAACGAGATCACGGAGGTGACGGAAGTATGACGGCGCGGAAAATGGCTAAACGCGGCTCGGCGGTCGAGGGCGGGTTCTCTTATATCGGCGCGGTCGCCGCAATGCTCGTCGTGTCGCTCATCGTCGGCGCGCTGCCGACGGAGTCGGACGCGGAACGCACGGCGTCCTTCGTCGCCACGGCGGTAATGCAGCTTTGCTTCCTGCTCGCGGCGGTGCTCCCGCATATTCTTATGCGCAGCCGCCCGACGTATACGCTTTCCCGCCCGACGGCGAAAGCCGCGCTGCTCGCGCCCGTCGTCACGGTCGTCTGTCTCGTTGCGTTCTACGGCGTCGCGACATTGTTTTCCATGCTGCTCGGCGCGGTCGGGTATGAAAGCTCGGCGGCGGTCGATCTGTCGTCGCCCGCGGGCATAGCGTTCGCGGTAGTGACTTCCGTTGCCCTTGCGCCGGTCTGCGAGGAAACGCTGTTCCGCGGCAGCGTGCTGTCGTCGCTCGGCGTTATGTTCGGCAGAAAGAACGAGCGCGCCCGCACCGTCCTTGCGATAACGCTCTGCGGGCTGGCGTTTGCGTTTATGCACACCCGTCCCGAGCAGACGGTGTATCAGTTCTTTTTCGGCGCGACGCTTGCGTATATGACGGTGCGCACGGGCAGCGCGGTCCCCGCCGTAATTGCGCATATGTTCAACAATGCGATAGGGCTCGTCCTCTCTGCGCCCGCAGTCGGGGACGGAATAAACGCGGCGGTCGGAGCGATAAGCGGCGGTTGGCAGTGGGTGCTCATAGCGGCGGTCGCGAGCCTTGTCCTCGCGGCAGGCGGAGCGGCTCTGCTGCGGATGATGATAAAGCGTATGGGGCAGGGAACGACGGACGCGTCCTTCCGCACGACGAACGACGACGGAACGGGTTACGCCGACGACGGCGGCACGCTCGCGGGGGCGGTGTTCTGCACTCTCGCGTTCGCGGTCTGCCTCGCGCTGTGGATCGTCAATCTCGTAACGGGGATCACGGGATGAAGAAACTCGAACTGCTCTGCGTCGGGCGCATAAAGGAGGAGTATCTCCGCAGCGGCATAGACGAATATATCAAACGCCTCGGCAGGTATTGTGCGGCGAGCGTGCGCGAGATCCCCGACCGTCCCGACGGCGAGCGGGCGGCGAAAGAGGAGAGCGCGGATATTCTCGCGGCGGCGGGCGGCTACGTCATACTTGCCGACCTGCGCGGCAGACAGCTGACGAGCGAGGAGTTCGCGGACGCGCTGGACAGGGCGTACCTGCGCTCGGACAGGGTGCAGTTTATCATCGGCGGCAGCCGCGGCGTGACGGACGAAGTACGAAATCGCGCCGATCTCGTCGTATCGTTCGGCAAAATGACGTACCCGCACAAGCTGATGCGGCTGATCGCGGCGGAACAGCTATACCGCGCGTTCGCGATAACGGCGGGCACGGCTTATCATAAGTGACAGAAATCGGGAGCGCGCCGCATATAATGCGGTATGTATATCTATCCCGACCTGCAAAAGGACTGCTGCGAACTCTGCCGCAGGGGCGCGGAGTGCGGCAGCATAGGACGGTCGCTGTTCGGCTCGCATATCATATGCTTCCACATAGGTCCGAAGAGCGGACCGCAGATCATAGTCCAGGGCGGCATACACGCCCGCGAATGGGTGACGGCGCGGCTTGTGACGGCGCAGGCGAAAACGCTGCTGCGCGAAAAAACGCCGACGGGCATATATTTTCTGCCTATGACCAATCCCGACGGGGCGCTGCTCGCGCAGAAGGGCGCGGCGCGCTTCCCGAACGCCGCACGGCTGGAACGCATAAACGGCGGCGGGGACTTTTCGCTGTGGAAAGCCAACGCCCGCGGGGTGGATCTCAACTGTAATTTCGACGCGCGCTGGGGAAAGGGCGCGGGCAACCGCACGGACCCCGCTCCGTCGTCGTGCATAGGTCCGTCGCCCGAAAGCGAGCCGGAGTCCGCCGCGCTCGCGCGTTTTACGCGGCGGGTGCGCCCCGTGCTCACGGTCAGCTACCACGCCCTCGGCAGGGAGATATATTACGAGTTCGGTCAGCGCGGAGAGGCGCTCGAACGCGACAGAGCCGTGGCGCGCGCGGCGGGACGGTTTCTCGGCTACCGCGTCGTCGGCGGCGATCTCGGCAGCGCGGGCGGGTATAAGGACTGGTGCGTGAGCCGTCTGGGGATAACGGCGCTGACGGTGGAGATAATAAGCGAACGCAGGTCGCACCCTCTGACGGAGCGCGATCTCGAAGGCGAAGAGAAGAACATATGGCTGCCGCTGCTGCTCGCGGAGCTGTGCGAAAAGAACGGAGGGAGCGGATGACCGACGAGGAAAAATATATGAAAGCCGCGCTCGCGGAGGCGGTGAAAGCGGAGGGAAAGAGCGAAGTGCCGGTGGGCGCGGTCGTCGTTCTGGACGGTAAGGTGATCGCCCGCGCGCACAACGAGCGCACGACGAAATGCGATCCGACGGCGCACGCCGAGATACTCGCTCTCCGCAAAGCGGGCAAAAAACTCGGGCATTGGAACCTCGAAGGCTGCGAGCTTTACGTCACCAAAGAGCCGTGCGTAATGTGCGCGGGTGCGATCGTGCTGTCCCGCATAAAGCGCGTGCGCTACGGCGCGTACGACAGGCGGTTCGGCTGCGCGGGAACGGTCAAGAGCCTGACTGACGACCCCGCGTTCAACCATCGCGCGCCCGCCGAGGGCGGGCTTATGGAATGCGAGTGCGCGAAAATGCTGACGGAGTTTTTCCGCGTCCGCCGCGAGCGGGCGAAAGAAGCGACTCGCCGCGGAGAAGAATGAGAGGGCGCGCGCCGTGAGGCGCGCCCGTTTTTGCGGCTTTGCGGCGGAATATCCGCGCGAAAAGCCGGCGGAAAACGCGGGAGCGGCGATCGTATCGTTTTCCGTATGCCAAACCCTTGACTTTTGCGCGCGCGGAACATATAATATTAACGTGAATGATGATGTGAGAATAATCATACTCCGCACCGACCGCGGCGCGGATAAACCGGATGCGGACAGCGACCTGCTTGGCAGAACGCTCGCGGAGTGGGTCAAAGGCGCGATGCGCGGTATGGAAACGGAGCTGACCGAATATAGGGACGGCGACGATATCCTGCCCGCCGTTCGTCCGCTGCTGTCCGAGGTCAAGCCGATAACTGCGGTGCTTTATTCGGATACTCCGCTGCTGACGTATCCGGCGGTGAACGAGTGCCTGGCGCGTTTCCGCGCCGAATGCAGGCGCGCGCTCAAACTGCCGCGCGGCTGGGTGCTTTCCACGGAGTATGCCGCGTCGTGCGAAAAGATAGAGGCGGACAAAGTCATATCGCTCGGCGACGAGGATTTCCTCACGGTATTCAACTGCAATCAGCTCGCATACGCGTCGGACATAATGCGATCGCGTATCAATTACTACCATATGAACGCGGGGGTGACGATCGTCGATCCCGCGGCTACGCTGATAGACGCGAACGCGGTCATCGAGCCCGGCGCGAAGATAGGACCGTATACCGTGATAAAGGGCAGGACGGTCGTGCGCTCGGGCGCGGAGATAGGTTCACACTGCGAGATCTCGTCAAGCGTCATAGAGAGCGGCGCGGTCGTGCGTGCGAGCACCGCCGAAGGCGCGCTTATCGGGCGCGGTGCGACGGTGGGTCCGTATGCGCATCTGCGCACCGGCGCGAGGATAGGCGCGCGCGCGAAGATAGGGGATTACGTCGAGATCAAGAACAGCCGCATAGGCGCGGGCTCGAAAGTATGCCATCTGGCGTATGTGGGCGACGCCGACGTCGGCGAGGACTGCAATATAGGCGCGGGGGTCGTGTTCGCCAATTACGACGGCTCGGTCAAGCGCCGCACGATAGTGGGGAAAAAGGCGTTCGTGGGCAGCAATGCCACGCTCGTCGCGCCGCTGCGGATAGGTGACGGCGCGTTCGTCGCCGCAGGCTCAGTGGTGACGGCGGACGTACCCGACCGCGCGCTCGTCATCGGACGCGCGCCGACGGCGGTGAGGGAAAACTGGCAGAACAACGCGTATACGCGTAGTGCGGAAGATAACACGACAGCGCCCGATTCGGACGCGAACAACGAAGCGTAAGCGTTTCGTTTCCCCGAAAAAACAAGGACAAAAGAGAGAAAGACATGAACGTACACGGCAATCAGATCAAGATCTTTGCGGGCAACGGCTGCCCGCGTCTTGCGAAAGAGATCGCGGACAACCTCGGAATGAATCTCGGCAAGATCGAGATAGGCAAGTTCTCGGACGGCGAGTGCGCCTGCCACATAGGCGAGACGGTCAGAGGCAGCGACGTATTCGTCGTACAGTCCACCTCCGCCCCCGTCAACGACAATCTGATGGAGCTTCTCGTAATCATCGACGCGCTCAAACGCGCGAGCGCGGGACGCATAACCGCGGTCATTCCGTACTTCGGATACGCGCGCCAGGACAGAAAGGCGCGCCCCCGCGATCCCATTACAGCCAAGCTCGTCGCCGACCTCATCACGGTCGCGGGAGCGGACAGGCTGCTCACGATGGATCTGCACGCCAACCAGATACAGGGATTTTTCAATATCCCCGTCGATCACCTGATCGGCATACCCATTCTCGGCAACGAGATCAGGAAACAGGACTTTTTCAAAGAGGCTATGGCGAACGACGAACTCATCACCGTTTCGCCCGACGTCGGCTCCGTCGCCCGCGCGCGCCGTATGGGCGAGAAGCTGGGAACGCCGCTCGCGATAGTGGACAAGCGCCGCCCCAAAGCCAACGTGATGGAAGTTATGAACATAGTCGGCGACGTGCGCGGCAAGGTCTGCCTCATCGTCGACGATATGATAGACACCGCGGGCACGATCACGCAGGGCGCGAAAGCGCTCGTCGAAGTGGGCGGCGCGAAAAAAGTCTACGCCTGCTGCACGCACGGCGTGCTCTCCGGACCCGCCGTCGAGCGTCTGGAAAACTCGCCGATAGAAAAACTCTTTATGCTCAACACCATAGAGCCGCCCGAGGGATTCAATCTTTCCAAGCTCGTGCCGCTCTCCGTCGCGCCCATATTCGCGAAGGGGATTAAGAGCATTTTCAGCGATTCGCCGTTCAGTGTGATCTATGATTAACCGAGCCGCCCGCGCGGTATTATCTTCGCGCCGATCGTCGGTTTTCGCCGCGGGTTTGCCGCGGCTGCAACCGGGCGCGAACGTCAAAGGACGGGCGCGCTCGGGGCTGCGCCCCGCAAAAGCCGCGCTTTTGCTCATCGCACGAAAAGTAAAAAGCATTACAATAAAAGAGCAGCCGCATTTCATTTTTGCGGCTGCTTATCTTTATGTTTTCTCGGCTGCCGCTCGCCTGACCCCGTTCTCTGCCTTCCGCGGCAGCGGGGAAGAAGATAAATAATTATTCGCCCGCGGCGAGCCGCGGGCGACTTTAATATGCGTGAAACGGAAGACGCAGTAAAAGCAGCCGAACGGGCATAGGGTGCAGGTTGATTTTGTTTGCCGCTCCGCGGAAACGGCAAGGGCGGAAAGGACTGCGTTTGCTCCACACCCGACTGCGTCTGCCCTGTGCCGTTCAAAGATAACTTTTTTCCGCAAGCCCCGCCGCGCCCGTCGCCGTCGGGGCTGCGCACGACATAAAACAAAGCGCGCCTGCCTTGCTTTACAAGCGTGCCTTTATATTATATGAATATGAAAAGGATTTCAAGTTTCTCGGAAAGGGGTTCGGGGAAAACCCTCTTTACAAAGAGGGTTTCCCCCGCAAAACACTTCCCGAAAAAATTATAAATGCACTTTTAAGTTTCTCGGAAAGGGTCAATGGAAAACCGCTCTCTATAAAGAGGGGTTTTCCCTTGAAAAATTTTCGGAAGAAAATTATAAAAGGATCTTGAGTTCCTTGGGAAAGGGGGTTTCCAAAGGGGAAAAACCTTTCCTTGCAAGGAAAGGTTTTTCCCCTTTGGTGCAACCAACGAGCATATCCGACCGGCGGGCGTCATATATAAAATTATGAGTTATTTTGACGACAGGGCGGTAATGCTGGGGAAATTTATCGCGGAAACGGGCGCAACGGTGCGCGCGGCGGCTGCGGAGTACGGAATGGCAAAGTCAACGGTGCACAAAGCCGTGACGTCGCGGCTGCGAATGCTGGACGCGCCGCTCGCCGACCGCGTGAGAGCGGTGCTCGAAACCAATCTCGCCGAACGCCACCTGCGCGGCGGCGAAGCCACCAGACGTAAATACCTCGCCCGCCGCGGCGGAGCGGAGCGCCCGAGGATATAAAACCGCGGCAGAATACCCGCAAAAGCCTGCGAATAAATTTATAAAACCTGTTGACAGAACCCCACCCCCGTGGTATAATGCAAAAAAGGGAAGGAGGGTCAACCTATGAAGAAATTACCCGTAATCGCGGCTGCATTAACCGTACTGCTTGCGCTGTCCGTCGTCGGCTGCGGGCAGCCGTCATCCGAGCATACGGGCGGGACGACCGGCGAAGAAACGTTCGACTATCCGGAAGAATTCGTTACGCAGATCGGCTATGCGAATGCGATTTTCGACGGCGTATATGCGGGCATCTCGCGGGGAGCGTCTTCGGCCGTGCTCGCTTCCTCGGCGAGAGTGACGGAAGAACTTCCGACGATCTCCGTAATAAAGGAGATCGCCGACAAGCATGCTGTCAAGGAAGAGAAAAATCAAAGTTACGCAAATCTTGAACGCTCATACGTCGGTGATATTTTCACATACAGCCAGCTGCAATACGCGATAATGGACGAGTACGGCGCGGGCGCTCTCGTCGGCGGTTTTAACGCGTCGTATGATTGGTCGGAAGCGAATTCGTCTCAGTGGTCCGACAACGCGGATATTGCCGCGGTCGTGGGTTTTCAGCGCAGCGTGGCTCCCGATACGGCGAGTTTTCCCGGTGCGGTCGAGGGGAGAACATATGTCACGCAGACGCACAGGTCGACCTCGCGCGTTACTGCATATCTCGAATATTATTGCGATGAAAATACCGGCGAGAGCGGAGTTACTACGATAAATTATCACGAAAACGGCAGATATGAATATCATTACTGCGACGCGGCGACTCACTTCATCATTGCGGCATTCGGAACGTACGACGAGGAAGGGGTCACTTTGAGTTCCTTTAACGTGAACGCCCCGTATACCATCGTTTCTTACGAGTTCTCCGAGGAGGACAGGACGATCTTGTTCAATTATGCGGAGTCCGAACGCGTGCGCATAGAGAGCCGCATAGCGGAACTGGACGAGAGCAACGCCGCGATCGCCGAGCGCGAGGGCATCGAAATCCCGAATGAACCGCGCCCCGTTGCCGTCAGCCCCGATATTTCCGCGCTTGCGTCTTTGCTCGGGCAGTAATGCCGCCGTGCGGCGCAGGACGGACCGAAAGGGTCGTTCGGAAAAACAGACGGATATTTGATTCATCTATGACCGTTCGAGCGGCAGTTGTTTGCCCGGGCGGTCTTTTCCGTTTTCGGCGATCGGCGCGGAAAACGTGCGGAGAATGTGAAAGAATTGTGATAAAAACTACATAATTCGCTTTTTGCCAAAATGCTTGCCATTTACGGCGGAAATATAGTATAATGTGTTTATGAAAAGTTTATGTTCGCGCATAGCGGCGCGGCGTGAGCGTTTCAAATAATGCAAAGGATGGGGGAACGCAAATGTTCACTTTGACTACGGACAGCGCGGTTGACGTATTCCGCTCCGAACTGGACGCGCTGGGAGTTTACTGGGTGCCTCTGACGTTCACGATAGACGGCGTGACGTACGAGGACGATTTTTCGGACGACGCGCACTACAAGGAATTTTACGACAAGGTGCGCGCCGGGGCTATGCCGTCCACGAGTCAGATCAATCCGTTCACGCACGAGGAGTTCTGGGAAAGAGTCGCGGAAAAGACGGGCACGACGGACATCGTGCATCTGACGCTTTCGAGCGGGCTGAGCGAAACGTATTCGTCGGCGTGCAGGGCGGCGCAGAGCTTTATGGAAAAGCACCCGGGCGTGCGCGTATACGTCGTCGATTCGCTGGGCGCGACGCAGGCGGAAATGCCCGTGTTTGAAATGGCATTGCGGCTGCGGGATAACGGCGAGTCTGCGGCGGCTGCGGCGGAGGCTCTCCGCGCATACGCTCACCGCGTGCAGGTATATATCATAGCGGACGACCTGTATCACCTCAAACGCGGCGGACGGGTGAGCGCGGCTGCCGCTGCCGTCGGCTCCCTGCTTAAAATAAAGCCGTTGATAATTTTTGACGACGCGGGTAAACTGCAGGTATACAAAAAGCCCGCGGGCTGGAAAAAAGCGTTGAAAACCGTGCTCGATCATATCGCGGAATTCTGTCCGCAGCCCGGGACCAAAAAATTCTGGATAGCGCACGCCGACGCGCTCGACAAGGCGGAGGAAGCCAAATCCGCCATTGAAGGCGCGTATCCCGGCGCAGAAGTGCAGATTGGCTGGATAGGACCGGTCATCGGCGCGCATACCGGCGCGGGAACTATTGGGATACTTTTCGAAGCTAACAGTCGGTTAATGTAATGTGGGGAAGCCGCATAACGGGGATTGATAGCGACTGCGTGTTCGGTCACATACTCCGACTTCGCACTAACGTGCTTCGTCGACGGAAGTATGCTCCCTCACCAGCTGTCGCTCTGAACCCCGTTCTGCGGCTTCCGCTGTTTCGGAGATAGGGAAGAAGATAAAATACTTCGCCTGTTGTCCGTCTGAACCCCGCCTGAACTCCGCTCTATGCCTTCCGCGGCAGCGGGAAGAAGATAAGATGGTTATAAATCGTTTGTCTGAACAAGGCAGGGCAGACGGAGCTGGAGCGGAGCAAGTGCAGTCTTTTCCGCCATAGCCATTTTCGCGGGGCAGCAGACAGAACAAACTTGCCTCCTGTGCCTCAATGCTTGGAACTTAAATCAAACTTGTCGCGCACGGCTTGCCGTGCGCGTCTGCTTTATGCGGGAAAATAGCTTGCCGAATTACAGAATTCGCAGCGAATGCGCAGAGATTTTTGTAGTGAATGCGGCGGTTATCGGAGCGAGCGGACGCGGAAGCGGTCGGCGCAAGGATACCCTGCGCCGACCCGAAACCGCCGCAGATTCGCAAAAAGATCGCGCAGGCGCGTGTGACGGTTGGCGCCGTAGGCGCAACCGAGGAGATCGCGCAGGCGCGTGTGACGGTTGGCGCGCTTCGCGCGCAACCGAAAATGGAAAGGGGCGCGGGGAAAACCCTTCCTTGCAAGGAAGGGTTTTCCCCGCAAACACTTCTCGCAAGAAATGGACTTGACAAACGGGGCGGGAGAGGGTATAATATGGTAGAATGAATGGCGTATGGAACGGGAGGGGCGAATGATAAACGTCGCGATAGTGGAGGACGAGAGGGACGCGGAGGAAGTGCTCCGCGGATACTTTGCGCGGTATACGCAAGAAAAGGGCGAGGGGTTCAATATCGTATCGTATTCCAACCCGATAACTTTTCTTGCGGGGTATAAGCCGAATTTCGACCTCGTAATGATGGATATCGATCTTCCGGATATGGACGGAATGAAAGTTTCGCACAAACTGCGCGAGATAGACACGTCGGTGTCCATCGTGTTCGTGACCAATATGGCGCAGTTCGCTATCAAGGGCTATGAAGTGGACGCAGCCGACTTCATCGTCAAGCCCGTTTCGTACTACGACTTCGCGCTCAAAATAGGCAGGATCGCGGGGCGGATCAAAGCGCGTTCGGGCGCGAAAGTAATGGTTCCGATAGACGACGCCCTCAAATGCCTGTCCGCGGCGGAGATCAAGTACGTCGAGGTCATCAAGCATAAGGTCATCTACCACACGACGTCGGGCGAGCTCGAATCGTGGGGATCTCTGAAAAAGATCGAGGCGGAACTCGCGGGCGCGGGGTTCGCCAAGTGCAATAACTGCTATCTCGTGAACCTGCGGTACGTTTCCGGCGTGCGCGGTTTTTCCGCATACGTCGACGGCGAAGAATTACAGATAAGCCACCCCAAGCGCCGCGACTTTATGAGCGCGCTCAACAATTATCTCGGAGGGGGGGGGGTGAGGTAAACGAGTATGACTCAGCTGGAGTTTTACAAGTCATACCAGTTCCTGCTCGAACTCCTCATCGCCGAGTGCCTGTTCACTTACAGGCTTTCGCGGCGTAGGTTTTTCGCGCTCCGCGCCGTCGCGGCTCTTGCCGCGTGCTGGGCGCTTTTCCGGTTTTTTCCGATACTTTCCGGGAACGCTTTTTATATTTCCTTTATGTTCCTCGTGCTTTTTGCGGGGACTGTTTTCGCGTTCAAGTTTTTATATAAGGAAACGTGGCTGACGATCGTGTTCTGCTGCATAGCGGGATATACGGTGCAGCATATGACTTACGAACTGTATAACCTCGCAATGACGGCGATGAATATCAATTCCAATTCGCCGATGGGGTTCTACGGCAGCGAATGGTCGCCTATGTTCTCCAACCCCGTACTGCTTATGCTGTATCTCGTGCTGTACGCGGCGGTGTATTTCGGTATGTACTGGGCGTTCGGACGGCAGATCAAGCGGCACGAGCGGCTGCGGCTGAAAAACGCGTTCGTGTTCGTGTTCGTCGTGCTGATACTCGTCGTGGACATACTGCTCAACGCCATAGTCGTATTCTTTCTCGCAGAAGAGGAGAACATACTGTATCTTATAATAGTCGGCATATATAACGTGCTGTGCTGCGTGTTCGCGCTGTATCTGCAATTCGAAGTCGCATTGCGCCGCCAGTTACAGACCGCGCTCGCCGCGCTCCGCCAGCTCCGCTCGAAAGAGCGCGAGCAGTACGAAACGTCCAAGGAGAATATCCGCCTCATCAATATGCGCTGCCACGACTTAAAACACCAGATCCGCCACATAGGTCAGACGGCGGAGATAAGCAGCAGCGCGGTCAGCGAGATAGAGGACCTGATCTCGATATACGACTCGACGGTCAAAACGGGCAACGACGCGCTCGACGTCATACTGACGGAAAAGAGCCTGCTCTGCAACAAGAACGGCGTCAAGCTCAGCTGCATAGCGGACGGCGAACGGCTGGACTTTATGTCCGAACAGGATATCTATTCGCTGTTCGGCAACATACTCGACAATGCAATAGACGCCGTTATGTCGCTGCCGCCCGATAAGCGCGTTATCAGCCTGCACGTCAGATCGGCGGACACGCTCGTTTCCATCAACGCGAACAACTGGTACGACGGCGAACTGCGGTTCGAGAACGGCTTGCCGCTGACGACGAAAAAGGACAGCGAGTTCCACGGCTTCGGTATGAAGAGCATCAAGTACGTCACGGAAAAGTACGGCGGCGACTTGCAGATAAGCGCGGACGGCGGCGTGTTCGAACTGAACATACTCTTCGAGCGCGGCGCGGCGCTTGCGGCTGCCGGCGCATAAACGGAAATATAAAGCGGCTTTCACCGAACGTGATATGCACCCCGAAAGTCTGTCCAAATTTTGGGGTTCACTTCAACGGCGGAAGCCGTTTTTTCTTTTTCTCCGCCGCTTGGAAAAGGTTATGCGATGAAAACGAAAGGTTATGCGATAATTGCTGAAATCCCGTTCCGCGCGCTGTATAATGCGGTTGCCGAAGGGAGGGGCTTTGGTTTCGCGTGCCGCGCGCGCCGGCGCCGCTCCGAGGCAAAAAAACGAAGAAGGAGAAAAAGAGATGAAAGCAAAGAAAAGATTTGCTGTCAGAGCGGCATTCGCACTGTTTATCGTCGCGGTGCTCGCTCTGAGCTTCGGGTTTATGGCTTGCGGCGACAAAGAGCCCGAACCCGAAGAAGAAGCCAAGCTCGAGAGCATATCGCTCGATACGAGCAACGTGCAGACCACGTTCGATTACGGCGATGAATTCACATACGCCGGTCTTGTCGTGACCGCGCATATGAGCGACGGCACCACGCAGCCCGTGGATCTGGACGACTGCCGCGTCACCACGCCCGACCTGACCAGCCCGGGCACGCGCGTCGTCAACGTCGTGTACAGCGGTAAATCGGCGAGGTACACCATTACGGTCAGAGAACGCGTGATGCCGCCGATCAGCGACAAGGCGATGATAGAGATCCCCGCGGACGCGGCGACGGTATACCGCGTCGAAGCGGAGGATATCGACCTCGAAATTTCGGGAGTGGAGTCCGCGGGCGGCAATATCGAACAGACGGATGAGACCGCCGGTATCGACTATATCGGCAACTACGGCGTGTCCGGCAACTACTTCGGCTTCACGTTCACGTCCGCCGAGGAGTATACGGACGTTACGCTCGTGCTGCATATGTCCAACCCCGGCGTCGAACCGCTCGCACCCGGCAGCGCGATGAAAATGTATCTCAACTATGAAAGCAGCGAGAATACGGGCAATATCGATATATCGGATATGAGCGCGCTTCCGGTAATGCAGACTACCGTAGTCGGCGGTGAAACCGGAGAGGGCGAAACGACTGACGGCGAGGCCGGAGAGGGCGAAACGGAAGAGCCTGCCGAAGAGCCTGAAACCGTTACTTCGCTCGTCTGGGAAGAGCGCACGGTGCGCGGACTGACGATAGCCGAGGGGACCAACACCCTGACGTTTGACGTCATCGACTCCGACGTGCCCAATATCGACTATATCGAGTTTTACGTCGGCACGATGTATATCAACTCCCGCGTGGATATTTCCGAAGAGAAAGTCTACGTCAAGGAGTTCGAGGACTTCGATCTCGATAAGATCGCCGTTCGTCAGGATATCAAGGATCACTACCAACTCGGCGACGGCGAAGC
>CALVYT010000041.1 GCA_944372345.1 uncultured Clostridia bacterium
CGTATAAGTGAGGAAAAGAAATGAAACAATACGACGATGAGTTTGATCGCTGCGACGAGGACGAGATACTCGAAGCCGAAGTGGCTGACGAAAACGATTACGACGAAGTGATCGACGGCGAGTACGACGCTTCCGTCGACGCGTCCGAGGCGCGGCTCGGCAGAGTTCTCGACGAGATTGCCGAACTGAAACGCAGTATGGAAAACGGCGCGGGACGCGGCAGACAGTCCGATCCCGCCCTCTACGACGAGATCGGGCGTCTTCGCGGTGAACTCGCGGACGCGCGCAGGTCGCAGTCCATGCAGGAAGAACTGGAAAAAATGCGCAGCCGCCTCGAACGCGAATACGAGGAAAAGACGGCTAAACTCACCGCGGAAATAAACGAACTCAAAAGCCGGCTGTCCGAACCCGCGGAAGCGGCGCCTTCCGCAGGCGACGACGGGCGGCTCAAAGCGATAGAAGCGGAGCTCGTCCGCCTCGGCGACGCGGTTTCCGCGATCGCTTCGGACGGCGGCAAGCCGGCTGTGCAGCCCGCGCGTCCGACCGACGTGACAGAACTTATGCGCCGTGTCATCGATCTGCGCCTTGCCGCGGGCAGGCTTTCGCAGAAAGAATATGAAAAAGAGGTCCGTCTGCTCTCCGTATACGGCGCGCTGACGGCGGCGAAATCCGCGGTATACACTTTGGCGAGCACGCTTTCCGAAAAGCTGGACGCTCTCCGCAAACTGGACGGCGAGATACTCGCGACCGACGACTGCTGGATAGGCGACGTCGTCGATAAATACAACGAAATGGTGGATCATATCCTTGCCTGTCCCGTGAAGCGCGACGACCTTACCGTCGCCGCCGGGCTGGGCAGAGCGGATAAGATCAGATCGCTGCTCACTCCCGAGGGCAGGACGGCGGCTGTCAAATTCCTCGCGCTTGCCGCGGCGGTGAGGTCCGCCGACAATATAAACTCGGCGGTAGACAAACTGCCCGAACTCGTCAACCTCAAAAACACGCTGCAAAGCAACCGCGAAAAAGCGGTCAACGACAAGCTGTGCGCCGAGATACTTTCGCTCAACTCCAACCTCGTGTTTATGATGGATGCGCAGACGGCGGAGAGCTGCTCTGCGGATATACGCGCAAAGGCGGAGAAGCTCTGCGCGCTCAGCGTGGGCGAGATCATTTCAGTACCGAAGATAGTCTATGACAAAGCGCCGTGCGCGGCGCCCGCGCCCTCTTTCGAGCCGCGGGAAGCGTCGGCGGAAGTCTCGGGCGCTATGCCCGCGGACAGCACGGTCTCCGCGTTGACCGACGCGGTGGAAACTCTGCGCGCGGAGATCAACGGTAGCATATCTCCGTCCGCAATAGAAGAAATGGCGGAATTGCAGCGCCGCATAGCGGACGCGCAGGAAGGCAACCGCGCGGCGATAGTGGGCGAACTCGACAGGATAAAAGCCATGCTTGAAGCGCGCACCGCGGCGGACGGAGAACGCGCTCCGTCCACTCCCGACGAAGTAAATCTTTTCCTTTCGGAAATAGTTTCGCTGCGCGACGAATTGCAGGCGTATAAGGACGAAGTTTCGGGCGTGACGGACAGACTTTCCCGTTCGGGCGGCGCAGCCGAGGCTTCGGAAGACCGCGTCGAAGCGGGCGGATCGGACGTCGGCGCGCTGATGGACGAACTTGCGTCGATCAGGGCGGACATAGGCGGCTGGGCGGAGGAGCTCGGCGAGATCAAAGCCGCTCTCTCGTCCGGCACGACTGCGGAAGCCGAGGGAACGGACGGCGCGGACAGACTGCTCTCCGTGCGCGACGAACTTATGCGCGAGCTCGAAAGGATAGAAAACTCCGCCAAAGCCGCGGCGTCGAACGACGACGTGCTCGCGGGGATAGAAGAGATCAGGCAGCAGCTCGGCGACCTCCGCGTATACACCGCTGTCGGCGGCGCTGCGGAAGCCTCCGAAAGCGGTGGACATTCGCTGGGTGAAATGGCGGACATAAAAGCGGAGATTTCCGCTCTGCGCGACGATTTCGCCGCCGCAAAAGCGGACGCCGTGACGTCCGACGACGTGAAGGCTATGGGCGAGGATCTTAAAGCCGCGATCGGTTCGCGTGCCGTCGCCGCTCCCGCCGAAGCCTCTTCCGCGGACGACGGTCTGCATGCTCTGCTCGCGGGGCTTGCGGGGCTGCCCGCGGCGGTCGCGGAACTTCGGCGCGAAGTGTCCGCTCTCGGCGACGAAATGGCGGAACTCCGCCGCACGGCTTCGTCGTCGCCCGCCCGCGGCGAACGCACGGACGAACTCGTGGAAAAGATATACGGCGACGTGCGCCATATGTGCGAAGAACCCGATTACAGCGTGATGAACGAGATACTCGCGCTCCGCGAAGAATATCAGCATCTGAAAGAGAGCATAAACAAAGTGCTGCCCGGCGCGGACAAAACGGGCACGGACCGTATTCTCGCGGAGATAGAGTCGCTGCGCGATCAGATATTCACGATCAATATGGCGAGCGTGTCCGATGGGGAAACGCAGTCTTACGAAAGCTATAACAACCTTATCGTAGATTCGCTCGGCGAGATCAGGGAACAGCTGCGTTCGCTCATTGAAGGCGCGCCCGAGAACCGGCCCGACGGCGAGAGCGGCGACGTTTCCAGACTGGAAAGGGAATTGCGCCGCCAGCGCGAAACGCAGACGGCGATCGCGTCCCTGCTCAACCAGACTCTCGACCAGCTCCAGAAGCAGGAGAGAATGCTGCACGCGCTCGGAGCGGCGGCTGCCGCGCCTGCCGCGGAGGCTCCGAAGGACGACGGCAAGCAGGAAAAACTGCTCTCGGAGATAGAGAACATCAAGTATACGCTCGGCGTCATGCAAGGCAGCGAGAACGGCGAGGACGCCGACCTCGAAGGCTCGATAGCGCGGCTGAAAAAAGAGCTCTCCGAAGTTGCGGGTATAATCAACTCGGAGGACGGCGACAAGAAATAACGATCCGTATTGCGGGATGAACGGCGGAAGCGAAGGCTCCGCCGTTTTTTCGCGCTCCGTCCGGGCGGTATCGGCATACTGCGGCGTATGTATGCGGCAGGGAGATATCGCGTCGGGTTCGGCGCCGGAGTAGCGAATGCGGGATCGGCAGCATAGCATAAAGTGTACGGCGGACTGCGCCGTTTGCGCCGCATACGGGCGGCGCGGAGTGGTTTATGATCCTGTTGACCGTGTTTGCCGTAAGTATCGACGCTTATGCCGCAGGGCTGGCTTACGGCTCGGGCGGACGGGCGGACGGGTGGATTCCGCTGTATATTTCGGCATTTTCGTTTGTTCTGCCCGCTGCGGCAATGCTCGCGGTCTCCGCGTTGACCGTTGCTTCCGGTTGGCTTAACGCGGCGAGCGCCTGCATAATTATAATACTGGGCGTGCGGGGCGTAGCTTCGCCGCCTCGGGAAAAGCGTATGCGTATGCAGATGAAACGCGGCGGCGGATGGGCGGAAGCCACGCTGCTCGGGCTGTCGCTTTCCGCAGATACCGCTGTGGGCGCGGCTGCGCTCGCTGCGGAACCGTTCGCTCCTGCCGTACCGTTTCTGACATTCGCTGCGCACTATCTGCTTTTCACGCTCGGTTCGCGCACGGCGAAACTGTTCGGCGCGTCGCGCATCGCGGCGCAGGCGGCGAGCGCGGCAATGACGCTGCTCGGCTGTATACGTTTGCTCGGATAAGGAGGTCGCTTATGAAAAACCGCGCCGATTGCCGCGAAACGGACGACGGATCGTATGTGATAACGGGCGGGAGACCGCTGTACGGCGAAGTGGAAATAATGTCCGCCAAGAACTCGCTGCTCCCGCTGATAGCCTGTTCCGTGATGACGGAAGGCGAGGTGTTCCTGTCGCGCTGCGAACCTACGTCGGATGCGGAAAATATGCTCGGCATACTCCGCAGCCTCGGCGGGATATGCCGCTTCGAGAACGGCGGGATATACATAGACGGCAGACCGATAAGCGGCTGCGAGGTCGGGTGCGGACCGGCGGGAAAACTACGCTCGTCAGTGTTCATACTCGGTCCGCTCATCGCAAGGCTCCGTCGCGCCGAGATCTGCTATCCCGGCGGGTGCGAGATAGGTCCGCGCCCGATAGATCTGCACATAAGCGGTCTGCGCGCGCTCGGCGCAGACGTGCGCGAGGACGGCGGACGCGTGCTCTGCGACGGCAGGAACTTACGCGGCGGCAGAGTGGAACTGCCTTTCCCGAGCGTGGGGGCGACGGAGAACCTGATGATGGCGGCGGCGCGCGCCCCCGGGCATACCGTGATACTCGGAGCCGCCGCGGAGCCGGAGATAGCGGATCTGCAAAACTTCATCAACGCCTGCGGGGGAAAGGTGCGCGGAGCGGGATCGCGCAGGATAGAAGTGGACGGCGTGAGCTCCCTTCACGGCGCGTCATTCGACCCGTCGGGCGACAGGATCGCCGCGGGAACGTATCTCATAGCGGGCGCTATGTGCGGCGGAGAAGTGACGGTGCGCGGCGTGGACTCGTCGCATCTGTGCCGGTTGACGGAAAAACTGCGCGCGGCGGGCGCGCGCGTGACGGAGCGCACGGACGGCGTGACGGTTTCGGGCGACGGCGAACTGCATTCTCCGGGCAAGGTGGAAACGGGTCCGTACCCGGGATTTCCCACCGATCTTCAATCTCCCGTGACTGCGCTCTGCGCCTGCGCGAAAGGCACGTCGTACATAATAGAAAATCTTTTCGAGAACAGATTCCGCGCGGCGCAGCAGCTCATTAAAATGGGCGCAGACATAACGGTGTGCGGCAGGGCGGCGACCGTCCGCGGCAGACGGCTGTACGGCGCGGACGTAAAAGCGGAGGATCTGCGCGGCGGAGCGGCTCTTGTGCTCGCCGCCTTGGAAGCCGAGGGGCGGAGCGTCGTTTCGGGCTTGTCGCACATAAGACGGGGATATTACGATTTTGCGGGCAGGCTTGCCTCGCTCGGCGCGGATATAACGGTATGCAATAAAATCACTTAATTTACGAATACGCTTGATTTTATGCGTGCGGTTTGTTATAATAACGTATATGAGAAATAAGCGGCTGATAATTCTGCTCTCCGTTTTAGGCGGTCTTGTGTTGCTCGTGATATTGATGAGCGCGATTTTTACCGTCTATCATATCGAGGCGAGGTGCGTCAGCCTGCACTCTCCGAGCAGCGAAGAGGAGATCGCAGCGGTAAACGAGCAAGTGATCGCCGCCGCAGAAGATTTCAAATACGGCAGTATATTTCTGTATGACGAAGAGGAGCTTATGCGCACTGTCGACGAACGCGTCGTGCGCGCCGAAGCCGTGAGCGTCGTCAGCGTGTTCCCGAACACCGTCAGAGTGGAGTACGAATATGTCGAAGACGACATACAGATCGCGCTGCCGGACGGCGGTTACGTCATTGCGGGATCTTCGGGCAAGATCACGCGGAAGTCGGATACGGACGTTACGGGCGACGATTCGTCCGTCGCGGCGGTCACGCCGTCCGAAACTCCCGTTTCTTCCGAACCGGGGCGGTATCTTTACGACGAAGGCTCGTTCGATCTGACCGCGCTCGACACGCTCATCGATTACGCCGAAGCGCTTCATCCGCAGAGCGACCCGGGCGGCAGCGTGTTCCTCAATGCGTACAGGTCCATCGATCTTTCCGCCGGAAAGCGCGGCACGATCGAAGTCGAGATCGCGGGCGGGTTCCGCTTCACCCTTTATTGCAGACTGGAAGGCAGTTTTACGGACAGAAACGAACTCGAAGCCGCGGTAAAGGCTATGGTGGAATTCTATTACGACAACAACGGTTCGCCCGAGTTCGAGGGCGGTTCGGCGACGGTCAATTACAGTCAGAGCATCGGAAAATATGTGGCGGCTTATAACGGCGGTAACTGACCGTCGGGGGAGATAAGGAAAATTGGCACAGGAAGCGGCAGCAATACTTGACATAGGTTCTTCGCGTATCACGGCGCTTATCGCGCGGCGGGGCGTGAACGGCACGATAACGGTCCTCGGTAAGGGCGAGTGCGAATATTCGGGTTACGAAGACGGCGCGTTCTACCGTCCCGACGAACTGATCAACGTGGTGTTCAAAGCGATCTCCGCGGCGGAAACGGACGCGAACATCAAAATACGGTATTTGTATATAGGCGTGCCCGGGCAGTTCTCGGTGACTCAATGCAAGGACGTTACGATGTCGCTGAATAAGCGGCGTAAAGTGACGAACGAGGACGTGGACAGGCTGCTTGAAATGGGTAACGATTTCGGAGAAAATCCCGATTACGTTCTCATAAACACGCAACCCGTATATTTCACGCTCGGCGACGAGCGCAAGATGATACAGCCCGTGGGGCTGACTGCGTCGCGGCTGTCGGGATATATTTCGTATATGCTCGCGGAAAAGAATTTCACGGATATGTTTACGCGGATAGCGAGCGATCTCGGCATAGAGTCGGTGGAATTTCTCAGTACGATCCTTGCCGAGGCTCTGTTCCTGTTCGACGACGTGGTACGCGACAGGTACGCCGTTTTGGTGGACGTCGGTTATATAGTGACGGACATAGCGGTGGCGCGGGGTGACGGTATCGTGCGGCAGTTCAGTTTTTCTCTCGGCGGCGGACATTTCACGAAAGACCTTCACGACGTGCTCAGCATACGTTTCTCGCTTGCCGAAACGCTCAAACGCAAAGTTGCGCTCAACCTCGAGTTTTCCGATGAGGATACATACGATCTGAACGTGAACGACAGGGTGATGTCGCTGCCCGCGACGCGCGTCAACGACATAGTGACGGCGCGTATGAGCAAGCTGGCAAAGACGATCAACAAGTGTCTTAATTCCTGCGATCTGCCTCCGTCGGCGACGTATTGTCTGACGGGCGGAGGGATCTCGTATATCAACGGCGCGGTCGACTATCTGTCCAAAAAGACGGACAGGCAGTTCGAGATCGCCGCGCCCGATCTTCCGCAGATGAACAAGCCGCATCTCTCGAGCGCGCTTTCTCTCGCGGATATGGTGCTCGGCGCGTATGCGCCGTCCGGCAAGAAGAGTTTTCTTGCCAAATTGTTCGAAAGATAAAAGGAGAAAAGTATGTCCAGACAGGTTTACGGCAACGAAGCTCCGTCGGCGAAGATAGCGGTCGTCGGCGTAGGCGGAGGCGGGGGCAACGCTCTCAACAGAATGATAGAAAGCTCGTTTGACGGCGTGGATTTCATTGCGATAAACACCGATCTTCAGGATCTGCGCAAGTCCAAAGCGCCTTTCCGCATACAGATAGGAGAGAAGCTGACGCAGGGACTCGGCGCGGGCGCGAATCCGGAAATAGGGCAGCGCGCCGCCGAAGAGAGCCGGAATATAATCAAGGAATTTCTCAAAGAAGCCAATCTCGTGATAATAACCGCGGGCATGGGCAAAGGTACGGGGACGGGCGCGTCGCCCGTGGTTGCGTCCATCGCGAAAGATATGGGCAAGCTCGTGGTCGCGGTCGTGACCAAGCCGTTCTATCTCGAAGGCAGGCACCGTATCGTCAATGCGGATATAGGCATAGAGAACCTGTCCAAGGTGTGCGACGCGTATATCGTCGTCGCCAACGAAAATCTCGTCACGCTGTCCAACAACGCGACGATGAGCGAGGCGTTCGCGTATGCCGACGGCGTACTGCGCCAGTGCATTCTGGGCATAAGCGACGTTATCATAAACACGCAGACGCTCAACCTCGATTTCGCTGATCTGCGCACCGTTCTCAAAGATCAGGGGCGCGCGTATCTCGGGATAGGCAGCGGGAGCGGCACGGACAGAGTGATCAACGCCGTTAAATCCGCCGTCAATATCCGCTTGCAGGACATCCGCATAAACAACGCCACCAGCGTAATGCTCTATGTCAAAGCCAAACACGAAGTCACGGTGGAGGAGATAGACAAAGCCGCCGTTCTCGTCCGCGAGGCGGTACATAAGAACGCGAACATAATATTCGGTCTGGATTTCCGCGACGATCTGCCGCACGACGTCGAGATAATGCTGATAGCGACGGGCTTCGGCGACGAGCGCAAAGCGGACCGTCACACTCTGCCGGCGCAAAACACCGGGCGTGAAGTCGCGGAAGAAACCGTGCAGCGACAGGAAACGCCGCAGAGCGCGCCCGTTGCTCCCTCGATCGGAACGAGCATAGTTCACGTCAGCGACGACGCGGGGGATGACGACGTTGCGCCGTGGCTGCGCGAGCATTACAACAGGCAGCAGAATACCTTCGGCGGGGATAAGAAATAACCGCGGTTTTGCCGCAGGCATACGAATTATCGGCTGAAAACGCTTGACGTTACGTTAAGCGTTTTTCCTTTTAATTTCGACGATAAAGGCGATTACTCTTTGTCCGCGGTGTGGTACAATATGCGCAATGAAAGTTTACATAGAATTGTTCGTCGTAGACAGTGCGGTCGTGACTTCGCTTTCGGCATGCCTGACGTACAGACTTCTCGGCTGTAAAACGAGGCCGACCCGCGTGTTTGCGGTTACCGCGCTCGGAACGATGCTTTCCGCAGCA
Organism: uncultured Clostridia bacterium; assembly: GCA_944372345.1. Lineage (GTDB taxonomy): Bacteria > Bacillota > Clostridia > Christensenellales > Pumilibacteraceae > Protoclostridium. The sequence continues at coordinate 8,539 of CALVYT010000041.1, forward strand.
TATCCGCTGCTGCCGTTGCCTGTTGCTGCGATGATAGCGTTGCGAGTAGTTACGGGGCTTGCTTTGTCCGCGCTGCTCACCGTAGGCGTATGTAATCCGCCGGCGGGAACGCTCGCGTTTTTCGGAGCAACGGCGACTTTTGCGGGCGCATGCGTAGCTGCCGGTTCCGCAGCAGCCGGACTCGGGCTTTCGGATCCGTCGCGGCTTCCTTATCTGCTTCCGTCCTGCGTCGCCGCCGTTATGTATCTGCCGGCGGAGCTTGCCGCGGGCGCGATAAGGCGCAGATTTGCGGAGCGCGAACTTGGAGTGGACGTATGCGTCACGATAGGCGGCAGAACGGCGCGTATGCGAGGGTATATAGATACGGGTAACGGACTTTCGGAATGCGGCACACCCGTCGCCGTGGTCAAAATGTCGTCGTTCGTCCGCGAGTTCGGCGCGTCCGCGCTTTCGACGCATTCCGTCGGGAAAGCAGCCGCCGAGGGCGTGGGAGGCGGTACGCGGCTGATATTGATAAAACCGGACAAATTCTTATTATATTTCGATAAAAAACGGAATAAATATAGTGATGTGATACTCGGAATATCCGCAAGCGGATTTGCCCGCAACGAGGATATGCTACTTCCCGTATCCGTCCTCGGAGGCTGATATGCTCGGTATGCTCAAGAAACTGATAAGCAAGATACTCGGGATCGACGACGGCGGCGTCTGTTACGTCGGCGGAGGGGAAACGCTTCCCACGCCGCTGACGCCCGCGGAGGAGAGCCGCGCTCTCGGCGAAATGCGGCAGGGCAGCGCCGCCGCCAAATCGCTGCTCATCGAACGCAATCTGCGGCTCGTGGTCTATATCGCGCGCAAGTTCGACAATACGGGCGTGGACGTGGAAGACCTGATCAGCGTCGGCACGATAGGGCTTATCAAAGCCGTCAATTCGTATAATTTCGAGAAAAACATCAAACTTGCGACATACGCCTCCCGATGCATAGAGAACGAGATACTGATGCACCTGCGCCGTATCGTCCGCACCCGCTGCGAAGTTTCGCTAGACGAGCCGCTGAACGTGGACTTCGAGGGCAACGAACTGCTCATCTCCGACATACTCGGCACGGAGCCGGACATAGTGAGCCGCGACCTCGAAACGGACGTGGAAAAACAGCTCCTTCGCGATGCCGTCGCGCGGCTGACGGACAGGGAGCGGGTGATAATGGAAATGCGCTTCGGGCTCAAAGGCGAGGAGGAAAAGACTCAGAAGGAAGTCGCCGACATTCTCGGGATCAGCCAATCGTATATCTCCCGCCTTGAAAAGAAGATAATCCTCCATCTTCGCAAAGAACTCAATAAGTCGGGAATATTTTCATAACGGCGCTCGCGCATTACTCTCGATCCGTCGGATGCGAAAAGCGCAGCTTCGCGTGTCTGCGAAGCTGCGCCCGGCATACAGGAAAGCATTTTATCGTTTTTCTTTGCTTTCGGCGAGATCCCGATACGGGTCGCGCGTTCGTTTCCTTTACGGAAATTGCGGGTGATTTTCATTTCAACGTATTCCCGACGATATCACGGATACGCATTTTTGTAAAGGATAGGCTATTTATTGTCAGCGCGCTTTTGCGATATGAACTGACCCGGCGAAATCGCAAGTGAGTCAGTTACCGTGCGTCAGCGCTGTTCTCTGCCGAAATACGCTCGCATATGCTGCTCATTCAAGCGCGGCAATGCGGTCAAAACAATGCGCGGTTTTTCAACAAGTCTGTCAAGGCTCGTAAGACGAACAGGTTTTTGCGCGCTGCGCAAAAACGTTCTCACCCGGGGAATACTGCCGCCTTCGGCGTCAGGTTACTCGCAGCTTGCTTCGGCAGGGCTCCGTCACCCTGTAATCGCACAAGGCTCGTAAGACGAACAGGTTTTTGCGCGCTGCGCAAAAACGTTCACAACCGGGGGAAACTGCCGCCTATGGCGTCAGGTTACTCGCAGCTTGCTTCGGCGGGGCTCCGTCACCCTGTAATCGCACAAGGCTCGTAAGGCGAACAGGTTTTTGCGCGTTGCGCAAAAACGTTCACAACCGGGGGATACTGCCGCCTTCGGCGTCAGGTTACTCGCAGCTTGCTTCGGCGGGGCTCCGTCACTCTGTAATCGCACAAGGCTCGTAAGGCGAACAGGTTTTTGCGCGTTGCGCAAAAACGTTCTCATCCTCCTTCTCCGCCACGAAAAAAGAGGACACGGAGTCCTCTTTTTTCGTGGCGGGGCGGGTCACTTTGCGTTTGAACTCTATTTTCCTTATCAAGAGCTGATTTTGTATCTTCGAAAGTTATCTCTTCGATTCCTTTTCCTCCTTTAATATTAAAGTAGATATAAGTGTTATCGTCGCTGATATATACTTTGTAAACAAGATTGTCAATCAAACGGCGTCTGAAATCAATATCGTCTATATCTCCTTGCAGGATCATTTTTACAAATGAAACGATATCTTTTTCAGTCAGCTTTTGTCCACGCTCAAGAACAAGCTGAGCTTTTAATTTTTCCAAGTCTGCAAGCAGTATTTCACATTCTTGCATACGCTTTTCAATGCGCTGTTTCAAAAGTTGGCTTTTTGCCTCAATGAAGGCGGTTGCAGCTGCGTCTGCTTCTTCCTGTATGTCGGCAATGCGTTTCCGTATCGATTTGAGTTCGCTTTCGTCCGTGCGAGAATCAAAGTACTTTAGAACGTCTTTGACAAGGACTTTCAAATTAGCATCATCGGACAGAAAATCTATTACGTTTTGAACGACATATTTTTCAAGCTGATCTTTGTGTTCTATTCGTTTGGAACAGAGTTTCTTTTTCTTCTTTTTACATTCGTAGTAGTAATACTTTTTACCCGTTTTACTTTTTCCTCCACCGGCGACCATTTCCGTTCCACAATGTCCGCAGAATAGTTTTCCTGTCAAGAGATAGGGAACTTTGGCGGTTTCTGTTCCTCCCAGAAAGTATCGGTTTTCAGCAAGGCGTTTTTGTACTCTCTCAAAAGTGGCTTTGTCGATAATCGCGGGATACATATTCGTGCAAAACCTATCGCCGAAATAGAATTCGCCCGTATATTTCGGATTGGTCATATAATGATCGAATGTTTTGTGCGTAACGGGTTTTCCTTTTATTCTGACACCTTGGGCGTTAAGATCGGCCGCAATTTGCTTTTTGCTTACGCCTTTGTCGTACTGCTCGAATACATAGCGCATGACTTTGGCTTCTTCCTCGTTGATTACAACTCGTTTTATGAATTTTCCCTGTTTACCAGGCACGGGTTCTAATTCAATTTGATACCCGTAAATCATGAAACCGCCGCAAAAAGTGCCGTTTGCAACGCTGGTGTCAAGACCGTCACGAACTCGTTTTGAGAGTCGTTTGCTATACTTCTCGGCATTCCATTCAAGGAACATTTCATAAAACTCTCCGCCCTCGTCTTCGGCGATCGGTTCCAGCGCCGATATGACTTTAACGCCATATTTCTCTTTGAGCATCTCTTTATAGATGATGCTGTCGCGGCGATTTCGGGCGAACCTATCAAACATATACACGATTATGTATTGAAAGGCACCGGTCTTGGCGTCAGCAATCATTTTTTGAAAAGCCGGGCGCGCATCGTTTGTCCCGGTTCTGGCTTTGTCGGTATAAAGATTAACGACATCCAACCCTTTACTTTCGGCGTATTCTTTGCAAATACGTACTTGTGCTTCGATACTCTGTTCATTTTGCCCGTGGGAGCTGAATCGAGCATATATAACGCAGTTTTCCATATGGCACTCCTATATTTTGATTTATTTGTGCTATTGCCTTTTGCGAACCTTCCCGACCTACCTCAGTAGAAAAAAGTCAAGGAATCAGGCAATGTTTTATGCTTAACGAGGGATAAACATTGCCCCTTGATCTTTTTTCGCTGAGGGAGGAACCCTCCAAACAAAAGGCAATAGCATTTTTTTATATAATCAGCCTTTTTCTATCTCCATTATATCTGCGATATCGCAATCGAGAGCAGTGCATATGCGCAGTAAAATTTCAGTGTTCACATTTTCGCCTTTGCCAAGTTTGGCCATAGTCGCTGCGCTGATTTTTGTTACGTTACACAAGTCTTGTTTATTCATATTTTTATCTATTAGTAATTTCCATAGTTTGTTATATGTAATTTTCATATTTACTCCTGTAAATCGCTATCGGAAGTCTTAGTAATCCAAGAAGAGCCAAACAACTCATTGCCATTGCCTGACAACTCTAATATTTTATTGTTCTCGATTATTTTCTGCGCGATTTCATTATATTTTGCTGATTCATCAATCGCAATAAAAATTTGTTTCTCACTTTTGTTATATAGCTCTAAAATTTTTGCCATTGGTTCTTGACCAATATTGTGGAACACAATGGTGTCATGTGCAATGGTCGGTAATTCAGTGAGTTTTAAAGATGCAAGGTCTAACAATATTAGGTTTTTATAATTCGTCCCGGTACCGTCATCCATATCGGTTCCAAAAGTATATGAATTTGGCTTTGTAACAATTAAAACCGGAGCAACTATATTTTCACCATATATAAATGCGTTTAATTTAGCCATAACATCATTTATTTTAGATGTAATATCCTTGAAGATGTCTGTGAAAAGCTGCTGATATTTTGCTTTCAGGGTACGAATATCAGTTTCAATTTCTCTTTTTGTGACATATAGCTCGTTTTGTCGATTAAGTTCGTTGATTTGATTCTGAGCCTGTGCGTATGCCTTTAAAGTGCTGTCTGCGATCCTTTTGGGGACATCTAATTCTTTTAAGGAAACTTCAATTTGTGTAAGTTCAATAGAAATTTCATTTATTTGTTTCAAAATTTGTGACATAGATATGGTAAATTCTTCACTCAGTATATCGGTAATTTTTGAATGAAAGTTTTCTATATCACTTAATAGCTTAATATCGCTATTAGGGAAAAACTGTAATAACGCATTAAAATCCTGCGCCGTTGAGGCATGAGTTCTTTCGGCATTATTTTTTATGGAATAATACTTTGCCCAAAGTTGTTTTTTGCGTCTTGTCAATGTTTCATAACGGCTTTTATATTCTGCGGCTTTCTCTGCTTGCGCTGGATCAAGATACAATAGCTCCTGACGTCCGAAGCGAGCAAGGGATTGTAATTCACCATTAAGTCGTTCAATATCCGACAAATTTTTTTGATAGTCTTTTTTGCTCTTAATAATTGTAACAAGATTGTATTTATCAGCATTGATAATCGCTTTTTTACGTTCATCTTTATCTTTTAGTTCTAAATACAATGTTTCAATGGGAGTGTATCCATTAAAAAGTTTCAGGAGCGCGATAAGCGATTCCTTTGGCGCTTCGCCATCATAAGAGGCAAGGGGTTTTCTTTCATTTGAACTGCCTCTTCCGTATACGCGAAAGTATCTGCCGACAATCTGACGAAAAGATATATTAGGTAAGTCAATGCTGTATAATTTTAATAGTTTATTATTGTATTCGTCAATAGGTATAGTTTCCTGTAAAACATATTCCGCATTGCAGATATTAACTTCTTTGGGTGTAGCTGTATTGCGAGAAAAATAGTAAAATTCATCACCAAACTTAAAGCAATAGTTTATTGTATGGTGTCCTATTTTTTTAATCAGACTTTTATCTTCGGCATAAGAATTTCCGCCAAAGGCGAAATCAATGGCCAATAGGAAAGTGGATTTTCCAATGGAATTAGTTCCGGAATCATGACCTTTTACAACGTTTAATGTCTCGTTAAAGCGTATAATGCCTCGTGGTTTGTCATTACATTTAAACTGTTCACACAATATCTCATACAACATAATGAATACTCCTTGCTACATAGTCTATTTCTATTTTTCCAAATGCAAATAAACAATCTAACACTTCAATAAAACATTCTATATCCAAAGATGTTTTTAATTGCTCATATAAATCGATAATTAGATAATCGTTGTCTTTTAAGACATTCAGAACAATTGGAAATTTAGAAAGAATACTTTCATTATAAGAGATAATTTTATTTGGTAAAAGCATGAAACACCTCACAGTTTTGGACAAAGAAAGAAATTATTTTTCTGCAAGCGATATCGCTTTTGCAGGATACTTTACTTTTAAGCCACGTCACCATTTGATAAAAGACCGTTTCTTGTGAATGCGGTTGAGAAATTAAATTATCACAAACATATTTTACTTCCGATGCGATCTGATCAAAAAACAAAGCATTTTTTTGCGATGCGTTTTTAAATAACTCTTCAATATAGACATAGTTTTCTACTACGTCTTTTTTTATTTCGCTAATTAGCGAGAAATTTTTTGGCAAGATTTTATCGTCTACCTTATATGGCTCGTAAGACAGATTGATCTTGCGTTGTTCTGGAGGGAGCGATGCTAAATCTTTCACTATTTCAGTTAATTCTCTTTCTAATGCGAAATTAGAAAGCTCGAGAGTAGCATGTTTGTTAATGGCTATGTCTTTTTTTGTCACAATTTCTTTGAGTATAGATTTAAACAAATCAGCTATTTTTGTTGAGATATCGTCGGCTGATGAATTACCTACAATTGGTTCAAAATCATTGCAGAGTTCGATAAGTGCATCTTCTGCCAATAAGTCATACAGATAGGTATCAAACTTACCTTTATCCAAGTGTGTTAAAAGATAGGAAGCGCTTTTTTGAGGCAGCTTCCTTTTTCCACTAAAAATCTTTCTCAAATAATCATCATCTTTCTCAAGAATAGGATCATCTTGTTCGCTTGAGATTTTGGAAAACAATTCTCTGAGAAAGTCAGGTTGTGTTTTACCATTCCCGCAATGCGTATAGAGTTTCTGAACAAATTCATTAAAATTCAAAATACGGTTCCCCTTATATTTTGTCTTATATTGTCCTTTTTTGTCCCGTGTTGTCCTTTTCGCTTCTTACTCAGTTTGATAATATGTTGGCGCAAAGGTTAACTGCATTGAGCTAAGTGCACGAGTTTTTATTATTGTATCATATTTCTTTGCGAATGTCAAGTTTGCCTTTGCGAAAACAAAAATGGAGGTGATCCGATGCAAGACGTAAGAAATGGGGCGGACAAGCTGGTTTGTCGAATAGATAAAATCAGTAAAACCGTTGAAATTGTCGTAAAAGGTTTTAAGACAACTATCCGTTTTTTAGACGATGGACAAGTCTTAATCCAAAATGCAAGTATGGTAGCTTAGTAAATTAAAAACTAAATATTCCGCAGACCGCGAGACGGCAAGGGAAACAAATCTCAATCGTTTTCCTGCCGTCTTTTTGTTTGTGGAAAAACCGGCTCTGCGGATTTCAAAAATCACAAGGAGTACGGTATGAAAACAATCAAGTATGAAATCAACGGTACGTATATCGACATTGAAGTCACAGACGAATTTGCAATGCAATATGAGCAAATCGAAGCAGACGAAAAACGTATCAACCGAAAGGAAACGCGTCGGCATCAGTCATTGGAGGCTCTTATTGAAGGCGGATTCCAAATAGTCGATCAAGAAAGCGATATAGAAGAAAAAGCTTTTCAAAATGACGATATCGAGCAACTGTACAAAGCGCTTGCAGTATTGACCGAAGAACAAAAATGGCTTGTTGAACAGGTCTATTGTCATGACCGTAAGCAGTCAGAGATTGCCGCTGAATTAGGCATTGATGCTACTTCAATCAGGGATAGATTGCGAGTCATTTGCAAAAAAATAAAAAATTTTTTCAACAAGTGACCCCATTTTTGCCTTTTTCGTGGCTTCTAAGTGAAGGGACAAATGTTTGCCCTGAAAAAGGAGGGTCGGATGGTTGAAAGATATCAGATGGTAGCGTGTATCGGGCTAAGAAAAAGCGAATCCGATGGCATGGTAACCGTGCCTTTATATATCAAGATTCGCGCGCAAGAAGGCAGCCCTTTACCGGCAGAGCAGGAAGATCTGATCCATCGGGTTTCCGAATGTATGATACGGCGTTATGAGCAGCAATTAGCTGAGTTCATAAAAAATAAGAACAAAGGAGAATTCAAAGATGGACAAAGCAAAGAACGAAAAACTGTTTGAGAACGTGTATCGGACGCGCGATTACATAGTAAAGCAAGAGCTTTACCTGATTGTAAACGCCGAACAGAACAATGCCGTTTTGAGTATCGACACCTATTATCGTAGAACGCTTTTGCGCGATAGCAAGTATCAGCTTCTGTATAAAGAGCGTAAACACATCGATGGCAAAAGGCTTCCGTCGAATACGTACATTCGTACATACATCGACTGACCGAGGCGTAACCGAACGCACAGAATTCAGGGCGAAACCTATGCGGTACTTCGAAGGATAAGAGTGGCCGCTCACCGCAAGACGTCGCATAGGACAGCGGTCCGAGAAAAAAGCGTTCGTTACCATATACAACTGAATCGCTGCGCTAACGGCATGACGGGCAATCTGCTGCGCTATCGGCAAAACGGGCAACCAAAATTTAAATTTCAGGAGGCAAAAGTGGCAAAAGGCAAGTATTCCAAGCGACGCTGGTCCGTTCCTTCCAAGAGGGCGAAGGGCTATGCGGAGGACAGAAAGGCGAAGGTGCATACCTACGGGCCGAAGGAAGGCAAGGAACTGACGGATTATGAGGCGGGCATTCGCTCCGGATATCTTCAGGCGCAGAGCGACCATGCAGGCATGTATAAGTACAAGAAGGCTCTTTCCGAAGGCAAGAGCAAGCAGGAGGCGAGGGAAATCTCGCAGACCAGAGGCAAGAAATAATCAAATGGAGGTAAACAATGGAAGCAAATAAGCAGATTTTCGTGGAAAGAGAAACGTTCGAGAAGAACGGCAGGACGTATTTTTCGTACTTCATCAAAGGAAACATTCGCGGCAAGGACGTCAAAGTGGCGGTTGTGCCTCCAGACAGAGGCGGCTATACCGTTCTGGACATCGTGTTCGGGGACGAAATGGCGGCGCAGCTTGTGGCAAAGCCTTTCGAGATCAAGGATGAAGCCACGGGTAAAGTCATCGCTGGCAATACCTATGCCGTGCAGACCGTGGACGCGGACGGCGAAGTCTATGAGTGTGCCGTCAAGCCGTACAGAAGCTCGGACAAATCCATGCTTCAGATGCTGCTCAGGTAACAACGGCAATATCGGTACATTCGGGAGTTGGAGTCTGTAAGGAAAATTGCAGGCTCCGTATTCCTCAAACATCATTATTTTTTGGAGGTTAATCAATGAGTTACAACGAACTTTATGAACACAAGCGCTCGGATACGGTCAAGTGGGTGCTTACGCTCATCGCGTTCATCGTGGTAGGCGTGCTGCTCGCAGGACTTATTGCGGGCTGGTTCGACAAGAAAGAAGAACTCCCCGCGGTCGAAACCGAACAGTCGACGGTCGCGGACGGCGGTATGAGCGTTGCGCCCGTTTCGGCAAACGGCATTCGCCTTATGGCCGCCGAGCGTGTTTCGGATGCAGCCGTTTCCCCGCAGGCAGAAACGAGTTATACCATCACGGCGACGATCGAGCCCGCCAGTGCAAGGCAGAATGCGAATTGGTCGCTCGCATGGGCGAACGGCAGTTCCGCTTGGGCTTCCGGAAAGACTGTTACGGATTATGTAACGATCACGCCTACGGAAGAGGGCTCGCTTACGGCAACGCTTGCCTGCGTCAAGCCGTTCTCCGAGCAGGTCGTCCTCACCGTCAGCGCGATGGGCAATGCGGAAAAGACCGCCACTTGTACGGTGGACTACCAACAGCGCCTGACCGTAAACAGCTTAAAGCTCGGCGGCGGAACGCTTTCCACCACTTCCTGCGGCTTCAAAGCGCAGGTGGACGAAACGCATACGATGGAGATCGATTACTCCTATTCGGAAGGCACGATCCCGTACCTCGGCACGAGCGAAGATGATTACAACGAATTTATCTGCGCGGGAATCGCCTTCACGGATGAGTTCATGGCGGCGTACAACAAGGCAAACGGTTCCGGGGAAGATCTTACGAAGCGTATGAAGCGCGTAAACGTATCCAGCGAGTATGCGCACACCCGCGAGGTCGAGTTCACGGACGGCGCATATGGAAATACTGTGTTCTATCTTCTGCTTGACGGTTATCTTACGGACGAAGTCATTGCGGCGATGCGCACGGCGATCGGAGAGATCGGCGAAGAAAATGTGTTTAAGGTCGGCATCTTCAAGACGGATAACGCAATTTCTTCCGCATATGTCGAATGCGATACGTGGTACAAGCTGGGGCTCGATCTGAACACCGTTTACATGGCGACGGAGAGCATAAGCGTCAACCAGAGCGGCGTGGTCTTTTAAGGGGTGAAATACTATGGCAAAAACGACAGGCAAGCGCAGCGTACTGTGGACAGTTCTCTCCGTCATCGTCGTACTGCTCGTGGTCGTTGCCGTCATAGCGCTCGTCGTCCGCTTTACGGGCGACGACAAACCGCCCGGCGGGAACTTTACCGTAAAGGTTGACGACCGGACGCAGGAGAACGGCAGTTCGATCGGACTTATGGACAGCGGCGTAGTGTTTACCGTTGAAAATGCTTCCGATTACGAAGTGAAAGTGTATGCCTATTGCACGCCCGAAAACGATTTTGCCCTGACCGTAGGCGAAGAGCCCTATACATGGGGCGATTTCGACGGGCGGAACATGACGGCAGGCTTTGACTTCGAGCGCACCGAAACAGGCTTTACCGTAACGCACTACGGGCTGAACGACATCGTTTCCCGCGTGCAGAACGGCATGACCGTAACGAGCGACACATTCCCCGCCGTCGATATGTTCCGCATGGAAATCGTCGCGGGCGAGGAAACCGCCGAACTGTACTTTTACGTCAATGCCGAGGTCGTCAGGATCACCATCGACCACGACAGCATCATCTTTTAGGAGGCAAAGAGCTATGAGCAATGGTAAGAAACAGGTCATTCTCTGTCTTGCGTCGCTCATGCTGGCAGTCCTGACGGTGCTTACGGGGATCTTC